>NZ_JAQWGS010000020.1 GCF_029238095.1 Lacinutrix sp. | reverse complement strand
CGAATTTAGTATCGATGGAGGTGCTTGGCAGATCAACACACCAAACGATAGCATGTATACCTTTACCAATGTAGAAGCAGGACAACATAGCATAACAGTAAGAGACACTGTAGGCTGTGGTGAAACCACTACAAGCATTATAGTTATGGATTATCCATTATACTTTACACCAAATGGTGATGGTTACCACGATACATGGAACATTTATGGTAATGGTAACCAACCAGACGCGGTAATATATATATTTGATCGTTATGGCAAACTCTTAAAGCAATTAAGCCCAACAGGCGCAGGGTGGGATGGAACCTACAATGGTAACCCAATGCCAACAAGCGACTACTGGTTTACGGTAGAATACAGAGAACCAACTACTGATGAAAAGAAAACCATAAGAGCGCATTTTACACTAAAAAGATAAAACTAGAAAAGCTATATTAATAATAACAAAAAAACGCCTGAACTTTAGTTCAGGCGTTTTTTTGTTAATGTAGAAGTAATAATTAATTCACTTCAAAAGTGATTTTTAAGTTTACTCTAAAATCTGTTACTTCACCATCCTTAACGCTAGTGCTTTGGTCTTGAACATAAACAGAACGTATATTTTTTACACTTTTAGAAGCATGCTTTACTGCTTTTTTAGTAGCATCTTCCCAACTTTTTTCAGAGTTAGATAATACTTCAATAACTTTTAATACTGCCATAATTTTTATGTTTTAAATTTATAATTATTATAAAATTAAAAAATATTATAGAAAGTAATATTTTCAAATATTATAAATATGGATATTACGACAAAAAGCTTTTTTTAAAGATTAACCGTTAATTGCTTCAACAGTATTTACTTTTCCTTTTAGCATTTCTTTTAACATGTTTTCTATGCCATTTTTTAAAGTAAATGTCGAAGAAGGACAGCCACTACAAGCACCTTGTAATATTACTTTTACAGTTTTAGTTTTTTCATCGTAAGAGTCGAATTGAATATTACCACCATCGCTTGCAACAGCAGGTTTTATATATTCTTCAAGAATATTTATAATCTCTTTCGAAATATCATCTAGTGTTTCAAAATGTGCTTCTACTTTTTCGGTAGATTTTTCAATTACTTCAGGAGCATTAGCAGAAATAATCTCTTTGTCATTTTCAATATAGGCCCTAATAAATTCACGTAATTCATTTGTAATGTCATTCCATTCAGCTACATCATATTTAGTTACAGAGATGTAATTTTCATCTATAAAAACAGCTCTAACAAAAGGAAAATGAAATAATTCTGTAGCTAATGGAGATGATTTAGTCGTATCTATAGAAGTAAACTCGAAAGCTGCGTTAGCAATTTTTTTATTTGCAACAAATTTAATAACTCCAGGATTTGGTGTGCTTTCTGCATAGACAGTTACCGGTGTTTTTTTTGGAGCAATATCTTGATTTATGACTACGTTGCCATTATTTAAGTACTCCTCAATTTGTTGAGAAACTTCGTTTTGGACATCTTGCCATTTAACAATACTAAAACGCTCTATAGCTATAAAATTACTCGTTATGTATACTTTTTTTACAAAAGGCAAATAGAATAGTTGTTGAGCAAGAGGAGAAGCTTTTGCTTCATCTATATTACTAAATTCGAAACTTTGATGTTGAGTAATAAATTGATTGACTTCAAATTTTAGTATTTTAGAATTTGAAGTTTCTTGAGTTGTAACTTTAAAAGAATTCATTTTGTAACTTTTTTTTTGCAAAAATACTAAAAGTATGTTCAGTTATCGATATATTTGGCACTTTAAAGATTTATCCATTAATCATAAAAGTTTAGTTTTTTTGCTAAATCCTTTTTATATTGGTGGCTTTAACTTTTGATACCTAAATAATACAAAGTAAATTCATATATTTGGCTCTGATATAATTTAATCGGAAAACGAGAGTTATTAAAGCGAGAGCTATGCATTTTGAACCAACATCTACCTTGAAAATAGAGATTATGAGAATACAAAGGTTATTAATATTGGCAGTTATAGTGTTTTTTAGTAGTCAATTTACTAATGCACAAGAAGGACTTCCTGTATATTCAGATTACTTAACAGACAATTATTACTTAATTCACCCTTCTATGGCTGGTGTAGCAAATTGTACTAAAATAAGAGTTACTGGTCGTCAACAATGGTTTGGGGAAGATGATGCTCCAGCTTTATTAACAGCAAGTATTAATGGTAGAATTGGAGAAAGTCAATCTGGAGTTGGAGCGATTGTTTATTCCGATAAAAATGGTTTCCACTCACAAAGTGGTGTTTATTTAACCTATGCTCATCACCTTATGTTTTCAAGAAGCACATCAGATTTAAATATGCTTTCTTTTGGTTTAAGCGCTGGAGCTATTCAATATAAATTAGACGAAACTTCGTTTTTATTTGATGGGCCAGATCCAATTATTGGAGGTATCGAGCAATCTGCAACCAATTTTAATGTTGATTTTGGTTTCTCATACCACTTATATGATTTTTATGCACATGCTACGGTAAAGAACTTACTAAAAAATGAAGGTGTAAATTTTAACGAACAAGGTTTAAGTTATGATAATTTAAGAACTTACATTGTCTCTGCTGGAAACACATTTAGTAGTTATAATAACGATTGGAGTTTTGAACCTTCAGTTATGTTTATGTACAGAGATGCAACAGAAGAGGCTTCTTTCGATGTTAACCTTAAAGCATACAAGACAATGGATTTTGGTAAAGTTTGGGGAGGAATATCTTACAGAAGAAGTTTAGATGGTGCAGAATTTGTAGATGGCTCAGGAGTAAGCAGCCAAAAATTACAATACATTACGCCATTACTAGGAGTTAACTTAGATGAGTTTATGTTTGCTTACACATACAGTTACCAAGCAAACTCTGTTGTTTTTAATAATGGTGGTTTTCATCAAATTACTTTAGGCTATAATTTTGGTTGTGCTAAAGAACGTTACAGTTGTAATTGTCCAGCAATTAACTAAATAGATTATACACAGATCTAAAAAAGCCTTCTAAATTTAGAAGGCTTTTTTTATGTAATACAGTTTATGTGTTAATTAGATATTATTTCCAAGAATAGTTTTTTACTTTGGCTTGAGATTTTATCGCTTTAATCATAGCGTTTTCTAATCCGTTGGTATTTTCTTTATTAGTTTTTAAAATATACTCTTTGCGTTTAGAATTAAGTTCTTGGATTCTATTTTGAATTATTACACGTTCGTTCTTTTTACTAGAAATATATGTCTTGATCTCTGAAACACTTTTGTTTTTAAGTTCTTGAGGTAAATCGTTTTGATTTAAAGAATCATAATTAAATGTTTTGTCTTTTGAAGCATCTATTAAATCCCAAGTAGAGTTTTTGTAAAGATGAGAACTTTTGCTAACCGTTCTGCTTACCGCATTTGCACTACTATAGCTTTCTGCATTATTATCTTGTTGGGCTTGAAGTTGCATTTTTTCTATACCTCGAGAGCCATATGCTACATAGGTTTTGTTTAGTTTATTGTTTTGCTCTAAAATAGCATCGTCATAAGGTGTTGCAATATGTATAGTTTCTTTATTATGGTTTATTGCCATATAATCTCCATGAGCTAAATCTGCGCCATCTTTCCAATATCCAGAAATGCCTTGATTGTAGTCGCCACAAAAAATGGTGTTTACTGTTATATCTTTATTGTGAGCATGTTTTGAGGCGTCTTTATAGTTTATTTTACCTTGAGTAAAAGGCTCGTTTCCTGCTATGAAAATAAATTTTAAATCGTCTTTATTATCATTCCATTCTAACTGATCTAGAGCAGTGTTTATGACATAGCCACAATATTCATTACCTCCTTTTGTGGTTAGAGAAAACAATTGTTTAGAAATTTCGTCTAAGTCATCACTAAAAGCAAGAACTTGTCTTATATAGCCTTCTTCACTATTTAGGTTATCGTTTCCATATTCGTAAAGTGCAATTTCTAAATTAGGTTTATCGTCTTTACATTTTGCATAAGATAACTCGTTTACAATTTCCCATAGTTGGGCTTTTGCCTGGTCTATTAAGCCATCCATACTATTACTTGTATCTAGTAAAAGTGCTACTTTAATATATTTTTTTTTAAATTTTGGAGTAACTGTCTTAATAGTATGCACAGTTTCGTTTAAAGCATAACTTATGTTTTGCTTTTTGTTGTCTGCATTACATGCCATAAGAGAAAAGGCAGATAATGTAATGACAAGTGATTTAATTATTGTTTTCATTTGTTTATTATTTTTCTTGTTATCCTTGTTAATTAGTTTTCTAATTTTAATTCTTTTGCTTTAAGTTCTCCATCTTTTGATAGAATAAAGTATTTGTTTTTTATCACTTCTTTTTCTTTAACTATAGGTTCTGGCTTTTTTGGTTTTTCTATATATTGTAGTTTAATTTCCATGCCTATTTGTATTACAGGTTCTACAATAGATGGATTAATTACAACATCATATTCTTTAAAAGACAAAGGATCGTAATAATAAGAGGTTTGTTTTTTTGCTTGTATAATACCTTTTGGTTTTTTAATGGCTTCTAAAGAGATACTATTAAATGCTTGATAGTTTTTATAAAACTCTCGTGGAAAATGGCAATACTTTGTGTCTGCCATTGTAGGTTTATAATTTGCTAAATCGAAACCTAAGTCTAAATAAAATTGCTTTTTTGCTTTAAGTGTTTTTAGAATTTCTGCTCTTAGTTTAGTGTAAACAGCTTCAATATTTTCTATAAAATAATCCACTTTTACTAAGTTGTATATTTCATTTTTAGCACAGGCAGCCAATATTTTTTCAAACTGATTAACTTCAGTAAATTTTATATGCAAATTTTGTTGCAGTTCGAAGCCTTTAGGCACCTCGTTATATTTTTTACTAAACAACTTTTTTTCTACTACAGTTTCATAGACTGGAACAAAAGAAATCACATCAATAATTATATCCTTACTAAATATGCCTTGAGCAGTTAATGCGCTTTTTACATCGTTTACACGTTCGTTCATTAACTTGTTTGTGTCTTCTGCAGTTTCTCCAATTTGCACTAAATTAAAAACCGCTGTGTAAGAATCTGCTACAATACTGTTTAGTGCTTTAACATCTATTGTAATGGTTGGGTTAGGTATTAAATTTTGATGCCTAAACGCATTTATATTATTTCCATAAATGTTAGCATTTCCAAGATCTTCGGCTTGAATTACGTTTTGTCTTGAAATGGTTGTTGCATTACCTTTAATTTGTGCAGATGCCAAAGAAAAGCATAATAGTAGGACTAAGTAAAAAGTGTTTTTCATGTGTTTAAGTTTTTATTTTGATGTAAACTTATAAGCAACCTTTTTTTAATAAAAACCACAATGAGTGAAAACGACTTTATATTGAGTGAATGCTCTTTATAAATGAGTAAACAAGGTTATTTTAGTTCAATATTTCATTAGTTTCAGTACCACTCATTTTAATATGCCAATTAAAGTGTGTAAGTTTATCTTTTAGTAAATAAAAATCACTTGTGAAATACCTTAAATTATATATCAGTTGTATACTAATTGTTTTTTTCTCGCTTTCAGCGTTTGCACAGCAAAACGATGCCGTTAACAATCAACCTCAAAATACTAAAGACGCATTTTTTGAAGTTAGAGGACTAGTTAAAGAAGAAGATTCAAGAGAAGCTATTGAAGACGTTAATATTCAAGTAAATGGTGGTGCTTACACTTCTTCTAATGCTTTGGGAGAGTTTAGAGTTCGTGCAAAAGTAGGAGATGAGATTATTATTAGTCATGAAGATTTTGAAACTATTTATTATACCGTAAAAAGCGATGAGCGTTTAATTGTTAATGTGTTAGAGCGAACTTCACACTCCGACGTTAATTTATATAAACAAAAACAGGACAATTCGTTTAATAACTTAATAGATTCTGCATTAGTTTATAAAAAGAAATCTGCTGATAAAAGTATTCAATTTGTAACCGAAAGCATTAAAAGAAGTAGTTCTGTGAAGCAAAATTCTGAAGCTTTTGAAGTACTTGCAGATGTCTATATGTTTTGGAAACAGTACGACTTAGCAGTATCTAATTATAGAATAAGCCTAAACAGTTACCAATCTAACGAAGTTAAGCTCAAGTTAGCAAAGGCTTATATGATGAATAATAATTACCAAGAAAGCGTTTTATTACTTCAAAAAATTGATACAAAAGAATTATCCAATTACCAATTGGTGGAACTAAATGAAAGTTTAGGAGATGTATATTTTAAAATGAAAAACTATAAACTATCTATAGATTCTTATAATGAAGCACTTGTAATTGCTCAAAAACATTTAATAGCACCTAAAGTAACCGATTTAAATTCTAAAATAGCGCAATCTTTTGATGCTAACGGAAGCACTGCTAAAGCAAAAAAATACTACAACAACTCCTTAAATTTAGCCACTCAAGAAAACAAAACAAGAGCGGTTAAGGAAAAAGTTAAAGTTGCAGATTTTAATAACGCTAATCGTAATTTTGAAGACGAAATACGCCTAAGGGAAGAAGCCATTTTAGATATTAAAGATATTGAGACAGATTCTATAATTGACATTGAAAGCGATTATACCACACAAAAACAAAACTATAAAATTGGTAATGCCTTATTTATGCAAAAAAATTATGCAGAAGCTATACCATATTTAGAAAAAAGTATTGCAGAGGCAGATGCACGTGAAGACTTAGTGGTAGAGAAAGATGCTACTAGAAAACTATCAGAAGTCTATAGAGAGTCTGGTGATTTTGAAAATGCAAGAAAAAAATACGATGAGTATATTAAATCTGTTGAAGCACTTTTTGTAAAAAAAGAACAGCAAATTACTCAAGCAGCTCGTTTTAATAAAAGTATTGCAGATAAGCAAAACCGAATTACCTCTTTAGAAAGTGATCGTGAGTTATCCGAAAGTAGATATCAACTAAACCAAGAGCAAAACAAAAATCAAAAAATAATAATTTACTCACTTATAGGCGGATTATTACTATTGCTTTTTGCAGGCTTTTTAATGTATAAATACATAAAACAACAGCGTTTAGCTAATAATTTGTTGGCTTTAAAATCATTAAGAAGCCAAATGAATCCTCACTTTATTTTTAATGCTTTAAACTCTGTAAATAGTTTTATTGCCACTAACGATGAGCGTACAGCAAACAAATATTTAAGCGATTTTTCTAAACTAATGCGAACCGTTTTAGAAAATAGCGAGCAAGATTTTATACCATTAGAAAAAGAAATAGAGTTATTAGAATTATACACCAAATTAGAACATTTTAGATTTCAAGATAAGTTTGATTATACCATAACTGTAGATGAAGAAATAGACATTAATAGTTACCAAATTCCACCAATGTTATTGCAGCCTTATATAGAAAATGCCGTTTGGCATGGCTTACGCTATAAAGAAGCCAAAGGGAAATTAGATATTTCTATTACTAAAAAAAGTAAAGACGAAATTACCATTACTATTGCAGACAATGGCATTGGTCGCGAAAAGTCTAAAGCGCTTAAAACCGAAAATCAGCAAAAGCAGAACTCTAAAGGCATGGGTAATATTAAAAAACGTGTGTCTATTTTAAACGAAATGTATAAAGATAAGGTTGATGTTTTTATAGACGAATTACATAAAGAACAAACAGAAAGCGATACAGGAACTATAGTTGTAGTGACTTTGAAAAAAGATTAATATGAAGGTTAAAATTTTAATATTATTAATTTTTATTTCACTTATTAATTGTAAGTCAGTTGAAAAAACACCTATGGTAAATTATAATATTAAGCTTTCAGATTATATTAAAATGTATTCTGAGCAAGGTTTGATTTCAGAAGACCCCTTAATTATTGTTAATTCAAAACCATATAAATTATATTCAGAATTGAATGAAGATGATAAAGACTTAATGGAACAGTCTGCAAGAAGCTACAGTTATATTAAGCAAAAGAGTAAATATTTTCTAGAGAAATTAGGAGCAAGAGCATATGGTGGAATTGTCCATATTAAAAAGGTAATAGTTTTGTATTGTGGAATTTCTTACAAAAGAGATTATTTAATCAACGGTAAACTTTCGACATTTGAAGAGTTTAACAAGCTTTTTTTTATTGAAAGAAATTATAAATATTACAATAGCATTGATAGATTAGAATTAGGTGAAAATAAATATATTTCAATATCTATTATAGAAACTAAATAAATCACCAGAAAATGAAACTAAACGCAATAATAGTAGAAGACGAACAAGCAAGCAGAGACATTCTTAAAAACTATCTTAAAAAATACTGTCCAAATGTAACTATTCTTGGAGAAGCTGCAAACATAAACGAAGGTTTAGAGCTCATTAGAAATAACGAGTTAGATTTAGTATTTTTAGATGTAGAAATGCCTTATGGTAATGCTTTCGATTTGCTAGATAAAGTAGGAGATAGAGACTTCGAAACCGTTTTTGTAACAGCTTATAATAATTATGCAATAGAAGCTTTAAATGCACACGCTAGTTATTATTTAATGAAACCAATTGCTATTGACGATTTAATTAAATCAGTAGATTATGTTATAGAAATAAAAACAAAAGAAAATGCACTTCAAGACCAAGTTTTAGTGCCAAAAACGAGTAATAATGTAGCTGGAAAAATAACTATTCCACAACAAAATGGTTTTGAAGTCATTAGCACAGCAGATATTTTATTCTGTAAAGCCGATGACAATTACACAGAAATTTACCTAAATAACAACAAAAAGAAAGTAGTAAGTAAAACACTTAAATATTTTGAAGAAGCCTTACAAGACTCAAACTTTGCTAGAGTACATAAAAGCTATTTGGTTAATGTAAACGAAGTTGTAAAATATGTAAAAGGAAAAGGCGGAAGTGTAATCTTAAGTAACGGAAAGGAAGTAATGGTGTCGCCTTCTAGAAAATCTGAATTACTATCTTATTTTAAATAAAATTAAAAATATGCCAATAATAAAACCAGTAAACGGAAAAAGTCCACAACTACCAGAAGATTGTTACATTGCAGAAAACGCAACTATTGTTGGAGACGTACAAGTAGGAGAACAATGCAGTATTTGGTTTAATGCCGTTTTGCGAGGCGACGTACACTATATAAAACTAGGCAATAAGGTAAATGTACAAGATGGAGCAGTGGTGCATTGCACCTATCAAAAATACCCAACAACCATTGGTAATAATGTGTCTATTGGCCACAATGCTATAGTGCATGGTTGTACTATTCACGATAATGTGCTTATTGGTATGGGAAGTATAGTTATGGATAATTGTATTGTAGAAAGTAATAGTATTGTTGCAGCAGGTGCAGTAGTTACCCAAAATACAATTGTAGAATCTGGAAGCATTTATGCAGGAGTTCCAGCCAAAAAAGTAAAAGATATAAGCAAAGAACTTATTAATGGTGAAATAAACCGTATTGCAGAGAATTATGTAAAATATTCTAGTTGGTTTAAAGAGTAATTGTCAATGTTATTGGGAGAAGAGACGAAGTAATGACATGGCAATATCATTATCTTCTCGTGTATTTAAAACTCTAAATAATCAACATTAAAAGGTTTTCCTAAAAGCGATTGCATCACTTCTGTATTCTTCAAATTAATATAAAACTCATTTTTAGGTTTTAGCACTTCTGTATTTAATAAATCAAGCTGCTCTAAAACAGATTTAGTCTGCTTGGCAACTGCTAAACCAGAATCAATAATTTTAACGTGTTTAGGAAGCAGTTTAATAAGCTTAGGAATAAGATAAGGATAATGTGTGCAACCCAACACAAGATAATCTATATTGGCTTTAAGCATTGGTTTTAAGTAGCTTTTAAGCAATAATTCCATTTCTAATGAATCAAGACTCCCGTTTTCTATAAGTTGAACAATACCTTCTCCTATTTGTTCTATAATGGTTATTCCGTTAGAGTATAAGCTAGAAGTGTTGTGAAATAGTGCGCTAGATAATGTACCTTTTGTTGCTAAAATACCAATAGCTTTTGTTTTTGTGTTTAATGCCGCAGGCTTAATGGCTGGTTCAATACCAATAAATGGAACATTGTATTTTTCTCTTAAAATACTAATAGCATTTGTTGTGGCAGTATTGCAAGCCACAACTATAATTTTGCAGTTTTTTTCTAAAAGGAATTCTGTATTTTTTATGCTAAGTTCTATAATTTTCCTAGTACCTTTTGGTCCATAAGGTGCATTAATACTATCGGCTAAATAAATAGAATTTTCGTTTGGTAATACGTTACGTATTTCCTTCCAAATGGAAGTGCCACCAACACCAGAATCGAATATGCCAATAGGTTGTTTACTCATAAGTTTTATTCACTTTATAAAAATACAAAAGCCGACTTAATAAGTCGGCTTTAGATACTATTTGTTTAAGATATTTTATTTAATACCTAATTCTTTTTTCACGTCTTCAAGTAAGTTTTTACCTTCTGCCATAAGTACGCCTCCACCTTGAGCAGAGTTTAATACATAATCAAAACCTTGAGCTTTTGCTACTTTTAAAATAGCTGCTTGTGCTTTTTCTGTAATAGGCTTTAAATATTCCATTTCTTTTTTTTGTAAAGTTTGGTCAGCATTATATGCATACTCTTGAAGTGCTTGTTCGTCTCCTAGAACTTCTTTCTTACGTTTTTCGTTTTCTTCGTCGGTTTTTGACCTAGCTTCTAAATTGTAACGATCGACTTTGGTTTTTAAATCTAATTTCATGGCTTCAATATCTGCTTTGTATGTCTCACCAATTTTCTGTATGTCTGCCTGTGCAGTAATAGTTTCTGGCATTGCCTTAATTAATTCACCTGTATTAATGTGCGCAACTTTTGTTTGTGCATTTGTTAAAGTAGTAGCTCCAATAAATAATGTAGCTGCAATAAGTAACGTTTTAATTTGTTTCATTTTTAAGTATTATTTGTGTTATGAATTATAATTTTTTAATCGTCTGTATTTTCGTCTTCTATATTTTCCTTAGCTTTTTCTTCTTTAGCCTTTTTACGGTCGTCTAAGATTTTTTGTCTTCTTTCTTCTAATTCTTTTTTTCTTGCAGCTCTGTCTGCTAGTTTTATTTGTCTACGCTCTTCTAAAATTTGTTCTCTTGTTTTTGGAGCGTCTTCGGTCTCTGCTTTTTTGTCTTCAGTACTTTTCTCGTCTGCTTTGTCTTCTGTGCTTTCCTCGTCTGCTTTGTCTCCTGTGCTTTCCTCGTCCACCTGGTCTTCAGTACTTTCTTTATTTTTATTTCTAGCGTCTAATTTCTCTTGTTTTGCTTTTTCCCTTTCTGCTAGTGCTGCTGCTCTTTTATCTGCTATTTCTTTTTTTCTTGCTTCAACTAAGGCTTTTCTTTCTTCCTTTTTCTTGTCTAAGGCAGCTTGTCTAGCATCTTTACTTTCGTCTATTTCAACCGTTACATCTTCTTCTTCAGCCTCTTTTTTGTCTTTTCTAGAGTCTAATTGCTTTCTTTTAGACGTCCGTGTAATTGTTCTTAAAACTTGTTCACTAATATCAAAACGTTCTGCAGAATATAACATCACTACATCTGCTGATTTATCGAAAACAAAATCATATTTTTTGTTTTTAGCAATATCTTGTACAGCTTGAAAAATTTGATCTTGAACAGGCTGCATTAATTGTCTCTTTTGAATCATTAAATCGCCATTTGGTCCAAATCGCTTTTGTTGATAATCTAATATTTCTTTTTCTTCAAAAGAAATATCTTCTTCGCGTTCCTCAATTAATTCTTTTGTTAAAAGTGCTTTTTCGTTGTTTAGATCGTTTCGCTTTTGTTCAATAGTCTTTAATTGTTTTTCAATTTCACCTTTCCATTTTTGAACTTTTGAATCTAATTGCGATGTAGCTTCAGTATATTCAGGTACGTTTTGTAAAATATATTCTGTATCTATATATCCTATTCTAACACCACGTTGTGCGTTTGCTTGAATAGACAGCATTGATACTATAGTCAATAAAAAAAGAACTTTAAATTTCATCTGGTTATATTTTATTATTTAATAACTTAAATTCAAAAAAACCGACAGTTTAGATTTGGACTCTGTCTTATTCTGAATCTCTTTGTTTTCAAAATAACGAATTTTAATTGTAAAAATTTTAATTCTTGTCTCAAATCCTCAAATGCAACATTGAAAATATCGTGCCAAAAATAAAAAATATTGAAATTAGTCTATAAACTTTGGCTTTTTTGTGTGTAAAGCACTTTAAATATATATTAAAATTGTTGTCCAATAATAAAGTGTGTTTCCCAACCATGTTTAACAGTGTTTCCAGGAAGTGGATCGAAACCATGTCCAAAATCAATTCCTAGTAAACCAAACGCTGGCATAAAAATTCTAATACCTAAACCTGCCGAACGTTGCACGTTAAATGGATTGTAGTCTTTAAAATTATCATATGATGCACCTGCATCTAAAAACCCTAAAGCATATATTTTTGCAGATTGTTTTAAAGTAATTGGGTAACGCAATTCTAATGAGAACTTATTATAAATTGTTCCACCATCTTGAGTTGATAGTGCTTGGTTTGGATACCCTCTTAATGCTACAACTTCTCTTCCATCAAGAGCAAAAGCACCTAAGCCATCTCCTCCTAAAAAGAAACGTTCGAATGGTACAATTCCTCTATCTTGATTATATGCACCTAAGAAACCAAACTCTACTGTAGATTTAAATACAAATTTATCGACAAGTTTTGTGTACCAATCGCCTTTAAATTTAACCTTATAAAATTCTAACCAATTAAAACGTTCTTGATCAATTTGTGATATTCTATTAGAAGCTGCTGTTCTTTCATCGATATCTATAGTTGGATCACTAATTATTTCTTGGTTTGCTTCTCTTTCAAGGCGAAGCGCTTTGTAATCTAAACCGTTAAGCATAGAATAAGGTAATGATAATTTTGCAGATGCCGAGAAACTAGAACCACCAGTTGGGAAAACAGGATCGTTAAAGGTGTTATTTCTACTTAAACCAATAGTGTAAGATAAATTGTTAGAATACCCATCTCCAAATGTAAATAAGCCAGTATTATAGTTTTTTAAATCGTAATGCTGAAAACCTAATGCCTGAGATAGTGTAAAATAATCATCTGGTACAGATAGTCGTTTAGCAATACCTAGTGTTAAACCAGTTATGTTAAAACGTCTGTCTTTATCTGCTTGTCTTGTTTGTGCGTTAAATAAAAATTGTTGTGTATGAGATATTGATGTAGAAAATTGAACTGGTTTTTTTCCACCCATCCATGGTTCTGAAAATTGAAAACTGTAGGTTCTAAAGAATCGACTAGCTTGTAAGCGTAAAGCTAGCTTTTGTCCATCTCCAGTTGGTATTGGTTTGTAGGCATCTTTTTTAAAGATATCTTTTAATGCAAAGTTGTTAAAAGATAGGCCAAGTGTACCAATAAAACCTCCACCACCATAACCACCTTGTAGTTCAATTTGGCTCGATCCAGCTTCTACAACTCCATATTCTATATCTATAGTTCCATCTTCTGGACTAGCGTTTTTAAATGCTGGATTAATTTGTTCGGCATCAAAGAAGCCTAGCTGACTTAATTCTCTAACAGTACGTACAACGTTTGCTTTACTATATAATTCTCCTGGACGCGTTCTTATTTCTCTGTAAATAACATGATCGTTAGTTTTTTCGTTACCAACAACTGTAATTTTATTAAAATAGGTTGGCTTACCTTCAACTATTCTAATTTCCATATCTATAACATTACCATCGGCACTTACCTCTACAGGATTAATTGTAGAAAATAAATAACCATGGTCTTGGTATAGGTTTGTTATATCATCACCATCTGGTCTTGAGTTATCAGCAATACGCTCTTCTAACAAAACACCGTTATAAGTATCTCCTTTTTCTATTCGAAGTTGCCTTTTTAAATAGACATCTGAGTATACAGTATTACCAATAAAAGTGATATCTCCAAAGGTGTATTTTTCGCCTTCTTCAATTTTAATATTTAAGCTTACAGTTTTTGCATTGTTAATGACCAAGCTGTCTGAAATTACACGAGCATCTCTGTAGCCGTTTTCTTTGTATTTATCTATTATGCTGTTTAAATCTTCTTTAAAATCTGCAACAATATATTTTGAACGTTTTAAAAGACGAATAGGATTTTTTTGCTTAGTGTTTTTCATTGTTTTTCTAAGCTTTTTGTCACTAAAAACGGTATTGCCTTCAAAATTAATAGAAGAGACTTTAACTTTTTCACCTCTATCTACGTTAAGTACCATGTTTACACGAGCATTTTGTAGAGAGTCTTTTACAGGAATTGTATTTATACTTACTTTAGTATTTAAAAATCCTGCCTTTCTGTTTTTATTTTGAATGTAATTTTTTGTGGTTGTAATAAGGTTTTCTGTAACTTTTACACCATCTTGAAGTTTGTTTTCTTTAATTAAAGCTTCTTTTTTGCTCTTTTTAACGCCATTAATTTTTAGCTCATTTAATGTTGGTAAATCTGCTAATCTTATTTCTAAATATGCAGCATTACCTTCAGTTTTTGCTAAATAGACTTCTATGTCACTAAAAAGGTTGGTTTTCCAAAGTTTTTTAATTGCTGCACTTATTTCTTCACCAGGAATTAAAATTTCGTCGCCTTTTTTAAGTTTAGAAAAAGTAATGATGGTTTGCTCGCTAAATGTAGTATTACCTGCAACTTTAATTTCTGCTATGGTGTACTTTTTACTGTTTTCCAAAGAAATTTCTTGTGCTTGAGCAAAATAGCTAGATGTTGCAAAAAGTATGGCTAGTGTGTATTGTAAAAATGTTTTCAATTGTAATTTCTTAACTAATTTGTTCACTTGTTTTTCCAAAGCGTCTTTCTCTATTTTGATATTCTATGATAGCATCACAAAGGTGTTGCTGTGTAAAATCTGGCCATAATACTTTTGTAAAATATAATTCGGCATAGGCAATTTGCCAAAGCAAAAAATTACTAATACGTTGTTCTCCACTTGTTCTAATAAGTAGATCTACGTCTGGTAGATTTTGCGTGTAAAGATGCTCATTAATAATCGATTCGTCAATATTTTCAGAAGAAATTATATTATTTTTAACTTTATCACTTATTTCTTTGATTGTATTTAACAACTCTTCTCTAGATCCATAGCTTAATGCTAAGGTTAATGTCATTCTACTATTGTCTTTTGTGCGTTCTATAACTTCGTTAAGTTCTGTAAAAACTTTCTTTGGTAAGTTTGAAAGCTTACCAATAGCATTAAGTTTAATGTTATTGTCTTGAAGTGTTTTTATTTCTTTTTTTAGTGCAGACACTAATAGCTTCATTAAAGTATCTACTTCTAGTTTTGGTCTGTTCCAGTTTTCTGTAGAAAATGCATATAGTGTAAGGTTTTCTATTCCTATTTTAGCACTAGCTTCTACGGTTTGTCTCACAGATTTAGTTCCGTTTTCGTGACCAATAGCACGAAGAAGCCCTTTTTGTTTAGCCCAACGACCATTGCCATCCATAATAATTGCAATGTGTTTAGGTAACTTATTTGTATTTATTTTACTTGTATCCAAATTATCCTGGGCAAAAACATGGGTTTCTACCAAATGTATAAGTTAGTGTTATTCCTGTAAAGGTATACCAATCATTATTATTAAGATTTCCAAAAGCTCTACTTTCGAATGCTTCTTTAGCATCAGGAACACTACCATCTAATTCATCTGAAAATGTATAGCGCGCACCTATTTCTATAGCTATAATAAAATCTGGTGAAATTGCAGCTTTATAGCCTAGTGCCATAGGAATACCATAGGCATAACTGGTTGTTTTTTCGTCTACGATTGTACCATCTGGATTGAAGTAAAAATTATCATGTTTAGCTACACTTATTCCAGAATATATATATGGTGTTGATACATTTCCGCCATTGTGTAAGTCAAAATCAAAAAAAGTAAACTCCATTCCTGCTGAGAGTTCTAGAATGCTATTGTTAAATTCGAATCCTCTTATTTGTCTGCCAGGATCATCAGAGTCTCTATCGTTGCCTTCCAAATCTGTGTAAGTTAGAGATATTCTGTAAGAATGTCTCTCGCTTCTATTCCATTTGTAAATTGCTCCTAAAGCGAGTTGTTTAGGTGCTATATAGTCTGTAGCGCCTACATCTCCAATAAAATTACTGCCTCCAACAAAAATGCCGAATTCGTTAATTTGAGCACTACTTATTTGTGTGCTAAAAAATACTAATATTAAAAGCGTTAAATACCTCATAAATCTTCAAAGTTTGCAAATATAATAAATAAGATTAGCCTATTATAATTTGAACCAAATAGTTACAGTTTAAAACACTATTTAAACGAAATTATTGTAAAACAAATGGAATGCTTGTTGTAAAAATTAAAACTAACCTTTAATTTCTCTTATCTTCTCCCCAAAGCAATTTCTTTCTGAGTGTTGTTAGGAAGCTTTCAGAGTTTAATTCTATCATATTAATGGCAAAAGGCGCTTTTTTTATGGTAATAATAGTGTTGTTTGACAGTGTTGCTATTCTTGAGTCTAAAGACACTAAGTAATTATTTTCCCGACCACTTACTTTTAGTTCTATTATGGTAGAATCTTCTATAACTAATGGTCTTGCACTTAAATTATGAGGTGCTATAGGTGTTAAAACAAAACTAGTAGTATCTGGCGTTATAACTGGTCCAGCACAACTTAACGAGTAGCCTGTAGAGCCTGTTGGAGTCGCTATTATTAAACCATCGCTCCAGTATGAAGTTAAAAATTCACCATTTAATTTTGTTTCTACAGTAATCATAGATGTGGTGTTTTTTCTGCTCACTGCAATTTCATTTAGTGCAAAGTTTAATTCTTTTATGTCATTATTTTCTGGTGATGTTTCTATTGATAATAAAGTGCGTTTACTTAATGTATACGCTTTATTTTTTATTTGAAGGATGGCTTGTGTTATATCTTCAGGCTGAATAGTTGCTAAAAAACCTAATCTTCCTGTGTTAATTCCAATAATAGGAATGTTTAAATCTTTTACAAATGTAATGGCTCTTAAAATAGTACCATCTCCACCAATACTTACAAATAAATCAAAGCTTTTATCTAAAGTATTAAAGGTTTGGTAGACTGAAGGATTTGATAGTTCTGACTTGATATCGTTGTAAAATTCATTTTCTAAAAACAGCTCAGCATTAAAATCCAGTAATTCTTTTGTTAAAGCCTTTAAAGAGTCTTTAGATTGTTTTTTTGGATATTGACTGTATATGGCAACCTTCATAATTACATGTTTAGGTATTTGTTTAAATAATCTGAACGCTCCTTAAGACTAATTAAATAGCTATCGTCCTCATGTCCTGAAATTATATTATAGCTGTAACGTCTAAAAGTTTGCATAATGTCATTTAGATTAGCATTACCAATTTTTAAAGTAATTTGTGCCACATCATTTTCAAATTTAGAAATAAATGAACCTAAAAGCTTACCGTTATTAGATTCTACTATCTGGCTAATTTCACTAAAAGAATAGTCAGACATGCCTTTTTCAATAATTAATACAGCACCAGCTTCTGAAAAGAAAGGCGTTTCGTTAAACAAGCCAATAATATCATTTAATTCGTAATAGCCTAAATACACATTTTTATTGCTTAAAACAGGCATAATATTGGCAGAATTTTGAGCAAAAGCTTCGAGCACATCTAGCCAATTAGTATCTTCTCTTACAAAGAAACCTTCTCCAGAATACCTGTAATCTTCAATGGGTTTTTTACTGTCAAAACAATGTGCATCGTTTTCAGAAATACAACCTAAGTAAACACCATCAGCATTCTTAATAGGAATATGAGAATAGGTTAACTGGTTAAAAAGTAACTGAATCTCTTCAACTTTATCTGTATTTAAAAGTGGTTTTATGTCGTTTATTATGTAATCTAGAAGATTCATAGTGTCGTTTTAATTTTATGCAAATTAATTAAAAATAAGAACAATCTCGTGCTTCTACTTTGTATTTTTGCAGTAAATAATACCTATTGAAAATGACAAAATTAAGCGTAAACATAAATAAAATTGCTACTTTAAGAAACTCTAGAGGTGGAGACACACCAAACGTTGTCCAGTTTGCAAAAGATGTCCAGCGTTTTGGAGCTCAAGGTGTAACAATTCATCCAAGACCAGACGAAAGACACATTCGTTACCAAGATGCTTACGATTTAAAACCAATTGTTTATACAGAGTATAATATTGAAGGTAATCCAATTTCAAAATTTGTAGATATGGTTCTAACAATTAAACCTACACAAGTAACTTTGGTTCCTGATAGTATAGATACATTAACAAGTAATGCTGGTTGGGATACCGTAAAAAATAAGGATTTTTTAACTGAAGTGATTTCAGAATTTAAAAGAAATAATATTCGTACTTCTATTTTTGTAGATCCTGAGATTGAACAAATTGAAGGTGCAAAAGCAACAGGAACAGATAGAATAGAGTTATATACCGAAAGTTTTGCGCACCAATTTAGTAAAGGTAATAGAGACGCTATAAAGCCTTACGTAGCTTGTGCTGATGTTGCTAATGCTATTGGTATAGGTATTAACGCAGGTCACGATTTGTCTTTAGATAATATTGAATTTTTTAAGCAAAATATTCCAGAATTATTAGAAGTGTCTATTGGTCATGCTTTAATTTCCGAAAGTCTATATTTGGGAATTGAGAATGTTGTTAATATGTATTTAAATAAATTACGGTAGTTATCAGGCATTAATTTTAAGTAAGAATTGATTATCAATTCATGTTTAGAAAAATAATGTTACAAGAGTAGAGGCAAGAGTAATCAAATTCAGTTATTGAAAATTTGAGAAGTTCGCGACAAAATTATTGGAGTAAGTAAATATAAAAAACATGAAATTACATTCAAATATAATAGGTGAAGGAAAACCATTTTTAATACTTCATGGCTTTTTAGGGATGAGCGATAACTGGAAAACTTTAGGAAAGCAATTTGCAAAATCAGGTTTTCAAGTACATTTAATAGACCAGAGAAATCATGGAAAAAGTTTTCATAGCGATACATTTAATTATGATGTTCTCTCTGAAGATCTGAAACTATACTGTGATAGTAAAAACCTTAAAAATTTCAATTTATTAGGGCATTCTATGGGTGGAAAAACAGCCATGTTATTTTCATCGCAATTTCCCGATTATGTTAGTAAATTAATAGTTGCAGATATTTCTCCACGGTTTTATCCCATTCATCACGATGCTATTCTAGAAGGTCTAAGTCGTTTAGATTTTAATACTTTGGAAAGTAGAGGTGATGCAGACACACAGTTATCTCATTATGTTAGCGATTTTGGCACAAGACAATTTCTTTTAAAAAATCTGTATTGGGTAAAAAAAGGTGTTTTAGGATTAAGAATAAATCTTGAAGTATTAATTGAAAATGTTAGTGAAGTAGGTGAAGCATTACCAATCCATGCAAAATTTAATGGAGAAACATTGTTTTTAAAAGGAGATAAAAGTGAATACATTGCAACTCAAGACCAAGCGATAATTAAATTACATTTTACAAATTCTAAAATAGAAACCATTACAAATGCTGGACATTGGTTACATGCAGAAAATCCTGAAGACTTTTACAACGCAGTTATAAATTTCGTAAATTGAAAAATAATCCTTAAAAACATATAAAATGAACCTAATTATAAAGCTGTTGTTAAACGCCATTGCAGTATTTGCTTTAGCATACGTGTTAAATGGAGTGCATGTAAATGGTTACATTTCTGCAGTAATTGTTGCAGTAGTATTGTCTATTTTAAACTTATTAGTAAAACCATTATTGGTAATTTTAACTTTACCAATAACAATTATAACGCTTGGTTTGTTTATGTTAATAATAAATGCGTTACTTATTTTATTAGCAGATGAATTAATTACTGGTTTTGAAGTAGATAATATCTGGTGGGCAATTTTATTTAGTGTGCTGTTATCTATATTGCAATCACTGTTACATTCATTTTTAAAAACCGATAAAAAGAAGGTATAGTTTGTATTGAAATTCAACGAATTAAAAACTTTGATGGAGTGTAAAAAAGTAGTATTTTTGCACTCCATTTTTGGTTTCATAAAATAATTATTCAAAATGAATATTACAAGAGAAAATAAAGACGCATTAAACGCTGTAGTAACAGTAGCAATCGAGAAAGAAGATTACGCCTCTAAAGTTGAAAAAATCTTAACAGATTACAGAAAAACAGCAAACATTCCTGGATTTAGAAAAGGTCATGTGCCAATGGGAATGGTAAAAAAGCAATATGGTAAAGCCATTTTAATTGATGAGGTTAACAAACTAATTCAAGAAGGTTTAAACAAGTATCTTACCGAAGAAAAGTTAGACGTTTTAGGACAACCATTACCAAAAATGCAAGACGATATCGATTGGGAAGCAGATAATTTTGCTTTCGAATTTGAATTAGGTTTAGCACCAGAATTTGATGTGGACCTAAAAGTAAAGAAAATTACAAACTACAAAATTGTTGCAGATAATAAGTTAATAGATGGGCAGGTTGAAAACATCCAAAAGCAATACGGTAAATTAATAGCTTTAAATGAAGTTGCCAAAGACAGTGAAATAACTGGAGTCTATAAAAATGAAGCTGAAGGAATAGAAAACAGTGTTACTTTAACTCTAGATAAGTTTAAAGGCAAAGCAACCCAAAAGAAATTTGTTGGTTCTAAAGTTGGAGACGTTATTACCTTAAAAACAAAAGGACTTTACGAAGACGATCACGAACTAATGCATGCATTAAAAATAGAACATGATAAAGCACATGGTCTAGATATTGAAGTTACTTTTGAAATAACAGAAATTAACAAACGTGAACCAGCAGATTTAGATCAAGAGTTATTTGATAAGCTATTTGGAAAAGATGTTGTAAAATCTGTAACAGAATTAAAAGATAAGATTAAAGAAGACGCAGAAAAGCAATTCGTACAGCAATCAGACCAGAAATTATTAAACGATATAACTGAATATTTAGTAGCCAATACTAAATTCGATTTACCAGCAGAATTCTTAACAAAATGGATGCAATCTGCAGGAGAAAACCCAATGGATGATGCCACTGCAAAAGAAGAATATCAAAAATCTGAAAAAAGTTTACGTTACCAACTTATTGAAGCTAAGTTAATGGAAGCAAATAGCGTAAAAGTAGACTTTGAAGATGTAAAAGAAAGTGCAAAATCTATGATTAAAGTTCAAATGGCACAATTTGGCCAAATGAATCCTACAGATAAAGAACTTGATGATATTGCCGCAAGAGTACTTTCTAATCAAGATGAAGTAAAGCGTTTAAGCGAGCAAGTGGTAAGTCAAAAATTATTAAATTTATATAAAGAAAAGGCAACTGTAAAAACAAAAGAATTAACTTACGATAAGTTTGTTAAGGAAGTTTACGGAGACAAATAATTTAATTATAAAATCATTATATTTAGGCGTTGAATTATTAGTAATTCAACGCCTATTTTATTCACGTTAAATTCTGCTTAAAAAATTTGAAAATAGACGATTTAACTCTACATTTAGACCATTCTGAAGCAATTCAGAAATTAATTTTAAATAAAAAATTCAAAAAACAAATATGGATTACGGAAAAGAATTCGAAAAATTTGCCATAAAAGACCAAGGTATTAGTAGTACTTATTATAATAAGATTGTGAGTAGTATGATGCCGCAAAGCATGACGCCTTATATTATTGAAGAGCGTCAGTTAAATATTTCTCAATTGGATGTGTTTTCAAGATTAATGATGGATCGTATCCTCTTTCTTGGTACAGGAATAAACGATAATATTGCAAATATTATTCAAGCACAGCTATTATTTTTAGAAAGTGTAGATGCTAATAAAGACATTCAAATGTATATAAATTCTCCAGGTGGAAGTGTGTATGCTGGATTAGGTATTTACGATACTATGCAGTTTATAAAGCCAGATGTTGCAACAATTTGTACAGGAATGGCAGCCTCAATGGGAGCCGTTTTATTATGTGCAGGAGAAAAAGGAAAACGTAGTGGTTTAACACATTCTCGTGTCATGATTCATCAACCATTAGGAGGAGCACAAGGTCAAGCCAGTGATATAGAAATTACTGCTCGTGAAATTTTAATTTTAAAAGAAGAGCTTTATAAAATTATTAGTAAGCATTCAGGACAGGATTACGACAAAGTTTACGAGGACAGTGATCGTGATTACTGGATGAAAGCAGATAAAGCTAAAGAATACGGAATGATAGACGAGATATTAGCTCGTAATTAATATAATTAGAAAATAAATAAAAATGTTAGAATTTTTATTTACAATGAATTAAGTTAGGTTAGAGTCGTATGAGTGAGAACTTATAACTTTTAACTTATAACTTTTAACTTAAAAAGAATGGCAAAAGAAGAATTAGAATGTTCGTTTTGTGGAAGGAAAAAGCCAGAAACAAGTTTATTAATTGCAGGACTAGATGCACATATTTGTGATCGCTGTATTGAGCAAGCACATGGTATCGTATTAGAAGAGTCTAAGCAAAGCGATAATACAGAGTTGTCTGCAGAGTTAATGCTAAGTAAGCCACAACAAATAAAGTCATTCTTAGACGAATACATTATTGGCCAAGAATTTACCAAAAAAGTCATGTCTGTAGCTGTATATAATCACTACAAACGTTTATTACAAACACCAACAAATGATGATATCGAGATTCAAAAATCGAATATTATTATGGTTGGAGAAACTGGAACAGGTAAAACCTTAATGGCTAAAACTATTGCAAGAATGCTTAACGTACCTTTAGCTATTGTAGATGCAACTGTGTTAACAGAAGCAGGTTATGTAGGTGAGGATGTAGAAAGCATATTAACACGTTTGTTACAAGCAGCAGATTATAATTTAGAAAAAGCAGAAAAAGGTATTGTATTTATAGATGAGATAGATAAAATAGCTCGTAAGAGCGATAATCCGTCAATTACAAGAGATGTTTCTGGTGAAGGTGTACAGCAAGCCTTATTAAAATTATTAGAAGGTACTGTTGTAAATGTTCCACCAAAAGGTGGTAGAAAACATCCTGATCAGAAATTTATAGAGGTCAATACAGAAAACATTTTATTTATAGCAGGAGGCGCTTTCGATGGTATTAACCGTGTCATCTCAAGACGTCTTAACATGCAAGCTGTAGGTTATAGTGCCTCTATGAGTGATAATGTTGTAGATAACAATAATTTATTGCAATACATTATACCAAAAGATTTAAAAGATTTTGGATTAATACCAGAAATAATTGGTCGTTTACCAGTGTTAACACACATGGATCCATTAGATGCAGACACGCTTAGAGCCATTTTAACAGAACCTAAAAACGCCATCATTAAACAGTACAAAAAACTGTTTTCTATGGATGAAATAGAGTTTAGTATTACAGATGGCGCCTTAGATTATATTGTAGGTAAAGCTATAGAGTACAAGTTAGGCGCAAGAGGTTTACGCTCTCTGTGCGAAGAAATTTTAACAGATGCCATGTTTGATCTTCCAGGAAGTGACACTAAAAAGTTTAGTGTAACCAAAGCTTATGCTGAACAAAAACTATCTAAAACAAAAATTAAGCAGCTAAAGGCTGTTTCTTAAAAGAATTTTGTTTTGTCATTCTGAACGATAGTGAAGAATCTCAAAAATAAAATAATAACACACAAAAGCCTACTTTTAATTGAGTAGGTTTTTTATTTTTTAAATCAAATTATATAAGCTAAGCATTCAACTTTAGCAACTCCTCCATATAATCTCGAGTGTTCGATAATCTAGGCACTTTGTGTTGTCCACCAAGTTTGTTGTTTTGTTTTAACCAATCATAAAATAACTTTTCTCTAGCAACATTTATTTTGGGTTTATTTAAAGTCATGTTATTATAGCGTTTGGCTTCGTAATCAGAATTTAAGGCTTTTAAGGCATTGTCAAACAATTCGTTAAAATAATCAATGTCTATGGGAGGTGTTTTAAACTCTATTAGCCACTCGTGAGCACCTTTTTCTTTGCCTTCCATAAATACTGGAGCAGCAGTATAATCTACAATTTCACTCTTGGTTTTTTTACATACCTTTTTTAAAGCATTTTCTGCATTTTCAATAATAAGCTCTTCACCAAACACATTAATATGGTGCTTTGTGCGTCCGGAAACTTTAATTCTGTAAGGCGAAATTGAGGTAAACCTAACAGTATCACCAATTTTATAGCGCCATAATCCAGCATTAGTAGTAATAATAACAGCGTAATTTTTGCCTTTCTCTACTTCACTTAATGGTATTACACGTTGGTTAGGTGTACCATGAGTTTCCATTGGAATAAACTCGTAGTAAATACCATAATCAAGCATGAGTAATAGTTCGCTAGAATGGTTTTTGTCTTGTATAGCAAAAAAACCTTCCGAAGCATTATAAATTTCATAATACTTAAAATCCTTTTTGGGTAAAATTTTCTGGTATTGCGCTAAATAAGGATTAAAACTAACACCTCCATGAAAGTAAACTTCTAAGTTTGGCCATATGTCGAATAGCGACGTTTTTTCGGTTTTATCTAAAACATTATTTAGTAACACAAGCATCCAAGAAGGAACACCAGCAAGACTCGTTACGTTTTCATTTATGGTCTCGTTAACAATAGCATCCATTTTGGTTTCCCAATCGCTCATTAAAGAGACTTTATTACTAGGCGTGCTACTAAACTCTGCCCAAAAAGGCATATTGTCTATTAATATAGCACTTAAATCACCAAAAGCAGTTCCGTTTTCTCTATACAATTCTTTACTGCCTCCTAAACGCAAACTCTTGCCTGTAAAAAGGGAAGAATTTTCGTTATTGTTTAAATACATACAAAGTAAATCTTTACTTGCTGCATAATGGCAATCCTCTAGAGAATCCATACTTACTGGAATAAATTTACTTTTTGTACTTGTTGTGCCACTTGATTTTGCAAACCATTTTATAGGTGTAGGCCAGAAAATATTGTTTTCCCCTAATCGAGAACGCTCTATTAAATTTCGATAGCCTTCGTAGTTTTTTACTGGAATTCTACTGGCAAATTCTTCGTAAGTTTTAATAGAAGAAAAATCGTAAAGTTTACCAATTTCAGTGCTTTTAGCTTTTTCAATTAAATTAAAAAGCAGTTCTTCTTGTACTTCGTTTGGGTATTTTAAAAACAAATCAATTTGATGAAATCGTTTCTTTAAAAACCATGAAGCAATAGAATTTACTAGAGGGATTGGCATATTTTTTTGGTATATTTAGTGACTAAAAATAAGACTTTTTTTTATGACTTACCAAGGCGTGCTAACAAAAATGACAACAGAGTTTTCTAGCCCAATCCAGTATTATTTAGTTTTCGAACATGATTTTATTAATATGAATCAATTGCTAAACAAAACTTTGAAACTTAAATTTGTTAAGCACCAATGTTTAAACTGTAGTTTAAACAAGCCTATTTTTAGACAAGGCTTTTGTAAAAGTTGTTTTTTCGATATGCCTCAAGCAGGAGATTGGATTATGCGTCCAGAATTAAGTACTGCACATTTAGATAAAGAAGATCGCGATTTAGATTACGAAAAGAAAGTGCAATTACAACCACATATTGTGTATCTCGCAAATTCTAGTAATGTAAAAGTTGGAGTTACTAGAAAAACGCAAGTGCCAACACGTTGGATTGATCAAGGTGCTCACGAAGCTATTGAGATTGTTGAGGTACCAAACCGTTATCTCGCAGGTATTACTGAAGTGGCATTAAAAGATTATGTAGCAGATAAAACCAATTGGCGAACCATGCTTAAAAACG
Source organism: Lacinutrix sp. (assembly GCF_029238095.1). Lineage (GTDB taxonomy): Bacteria > Bacteroidota > Bacteroidia > Flavobacteriales > Flavobacteriaceae > Lacinutrix. The sequence goes on along the minus strand of NZ_JAQWGS010000020.1, from coordinate 11,418 downwards.
AAATTGAAGATGAGAATCTGGTAGAATGGAGAGATCAACTAAAACAATATATTCCTGCTGAAGCTAGAGAATATTATATTGAAAACAATACTGAAACGCAATTAGAGTTTCCAGTATTGTCTTATCCTAAAAAACCCAAAAGTTTAAATATTGAAAAAGCTGTTAGTTATCAAGGTGTTTTAAAAGGCATCAAAGGACAGTATCTTATTTTTGAAGACGATACTGTTTGTAATGTGAGAGGCAATGAAGGTAAAGTGGTTAGTATTGAGATTGTTTAATTACTTTCTGTAATTTTAATTATTTACATCTGTTACAAGATATCTACTCTAAAAATTAAAAAAACAATCTACTTGTTATTTAGTATTAAGATTCAATTATTAATTCCAATATTAATTCTCCTTTTTCCGAAATCCTAATTACAACTTCTGATAAGTCTAAATCGTCAATATCGTGTCCGCAAATACCATATTTCCCGTCTGTTGTATTCCTGTTAATTAAACTTTTGCGGTCTTCAATTGGAATGGTTTTATTTATTGCAGTTTCTTCTTCCTCTTTATATATTCTATTATATTCTGCACTAATTTGCATTACTAAATCTTCACGAGTGAATCCTTTTGAACTTTTTGGTCTTAAATCTATGCTTGTAGGATGAGTTAATGGGTAATCAATAATTAAAGTAACAACATTGGCCTTGAAAAGAATGTTATCTTTTCCAATTAAATTCTTTAATTCAGATTTAGGATTTTTTATTGAAATCCATGGAATAATTCCATCTTCAAATATCTCCAAATCTTCATTGTTATCAACTTTAACTTGAAATGTATAGGATGTTAAATCTTGAGTTACTTCTAATCGGTTTTTACTGTTATTAGTTTTGCAACTTAAAAATAAGGACGTAAGTAAAAATATAGCTATTAACTTTTTCATATCAATCTTTAATATGTTGGGTACTAACCAAAAAAACCTCGCATTCAAAGAATGCAAGGTTTGTATAGTATAGGAGAAAACGTAAGTATTATACGTTTTCTGCGTCTCTTAATCCTTGGATGTAAGAAGCTTTTTGAATTTGACGTCTGCGTGTTACAGAAGGCTTAGTAAAGAATTGGTTTTCTCTTAAGTTCTGCATTACTTTAATGTTACGGTGTTTTCTTTTGTAACGTTTTAAAGCTCTTTCTATATTTTCTCCGTCTTTAATCTCTATTCTTAACATATCTATGTATTATGTGTATTCTTAAAATTCAGGTTGCAAATATAAGTTTAAGTTTTAATTTACACAATAGACTTACATAATTTTTGCAATTTTATTTAGTAATAATTTATTTCTTCTTCTTTTTTCCAAAAATACCTAAAACATCTTTTACAATATTACCTTGTTGTTTTGTGGAATCTGTTGGTGTGTTTGGGTTTTGAGAGTTTCCTCCAGATATAATACCATTTATTACATCTTTTACAGGTGTATTGGTTTGTGTTGTTGTACTGTCGTTTGCGGTTTGGTTGCTACTGTTAATTCCTAAAAGGTCTTTAATTTTGTCTTTTCCTGTGTTTAATAATTTTTGTTTTTCAATTTCAATAAGTTGAGCTGTAAGTTTTTTAACACCACTTGTTAAATCTGTTTTTACACTTGGGCTTGTAAAAGAACCAGTTAAATTTGCCGTCACAGGAATGCTTATTTTATTAACGTCGTTATCGTTTATTTTTCCAATAAGCCTATTTACATCTCCACCTAAGTATTTTGCAGGTACATTAAAAACCACATTATAGTCCATAGACTTATCGAAACCATGAGCACCTGCAACTGTAATGCCTATATCTTTATATTTTAAATCGAAAGGTGCAATATTTACGCGACCATTTTCAAATTTTAAGGCTGTTTTTAAGTCTTTTAAATCTAACTTATCGAAATCTATAAAGTTTATTTTGCTACTTAAAGCATCAAATAAGGCAGCATTTTTAGGCTCTACTTTAGTGGTTAATAATTCGGCTAAAGCACCACCAGAAATAGAATTCATAATAGGTGTAAAGTCGTCTCCTAGCGTTCCGTTTATAGATATGGCACTATTTAATTTTCCTTGTAAAGCCTTTGCAATTGGAGCTAAGTTTTGAAGCATATCTAGATCTGTAAACGATTGAGAAATATCAAAATTTGTCATCCCAAGATCCATATTAAAAGTAGGTGTTTTACTTTTAGTATCTACCAGACCAGACATGTTAAGTGTTCCGCCAAACAAATCAGAAGTTACATTTTGTAAATTTGCTTTTTCATCATTTATAACTAGCTTTCCTTTTACATTGGTAAGCGTTAAATTATCGTAAACTACAGTTTTTGCATTTGCTGTAATGGTACAATCTAAAAAGGCTGGAATTTTAAGCGCGTCGTTTGGTTCTGTACTTTGGTTTACTGGTCTGTCGCTTCCGCCTTCTACCATGAAATCACTCACTAAAAAAGTATTAGATGCGACATTAAAATTACCTTTTAATTTTTTATCGCTTAATAGAAAACCTAATAAATTATTAATGGTTCCAGTGGCATCCAAATCTGTGTTTCCAGTTTTTGCTTTAAAGTTTTCTAAAGTAACAAGTCCAGGCTTAAAGGTAATGTTTGCTTGAGAAATATTTAGAGGATTCACAATATCTACAGAAGAGAAAACAAAGTTAGTAACACTTACATTACCAGTATTTTTTATGCGTTCGTAGGCATTAGTTTCGATAGCATTCATATCGAAACTTGTGTTTAATTTTGCTTTTATAATACCTTGTAGCTCATTTTCTAAAGTTACAGGATATGCTTTTGTTATGTTTTCTAAATTTAAAACACCATCAACATTAGCGTTTACAAGCATGTTTTTGGTTAAGTTTTTTATTAAGGCTGAAGATTTAAATTCGTCCTGATCTATTTTAAAATTAAATGTTTTTAAATCTATATAAGTATCATCAACATTACCAGTTGTGTTTATTATTGCAGCATTAATGCTTATATTTTCTACACGTTTTGGTAACTCTGGATATTTAAACGAAGCATTGTTTGATGTGATATTAATATCTAAAGTAGGAATGGTTTCATCGGTTACTTGACCTTTAATTTTACCATTAACTTTAAAGTTTCCGCTGGTTTCTACATCACTTATATTTTTAGAATAAGTTTTCGGAATTACAGCTAAAAAATATTTAAAATCCGAATCAGGATTTTCAAAAGTGATATCAATATCTTGGCCGTTTTCTATTAGCTGTACAAAACCTGTAAATTCTATTGGCAATTCATTTATAAAACCTTTATTTTCTTTAAAAGTGTATTTGCTGTGTTCTAAATCAAGATCTATTAAGGCGTCTAATTTTATTTTATTATTACTTAAATATTCTGTACTGTCTATGCTAAAAGTAACATTAGCTTCACTTTTTGTTTTTAATTCTGAGATGCTTTCAGAAAACGTTCCATTTCCAGAATGGTCTAATTCTGTAATATGAAATTTAGTATTAGAAGCTTCATCTAAATAAGTAAATGCACTTTTAGTAATCGAATAATCTTTAATATTTAAAGTAAAACCTTCACCTTCATTAGTAGTTGATGGTGTCTTATTTTGTGCTTTAGTAATATTATAGTTAGCATCTCCAAAGCTGTTTATTTTTAAGTTTACTAGTGCTTCATTTATGTAAATGGAATTAATAACTATTGGACCTTCGTCTGCTTTTTTAAACAGTTCTTTTATAGACATATTAAAAGACATCGTTTTTACGATTGCTAATGTTTCGTCCTTAAAAGGTTCAAAATTAGTAATTTTAAGAGCATCGATAGTAACATTAGTTTGCGGAAAACTGCTTAAAAAGCTTAGACTTACATCTGCAAATTCAACATTTGCATTAACGTTATTATTAATAAAGTTACGCACCATATTTTTTATTTGATTTTGAAAAATAAAAGGAGCAATCAATAAAAGGATAATTACAGTTAACAAAGTAATACCTGTGATTTTTAATATTTTTTTCATCTTTATTTTCCGAGAAAGCGGAAGTCTTTATTTAGTTTAATATCATATATACGTTTAATCTAAGTAATTAGATGTAGATATAAAGTTTTTAATAAAAATTTAGCACTTTTTATAAGAGTTGTATTTCTTCATTTATTTTTAGACGGAATGTTTTTCTAAAAATAAAAACGCCCAAATATAAAAAAGGAGTGTCTAATAAAGCGACTAATACTTTAAAAAGAAAACCGCTTATTAACAATCCTTTAAAACTACTCCAATCTATAATATTAAAAGAACAGAGTAAAAATAAAACAGAAAAAGTATCTATAAATTGCGAAAACCAAGTCGAAAAATTATTCCGTAACCACAAATGTTTGCCTTTAGTTAAGCGTTTCCAGAAATGATAAATTTGAATGTCTATAAATTGAGCAAATAGATAAGCAGTCATACTTGCAAAAACAGCTATAGATGAAGCGCCAAAGACCTTATTAAACGTCTCGTTTGAAAGAGGAGAGCTTTTTATTGCAGGTACAGCATCTGCCACATAAATAATTAACAACGAAAAAAAAGAAGCAAAAATACCAGCAATAACAATATCGTTAGCGCGTTTTTTACCGTAGATTTCACTAATTAAATCGGTAATAAGAAAAGTTATTGGATACGGTAAAATACCAACGGAAATTTCGAATAAACTAAACCCAAAGACGCTAATGTTTAATGGATACCAATAGAAAAACTTTTGAAAAATTAAATTAGAAACTACCAAAGAGGTAATAAATAAAGCACCTAGTAAAAAGTATATACGTTGAGCTTTTAGTTTGTTTTTAAGAGTCATGAAATGTTTATTTTAGTATACTGTGTGCGGTACAAGAGAATTGTAAAAGGTTAAAAAGAAATCGTTAATAAATTCTTACAGTAAATATAAAGGAAACCATTAAGTTTTAGTTATTTTGCTTTCTAGTTTAAAGATGAATTTACAAAAAGTTTACATATCAATAGGAAGTAATAAAGGCGACAAATTTAAGAATTTGCAAGCTGCTGTAGATGCTGTGCATTTAAAAGTTGGTACTATCAAAATAATATCTAAAGTGTTTAAAACACCATCTTTGGGTTTTGAAGCTGATGATTTTTACAATGCTTGCTTGTTAGTTGAAAGCTATTTGAAACCCAATGTAATTTTAAAAAAGCTATTAGCTATAGAGACAAGTTTGGGTCGTACTAGAACAAAAGCTAAAGGTTACCAGTCTAGAACTATAGATTTAGATATTTTGTTTATAGATGAAGAAATAATAAACACAAAAACACTAAAAGTGCCTCATCCAGAGTTGCAAAAACGTAGGTTTGTTTTAGAGCCTTTATACCATATAGCTTCCAAGTTTAAACATCCAGTTTTAGAAAAAGAAATTTCTGTATTATTACAAGAGTGCGAAGATGAAAGTGTTTTAGAACCTATAAATATTTGGTTAAAAAACCCAAGTAAGCAACACGATTTTTCAGGGTATAATTATATAGCCATTGAAGGTAATATAGGCGCTGGAAAAACAAGTTTGGCTACAAAAATTGCTCAAGATTTTAATGCAAAACTTATTTTAGAACGTTTTGCAGATAATCCATTTTTACCCAAATTTTATAAAGATGCGCAGCGTTATGCTTTTACTTTAGAAATGTCTTTTCTAGCAGACCGTTACCAGCAAATTAGTGACGATTTATCACAACTCGATTTATTTAAAGATTTTATTGTTAGCGATTACGACATTTATAAGTCTTTAATATTCTCTAAAATCACACTACATCAAGACGAGTTTAAACTCTACAGGAAATTATTTTACTTAATGTATAAAGATATTGCAAAGCCAGAACTGTATGTCTATCTCTATCAAAATACAGAACGTCTTCAAGAAAACATAAAGAAACGTGGTAGAGCTTACGAACAAAATATAGATAGCGAGTATCTTAATAAAATAAATTCAGGCTATTTAGAATTTCTAAAAAATCAAACCGAACTTAATGTTAAAATAATCGATATCTCAAATCGCGACTTTGTAAAAAGCCGTGAAGATTATTTATTTATTTTGGATGCTATCTGTTCTCACGATCCAAAGGCTTCGGCCATATAGCCTCACCTTTTGTTCCAGCCATTGGTGGAACACCTTTTCTACCGTTTACATGCCACAAAATATATTCTTTTTTAAATTCTATAATTCTACCAGCATTGTATTCTTTTTCAACTAATTCTCTTACTTCCTTGAAATAAAAATTAGGAGCATGTGTAAAAATAATATAGGCCTTAGATCTTGGTACACCCAATCTTTTGTTGTTTGGAAAACCATAGTCTTTTGTGATATCAATTAATAATTTGGTATTTAAACTATCATTTACTTTTAAAATACTCCAAATACTATCTACAGATTTTTGATACAAAGGATAAGTTAAAGAGTCTAAGTATTGCCTTTTAAACTCTTCAGATTTACCAAAAGTACCTCTATTGACTCCGAACTTTTTATCTATAACATTAAAATGAAGTCTAACACTTTGGTCAAGCTCAAATATGGAGTCTACGGTTTTATTTAAAAAAGTTTTATCAGCATCAGTTAGTTTGTTTTTATCTTTTGCGCAACCAGATAAAGTTGCAACCAGAATAACAAAAAGTAGAGATTTAAATTTCATAATAAATTAAGATTTTATTGCATTAAGTTTAGAAAACAAATCCCAAACAACAACACCACAACTTACAGCAATGTTTAGTGAATGTTTGGTTCCAAATTGAGGGATTTCTATCACAAAATCGCTTGCGCTTACTACATCCTGTGTCACGCCTTTTACTTCGTTTCCAAAAATAATAGCGTATTTTGATTTTGATTCAACCTTAAATGCATTTAACATTGTCGCACGCTCTGCTTGTTCAATACTTGCAACTCTATAGCCATCGGCTTTTAGTTTTTTTACTAAATTTAAGGTGTTTTCTTCGTATTCCCAATCAACAGTTTCTGTACTGCCTAAAGCGGTTTTGTGTATATCTTTATGTGGAGGTTTAGCTGTTATACCACAGAGGTAAATTTTTTCGATTAAAAAAGCATCACTTGTTCTAAACACAGAACCAACATTGTTTAGACTTCTAATATTGTCTAAAATAATAATAATAGGTGTTTTGTTGGCCTGCTTAAAACCATCAATGCTTAGTCTGGCAAGTTCACTATTTTTAAGTTTTCGCATAGCACAAAAATATTCAAAAAAAAACTTCCTTTATTTAAAGGAAGTTTAAAATATATTTAAAAAATAAACTTAAGATTTTACCTCAGTTTTGTTTTCAGTTTTAGTTGAAGAATCTGGATTAACCTTTCCTTTTATTTTAATGACTTTTTTGGGTGCATTCATAGCATTAGAGGTCAGTGTAATGCTTTTAGAAAAAGCACCAACCCTATTGGTTGCATACTTCACTTTAATTTTAGAAGACTCACCAGCCGCAATTGGCTCTCTAGGCCAAGTAGGTACTGTACATCCACAAGATCCTTTTGCATTTGTAATAACTAAAGGCGAGTTTCCAGTATTAGTAAAAATAAACTCCCTATATCCATCTGCATTGTGATCTATAGTTCCATAGTCTATTGTTTCAGATTCAAATTCAATTTTAGCTCCATTTTCTGTTTCAGAGATTTCAGAAGCTATAACCTTAGTGTCATTTTGTGCAGTTCCTGAAGTTATAATGCCTAAAACTGCAAAACTGCATAATAAAATTATTTTTTTCATGGTGATGTGTTTTATATGTAACAAATGTAATAAAACTTGTTTGTTACAATAAATTTTAAAGCAATTTTATAACTCAAAATAAGTGAGTTGTTTTTATTTTAAACATCTTCTATGTGTTCTCTTTCAAAAAAATCAAAATAATACTACTTTAGCAATCTTGCATTTCAACAAGAAAAACAATAAAAAAGCACATTCCTTTGGCAAAAAAAGTAACACCTTTAATGAGACAGTATAATGCCATAAAAGCAAAATACCCAGATGCTTTATTATTATTTCGTGTTGGTGATTTTTATGAAACTTTTGGAACCGATGCCATAAAAGCAGCAGGAATTTTAGGAATAACCTTAACCAAAAGAGGCGCAGGAAGCGAAAGTGAAATTGAACTTGCAGGTTTTCCTCATCATTCTATAAACACGTATTTACCTAAACTAGTTAAGGCAGGAGAACGAGTAGCTATTTGCGATCAGCTAGAAGATCCAAAACAAACCAAGAACATTGTAAAGCGTGGTGTTACTGAACTTGTTACTCCAGGAGTTGCTTTAAATGATGAGGTGTTGCAATCCAAATCTAATAACTTTCTATGCTCTGTCTATTTTGGTAAAACTAATATTGGAATCTCGTTTTTAGATATTTCTACTGGAGAATTCCTTACCAGTCAAGGCAATCAAGAATATATAGACAAACTACTTCAAAATTTTAGTCCAAGCGAAGTTTTAGTCTCTAAACAAAAGCGAACACATTTTAAAGAAAGTTTTGGTAGTGATTTTCATACTTTTAATTTGGAAGATTGGGTATACCAAATAGATTACACAAACGAAACACTTCTAAAGCATTTTAAAACAAAATCATTAAAAGGTTTTGGAATAGAAGATTTAAATGAAGGTATCATTGCTTCAGGTTCTATACTCCATTATTTGGCAGAAACACAGCATAATAAACTACAACATATCACTTCTGTTTCAAGAATAGCTGAAGATGAATATGTGTGGATGGATCGTTTTACTATTAGAAATTTAGAACTCTACAATTCAACAAATAATAACGCAGTTACCTTACTTAGTGTCATCGATAAAACCAATTCAGCAATGGGAGGACGATTGTTAAAGCGTTGGTTAGCCTTGCCATTAAAAAACGCTAAAAAAATAAAACAGCGTCATGAGGTGGTATCTTTTTTTAAAAACAATAAAATTGTTCATCAAAAAATTCAAGACTATATAAAAAGTATTGGAGATATAGAACGCTTAATTTCAAAAGTAGCAACAGGTAAGGTTAGTCCTAGAGAAGTTGTCCAACTCAAAAACTCTTTAGAAACCATTAATCCAATCAAATCTTTATCATCAAATAGCGATAACGAATCTTTAAAAATTATTGGTGATACATTGCAAAGTTGTGATGTGTTAAGATACAAAATAAAGCAAACATTAAATGAAGATGCTCCTGTTAATGTTTTAAAAGGAAATACAATTGCTGAAGGTTTTTCTACCGAATTAGATGAACTAAGAGGGCTTTCAACTTCTGGTAAGAATTATCTAGATCAAATGCTTAAGAGAGAAAGTGATAGAACAGGTATCACCTCCCTTAAAATTGCATCAAATAACGTTTTCGGATATTATATTGAAGTTAGGAATACCCATAAAGATAAGGTTCCAGAAGAATGGATTAGAAAACAAACCTTAGTAAGTGCAGAACGTTACATTACAGAGGAGTTAAAAGAATACGAAACTAAAATATTAGGAGCAGAAGAGCGCATTCTAGCAATAGAGCAAAAATTGTTTGCAGATTTAGTCACTTGGATGCATCAATACATAAAACCTGTACAACAAAACGCCTATTTAATTGCGCAGTTAGATTGTTTATGTGGTTTTGCACAATTGGCTAAAGAAAATAAATATGTATATCCAACACTAGACGATTCTCACGATTTAGAAATTAAAGAAGGTCGTCATCCAGTTATAGAAAAGCAGTTACCAATTGGGGAAGCATATATTGCTAATGATGTCTTTTTAGACAGAACAACACAACAAATAATAATGATTACTGGACCAAACATGTCTGGAAAATCTGCAATATTACGTCAAACAGCATTAATAGTATTATTAGCGCAAATTGGAAGTTTTGTTCCTGCAAAGAGTGCTCGAATTGGTTTGGTAGATAAAATTTTTACTAGAGTAGGCGCAAGCGATAATATTTCTATGGGAGAATCTACTTTTATGGTAGAAATGAACGAAACAGCTTCTATTCTTAATAATATTTCTGAAAGAAGTCTAGTTTTATTAGACGAAATTGGAAGAGGAACCAGCACATATGACGGTATTTCAATAGCTTGGGCTATTAGCGAGTATTTACATGAGCATCCTGTAAAAGCAAAAACGTTATTTGCAACACATTATCATGAGCTAAACGAAATGACAGAAACATTTTCGCGAATTAAAAATTTTAATGTTTCTGTAAAAGAATTAAAAGACAATGTATTGTTCTTAAGGAAACTAGTTAAAGGAGGAAGCGAACATAGTTTCGGAATACATGTTGCAAAACTAGCAGGAATGCCACAACAAGTTCTACATCGTGCAAACAAGATACTAAAGAAATTAGAGCAATCTCATTCAAGTGAAGAACTAACAGATAAGGTGAAATCTATTAAAGATGAAGTTCAATTAAGCTTTTTCAATTTAGATGATCCATTATTAATTCAAATTAAAGATGAGATACTATTAACTGATATTGATACACTTACACCAGTCGAGGCGCTTATGAAATTAAACGAGATTAAACGAATGTTGATAAAGGCTAACTAAGTATTAAAAAATATTTAATTATTTTTTAAAAAACACTTTGCTATTTGTAAAAAAGACTTAAATTTGCATCCGCAATAGTAATGTTGTATGTTCATTTAAAAAGACTGCGAAAGTAGCTCAGGGGTAGAGCATCACCTTGCCAAGGTGGAGGTCGCGGGTTCAAATCCCGTCTTTCGCTCTGAGAATTTTACTAAAATATTCCAATGCTGAAGTGGTGGAATTGGTAGACACGTTGGACTTAAAATCCAATGTCCATTAGGACGTACGGGTTCAAGTCCCGTCTTCAGTACAAATAAAAACCTCAATATGTTTATAATCAAACATTTGAGGTTTTTTTATTCACAAATTTGTACGGTTATTGTACGGTAAATTACTCTTAGCTCCAAAAAACACCAAAAAACCTGAGCTATTATTCTTAAAACAACACCCCTATATCGATTTTGAGGTTGTTTTCTTTTATAGCTTGGCTGCATTAAATGTATATATAGCCCGAATTCTAATGGTAAGAGATGTTTTTTTATCTTTGACAACTAATAATGACCAATTTTTATTTCATGAAGAGCATAGTGTTAAAATATATTTCTTTAATAATTTTCTTACCTTCATTAATACTATCTGCACAGATACCAACTGGATATTATGATTCTGCTCTGGGCTTAGCTGATGGTGATTTGAAATATGCATTAAATCAGATTATTGATAATCATACTGAATTTAGTTATACAAGTTCAAGTATAGATGTTTGGGACATTTTAAAAGAGACTGATAGAGATCCTAATAATTCAGATAATGTGATTCTTATTTATTCAGGGATATCTATAAATGCTGCACAAGAATATAATAACGCAGATGGCTGGACTAGGGAGCATGTTTGGGCTAAATCTCGAGGAGACTTTGGAACGACGACAGGACCT
>NZ_JAQWGS010000019.1 GCF_029238095.1 Lacinutrix sp. | reverse complement strand
ATTTGAATCAGCAAAGAGAACCATATCAGGAATAGAAGTAGTTAGAATGATAAAGAAAAATCAACTGGTGAACCCTGAAAGTTCAACCTACAAATCATTTATATCATTAGCTTCTTAAAAAATTAAATTAGTTTAAAACTTGATGCTTAATTTTATCAGATGCGACAGAACCCTAGATTAGTATAATTATAAGAATGCGTTTACAGCATATGTGTGAATTCAACTCTTATTTTTAAGTTTCTAAATTCAAAAAAAGCGCTTCAAAAATGAAGCGCTTTTAAATTTCAAAAAAGACTTTTCAGAGAATAGATTTTACAACTTTAATAGTTTAGTGGTTGAAGTTGCTCCTAATTCGTTTTCTATTTGTAATAAATACAAGCCTTTTGAAATATTTTCAATGTTAAAAGATGTGTTTTTTTCAAAATCACCTTCAAATGTTTTAATCAATTTACCTGTGATAGTAAAAATTTTTAAATTTTTAAATTTTCTATTTAGTGAAAATGTGTTAGAAACTGGATTAGGAAATACTTTTAATTTCTTAATCAAATCATAATCTTGGGTTCCTAATGTCTGCGCGTAAATATATTCTGTAGTTGATTTCCAATAAATATTGCTATTTGCTGATCCATTCCAATCATCAGTAAGATATACAGAATAACCAGTTATATTTTGATTGTTTAATGTAATATTAAAAGTTTCAGCTCCATTATTTATTGAAACAGTCATAGTAGTGGCAGCGGTAAGCGTAAATGTAAATGTAAAATCTGCGTACGTTGTAGATCCGCCAATACTAGAAGTGTTTACTGTTCCTCCTGTAGATACAACCTCCCAAGGATCGTTAGCGCCACCATTCCCATTTAAATTTACTTGAACAGCATAATTATTTATTCTCTCTGCCCATGAAGAAGTTGCAGTTGGACTTGATAATAAGGCTAAGCCTATTTGTCCAAACGAAGATTGTGTGGCAGAAACTGTAATTGTAAAGCTATCACCTACTGCCATTGTAGATGCCGTACCTGTTGTTGTACCGTCTTCGGTAAAATTTCTCCAAGCTACAGATTGTTTTGCGCCACCACTATTTGCCCACATTCCAAATTCATCTGTACCATTATCAAAACTACCGCCACTATCTGAAAAAAAAGCATTATAATTTCCAGATTGTTGTGGATAATTAACTGTTGTTTGAGCATTTAAACTTAATGTTAATGCAACAAAAAATAAAAAGTAAAGTTGTTTCATATTAATTTATTATTAGTTTTTTAATTATTGAATTAGTACCTGCTTCAAGTTTTACAACATAAATACCGTTGGATAATTTTGAAACATTAAAATCTGTATTTGGCTGTAAATCTCCTTTAAAACTTAATATCTGTTTTCCTGAAATATCATAAATTGAAATTTTATTAACGGCTTTATTTATTTTAAATGAATTTAAAGCAGGATTAGGATATAATTTAAAAGCATCTACTATATCAAATTCCGAATTGCTTAAAGTTTGCGGAACTGCATTACCATAAATTTTAAATTCTCCTGCTGGAATATTAATTGGACTAGTCGTACTAGTAACATTCAAGGATGTCGTTCCGTTTGGATCCATTAAATCATACCAAGTTCCTGTATAAGGAAAATCTGGAGTTATATTTTGTGAAACAACATCAAAATTTGATAATACTACAACGTTTTTTAATTGTGAAGCAGGAATAGCATCATCATAAATATAAATTCTAGGCGTTAAATTTCCAGAATTAATTGCATAGTCTCCTTCAAAAACTGGTTCGCTAATTTTTAATTCATTAATTCTTGCCCAATCATTATAGATTTGATTTCTATTTGTATCTGTTAACCAACCATCTGTCCATTGTGGTTGTGGTTTTGTGTCTAATTTACAATCACCATCACTACCTCCTGGTTCATTTACACTTCCATTATTACAAGTAAAGATAGAGTTTTCCATACCTAAAGCACCAAAGTGCCAAATCATTTTTGGACCTGGAATAGTTAATGAAACAGCTCCTATTGCAGAGATTCTAGATAAAGCAGTATTTAAATCTCTTACATTATGAGAGCCATTAGAGTTATTACCAAACTGTAGGTTTCTGTACATTGCACGCTCTTCATCATGACTTTCTGTATAGCCAACAAGTCTTGGAGCATTGAAGCCTCTACTAACATGTCCCATACTATTAATATCTGAGTTAGAAGCAAATCCCATAGATAATTGATTATAAGGATTATTCTGTTTTCCCCAAAGCATAATACCTTTAGAAACACTTTCTGTAAGTCTATAATTTGCCCATTCAGTTTCTTCAGTAGCACTACCACCAAATCCTAAATGTTCAAAAATCACATAATGCGTTTCATCTAAAGACCATGAGTAATCTGCATATTGTTTTAAAATTGCTACACGATCTGCTTGGTAGGCATTTGTTTGCGTTTCATTATTTGTAGCATTTTGTGTAAAGCCTTTAGTTAAATCCCAACGAAAACCATCAATTTTAAATTCTTCAATCCAATGTTTAACTACACGTTCTGTATAGTATTGTGTAAGTATTGATTGGTGATTAAAATCTGAACCAACACTATAACTATGTGCTGCTACTTCATTAAAATAAGGGTTTTCGCTACTTGGTTCTCCCCAACCATCTCCATCTGGATCATTCATCCACATTCTATTCATAGGATTTCTACCAAATGCGTGGTTTAATGCTACATCTAAAATTACTGCAATACCATTTTGATGGCATACATCTATAAATTCTTTGAATTTGTTTTCTGTGCCATAAAACTTATCTAAAGCTAGATGAAATGAGGTGTTATAACCCCAACTTTCATTGCCCTCAAATTCCATAATTGGCATTAGTTCGATTGCGTTTACATTTAAATCTTTAAAGTAATCTATTTTATCAATTAGGTCTTGAAAATTTCTATCTCCATCAAAATCTCTAATTAATACTTCGTAGATTACTAAATCTTCTTTTTTAGGTTTTTCAAAATCAGTAACTACCCAAGGATATTGTGTTTGTCCTGTTTGTAAAACAGTTACTTCGCGTTCTTGTCCAGCTGGATATGTTGGTAGGTTCGGATATGTTGAAGCAGGAATATATGGATCATCAAAAGGAGATAAAACTAATGTTGAAAAAGGGTCTGCTGTTTTTACAATGTTAGGTGAATTAGAAATAGGAGTTTGATCTACAACCCAATATTGATATGTTTCTGTTTGACCAGCTGTTAATCCTGTAAGCTCTAACCAAAATTTATCTGACGCTGTATCTTTTTTCATTGCATATGAAGCGTCAGGATTCCAGTTATTAAAACTTCCTGCTACGTAAACAAAATCTTTATTTGGTGCATCTAATACAAGAGTAGCAGTAGTATTACTTGTATAGTTAATTCCGTTTTCTAAATTACTAGGAATTGCTTCGTTTTGGGTTTCATTTACAAGAATTGTAAAATATTTAGTAATAGAAGAACTTCCTTGTGTTACAATTAATTCGCAATTTTTGTTTTCTGTAATATTAGTATAGAAGTAACTGTAGAATGTTGTTGTTTGCGTATTGATAGTTGCTCCATTAGCTTTAAACACATAAGTAGCATTGCCATTAGTGTTTTGAGCTAAAATTTGGGTGTTAGCTCCAGAATTAACTACTACAGTTCCATTATTTTCTGGGTTAATCATTGTTACTTGAAAAGCTCCAACATTAAGAAAAAAGTCAGCACAACCATTTGCTTTAAGCTCTTGGCTTCCATCTTCATTTCTAAACACCATACCCATTTTGGTTGCGTTAGAAGCTTGAGTAGCATTTAAGCTATAATAAGTTTGAGGAGTGATTGTTATACTCCAAGTACCATTTCCATTGTTAGACATTTCTCCAACACCATCATCTTGTCCCCAATTTCCAACCACATTAAAACCCCAAGCATCACTATCATCACCAATACCAGAATGCATATAAACTTTAGTTGGACTATTAAAACCATTACAATCTGTTGCAGAACTATTAATATCAACCGTTATAACAAGAGATTGATTTACTTCAATAGTTGAAGGGTTTGTAGTTACTTGTGCGTTAATAGAGTAACACGTTAAAATAAATATAGCTAGTAATATTTTCTTCATAGTTATTTTATTTAATTCTGATAATAATATAAGAAAAGGCTAAGAGTTAAATTCTAAGCCTTTTCTTTTTAATCATATATAATATTTTACTGTTACTGTATGGATATTACTTTGCCAACAGTGTCTATTGTAAAAGCATAAGATCCTGTTGTACCAGTAAATCTGAAGTTATTATCACCATCCAGTGCATCTTCAAAGTTTGCATCTATAGTGTAACCTTCGCCAATAAAATATGGATAATTTTGACCTGTAGCCCAATCACCTTCTGCTGTAAAAAACCTAAATGTTTCCGCATTCAATAAATTTGCAGTTCCAGAGTAAATACCTTCTCCTGTACATAAAAATTGAATAGGAGTAGTCCATCCCCAACCTGCATCTGGCAAACCAGCTCCAACAGCCCATAATTGATCTAAATCACAATTGCCTGTTGGTTGTGGATCATTTAAAGTTATAGTTTTTGCAACAGTATTAACTTCTAAATAATAGAATCCTGTTGTACCAGTAAATCTGAAATTATTATCTCCATCCATTGCATCTTCAAAATTAGCATCAATAGTGTAACCTTCTCCAGTAAAATAAGGATAATTTTGACCTGAAGCCCAATCTCCTTCAGATGTAAAGAATCTAAAAGATTCATTATTTAATAAGTTTACATTCCATGAATATACATTATTACCAGTACATTGGAGTGATACAGGAGTAGTCCATCCCCAACCTGCATCTGGTAAACCAGCACCTACAGCCCATAATTGATCTAAATCGCAAACTGGACCACTCATATTTGCTGGTATTACTAAATGTAATGCACTTGCAGTCGAGAATACTTCTGTAGTACTATTTGAGCCAACAGAAGCACGAAGTCTAAAGTGTACATCACCATTATCAGGTTCTGGTGTAGCTGGATCATTGTCTAAACCAGCTTCATTAGCATAGCCTAATAAATCTCCAATAGTTAATGTATAAGAATTTTCTGAAGTTGAACCTACAATTTCCATATCAGTAAAATCACCAATTATTGATTTTTGTAATTCGTAATTAATGTTAGTTTCAACTCCAAAATCTGCTGCGTCCCATGTGAAACGTTCTCCTAGATTTCCTGAAGTTGAAGGAGTTAAAATATATTCACCTAAAAAGGTGTTAGAAAAATTGAATTCTCCCGGAGCTTGAGCTACATAAGTCAATTCGCTATCATCATTTGTACATGAGTTAAAGCCAATTAAACTTACTAGTAATAGAGCTATAATTTTTATTTTTTTCATTGTATTATGTATTTATTAGTATCCTTGGTTTTGTTGTAAGTTCGGGTTTGTAGAAATAGACGTAGTTGGTATTGGGAAAATATTTCTAAAAGCACTACTAGATGTTCCTCCTGGTTGGTTGGCTTTAAATGGCCACAGGTAGTCACTAGTTGTAAAATAGTTATACCTTATTAAATCAGTACGTCTTTGTCCTTCCCAATATAATTCTCTTGAGCGTTCATCTAAAATAAAATCTAATGTTAAATCTCCAGAATTAATATTTCCAGAAGTTCCTCCATATGCTCTAGTTCTTAACTCATTTATTTTTGTAACTGCTAAATTCATATCACCACCACCACCTCTAAGCAAAGCTTCTGCATAGTTTAAATATATTTCTGCTAAACGAATTAATGGCAAATCTGAATCTACAAAATCACCACCAGAATCACTTCCTTGGTTTCCATTAGAGTCTACATTTTTAAATTTTGTTACTGCATAACCATTATTAAATGGTGGAATGTTTTCTATTTCTAAACTTTGACCATCGCTATGAAACATACCTCTTTGATCTGAAGTTGCAAAAACTTCTGTTAATTCATAGGTTAAAGCATCTAGATCTAAAGTAATAAGGTAAGTACCTGCTGTAACAGGTATGTTTCCACCTCCAGCTTCTAGAGTACCATCTTGTGGATCATCATCACCATAGTTATTTCCCCAATCTTCATTAAATCTAAATTTTAAAAAACCATCTGTTAATTCTGCATATAAAGAGTATTGATTAGTTGCAGTTTCAAACATTTCTGTGTCTGGTCCTCCCCAACCATTAGGAGTACCGTCTCCAACAATTCCCCAATCAGATTGTGTACCACCAAGACTACTGTTTAAAGTAGTAACATCTATATCTAATACTTCAAATTTTTCAACTAATTTGCTGGTGGTTCTTAAACCTCCCCAGCCTCCATTTACTCCAAACTCTGTAGGATTCATAGTTCCTCCTATGGAAGCATGTACTAAAAAAGTAGTTCCTCCATATGTTTGCGATTGTAAACCATCAAAATTTAAAGCGAAGATAAATTCATTTTGAGCTCCATTACTATCATTATCTGCTAAGAATAATTCATCATAAGCAGTTCCGTTACCATTAGCATCAGTCATATTTATGGCATAAGATGAATTTATTACGTTATTTGAAAAAGTAACACAATCTGTGTATTTATTTTCTCCAATCCAAACTTCTGCATTTAAATACAATTTAGATAATAATGCCCAAGCAGCTACTTGATCTACTCTACCATACTCATTGGATGCTAATAAAAGGTCTTGAATTTCTAATAGTTCTGTTTCAATAAATGTAAAAATTTCAGAACGACTACTTTGTAATGGTAAATCTGTTGAAATTATAGTAGTTAAAGGAACATTAGCATACAAATCTACTAAGTTGTAATATGCAAAGGCTCTTAAAAACCTAGCTTCTGCTATGTAAGCTTGTACCACATCGTCTGATAAATTTGAAGCATTACTAATAAAAGAATTACAAAAAGATACTTCTTGCGCTAAACGGTTATACATTGCTTCAGAGAAATCGTTACTTGATGACCAATACATACCATGTAAATCTGGCAAACCAGGATCTCCCCAGCCTACAACTGCGTGATCTGTAGTTAACTCATTTAAATTAAATAACATTCTTGAATATTGCGAAAAACCTTCATCAATATCTGCAATATCTGGTTGTCCTGCAGGCCCTTGTTGTCCTGTTAATGCTAAACTTGCATACAATTTAGCTAAAGCACCTTTAGCTTCTGTAGCATTTGCAAAAACATCTTGTTCCGTAAAGCTATCTGGATCAGTTGGGAACTGATCTAAATCATCATGGCATGATACCATAAACGATGCAATAGCAAACATTAAAATTATTTTTTTCATTTTATTTTTCATTTTTTTAAAAATCAATATTAACTCCAAGTACAAAAGATCTTGGTCTTGGATAAAAGTTATTATCTATTCCGCCAGTAATTTCAGGATCTAATCCTTCATAATCAGTAATTGTCGCAACATTCTGTAAAGAACCATAAACTCTAAGTGTAGTATTTTTTATTGCTTTATCAAGCGTATACCCTAAAGTTATATTATCTATTTTAAAGAAAGAAGCTTCTTTTACAAAATGGCTACTTAATAGATTTCCTTCTGTAGTTTCTTGAAAATCAGTAACTAAGTAATCTGCATGTAAATTAGTTAAAATATTATTATCTGTCGCTCTTCTTTTATATGCATTACTAGAGGCTACGTTATCGTAAGCATAGTTACCTATGTTTGCTCTGGTTTGCATACTGAAGTCCCATTTTTTGTAACTTAAATTAGTGTTTAAGCCCATAATAATATCTGCATACGGATCTTTGTAGATATACTTATCATCATCATTTATTACATTATCACCATTTCTATCTACATAAGCGCCTTCAATTGGTTTTCCATTAGTATCGTACACTTGCTGGAACACATAATAACTATTTGGGGTTTCACCTTCTCTATGAATTTGCACATTATTACCTACCCCACCACTTATTCCTCCTGTAGGTTGATCAAAAGGTAAGTTTGTAATGGTATTATCATTAAATGAAATATTATAATTTACAGACCATTCTAAATCATCTGTTTGAACAGGAATAACATTTAAAGCTACTTCTATACCTTTGTTTTCCATATCTCCAATATTTTTATCTACCCTGTTACCAAAGTTTGTAAACGGATCTACAGATGCAAAAGCTATTAAATCTTTAGTTTTCTTAATGTAAGCATTTACAGATCCTGTTATTCTTCTGTTAAGAAAACCATAATCTAAACCTGCATTAAAAGTGCTACCAACTTCCCATTTTAAATCTTTATTTAATGGTTCTGGTCTATAAGTTTGTAAAAAAGAAGAACCAAATTGGTAATTTGCAGTAGATTGACTTGCATTATAACGTGTTAGAAATCTATAATCACCTAAACCGTTTACGTTACCTACTTCACCATAACCTACTCTTAATTTTAATTCATTAAAAAATGAATCATTCATAAAATCTTCTTTATGAATATTCCATGCTGCTGCTAATGATGGAAAATATCCCCAACGATCATCGGGATTTAGTTTAGATGAAGCATCTGCTCTAAGTGTTGCTGTTAAAAGGTATTTGCTTTTAAAGTTATAATTTAAACGCCCAAAATAAGATAATAAAACATTTTTAGATTTATCTATAAATTCAAAATCATTACCATCTTCTTCTTTTTCACTATCATAACTAAAATTGTCAAAATCGAAAGCTTGATAAGAATAACCAACTACCATTGTTATATTATGCGCATCTTTAATAGATTTAGTATACGTTAAATAAGCATCAAACAATTCGTTATTTGCTTCTTGTCTAAAGGTTGTTTTTGCTCCATTAAAGGATTGGTCTGTAGTTTGAATATTTTCCTGTGTAATCCTTCTTCCATGACTGTTAGACTTGTCTATACCAACATTAACTGTGGCTGTTAAATCTGGAAAAAAGTGTAATTTATAATCAAATTTTGCATTTCCAATAAAACGTCTTACTTCTGCAGTATCTTTAATTAGGTTTAATAATGATACTGGGTTAGAAGGCGAAAGTGGTGCTTGTGTATATAATGGTAATCCAGTTACAGGATCATTTCCTCCTTGTAGTACATACCAACCATTATAACCACCGAATTGTGATACAATTGATGGATCATTACTATATACAGATTGTGTAGGATCAAAAGAAATTGCATTTCCAATAGCTCCTCTATCTGCAAATGTATTGTCTGTGTATGAACCTCTAACATTTAGCTCAACTTTTAAATGATCATCTAAAAGTTTAGGAGTAAGGTTTAGTGCAGCTGTTGTTCTTTGAAAATTATCACCCATTAATATTCCATCATGGTCAGAGAAACCTATAGAGGCTCTCATTGGTACGCCAAAAATACTACCTAAAGCACTTAAGTTGTGATCCTGACCAAAAGCTGCAGTATAAATTTCGTCTTGCCAATTTGTATTTGCAGTACCTAATTTAGCAATTGCATTAGCATCATTTGTGCTATTAATTAAATCTCTAAATTGAGAAGCTGTAAGTAAATCTACTTCATCTACAGGATTATGTACAGTTGTAGAAGAATTTAAATTGAATTTAAATTCTGAATCTTTACCTTTTTTAGTTGAAATTAAAATGACACCATTAGCTGCTCTTGAACCATAAATAGCTGTTGCTGAAGCATCCTTTAAAACAGTCATACTTTCAATATCGTTTGGGTTAATCAAGTTTAAAACATTTCTTGAACCACCAACACCTCCATCGTTTAACGGAATTCCATCTACAACAATAAGTGGATTGCTAGATAATTGTAAAGAACCATTACCTCTTATTCTAATAGTTTGTCCTTCTCCTGGAGCTCCACCACCAGAGGTTACAGATACACCTGCAACTTTTCCGCTGATTAACTGCTGCGCGGAAACTATTGGACCTTTGTTAAAATCTTCAGATGTAACTAAATCTGCAGCTCCTGTTAAATCTTCTTTTTTTACAGAACCATAACCTATAATTACAACTTCATCTAAAGTTGCGGCATCTTCTACCATTGTAACATCAATTCTAGATTGATTAGTGTAAGTTATTTCTTGCGTAAGATAACCAACGTAAGAGTATACAATTACATCTCCATTGTTAATCTCAAGTATATAGTTACCATCAAAATCGGTAGTTGCTCCTTTGGATGTGTTTTTAATAATAACATTAACCGAAGGTATGGGTAAGTTAGATGCTTGTTCTATAACTGTTCCAGAAACTGTACTTTGTGCAAGTAAAACAGTTGGCAAAAACAGTAAAGCTAATAGAAGCCTTTTAAAAATTGTTTTCATACAATAATATTAAATTAGTTTAAATTTTAAATGTATATTTTTACTTCTCAGGGATAAATCTATATAAATAAAACATTAAATATTATAGAAGCCTTAATTTTAAAGGTTACGCAAACGTTTTCGTGTTGACAACTTTTTTAAATACTGAGGTTTCTTCAAATTAAAACGAAAATTTCTACTCTTTTTAAGATAATATGGGTTGATTTTAGTAATTGAATAATAAAAGCTTGTATTTTTGAGATTATTATAACCACTAGCTACCAAAAATGAAACGAAAAGTTACCTTAAAACAAATAGCCAGAGAGTTGGATGTGTCTATTTCTACGGTTTCAAAAGCCCTAAAAAACAACAAAGAGATTAGTGAAGACACTAGACAAAAAGTACAAGCATTTGCCAAACTTTACAATTACAGACCTAACAATATTGCGCTTAGTTTAAAGAATAGACAAACAAAAACTATTGGTGTAATTATACCAGAAATAGTACACCATTTTTTCTCTAAAGTAATTAGAGGAATTGAACTAGTTGCTAATAAACGTGGTTATAATGTTATTGTTGGTTTGTCTAATGAGTCTTTTGATAAAGAGGTTATTAATATGGAAATGCTTGCCAATGGTAGTATAGATGGATTTATACTTTCTATTTCTAAAGAAACATTACTACAACAAGATTACCATCATTTTATTGAAACCATAAATCAGGGAATGCCTATAGTTATGTTTGATCGTATAGTTAATGAAGTTAATTGCGATAAAGTAATTGTAGATGACTTAAAAGGTTCTAAAAAAGCCGTTAATAAATTAATTTCTAGTGGTTGTAAACATATTGCAATAATTACCACAAGAGATTATGTTAGTGTAGGCAAACTTAGAACACAAGGCTATTTAGAAGCACTAAATGAAAACCTTATATCTCCAGAATCTGATTTAATTTTAAAAGTTGAAAATGATGCTATTTCTGACAATGATTTATTACAACTTGAAAAAGAAATAGAAGATTTGTTTAAAAAAAATAAGAATATTGATGGTGTTTTTGCAGTAAACGAATTTTATGCATTAGCAGCAATGAAGGTTTTAAGAAAACTAAAAAAGAAAGTGCCAGAGCAAGTACAAGTTATAGGTTTTACAGATGGCGTTTTATCTAGGCATGCAACGCCAAGCCTTACTACTATTAGTCAACATGCACAACAAATGGGTGAAAAATCTGCAGAATTATTAATAAATAATTTAGAAAGAGAAGATGAAGAAGATTACTTTAAAACTGTAGTTATTGAAACCGAATTAATAGAACGAGAATCCACCAAATAAAAAATAATACACAAGATATTTAAAAACTTTTATATATTTACACCAAAATCAAAACTTATATTTTTACTTCTCACCTTAAGTTTTGATGAGTAAACAGCTTGTCAGAATAGTATTAATTTAAACATACTATTAATGAAAAAGCGCGCATTAGGTTTTTGGGAAATCTGGAACATGAGTTTCGGTTTCTTATGAATTCAATTTGGATTTGCACTACAAGGAGGCTTCATGTCTCGAATATTTCAAACCCTTGGAGCAGAAAAAGATGCCATTCCATTATTATGGATTGCTGCACCTTTAACGGGATTACTTGTACAACCAATAATTGGTTATTTAAGTGATAGAACTTGGCATCCTAAATTAGGACGAAGACGACCTTATTTTCTTATTGGAGCAATACTTAGCTCTTTAGCTTTATTTTTTGTTCCACATTCTCCAGCACTCTGGATGGCTGCAGGATTTTTATGGATTCTTGATGCTTCCATAAATATTTCTATGGAACCTTTTAGAGCTTTAGTAGCTGATAAACTTCCAGATTCGCAACGGTCTTATGGTTTTGTAGTACAAACCTTAATTATTGGTATTGGTACTTGGATTGCAAGTAATTTACCATGGATGGTTTCTAAACTTGGTGTTAGTAATTCTGCAGCTTTAGGTGTTGTACCAATGTCTGTTAAAGTAGCATTTGCTATTGGTGCTTTTGTCTTTTTAGCAAGTATATTATATACCATTTTTACAACTACGGAGTATCCTCCTGAAGACATGGAAGAATTTGCAAGAGAAAAAGCAAAGAAAAATCAATTCATTCCTGATATTTTAAATAATATAGGAAACATGCCATTAACCATGAAAAAGTTAGGGCTTATTCAATTCTTTTCTTGGTTTGCATTTTTTACTATGTGGAGTATGGCTAATCCTGCACTAACAGAACATGTGTTTAACACTCCAGCTCCAGTTAAAAGCGCTTATGATATGGCTAACACAGTA
Source organism: Lacinutrix sp. (assembly GCF_029238095.1). Classification (GTDB taxonomy): domain Bacteria; phylum Bacteroidota; class Bacteroidia; order Flavobacteriales; family Flavobacteriaceae; genus Lacinutrix. Next base: position 13,660 of record NZ_JAQWGS010000019.1, on the reverse strand, counting down.
CAAGCCGAAGCCTTTAATGTGGCTAATACAGCATTTCAAGAATCCTCAAATTCAGTAGGTTCAGCAATGGGAGTTTATGGTTTATCGTCTATGGTATTTGCATTACTATTAGTCTTTTATACTTCAAAACGAAGAATAAATAGAAAGCTGGTACACATGGCTTCTCTAATTTTAGGAGGTTTAGGTTTCTTACTTATGAGCTATACTTCACCAGAAAATTTAAAGTGGTGTTTTGTATTAATTGGCTTTGCTTGGGGAAGTATTCTCTCCATGCCTTACGCTATGTTATCCAGTTCTGTAGACCCAAAGAAAATGGGAGTAATCATGGGAATATTCAATATGTTTATTGTAATCCCTCAAATTATTGCTGCTTTAGGCGGAATTAATTTTGTGTCAGGTTTATTGGGTGAACAAGCTATAAATGCAATGACAGTTGCAGGAATAAGTTTAATAATTGCAGGACTTTGCAATTTTCTTATTACAAATAAAAACGCGATTACCTATCAAACTGAAGACATTTAAAAAATGAGTAAAAAAGGATTCATATTCGATCTTGATGGTGTCATTGTAGACACTGCAAAATATCACTTTTTAGCATGGAAAAAGTTAGCTAAAAGTATAGGTGTAGATTTTACCGAATCTCAAAACGAACAACTTAAAGGAGTGAGTAGAGTAAAATCTTTAGAAAAGATTTTAGCTTGGGGAAATAAAACAATTTCTCAAGAGGAATTTAATACTCTCATGGCAAAAAAAAACGAAGACTATTTAAGCTTTATTGCTACAATGAATGAAGATGAAATTCTTCCAGATGTGCCTAAAACGTTAAATTATTTAATTGAAGAAAAGCAACCTATTTCGTTAGGTTCTGCAAGTAAAAATGCGAGAACCATTTTAAAAAAAGTAAACTTATATAAAAAGTTTGATGCCATTGTAGATGGTAATGATGTTAGTAAAGCAAAACCAGATCCAGAGGTGTTTTTAATTGCTGCAAAACTATTAGAAATAAAACTGGAAGACTGTATTGTTTTTGAAGATTCTGTAGCAGGAGTTCAAGCAGCAAATACAGCAAAAATGGTTTCTATAGGTATAGGAGAAAAAAACGTGCTTCACGAAGCAGATTATATATTTAAAGACTTCACAGAAATATCAGAGGAGTTTTTAATGGATTTAATAAAAAGAAAATAGAGAATAAAAAGATTTGAGTCTAGTGTTGCGAAGAGGCAATTTTTACTCTTGATTCTTTTTTCTAAAAAGAAATAAATGAATTTAGATTATATACAACCAAATAATTGGTCCATTATTGAAGAAGGCTTTCATGCAGGAAATGTTAAGGCATCAGAAAGCATATTTAGTATTGGAAATGGTGCAATGGGACAACGTGCTAATTTTGAAGAGCAGTATTCTGGACCAACATTTCAAGGTAGCTATATTGCAGGTGTTTACTATCCAGACAAAACGCGAGTTGGTTGGTGGAAAAATGGGTATCCAGAATATTTTGCAAAAGTACTTAATGCTCCAAACTGGATTGGTATTAACGTACTTGTAAATAATGAACAATTGGACTTATTTACCTGTAAAGAAGTAAAAAACTTTCGTAGAGAATTAAATATGAAAGAAGGTTGGCTATCTAGAAGTTTTGAGGCTACGCTTCCTAATGATATAGAAGTTAAAGTAACTACAAAACGTTTTTTAAGTTTAGATTTAGATGAAGTTGGTGCAATTAATTTCAACATTATACCATTAAATAGTGATGCAGAAATTACATTTCAACCCTATTTAGATTCTGGTATTACAAATGAAGACGCTAATTGGGATGATAAGTTTTGGGATACACAACATGTAAGTCACGAAAATCACCAAGCTTTCATTCAAGCAAAAACAATGAAAACAGATTTTTATACGTGTACGTTTATGGAATCTAAAGTTTTTATTGATGGAAAATCCGTTTTAATTCAACCAAATATTAAAGCAGATGCAAATTATGCATCGTTTAGTTATAAATATGATGTAAAACAAAACGAAACCTATACTATTCACAAATTTGGTGGTTACACAGTAGATAGAAATCACGATAAAACAACTTTAGTTTCTACAGCAAAAAAAGCATTAAAAAGTGCAACAGATTTAGGGTTTAACACCTTGTTAGAAAATCAAAAGAATGCCTGGAAAAACATCTGGAAAATGTCAGACATTACAATAGATGGAGATGTAAAAGCACAACAAGGAATTCGTTTTAATATTTTTCAATTAAATCAAACCTATTTAGGTACAGATTCGCAATTAAATATTGGACCAAAAGGTTTCACTGGCGAAAAATATGGAGGAAGTACCTATTGGGATACAGAAGCATATTGTATTCCATTTTATATGGCAACTAAAGATCAAAAAGTTGCTAGAAAATTATTAGAATATCGTTATAATCATTTAGAAAAAGCCATTGAAAATGCCAAAAAATTAGGCTTTAAAAATGGAGCAGCTTTATATCCAATGGTAACTATGAATGGCGAAGAATGCCACAATGAATGGGAAATCACCTTCGAAGAAATTCATAGAAATGGAGCCATAGCTTTTGCTATTTATAACTATTACAGATATACAGGAGATTATAGTTACATGCCAGAAAAAGGACTAGAGGTACTTATTGGTATTGCACGTTTTTGGCAACAAAGAGCAACATTTTCTACTGCAAAAAACAAGTATGTAATTTTAGGAGTTACAGGACCAAATGAATATGAAAATAACATAAATAACAATTGGTACACAAACTATATTGCGCAATGGTGTATTAAATATGCTTTAGAAAATATTGCTAAAATAGAAAATGAATTTGCTTCAGATTATAATAGAATCATGAATAAAGCAAAACTTTTTAAAGCAGAATTAGAACAATGGAAAGCTGTTGCAGAAAATATGTATTTTCCGTTTTCCGAAGAAAAAAATATCTACTTACAACAAGATGGTTTTTTAGATAAAGAATTAATTACTGTAGCAGATTTACCAAAGTCTGAAAGACCAATAAATCAAAAATGGTCTTGGGACAGAATCTTGCGTTCTCCATATATTAAACAAGCAGATATACTTCAAGGATTTTATCTTTTTGAAGATTATTTTACAGATAAAGAATTAGAAAGACATTTCGATTTTTACGAACCATTTACAGTTCACGAAAGCTCACTTTCTCCTTGTGTACACAGTATTCAAGCAGCAAAGTTAAATAGAATGGATCAAGCTTACACCTTTTATTTACGCACTTCTCGTTTAGATTTAGATGATTATAATCATGAAGTAGAAGAAGGTTTACATATTACATCCATGGCTGGAACCTGGATAAGTATTGTAGAAGGTTTTGGTGGTATGCGTGTAAAAGAAAATACTTTGTCTTTTTCACCAAGAATTCCAAAACAATGGAAAGCATATTCATTTAAAGTAAATTTTAGAAATCAAATAATAAAAGTAAATATCAATCAAAACGAAACCAAGTTTGAATTAGTAGGAGATAATAATTTAGAGATTTTGGTGAACAATAAAAAAATAACAATAACACCAAATGATCTAGTAACTGTTTAATGACATGAAATTTTTAACCAAGTTTTTGTTTAGTCTAGTATTTGTGTTTGCATTTTCTTGTAAACAAAAAAAAACTACGCTTAAAGTTGCTGTTACTAATACTAAATTAGAACTTGTAGAGCCTCCACATTGGTGGATTGGTTTTAAAGATACTAGTTTACAATTGCTGGTAAAAGAAGATAATATTGGAGCCGCAACTCCAGATATTTCTTATGCAGGAGTTACTATAAAAAAAGCCCATAAAGCAGATAGTCCTAACTATTTGTTTATCGATTTAGAGATTGATGAAAACACAAAATCTGGAAAATTTGATATTGTTTTTAACTTTAAAGATGGAACTAAAAAAACACATACATACGAGTTAAAATATAGGGAACGAGACGCAGACGAATACCAAGGTTTCAATAGTACAGATGTTATTTATCTAATTACACCAGATAGATTTGCCAACGCTAATCTTGCTAATGATAAAGTTAAAGGATTGTTGGAACAAGAAGTTAATAGAAATCATGATTACAAACGTCATGGAGGAGATATTGCAGGAATTACAAAACATTTAGATTATATAAATGAAATGGGTTTTACGCAAATTTGGTCTTGCCCATTACTTACAAATAATATGAAAAATTCCTCGTATCATGGCTACGCAATAACTAATTTATATGAAATAGATCCACGTTTCGGGACTCTAGAAGATTATAAGGAGTTATCTGCAAAAGCTAGAGAAAAAGGTATTGGTTTAATTATGGATCAAGTTGCTAATCATTGTGGTTTAGAACATTGGTGGATGAAAGATTTGCCTTTTAAAGATTGGGTTAACAATCAAAAAAACTACGAAGAAAATAAAGATAACTGGAATTGGGAAAAGAATATAAATTCAAACCATAGACGTACTACTAATCAAGATTCTTATGCATCAGAAATTGATAGAAAAGGAAATAATGAAGGTTGGTTTGTAGCAGATATGCCAGATTTAAATCAGCGAAATCCGTTTATGGCAAACTATATTACTCAAAATAGTATTTGGTGGATAGAAACTGCACAATTAAGTGGTATACGTCAAGATACCTATCCTTATCCAGACAAAGATTTCATGAGTAATTGGGCAGGAGCAATTAGGTATGAATATCCTGGTTTTACAATTGTAGGCGAAGAATGGAGTTACAACCCATTACTTGTTGCATATTGGCAAAGTGGAGCAAATAATAAAGATGGTTATGAGTCTAACTTAACAGCTACCATGGATTTTCCTATGCAGAAAAATATCATAGATGCATTAAGTGAAAAAGAATCTTGGGATACTGGTTTAGTAAAAATGTACGAAGGTTTAGCAAATGATTTTATCTATGCAAACCCTAAAAATATTATGGTCTTTTCAGACAATCATGATATGAGTAGAATTTACACACAGTTTAAAGGAGATATTACTAATACTAAAATGGCATTAAGTTATATGCTTGCCTTACCACGAATTCCGCAAATATATTATGGCACAGAAATTTTAATGAATGATTTTGAAAAACCTGGAGATCATGGTTTAATACGTACCGATTTTCCTGGAGGTTGGCAAGGAGATTCTGTAAATGCATTTACAGGAGAAGGTTTGAACAATGATCAAAAGGATATGCAATCTTTCCTTAAAAAAGTATTGAACTATCGTAAAACAAGTGATGCAATTCATGATGGTGAAACAGTTCATTTTTCGCCATTCATAGGAACCTATTTTTTATTCAGAATTATAGAAAAAGAAACAGTAGTAGTCATAATTAATAAAAATGATGAACCTATAACCATAGATTTAAAGCGTTATGTAGAAGTTGGACTTAACGGAAAGACTTTAAAAAATATTATTACTGGAGAATCATTTGTTTGGAAAGATGACATTGTTTTAAAAGATAAAGGAGTTTTAATGTTAACGACAAAAATATAGTTTCTAAAAAGGAAATTAAAATGAAATCATATTATCTAATATTTGTAATTATAACTTTTATGTCTTGTTCTAAAGACAAGGTTAGTAGTGATGTCATGCCAATTCCAGATTCAACAACATTTATTAGTTCAGTAGATTTATCTTCTTTACCACAAATAGAATCTGTCAATACTGTTTTTTATAATTCAAACAACCAAGAAGAAGATATACTAACTACTCTAAAAAATAATGGTGTAAATACTATTAGGTTGCGCATTTGGCATAATCCATCTACAAATCATTCTTCTTTTCAAGAGGTTAAAACATTTGCAGAGCGTATAAAAAGCAAAGGTTTAAAAGTATGGCTTTCTGTTCATTATTCAGATACTTGGGCAGATCCAGGAAATCAAGTAACACCAGCTGCTTGGCAAGGCGAATCTTTTAACTCTATAAAAGATAATCTGTATGATTATACAAACAATGTAATGTTAGAAATACAACCAGATTTTATTCAAATTGGTAATGAAATCAATTCTGGATTTTTATTTCCTTATGGAAACATTAATAACAACGAAACCCAATTTATAGATTTATTATCTACAGGAATTCAAGCAGTTAGAGATAATTCAAATACTACAAAAATTATAATGCATTATGCAGGATTAGAAGGATCAAATTGGTTTTTCAATAAACTAAACACTTTAGATTATGATATTATTGGGCTTTCTTATTATCCTATTTGGCATGGTAAAAATCTAAATGAATTACAGTCTACAATTACAAGTTTAGGCACAACTTATAATAAACAGGTAATTATTGCAGAAACTGCGTATCCTTTTACATTACAATGGAATGATTTTACAAATAATATTGTTGGTCTTGAAGAGCAATTAATTTTGCCAGACTATCCTGCAACTCAACAAGGACAGAGAGATTATTTAGCAAAAATTAAAGAAATTATAGTTGCAACAAATAATGGAATTGGTTTTTGTTATTGGGAAGCTGGTTATGTAGCATTTCAAGGTTCAAATGCAACAAATGGGTCGCCTTGGGAAAACCAAGCGGTTTATGATTTTGATAATAAAGCATTACCAATACTTAATGAATTTAATAACAACTAATTAGATGCATAAAAAATTATTGTTTTATATAAGTTTCTTATTTATCCAAAGCATATTTGGGCAAGTTACTTTTGTTATTGATGATTTACCTGAAAATACTCCAGAAAACGTATCTATCTATATTTCTGGTGATTTTGAAGGTTGGACTGGTGGAAATGAATCTTATAAATTAACTAAAAAGAACAATGCCTTTTTTATTACAATTCCTAAAAAAGAAAATGTAATTAGTTTTAAATTCACACGAGGTTCTTGGGATACTGTTGAAAGAGATAGTAAAGGCAACCAAATAGATAATCGTAATTATAAATTTGAAAAAGAAAACGATACAGTTTCTGTTAAAATAGCAAGTTGGGACAAAAGCGATGACCTTCCAAAATCAACACGAGCAGAAAATGTATTTATTTTATCTGAAGATTTTAAAATTCCACAATTAAATCGAGAACGTCGTGTTTGGATGTATTTACCTCCAAACTATAAGTCTGCTAATAAATCGTTTCCAGTAATTTATATGCATGATGGTCAAAACCTTTTTGATTCTAGTACATCATATTCTGGAGAATGGTCTGTAGATGAAACTCTAAATAGATTATACAAAGATGGCAATGCAAGTTTTATTGTTGTTGCAATTGATAATGGAAAAGATAAAAGGTTAGATGAATATTCACCTTGGAAAAACCAAAAATATGGAGGAGGAGAAGGTGATGCGTATTTAGAGTTTATAGTAAAAACACTAAAGCCTTATATAGATGCCAATTACAAAACACTAAAAGATAAAGAAAATACAGCAATTATTGGTAGTTCCATGGGTGGATTAATTTCTCATTATGCAGCATTAAAATACCCAAATATTTTTGGTAAAATAGGTGTCTACTCTCCAGCTTTTTGGTTTGCTCCAGAAATCAACGAGTTTTCTAAATTAAATGGGAATATCCAAGACACTAAAATGTATTTTTTAGCTGGCGGAAAAGAAGGAAATAATTCAGGTTTTAGTGAAATAAGTCAGACTGTTACAGACATGAATAGCATGATGACTGTTTTAAAAGAAAGTGGTTTTCCTACTAAAAATATACAATCAAAAGTAGTTCCAGAAGGCAAGCATAATGAAGAACTTTGGCAAAATAATTTTGAGGAAGCAATAACTTGGCTATTTAAAGATTCTTTCAAAAAAAGAGAATTTATTGCTGCCGAATTTAAGGACAATCAATTACAAGTAAATGTTTCAGACGGAACCTATAATATTCAATTTTACACACCAAAAATTACAGAAACCACATTTCTTCCAACTGGAGAAACTGTACTTTTTAATAAATCGCATGCAGTTGTTTTAAACAAAGCTTTTTCAGATGTAACTTATAAGGAAGATGGCGCAAACGTGACATTTAATTCTAAAGATTTATCTGTTAAAATAAGCAAACAACCTTTTAAAATTTCCTATTGGTTTAAAGGAAAAGAAATCACTTCAGAAAGAAATGGCTATCAAAAAACAGATGCATTTGAATCTATTCAATTCAACTTAACTCCAGATGAGGTTTTATATGGTGGAGGAGCTCGTGCTTTAGGAATGAACCGAAGAGGTAATCGTTTAAGATTATACAACAAAGCACATTATGGTTATGAAGAACGTAGTGAGTTAATGAATTATACAATACCGTTAGTCTTATCTTCAAAAAAATATGCTGTGCATTTTGATAATGCTCCAATTGGTTATCTAGATTTAGACAGTAAAAAGGATAATACTTTAACCTACGAAACCATTTCTGGAAGAAAAACTTATCAAGTAATTGTTGGTGATTCTTGGTTAGATTTAATAGATAATTACACCAATTTAACAGGAAAACAACCATTGCTACCACGTTGGGCTTTAGGTAATTTTTCTAGCCGATTTGGTTACCATTCACAACAAGAAGTAGAAGAAACGGTTCAAAAATTTAAAGACGAAGAAATTCCTTTAGATGCTGTAATTATTGATATTTTTTGGTTTGGAAAAGACATTAAAGGTCACATGGGAAATTTAGAGTTTTTAAGAGATTCGTTTCCTAATCCAAAACAAATGATTAAGTCTTTAAATAACAAAGGTGTAAAAACGGTTTTAGTTACAGAGCCTTTTGTTTTAACCACTTCCAAACGTTGGGAAGAAGCAGTTAGTAAAGATGTTCTAGCAAAAGACTCTATTGGTAATCCTTATACTTTCGATTTCTATTTTGGTAATACAGGACTAATAGATATTTACAACCCGAAAGGAAAAGCGTGGTTCTGGAACATTTATAAAGATTTAGCAGATCTTGGTGTAAAAGGAATTTGGGGAGATTTAGGCGAGCCAGAAGTGCATCCTTCTAATTTATTACACGCAACAGGAACTGCAGATGAGGTTCATAATATTTATGGTCACGATTGGGCAAGATTAGTTAGCGAAGGCTACAAAAAAGATTTCCCAGACCAAAGACCATTTATTTTAATGCGTTCTGGTTCTTCAGGATCACAACGTTTTGGGCTTATTCCTTGGTCTGGCGATGTCAACAGATCTTGGGGAGGATTACAAAGTCAAACCGAAATTGCACTACAAATGGCAATGCAAGGCTTGGGTTATATGCATAGTGATTTAGGTGGTTTTGCGGGAGCAAATCTAGATAATGAGCTATATACACGTTGGTTGCAATATGGTGTTTTTCAACCTATTTACAGACCACATGCGCAAGAAGAAGTTCCTCCAGAACCTGTTTTTAGAGAAGAAAAAACCAAACAATTAGCAAAACAATCTATTGAGTTACGTTATAAATTACTACCTTATAATTACACTTTGGCATTCGAGAATAGCCAAAAAGGAACGCCTTTAATGCAACCTGTGTTTTTTGAAGAAAGTGATAATCTAGAATTACTTCAAAATGCTTCAACCTATTTATGGGGAAATAATTTTTTAATCACACCAATTGTAAATCCAGAAGTAAAAGAGAAAGAAGTTTATTTTCCTAAAAACAACACGTGGTTTAACTTTTATACAGACAAAAAAATAGAAGGAGGACAAACAAAAACTGTAGACACCAAAGAGAATTCTATTCCAACTTATGTGAGAGCTGGAGCGTTTATTCCAATGGCTAAATTGGTGCAAAGTACAGAGGATTATTCCCTCTCAAATTTAGATTTACATTATTATCATGACACATCTATTACACAAAGTAAAGGACAAGTATATAATGATGATGGTATTACACCAAATGCTTTTGAAAAAGGCAAATATGAATTGCTGCATTTTAAAAGTGAAGCTTGTAAAAAGAGTTTAGAAATTGCCTTTAAAGCAGAAATTGGAAACCAATATACTTCTCAAGAAAAGCAGATTAATTTAATAATTCACAATATTGGTAAAACGCCAAGATATATTAAAGTAAATGGAAAACGAAAAATGTTTGATTTGAAAAATCAAGGAAAAAATATTGTAATTCCTATAACTTGGAATACTTCAAAAGAAATAAAAGTAAAAATTAAATTTTAAAACCTATGCATAAAATAAGCGCCATTTTACTTTGTATTCTTTTAGCAAGTAGTTGTAAATCGGATAAAGTCATCAATAAACAGGATGTAGCAATTTTGGATGCAAAAGTAACAGATGTACCTTTTGTTTGGGAATCTGCCAATCTATATTTTTTATTAACAGATCGTTTTAATAATGGAGATAAATCTAATGATATTAGTTATAATAGAAACAAAGAAACAGCAGTTTTACGCGGTTTTGAAGGAGGCGATTTAAAAGGAATTACGCAAAAAATTGAAGAGAATTATTTTACCAATTTAGGCGTTAATGCTATCTGGATGTCACCAATTGTAGAGCAAATTCATGGTAGCACAGACGAAGGTACTGGTAATACTTATGGATTTCATGGCTATTGGACAAAAGATTGGACCAATATTGATGCTAATTTAGGAACCAAAGAAGATTTAAAAAATTTGGTAGAAGCTGCACATAAAAAAGGCATCAGGATTTTACTAGATGCAGTTATTAATCACATAGGACCAGTAACAGATCAAGATCCAGTTTGGCCAAACGATTGGGTAAGAACACAACCACAATGTACGTACGATAATTTTGAAAACACAGCAACTTGTACTTTAGTAAAAAATCTTCCAGATGTTAAAACCGAGAGTAACAAAGACGTAGAATTACCTCCACATTTAATAGCTAAATGGAAAGCAGAAGGACGTTACGAACAAGAACTAGCAGAATTAGATGCCTTTTTTAAAAAAACAGGACATCCAAGAGCACCTCGTTTTTATATCATGAAATGGTTAAGCGATTACATTACAGATTTTGGTATTGATGGTTACAGAGTAGACACAGTAAAGCATGCAGAAACGTATGTGTGGCAAGAGTTTAAAGAGGTTTGCGATATCGCTTTCGCGGAATTTAAACAGAACAATCCAACTAAAATTTTAGATAATAATAATTTTTATTTAGTAGGAGAAGTTTATGGTTATGGCATTTCCTCAGGAAAAGCTTATGATTTTCCTGATAAAACAGTGAATTACTTTAATAATGCTTTTAATAGTTTAATTAATTTTGAATTTAAGTGGAATGCTGCACAAAAATCATATGAAGAACAGTTTAATCGTTATAATACGATATTAAGTAAAGAGTTAAATAATTACGGAATTTTAAACTATTTAACTTCTCATGACGATGGACAACCTTTTGATAAAAATAGAGAAAAACCGTATGAAGTAGCAACAAGATTATTGCTTTCTCCAGGAACCTCTCAAATCTATTATGGAGATGAAACCGCAAGAGACTTAACAATAGAAGGTACAGTTGGAGATGCAACGCTACGTAGTTTTATGAATTGGGAAGAAATCCCTCAAAAACAAGACCTTTTAATTCATTGGCAAAAGCTAGGGCAATTTAGACGTAACCATCCTTCAGTAGGAGCTGGACAACATAAAATGATTAGCGAAAAACCTTATGTTTTTAGCAGAACCTATTTAAAAGGAGATTTTAATGATGCCATTATTATTGGTCTTGACCTACCAAAAGGAAAACAAACAATTAACGTATCTACTGTTTTTAAAGATGGAACTCAGGTGAAAGATTTTTATTCCAAACAAATTATAGAGGTTAAAAACGGAACAATTACAATAGAAGCTGATACAAATATCATTTTAATAGAAAAACTTAAATAAGCATAGCCATGAAAAAATTAATTGCACTAGTATTCTTAATAACAATTATTGCTTGTAAAAAAGAAGTAAAGCAAACAGAAGCAAATTCAGTTTTAGAAGAACAAACAGAATTAAAACCTATTTCTGCTAAAGATTTAGAAACAGCTATTATTTACGAAGCTAACATTCGTCAATATTCAAAAGAAGGTACTTTTAAACAGTTTACAAAAGACATTCCGCAGCTAAAACAATTAGGAGTAAAAGTAATATGGCTAATGCCAGTTTTTCCTATCTCGCAAACCAAAAGAAAAGCAACAGGTGGTGATTTTGCATCAAAAATTGAAGATCCAAAAGAAAGAGCAAAAGCATTAGGTAGTTATTATGCAGTATCAGATTTCAAAAAAATAAATCCAGAGTTTGGAACTATAGAGGATTTTAGAAGCTTATTAAAAACTGCACATAAAAATGGAATGTATGTTATTTTAGATTGGGTTCCAAATCATACAGGTTGGGATCATACATGGCTAAAAACCAACCCGGAATTTTATACAAAAAACGCAATAGGCGAAATTACAGACCCTTTAAACGATGATGGAACTTCAGTAGGTTGGGCAGATGTTGCAGATTTAAATTATGATAGCGAAGGATTAAGAAAAGCTATGATTGAAGACATGCTGTACTGGATTACTGAAGAAGGAATTGACGGTTTTAGATGTGATGTAGCAGGATCTGTTCCTACAGATTTTTGGCAAGAAACTATTCCGCAATTAAGAGCTAAAAAAGACATTTTTATGTTAGCAGAAGCTTGGGAACCAGAATTAATGAAAGGTGATTTATTTGATATGGCTTATGGTTGGGATAGACACCACACAATGAATCATATAGCTAAAGGTGAAAAAGACGCGACAGCATGGACAGCAACAACTCAAAAAGATGCAGAGCGTTATGAAGCAGATGATATTTTAATGAATTTTATTACCAATCATGACGAAAACTCTTGGAATGGAACCGTAAAAGAAAGAATGGGAGATGCAGCAGAAGCTATGTTAGCACTAAGTTACGTTGCACCTGGAATGCCTTTAATTTATTCAGGACAAGAGTATGATATGAGTCATCGATTAAAGTTTTTTGAAAAAGATGAAATTATACGTAAAAAAGGGAAAACGTGGCCAATTCTTGAAAAACTAGGAAAGCTTAAAAATACAAGTTCAGCTTTACATGTTGGAAAAAACGCAGCTAAATATAAACAGTTGCTAAATAATAACAAGAATGTATTAACATTTGAGAGACATAAAAATGGAGTTTATGTAACTTATATTGCTAATCTGTCAAACAAAGAACAGACACTTAACGTGCCAACCGTTGGTGAGTTTATTGATTACATGAAAAATGAAAAATTAGAATATAAAGATGGTGAAATAGTAACTTTAAAACCTTGGGAATATAAAATACTAATAGATTAAACATCTAAACCATGAGAAAGGCTTTATTTTTATGTTGTTTTTATTTTTTATGTAATACAACTTTTGCGCAAGTAGCTATTGGTGGTTCTGTCGCATCTAATGTAAGGAAAAATCAAATTTTTTAAATTTACAACAAAAAAGATGTTCAAAGGGCACTGTTTTCCTAAAGCAATCATATTACAAGCTGTTTACTTCAAATTAAGGTTTAGTCTTAGCTATAGAGATGTAGAAGAACTTTTATCTATCAGAGGAGTCAAAGTTGATCATGCTACTATTCAACGCTGGGTATTCAAATTCACACCCCTTGTAGAACCACAATTCAGAAAGAGAAAAAAATTAGTTGGAAAAAGGTGGAGACTAGATGAAACCTATATTAAGGTAAAGGGTGAGTGGAGATATTTATACAGAGCAGTTGATAAAGAAGGGAATACTGTAGACTTTTTGTTAACTAAAAG
>NZ_JAQWGS010000018.1 GCF_029238095.1 Lacinutrix sp. | reverse complement strand
GATGCTTTCTTTTCGACACAATTCTGCAATGGTAGTTTCACCACGCATTCCTTCAATAATAATCCTGATTTTGTCTTCTGAATTGTAAGCTTTTCTTGTCTTACGTTTTAAGTCGCTAATTAAAGCACTGGCACTTTTCTTGTTTTTTATCATTTAAGATTTAAAGGTTTGTAAAAATAATAAAACCTCTCTCTTATATTAAAGTGATAACTAGTTCACTTTTTGCTGACGTTATACAGATTAATCACACAATAATTTGTGATATTCTTATTAAAACTTATCATTTAGAAGAATTGCTAGAGAACAATTGAATTAAATAAATATACCTAAAAAACAAGGCAATAAGTATTGGAATAAGTGCAGGCGCGAAACCTTGAACACCTATACACCAATGCAACGTCATCAAGCATAACATAATAATTAGAAGCTTTAAATACCCAATAAACCATTGGTTAGTGATGTTTTTAAAAACCTGAAATAGAGCTATAATACTTATTGGGCAAGCCCAAAGTAAATTATAATTATGTGCTGTTGCACTATGGTCTGTAGCGAACCAAAGTAACAATAAAAAAATACCAATTATTGCTGTTAAGCTAAACAGAATGCCATCTAACCATTTAGAACGTTTGTTGTTTTTTTTATCGATATAAGTAATATATAAAATTAATAGTCCAAATATTGATAATATAAAAAGAGGACTTGTAAAAAAACTTCCTTTTTTAAAAGCACCATTTTGAGTGTAAATAACATGAGTTTGTTTTACCAATGGTTTTTTACTTATTCCAAGTGATGCATTGTCAAAAAACTGAAAAATATTTTCTGGTAAAAACATATAGTCTCTAGGTTGCGCAGTTCTGTCTATTACAGAGCCTAAAGCAATGTCAATTCCTAAGCTTCCCCAAGAATTCCAATGTAAATTGTTTTGAATGAGTACTCTAAAGGTTTCTGCTTTGTAAGCTTTTGGTGTTTTATATTCTATTGCACCATTTAAAACAGTTTCTAAAACATCACGCATTTTTGTAGCGCAATTATCGTAGAAAAAGTCGTAGAGATACGCTCTGTTTTCTGGTTTGTAATTATTAGCAAGGTAGTTTAATAAGGTGGCTTTTTGTTCTTGATTTAAGTTAAGCACTTGTTCTTTAATAGTACGATTCTGAGATTGGTAATAACTAAAGACGTCTTTAGTGTTTGATGCTCCCATTAAATAATCTAACTTTCCTTTTGCAAAATTGGTATAGAAGTTTGGATCTTCAAAATTATATCTACCATAGTCGTAAACTACATCTTGAAAACTATTTTTCACTCTAAAACCATTATGTCCAAAGCTATCGTTTAGTAATTGTCCTGGTCCAATGGTAACAACACTAATTTCGGTATTCTCTGTAAGTTGTGGTACTTGAGAAAACGTGAAAAAGCAAGAAAGTAGAAGTGAGATGAGTAGAAATTTCTTCATAGTTTTAACCTTCAATTTTATCTAAAGACGCTAAAATCTAGTTTTAAAGAAAACACGTTAGAATATAATGCTACACTTTGATCTCCAATATCTGTAAACGCATAATCTACTTGAATACCTTTATATTTAAAACCAACTCCAAAACTAGGCTGAAAACCTAAGCTTTCAGAATTATCGATTTGCAATTCATTTTGAAAATTACCAACACCAGTTCTAAGATAGATCATGTCTATATAACCAAATTCAAAACCTAAAGCTGGATTTATACTTGCTACAGAGGTCGAAATAATATCGTTATTTTGTTCAAAACGTACAATTAAGTCTAGTTCTGCTCTTAAAGTATAGTCGTAATGAAAAACATAACTTTTAGAAACACCTAATTGTAATTTTGGTATAGTAATCTCTGAAGCTTCAGGTAATTCTTGATTTTGACCTTCTACAGCATTTTGAATTCTTGCAAAAGCGTCTTCATCGTAGCTCCATGAGTTAAAAGTAGTAGTAATATCACGAGCCATTAAGCCAAATTTCCAATCGTTTTCACTTTCAAATTGTATTCCTGCATCTAATCCAAATCCCCAAGAATTCGCGAAATCTCCAATAACTCTTCTAATTATTTTAGCATTAACACCATAATTTAAACCTTGTACTGGAAGTTTTCTTGCATAAGAAAATGTCAATCCGTAATCTGCAGTAGAAAACAAGCTAATTCTGTCGTAATTTACATTGCCTTGGTCGTCTATAAGTTGTGTAGTATCTAAAATGTCATCAACTGCAAAACGTATTAAAGAGATTCCAATTGCGCTTCTATCATCAATAGGCATAGCAAAAGCGCCATAATCGTAATTTGCAATATTTGCAAAGTAACTAGAATGCATTAAGGCCAGTTGTTTGTCTTCCAAATTAACTAATCCAGCAGGATTCCAATAACCAGCATTAACATCGTTAGTATTTGCTGTAACAGCATTACTCATACCTAAAGCAGCTGCATCTACACCAATATTCATAAACTCGTTAGAATATTTGGTTTGAGCAAAAAGAGAAAGAGACACAATGCTTAGTGCTAATGATAATTGTAGTTTCAATTGCTATTTTTTTACAAAGATGGTAATTTTTCTTTTTATATTAAACTTTAAATCCATTAGTATATTGTTTAAAGTTCCTTTTAAAATTGATGGAAGTAGTTTTTAAATGAAATACTTTATTATTTTTACAAAAAAACGAACCAATGCATATTAAAAAAAACATTCCAAATTTTGTAACGCTTCTTAATTTATTATGCGGAAGTATAGCAGTATTGTTTGCTGTTAACAATTTTTTTGTAACAGCAGCATTATTTGTTTTTCTGGGTATATTTTTCGATTTTTTCGATGGTCTTTTGGCACGTAAATTAAATGTGCAAAGTGCATTAGGTTTACAATTAGATTCTTTGGCAGATATGGTAACTAGTGGTTTAGTTCCAGGAATTATACTTTATAAATTAATTGCTATTGCAGTAGATGCTCCACCAATGGCTGCATCTAGTGAATGGTCTTTACATTGGTCTGGTTTCTCTATGGCGTTTATTCCTATTATTGGTCTGTTTGTTACCTTGGCCTCTGCTTATAGATTAGCAACATTTAATTTAGATGAAGATCAACAAACCTATTTTAAAGGTCTACCAACACCTGCAAATGCTTTACTTATTATGTCTTTGCCATTAATAATGGAGTTTCAACATAACGATGCCATTAATGCTATAATATTAAACAAGTGGTTTTTAATAGCATTAACTTTATTAAGTTGTTATTTATTAAATTCTAGTATTAAATTGTTTGCTTTAAAGTTTAAAGATTATAGTTTTAAAAATAATGCAATACGCTATATTTTTATTGTTCTAAGCTTGGTATTACTAATAGTACTCCAGTTTGCAGCAATACCAGTTATTATTCTTTTATACATTTTACTCTCTTTAATTTCAAAATAACCAAAACTAATGGCTCAAATTATATTTACACTATTAATGCTTGTTGCTTTACAAGCAGTTCTAGGTTTTGACAATCTATTATACATTTCTTTAGAATCCAAAAAAGCACCAGAAACTGCTCAAAAAAGCGTTAGAAAAAAAGGTATCTTAATCGCTATTATTTTAAGAATTGTTTTACTTTTTTTACTAGTTAGAATTATTGTTTTCTTTCAAGAGCCTTTTCTTGGTTAACAGGAGAAATAGTAGATGTGGTTAAGTTTTCATTTAATGGCCATAGTATTATTGTGCTAGTTGGTGGTGCATTTATTATTTACACAGCACTTAAAGAAATTTGGCATATGATTTCTCTTCAAGGCGATAGCCATAAATTAGAAGATAAAGAGAAAGGTACTAAATCTGCCAATGCTGCAATAACCAGTATTGTTATTATGAATTTAGTGTTTTCTTTCGATTCTATTTTAGCAGCTATTGGTCTAACTAGAGAGATTGAAAATGCTACTCATGCTTTTATAGTTATTGCTATTGTTGCTAGTGGATTGTTAATGCTACTAATGGCAGATAAAATATCTTCTTTTTTATCTAAAAACAGAATGTACGAGGTATTAGGTTTGTTTATCCTTTTTATAGTTGGAATAATGCTAGTTACTGAAGGTGGACATTTAGCACATATCAAACTTTTTGGAAACGAAATTGTACCAATGAGCAAAACTACATTCTACTTTGTATTGG
>NZ_JAQWGS010000017.1 GCF_029238095.1 Lacinutrix sp. | reverse complement strand
AAAATCATTATGAGACTTCTTTTTCGAGGGGGTATAGGTAATTCATCTTTAACTGGATTTTACGAAAATCACATTAAAACAGGACAGGAGTTAATTGAAATTTTAAATAAGGAAATTCAACCATTAAAATAGCACTGTAACATTGAATAATAAATGGGACGGAGAAATCAAAATTCAAACGTCTCAATATTTGACGATGAGACTAATCAAATTACTGGTATTTATAAACTCCCTGCGAGATATATAAACGTTCGATATTTCAATAGAGTTATCTACTAAAACAATAAAACGGTACCGTTTTTTATTGCTACACTATTTATTTTGTATTATATAATTAGTTACCTTTATTTTTAATTAACTAAAAATCAATATTATGAAAAGTATTTATTCTATTTTATTCGCCTCAATTTTCTTTATTGGATGTCAGCCTAAACCTGATAATTCGGCAAATGAGGCTTTTGAAAAAAATTCAAAAACAGTCATGACCAACATTGAAGGTTGGCAAAACGAAAACCTTGATTATTCAATGTTCGCAAAAGATTTTGTAATGTTAAATACAGGCTTTGGAGTAGCTAAAGATTCATTAAATTTGGATGAGATGATGACAAACAACAAGCAAAGTTGGGCAACATTTAATTTTAAATTGCTTACCTCACCTCCAGTTTTATTGCCAGGTGTAAATACCCAAACTAAATTGGCAGATGGCTCTGTACGTCATTACAGCAGTTGGGAGGTGACGCTTCCTGCTACAGATTCTACGGCCGCCAAGTCAGGGGTTATAAAATTATACGAATCTTTCGATTTTGATGCCGAAGGCAAAATAAGATATCAGCAAGTTTATGGTGATTTTGGGGGATTAATGAATTATTTATTCAGCAAAGAATAATTTTAAATGCTTATTAAAATTGAAAAGCCTTTATATTTTTATAAGGGCTTTTTTAAACCTGAAGTAGTTTGTCAAGGAATTTTAACCATTTCATAGCTGTCCAACTTGGCATCTCTTCGTCTTTTCAATTCAGGGACTTCTAAACCTCTTACTAATAAATATTAACAATGCATTATTATAAATTTAACCTTGCAATTAAATATTATTTATTAATTTCACAATTAAAATATATTTAAAATGAATTTAATACTTACAGCAAGTTGCAATAATGCAGATGATTTTAAAAAATCAGGTTATGATGCAGTAAAAAATGAATTTTCAGATTGGTGTGATAGTTCAAAATGTATTTTTGCCAAAATTGATGAAAAAAATGTAGTTTAATTATTTTTTGATGCTAACCCATATAAACTTAAGGAATGGCTTTCTAAACCATCCACACAGGATATTTAAGACTCATAACTTAGTGCCCACAAGATATACTTTTGAGCCTCTATCAATATAAAATTTATTAAGTATTATTAATAAAATCCACTGAAGTGCAAGGTTTTCTTTTACACCATCGGCATATCACTTTCCACCAACTCACTTACTTTTAATACTCTTAGATAAGTTAAACTAACAGCTAAAAAATCTCCTAATTAATTTTAATATGTGTGACTTTTGATACATAATTTATTGTTTTCACAAACCTTTAAATCTTAAATAATGATAAACGAATTTTACCTAAGTATATAAGTTGACAACAAATAATTATTCTTAAAAATAAAAAATTATTCTTGGGAATAAAAAGTGGAGCCAAAAGGCGTAAAATCCAACTATTTTGGGGAGGATTTACTTAAAATTATAAACCCGCAACTGTAGGGGTTGCGGGTTCTACTGTGGTGCCTCCAGGAAGTTTTAGGTTTTACCTCATTTTACGTATTTTTATGTAAGAAATTGAAAATCAACAGTATAATGACTAAATCATTATAAAATAGTATAGAGAAATCAAACGAAATAACAAGGATTTAAACCTGCGGAGCAACCTCTCGAGCAACCGGTATTCTCGCCATATCTTAGCCTTATTAATCAAAATTTAAGAAATATGTATAAGGTTTTAAAGTCTTCAAAGGCAGCAATTCGATTTAGTCTAAAACATTCAAAAAAGTACTTATTAGAAAATAGATGCCAAGAAAATTTAATTATATTGTGGTTCTCCTTTGGAGGTCCAGACAAACGAGTTAGTTACTCCACAGGATATACAGTTTCTTATTTGTAGCGCTGCCATTATTTGATTGTTAGAAATATTTTGGTGCCTTCTTTCTTTTTTGTCAGTTTACCCGCTTTCTCCATATACTGAACTGTTGTAGAAATAAATCGTCCATCATCACAGTCGATGTTCTTTTTTAGGTCAGTCTGCAGACAGTTTGGGTTTGCCTTGACGTACTGATAGATTCTTGCTGCCAAGTCTCTTCTGGCAAATGCTACATCAACTTCTTCTTTATACGGGTGCAATTCTTTAAAGTAGTCAACAATGTCTTGGATATTTTTGAGCTGTCCTGTGTTGCCGTTGATTGCAAAGTAGATTAGGGCTTTGTCAAGAGCAGGGATTGTCTTGATGTCAAAACTGCCGTACTCCTTTTTGTTGTATTTGATTAACGATTCAAGAAGTCCCAAACTCCCTTGACAGTGCATTAGAAGATTATTAACGTCTCCTTTTTTCTCCGCTGCTGTCAATTGTCCCATTATGTCAAAGTACAGGTCATTGAGCTTTCTCAGTGATTGTCCTTTATAGGTCACTCGGTATTTGGTGACAATCTCGGGTACTCCGTCCGATATGTTCATGGGTGGCGATGTCGGTTGGGGTTTCTCCTGAGTTGTCGTCCTTGTCTGGGTCGGTTGGTTGGTCGTCTTTGTTGGTGTTTGTCCGCCACCGAATAGTTTTTTAAAGAAATTCATGTTGTTTTTATTTTAAATGCACCACAACGGTTTGTGTATGGTGCGTATCCCGAAGGGTATGCACTATACACCGTGTTATGCGTTCGCTTTTTAATCTTTCACTATAATTCCATTTTCTACAATAAAGCTTAACATAAATCCATATTTATATTTGCCGTCTGGTGCTGGTTGTCCGTTCATATAAGCCACTTGTCCTTTAAAGTTCATGCAAGGTGCTATTTCTATAACTCCTTTATCTGTTTCATGTTTAACTAAAACAATATTATTAGTTGTTTTAGTTGGATTTATTAGTTGTCCTGTTTTATTCTCAATTGTAGATTTTATTGTTGGGTCTAAATACTTACGTCTCAAAAAGTCGAACACTCTGTCAATTGAGTTTAGTTCACCATCATATTTACTTTCATTTACAAATACAGCATACTCTTCACTACTATCAACTTTCAAAGCCAAAATATTTTCGTCAAAGAAGCCATGTTTAAATAAATAGCTATCAACTTTTTTGTCAATAAGTAATGATTTGTTTCCTAAATATTCCCATCTTTCCTTTTGAACTTTGCCATTTGTAGAAACTAGTAATTCATTGTTGTTCCTAAAAATATAAACTGTCTTTGTTGAAAGAATGTCATCAATTGAAACCCAATGTTGATTTGTCAACAAAGTTAGATTGTCAAGTTTTTCACTAAACCTTTGAATTTTTGGAAATATGTCAGTTAAAAATGTTTTCATTTCTTGTAGTCTGTGTTTTTAAAGTGACGCATAACGTTGTTGTGTATGATTAGTGGTGTGTTTAAGCACCTAATTTAGTAAATAAAAACCAAATAGAAAATCCGAAAGGATTTTCGTAAGTAGGCGAGAACCAGCCATTAATTATACACGTCTTAAGTTTGTCTTTCACTAAATTTATATAATAAAATAGAAAGAACAAAAGAGAGAAATAAGATTAATATACACGGTGAAGCCAAGACTTCGACAACATTGATAATCCTCTCTCTTTTACTACTTAAACTTCGTTCAGTTCTGTGAGACCTAGATCTCGTTTTCAAGTTGTTGAAATGTGAGTAGCATCTGTTCTTTCCAAATTCAGTTCTTATGATTAAAGATAGAAAAATTTATGGAATCGACATTAGTAAATCTGTATTTGATATTTACAGTAGATCTAAAGGTCACGCTCAATTAAAAAATGATGAATCTGGTTTTAAACAGCTCTTAAAAAATTTGCCAAAACAAGCATTAGTAGTTATGGAAGCTACAGGTTATTATCATTACCGTTTAGCACAGTTTTTATACAAAAAAGGAGTGTCAGTTTCGGTTGTAAACCCTTTGTCTGTTAAACGATTTATCCAAATGAAATTGGCTAAAGTAAAAACAGATAAAAGTGATGCAAAAGCAATTTGTGAATATGGTACAATAAACGAAGTGCCACTTTATAATGCGTTAACAGATGTACAAGCGGAATGCTTGCAACTGTTTAGATTACTTGATAGTTACGTTAAAAAGAGCACAGCAACCAAGAACAAATTACATGGTGAAGACGTTTTAGGTGTACCATCAAAAACAGTTTACCGCTCTTTAAAAAGAAATTTAATACACTTAAAAAAAGAGATAAAACTATTAGAAGAAAGATTATTAGAATTAGTAAAACAGGACCAGCAACATCAATTAACATTATTACAAACTATTCCAGGAATAGGAATGAAAACAGCCTTATTTTTAATAGTAGTGACAGATGGTTTTAAGAAGTTTGAAACCGCATCACAACTTTGTAGTTATGTTGGTATAACTCCAACGATTAGAGAATCTGGAAGTAGTGTAAGAGGACGCAGTCGTATTAGTAAAGTAGGAAATAAAAAGCTTAGAAATTTAGTGTTTTTAGCAGCCTTTTCTGCTTACAAATATAACAAGGCTTGCAAAGCGCTATTTGACAGAATAGTAGCCAAAGGAAAGAGTAAAAAACTAGCATTAATAGCAGTGGCGAATAAGTTATTAAAACAAGCTTTCGCTATTGCAAAAAGTGGATTGCCTTATGATGAAAACTTTGTTTCAAGATTAGCTTAAAATTGCTTGTTTTTTAACTCAGTTCTTTGTTATATGCAGGCTTTTTATTCTGTATTAAATCAGATATAGCATTCCAAAGTTCAATTCGTTTTTCTAATGATTGTTTAGCTACAGTTAGTGTTTCATTCCATTTTTGCTCATCATCTTTACATAATTCAGAAATCATCTCAAGAGATAGAGGACCGTGTTCATCTCCGTCAAGTTCAATATGTCGTTCGAGATAGTAATTTATTTTGCTATATAATTTGTTTTCAGAATCTGAATTTTTAAGAATTTCGATAAACATATCTGGAATAACGTCTTCTCGCCCAAACGTAAATGCAGAAGCTACGAGGTGTGGCTTATTTGTTTCAATAATCGAAAATGTGAATTTAACAAAATCAGCTACTCTGTTATCGACATTAACTTGACTAAAACAATAGTCAACTGAATTTCCCAATTCAATAAGCTTAATAAAATCATTGATTTCATTCGTATTTCCATTTACTTGGAGCATAGCATCTAAATACATCTCAAAATGACTCTTTGGTTCTCCCAATTCATTAATGTCACTTTCCTCTCCGTGAACAATTTCATTTATAAATCTTGATAGTTTTGCGTTTTTTGGCGGTGTCCAAGGTGTTTGAACTTTAGTGAGATTTATTTGAAGATTTTTTAAAAGAGACATAAAATCCCATACTGCAAATATGTGATTTTCCATAAAAATTTTCACGTCATTAATGTTACGTAAATTTTCATAAAGTTTATGATTTTTCAATTCATTTCTTAATTCAGAAATCTCATTTTCTATATACTCTATTTTATTCATTTTTTAATTTATCTATTAACTATAAGTGTTGTATGTTGCAAATTTAATGCTATAAAATGAAAATGTATTTAATCATTAATAAATATAATAAATGATTAAATAGCTAAAAGTTTTAGTAATCAAGAAAAGTATTTAGCTCTCGGTTAGCTTGCATATAACGGTGCGTATAAGGAGCGTTTTAATGCGCTTTATACTTTGTTATGGGTTTTTTTATTGGTCATAAAACTCAGAAACTAGAAAATCAGCAATTTTTTGTTTAAAATCTCTCCTTGACCCATGATGGAATATACCACTGATTAGACCACCAAAAAACATCCTTGCAACAAAACTAGGAATATGTGTATCTAATCTTAATTCATCATTTCTTAAGAATATTTTTATACCAACAAATGAATCTTTATTTGCTTCGATCCATAAAACCTTTTTATTAATAGGATTAGAGCGGCTTTTAACCGCTATATGCGAGGATAATTCTTTACGAAGTTTTTCCTGAACAATTTCAAGTGTAACATTTTGTTTTAATTTCATTTTTCAATTTTTTAAAAAGTTAATAATTAAAAGAATAATAATAAAAATAAAAGCCACGAGTATCGCCTTAAATCCATTACTAAAAAAAGTTCCAAATCCAATTACTGAGGAGTCTGCAAATTCTTTAATCATTTCATGAACATTTCTAATGGCTTGTTTTCTAGCATTCTCCATCCATTTTTTTAAAATCTCATCATCGAACTGATATGTTGAATATTCTTCTTTTGGTTTTTCATTTTGCTTTCTATAGGTTTCTTTTTCTGACTTTTCTTCTTTTTTAGATGCGTGGTGTTTATGTTTAGATTCTTCTGTTTTCTTCTGCTTTTCTTTTTTTTGTTTAAAAGATTTATAAAGGGTGTGTTCTTTGTCGTAACGAATACGAGCTTCTTCATCAGTAAGGATTAATTTTGCTTCATTTATCTCCTTCATTTTTTCAGTAGTGTCCGTTTCTTGATTTTTATCCGGATGCCACTTCAAAGCCTGAATTCTGTATGCAGACTTGATTTCAGCTAATGTTGCTGACTTGGAAATATCAAGTATAACATAGTAATCCTTGAACATGCTTAGTCTTTATTCAGTTTGTCTTTGTTTTTAAAAATGTCACCTTCTCCTTCAACTGGTCTTTTCTTCCAGATTGCAATGATTCCTAGAATTGAAGCTATAAAAAGGCCTATACTTGGTAGAACAGTTATGTATGGCCAGAGCCCCATACATAGAACTCCAATAATAAAAAGCACTATTGATAATATGGCTTTAACTAATAAATTCATAATTAACTAATTTTATTTTACCTACTACCATTTTAAGTCTGATTTCGGTTTATTCCGACTCTGAATAATTACCCATAACGTTGTTGTATATGGTTTATTGCGTGTTTAAAGCACCTAATTTAGTAAATAATTACCAACCAAGAAAGCCCGCGAGGACTTTCGTAAGTAGGCAAGAAGCCAGCAATAAATTATATACGGTGTTGGCGGTAGTTTTTATTTTTTCGGCAAGTACAATTTTATGTCTCCGCTTCCAAAAAGTACTTTATCCAAATGACCCATTTTTCTTCTGTCCGTTGTAATTAGATGCATATGTACATTGGAATCGTGATGTGTAAAAATACCTTTATGTTCCGTTGAAAAGAAACCTACTATTTCCACTTCACTATTTCCTATTGCATAGTTTATCTGTCCTTGATGTGCTTCTTCTGGGGAACTGACTTTTGTTCCTTTGGGTAAGTTTTGAATATGGATTTTGGCACTATCAATTTGCCCTTTCAATTTAAAAACAAAAGGTCTATTAAAATCAAGTGCTTTTTTGTCGATAAACTCTTCTAATTCCTTAATTGTCTTGATGTTTGAAGGTAAGTCTTCAATATTCCAATCCGTTTGATTAGCATAAACTAAAAATGGTGCTTTAACTTGGTAAGTTTCCTCAACAACCATTGTTGTGTCTGTTGTTACTGTAGAAACATAGGATTTTCCATCAATTATTAATAGTTCTCCTGTTAGGTATTCAACTGGTCCTATACCATAAAGCCCTTTTTTGTCCTTAATTGTATCAAGATTTATTGTTCCTGCAAGTTCACCTTTCCACATCACATTTTTCATTGCTCCAATGATTTTTATGTTATTTTTTGTTGGTTTAGTACTTGTACTGCAACTTGTTATTAAAAGAATTATAATTGAATTTAATAAAATAATGTATTTCATTTTATGAATTTTAGTTAAAAAAAATGGGAGTTTGGGTATACCAAACTCCCAAAATTGTTTTAAATATTAAGATTTTGTTTCAGCTTTACCAACTAAACAAGCTTCTTTTTTATCTCTTGTACAGTTTTTTCTTTCTTCTTCTGTACAAGTTTTTTTGTTTAAAGAACAAGTGTTTTTATCCCTTTTACAATTTTTCATATCTTCTGATGAACAAGTTTTTTTGTCAGCAGAACAATTACTATTGTTCATTTTACAATTTTTTATTTGTTCTTCAGAACAAGCTTTCTTGTCCATTGTACATGTTTTTGTTTGCTCACAACATTGTTTTTTTTCTTGAGCATTAACGCTTAAACTTACAAATAGTAAAAGCATTACAATTGAAATTATATTTTTCATTGTATTATTTTTAAATGATTATTTATTTTTAAAATCTAAATTTTAGCAAATAATTTTTGGAGGTTGCCAAATTTTAGAAATATAACCATTAAGAATAATTTCTTTGAAGTAATATTTTTGTTTCTCAGCTATTGATTTAAAGTAAACGTCTGAAAAAGTAAAATTATTTGGTAGGAAAACAAATATTGAGGAAAGATTAATATTTAAAATGCAATTTTGTTCGTTAAAAGGATTATTACCTTCTTTGCTTTTTTGCTTATTGCAATGTTGCATACATTTATTTTCACAAGAATCCATTATTTCCATTTTAATGAATTTTGCTACTGGGAGCAAATTCATTAAAATAAAATAGGTTAATAATATGATTACTGTAAATTTCATTATGCAAATGTAACTATTTTTTTCATTTTAGGAGATTAGTCTTTTTAGCACAATTTTATAATTACCGCCAACGTGTTTGTGTATGGTTAGTTGCGTGGTTAAGCAACTAAGTTAACAAACAAATCACAGATAGAAAATCCGCAAGGATTTTCGTAAGTAGGCGAGTACTAGCAATGAATTATACACGTTGTTGGCAATAGTATTTTATTTTATAATTTTTAAAATTTCCAACAGTCTAGGAATTTTATCAACTTGTGTTTCTGTCCAAAAAGTATAGTTCTTAAATTCACTATCATCATAACTATTTAGTTTTATAGTTAATCTCCTCTTTTTTTCATAAACGAAATAGGATAATGTCATTTCATTTGCTTTAAAAATAAATTCAGAT
>NZ_JAQWGS010000016.1 GCF_029238095.1 Lacinutrix sp. | reverse complement strand
GAATTTTTCCTTACGATCCAGCTTTAACTCAAGATGTAAATACAACTGGCACTAGATTTTATACTGCTGATGGCTCCGAATTTAAATTCAATAGCCTTGAATATATTATTGATTTACAAGGAAGTGCGCCTTCTGCGATTATGACTTTTTATGGCTTTAGAGATGGTGTGCAAGTTGAGGCGCAAAGTTATAATCTTACTGATTCTGTAGGAACATTTATATTTAATTGGAATTCTGTTGATGAAGTAAAACTAGCAGCTAACACTTATTTTGTCTTTTTTGATTTATTAAGTGTTGGAGCTGCAGGACCTATACTTACTCCTGCAACTCATTTAAATTTAGATGGTATTGATGACTTTGCAACAAAATCTAATGAATTAGCTTTTAACTTCTCTGAAGGAACAATAGAAGCATGGGTTAAGCCAGCTCCTAACAGTGATAATAAAGCGGTTGTTTCTATGCATGATGTTGCTAATTCATCTGGGACTAGATGGAGTTTACATGTAAATGATGGTAATAATAAAATAAGTGTTTATAATGGGATAGGATATAATGATATTAGTGTTCCATCAGGTATAAGTGCCAATGTTTGGTCTCATGTGGCTTGGGTTATGAATACAACACAAACTACAGTATATTTTAATGGTGCTTTGGTTGGAACCATAGCAAGAGGTATTAATACAACACCACCCAATATACCATTAACTATTGGAGCAGCAGATATTAATAATTTTTATCCTACAGAATATTTTATTGGAGATTTAGATGAAGTAAGGATTTGGAATGTTCAAAAAACATTGACTGAGATTACAGATTCTAAAGATTGTGAACTTGAAGGTAATGAAACAGGCTTAGTTACTTATTATAATTTTAATCAAGGTTTTGCTGCTGAAGACAATACAGCAATAGCAACTCTTAATGATGAAACTTCAAATGGGAATAATGGAACATTAAATAATTTTGCATTAACAACCGCTAACTCAAATTGGTTAGCAGGTTCTCCAGTGTCAACAGGAAGTAGTTGCAATACATTAAGTACTCAAGATTATAATATAGATTATCAAGTTGCTATATATCCAAATCCTACTTCAGATATAATTAATATCAATGTTACAGATCTAAATAATGTTATGCTTGAGGTTTTTGATGTAAACGGAAGATTAATATTTTTTCAAAATCTAGAAAGTAAACCTAACCAGCTTAATCTTTCTAAATTGCAACGAGGATTATATATATTTAAAATAAAGTCCCAAGAAGGACAAAAAATAAATAGAGTTATAATAGAATAAATAATTTCTGCTTTTAATCAATAGTTTTTTTTAGATTAAGTCTATATAAATTTTTTTACAAGTATAAGTATAAAAAAAAGTCCAATTCTCTCGAATTGGACTTTCTATTATATAAGTGAAATGATAATTATTCAATTGGCAAAATGCCCTTATTTAATTTTGTTTACAATTGCTTCAAAAGCAGCTGGTTGATTCATCGCTAAATCAGCTAAAACCTTACGGTTTAACTCGATATTGTTAGCTTTTAATTTCCCCATAAATTGTGAGTAAGACATACCGTATAAACGGGCTCCAGCGTTAATACGCGTAATCCATAATGCGCGAAATGTTCTCTTTTTTACTCTACGGTCTCTGTACGAATATTGCATCGCTTTGTCAACCGCATTTTTTGCTACTGTCCAAACGTTTTTACGACGTCCGAAGTAACCTTTTGCTTGTTTAAGCACTTTTTTTCTTCTGGCTCTTTTGGCTACAGAATTTACTGATCTTGGCATAATTTTAATGTGTTTTGTAGAAGGCGGTCAATATGTTGACACTTTTATTACTCTTAGTTAGCCTAACTCCATGGTTTATAAATAATTTTAACCTATTAAATATAATGTTACTTTAATCGCATCATTATTTTAATATTGTTCTCATCCGCTTTGTGTACTAAAGTACTGTGCGTTAGAGCAAGCTTACGTTTTTTTGATTTCTTTGTTAAGATATGACTCTTAAACGCGTGCTTTCTTTTAATCTTTCCAGTACCTGTAAGCTTAAAACGCTTTTTAGCACTAGATTTTGTTTTCATTTTAGGCATCTTGTTTCCTAGTTTTTAATTATTTCACTTATAATATTTTTTTGTAGAACTTAAATTCTACAATTTTCTATTTTTTTGGAGCAATAAACATAGTCATTCTTTTACCTTCTAACCTTGGCATCTGTTCAACTTTACCAAGCTCTTCTAAGTCTTGTGCTAAACGCAACAATAAAATTTGACCTTGCTCTTTAAACACAATCGAACGCCCTTTAAAGAATACAAATGCTTTTAATTTAGCACCTTCTTTTAAAAACTTTTCAGCGTGTTTCTTTTTAAACTCGTAATCATGATCATCTGTTTGAGGACCAAAACGAATTTCTTTAATAATAATTTTAGTTGCTTTACTTTTTAAAGCTTTGTCACGCTTTTTTTGTTCGTAAAGAAACTTTTTATAGTCCATAATTTTACAAACAGGAGGGTCTGCTTTTGGTGAAATTTCTACCAAATCAAATTCTTGTTCTTCAGCCATGGCTAAAGCTTCTCTTGTTGTGTAAATACCAACTTCAACATTTTCTCCTACTAGACGCACTTTTTCTGCTCTAATTTTGGAATTAATTCTGTGTTGGTCTTCTTTAATGACTCTTAAAGGTCCTCTTGATCTTTTTCTACGTATTGCTATGACTTTATATTTTTAGTTAAACGTTGTATTAAAATTGTTTTAATGTCTTATTTATTTCTGTTTTAACAATTTCTGAGAATTCATCTACACTTATCGTGCCTAAATCTTCTCCTCCATGTTGTCTTACAGATATCTTGTTTTCATGCTCCTCATGTTCACCTATTATAATCATATAAGGCGTTTTGTTCATTTCAGCCTCTCTAATTTTCTTACCAATAGTTTCGCTTCGGTTATCTACAAGTGCGCGAATTTCGTGTTTTTCTAGCAAATTTAAAACTTTTTCACCGTATTTTTCATATTTCTCACTAAGAGTTAATATTGAAACCTGGTTTGGCATCAACCATAGTGGAAAATTACCACCAGTATGTTCTAACAATATTGCAATAAAACGCTCCATACTTCCAAAAGGAGCTCTGTGAATCATTACTGGCCTATGTAGTTCATTATCACTACCTTTATAAGTTAAATCAAAGCGTTCAGGTAAATTGTAATCTACTTGAATTGTTCCTAGCTGCCACTGTCTCCCTAAGGCATCTTTTACCATAAAGTCTAATTTAGGACCGTAAAAAGCTGCCTCTCCAGTTTCAATTACATAGTTTAAGCCTTTGTCTTTTGCTGCACTAATAATGGCTTGTTCTGCTTTTTCCCAATTTTCAAGACTACCAATATATTTATCTGGATTTTCAGGGTCTCTTAAAGAAACTTGAGCAGTGAAGTTTTCAAACCCTAAAGATCCGAAAACATATAGTACTAAATCTATTACGTTTTTAAATTCTGCATCTAATTGGTCTGGTGTACAAAATAAGTGTGCATCATCTTGAGTAAAACCACGAACACGTGTTAAGCCATGTAATTCTCCACTTTGTTCGTAGCGATAAACTGTTCCAAATTCAGCATATCTTTTAGGTAAATCTTTATAGCTCCATTGCGCTGCATTATATATTTCACAGTGATGAGGGCAGTTCATAGGTTTTAAAAGAAACTCTTCATCCATTTTTGGAGTTTTGATTGACTGAAAACTATCTTCTCCATATTTTTCATAATGGCCAGAAGTAACGTACAATTCTTTTTGTCCAATATGTGGCGTCATTACCATTTCATAACCTGCTTTTTTCTGTGCAGCTTTCAAAAAGTTCTCTAACCGTTCACGTAAGGCAGCTCCTTTTGGTAACCATAAAGGTAAACCTGCTCCAACTTTATGAGAAAAAGTAAACAATTCTAATTCTTTACCTAGTTTTCTATGATCACGTTTTTTTGCTTCTTCTAATAGCGCTAAATATTCAGTTAATTCTTTTTGTTTTGGAAATGTGATACCATAAACACGAGTTAATTGTGGCTTGGTTTCATCACCTCTCCAATAAGCTCCTGCAACCGATAGTATTTTTGTAGCCTTAATTATTGAGGTATTAGGAATATGACCGCCTCTACACAAATCTGTAAAAGTAGAATGATCACAAAAAGTAATAGTACCATCTTCTAAATTCTCAATTAGTTCAGTTTTATAAGGATTATCCTTATATAATTCTAGAGCTTCTGCTTTCGAGGCACTCCTCATATTAAACTCATGTTTACCACGAGCAATCTCAAGCATTTTATTTTCAATGGTATTAAAATCTTTATCAGAAATTGAAGTCATGCCAAAATCAACATCATAATAAAAACCATTTTCGATAGCTGGACCAATCGTTAATTTAGCTTCTGGATAAAGTTCTTGAATAGACTGTGCTAAAACGTGAGCGCTAGAATGCCAAAATGCTTTTTTACCTTCATCATTATTCCATGTATATAAAGTCAAACTACCATCAGCGGTCAAAGGAGCAGTGGTTTCGACTGTTTCATTATTAAAACTAGCAGAAATTACATTCCTTGCTAAGCCCTCACTAATGCTTTTCGCAACGTCCATTGGAGTAGAGTTCGTTTCAAACGATTTTATACTTCCATCTGGTAAAGTAATATGTATCATATTATATATAAATTCAGCTAGCAAATATAATAGGTTAAATACACAAAGGCAATATATATGTGTAAATTAAAAATTTTAAATCTTCATATTTACATAATTAATTAAATGCTTTGTTCTATTTTTAAAACAAAAAGAAACGATTTACCTCTACCTAGAGCAAAATGTTCCTAAGGGCTTAGTTTAAGTTGTACTGTTCAGAAGTAATAGTGTCTCAAGAAGTATGTAATTCAAGATTTTAAATTCTCCCACAAGAGTTGTGTTTTCTATAGTTTTATTATTTATGTCAAAAGAGTTTTAAATACAGTATAAATAATAAGGACAAAAACATTAAATATTTAAAAATAAAATTTATTTGTAATGTATTGATTACAAGCAATAAGGGCAGGGTTAAAAATAAAACAATAAAAAAGAATAAATAAAAGCTTGTTAAAGA
>NZ_JAQWGS010000015.1 GCF_029238095.1 Lacinutrix sp. | reverse complement strand
GAAATGGTAGTTAGTACTCTTAAAGGTATGATGGACACAGGCTGGGGAAAGAACATTCAAGGAACAAAATCATTGTTTTCTTATCAGTTTAATGGTCCAAACCAAGCAACACATTCTATTCAATTTTGTTTTCCGGACGAAGTGGCATTTGCCAATTTCTTCACTTCTTGGAGTTTGTCGACAGAAGCCCAACTTTTCGGTGAAAAGTTAGGAAAATTTACAGAAGGGATTAATCAAGCACTAAATACACCTTTATGGTATAAAAATGACTGGTCAAATGATCAAGCATTTATGATTTATCAGCTTGATATTTCTGATACTCAAGCTTATCTAAATATATTTAAAGAATTTACTCAGACTATGGCGAAAAAATTAGGTTTTGAAAATAATTCTTATGGAATTGGTTATCCAATCATTGGTAAGGTAAAAGATTTCACGCACTTTGTATGGATAGGTGCTAATGATGTGGAGTCGTCTCTTAGGCAAACAAAACAAATGCTATCTGATGATTTATTTGTGTCTTTTTCAAAAGATGCAGCTGGTATAAGAAAAGTAGTAACGACGACTATGATGGTACGAGTGATGAATTTTTAAATTAATTAACAAAAATTAAAATTATGCAAAACAAAAAAGACATTTTAAAAGTAAGAGCTCACGATGCAATTGTGGGATTTATATATCTAATTTCAGCAATTTTAGCAATTCAAGTAAGCTTGGATTTTATTTGGATCGCTTTGGTAACTGCTGCACTTCAAATTGTAAGCCCATTAACAAAATTTTGCCCTGTATATGCAATTTTGAACAAAATGATGCCAGATACTACTCCCATTCAAAATGGTAAATAGAATCAAGGTTTTTAAAACAAAAATTATAAATTAAATATTCAAAAATTTAAAAAATAAACTAATGAGAAAGTATAGTTTACTATTAGGGCTAACTATAATTTTTAGTTGTAATTCTAAAATGGAAAAGGCTACAGATACCCAAATAGGGTTCGAAATTTCTAATAAAGGAGAAAAACTTATTTTAAACGCAGGAGAAATGGCATCAGTTGCTATTTGGGAAAAATATATTGATGCTCACAATAACAGAGACATTGCAGCAATTAAATCTATGAATGCTAAAAACATTAAGGTATACGGTCCAAGAGGAGAGTTTATAGAGGGTTTAGAGGCACATGAAGAGTTTCTTAAAGTTTGGTTTAGTACCAATAAGCCAAAATGGAGTCCAAAATATTATATTGCTAATAATGTAGTAAATACTAATGGTGATATAGAGCAGTGGGTAACTTCAAGTTTAAACTTGAGTTTAGTAGATGGAGAGAAAGTTTTGAAAGTTGTACAGGTTAATGACGCTTTGATTAAAGATGGTAAAGTTCAAAAATTTTATGTTTACGAACGTATAAAGCAAGATAATGAGTAGTAATTTGGCTTGTTAAAAAAATATAAAATGTTTTTAAAAAGTTATTTACTACTAATTTTTTGAACCTTAACATTAGGTGATTCTAAACTCCTATAGCTTGATTAACTTCATTCAATAATTTTTCTTTGAAAGTTAAATAATTTTTCAATTTAGAATTCTGAAAAGCTTTTCGATTGCCAAGAATATTTTCCTTAATTTTTAGTTGATCTTCATTTAAAATAGATTCATCTATATCCATAATAGAAAATAGATAAAGTTCTATAATAATAATCAACGTAGAAACTCCTTTTTCAGTAGCTATATATTGTCTACTTTTTTTTGTACTGTTTGGATTTAAAAGTATTATTAAACCTTTATCAGTAAGTGCTTTAAGTCTGTTTGTTAAAATATTTGTGGCAATTTTTTCTTTTGAATTCAGAAACTCTTTGAATCTTGTTTTGTGATGTAGCAACATGTCTCTTAAAATAAGTAAGGACCAATGGTCACCTAGTAAGTATGTTGATTTTGCAATTGCACACGTTAATTCTATATCTTTTAATGCCATCCCGCAAATTTACTATGTTTTTTTATTAATTAAACTTTAAAACCCTGTTTTTAACAAAAAACAGGGTTGCATTTATTAATAATAAATCTTTAATACTTTATTGTTTACGTTTTAAAATATTTATTTCAAAATCTTTTATAAGTTCAAATTTACCACGTGATGAAATTAATTTAATAAATTTTGGATTTTTTTCTAGCTTGTCATAAAGTAATAAATGATCATCAGTATCTTTTCCCGTTAATGCTAACCAATGCGTTGCTCCATTTGGAAGTCCAAAATCATAAGTTCCAAATCCAACGACTCTTCCTTTAAAATCATCAGCAAATTCACTCACTATCTTATCAGGGAATCTCTAAAAATGAATAAATAAAAATATATGAAAAGAGCATGCTAAGAGTTTTATCACCCGAGGGAATGATTATTTGCGAACAGCATGTGTCCGCCAAAAACCAATAAATATAAACATATCCACAATAAAATGGATCATTATTATTGTACTTTAAACAAAACAAAGAATATCTTTTTTTATATGTGATCGATTGTTTTGGATATACCGAAAAATCTATTTGTAGCTGGATTTTTGGGTGGCAGGATTTAACTATTGTTTTTCTTTTGTTCTTTACCACCCTCAAAGAACATTTTTAGGTTAAAAAAGAAGATGTTTTGAACCTGTAATTATATTCTATGTTAAATTCCAAATTATTGGAAGGACATAATATACGATTATAGTGAGTAGAATAATGGACAAAATATTCATCCAAAAGCCTTTTTTTATCATATCTTGTATTTTAAGATAACCTGAGCCGAAAACAACAGCATTCGGTGGTGTTGCAACCGGTAACATAAAAGCGCATGATGCTGCTACAGTTGCTCCCACTAATAAAATGTAAGGATTTATGCCTATTACATTTGCTAGGGAGACAAGTACAGGAAGTAACATTGCTGTTGTTGCTAAATTTGAAGTAATTTCCGTTAAAAAATTAACTGCGGTAATTAAAATTAATAATAATAGAATTAAAGGAAGTGTTTCTAATGCGATTAACTGATTTCCAATCCAGAGAGCTAATCCACTAGACTCGAAACCAAGTGCTAAAGCCATCCCACCACCAAATAATATAAGTATATCCCAAGGTAATTTTATGGCATCTTTCCATCTAATCAGATTATGGCCTTTTTCTTTACTGGGTAATAAAAATAAAACAAATGCGGAACACATTGCGATAATAGTGTCATCAATTTGTGGAAGAAATTTTTGAAGTAAAAATGACCTACTAATCCATGCAAATGCTGTTAAGATAAATACCAAAAAAATCATTTTTTCTTCATATGAAATACTTCCTAATTTTTTCAATTGGTTGTTTATTTCACTTTTTCCGCCAGGGAACTCTTTTAGTTTTAATTTAAATGCAACCCTTGTTATGTAGATCCAAGTTAAAAATAAAAATACAAGACTTATTGGAAATCCAAATATAAACCATTGAGAAAACGTTATTTCTACACCATAACTTTCTTGCACTACACCTGCTAAAACTAGATTTGGTGGTGTGCCAATCAGTGTAGCCATTCCTCCAATTGACGCACTATATGCTATTGCTAGCATTAAAGCTTTACCAAAAATTTGATTTTCATCTTCAATAGTATCAGGGTTATCTTTAAGTTGTAATACAATAGCAATCCCAATAGGTAAAATCATAACAGCAGTTGCAGTATTAGAAATCCACATGGATAAGAAAGCAGTAGCAACCATAAATCCCAAGATAATATGATTTACATTGGTTCCAACTATTCTAATAATAGTTAAAGCAATACGCTTGTGAAGATTCCATTTCTCAATAGCAATTGCTAATACAAAACCACCAAAAAAGAGAAAAATATATTTATGTCCATAAGAAGCCGTCGTTGCTTTTAATGCCAACCCACCGCTCAAAGGAAATAGTATTATAGGTAATAAAGCTGTAATTGCAATATGTAAAGCTTCAGTAATCCACCAAATAGCTACCCAAGCTGCTGATGCTAAAACCGCATTTGCAGGTTTACTTAGTCCTTCAGGGTGAAAGAAAATTAATATAATAATAAACATAATTGGACCAAGAAATAGCCCAATATTTTGTTTGGTTAATTTCATATTTGAATTAATTAAAAATTAAGTTTGCCGCACTTTCTGAAGCGGTTAAATAATTATGAGTTCCTTCTTCATTAATATGCAAATCCCAATTAAATTCTAAATTATTTTCTTGAGATAATTGCAAAGCTTCATCAAAAAAATGATTGGCTCTTTCTAAGCGGTTTAATCCCTGTGCATCAGCAAATTGATTATGTCTTAAACCAGCCGAATTAGGGTCGTTATCCAACTCACCTATTTGTATTGTTAATTGCTTTTCAAATAAATTTTCAAAAGAATTGTCTTCTAGTGGACTGTTTTTAAAACCATATGGAAAATTAATATCTAAATCTGGGACTGTATACCATCCTGAACCAGAAGATACAACTTTATCGAATCTAGCATTGGGCTTAAACATCATAAACCGATGAGCAAACTGTCCTCCTGCAGAGTGTCCAAAAATATGATATTTAGGTGTAGAATTATTAAGGCTTTGCTTTATAAAGTCGAATAAGGGTTCTATTACTGAAAAAGCCCATTCTTCTTCAGGATTCAATGTGCCTATTGAAGGATTATCGCCATCGATAAACACATTCCCAAGATTATAACCATCACCACCAGGAAAATTAGCTATTGAAAACTCTGGCACTATAACAATAAAATTAAATTGATTTGATTTTGCTATCATGGCATCCCGATAATCTTTGGCATTTCTTCCGGCTCCATGAAAAACGAAAACAATTGGCGTATTATTAGTAACATATATAGGTATATGGTAATAGGTTTTAATAATTAAAGATTGAAAATCTGAAAATTCAAAATAACCACTTCCTGTAACAAACTCGTCTAGTATTACGGGTCCATTAATTGAATTATCTGAGTTATCAGAGCAGGATGTGAAAGAAGATAAAATACTTAGAATAAAAAGTATCCTTAGGACGTGATTGTGAGACTTCATCTTGCTAATAAAGATTTTATTTAGTTATTTTTACAATACCAATTTTTACAAATTATGAATACCAATTATAAATTTGCCATAAATAGAATACATAAAGAATATCTTAATCAAGAAAAATTTAAACCATACACCAAGTATGTTGTACTCTATCGCTCTATTAAACAATGCATTTTAAATCATGAGTTACCTCATAATTGGTTATTACCATCAACACGAATTTTGGCTCAAGAATTAGACTTGTCTAGAACAACAACAAATAAAGCATATGAATTACTGCAATTAGAAAAATTAATTTTATCTAAAGCTGGTTCGGGAAA
The DNA here is from genome assembly GCF_029238095.1 of Lacinutrix sp. Classification (GTDB taxonomy): domain Bacteria; phylum Bacteroidota; class Bacteroidia; order Flavobacteriales; family Flavobacteriaceae; genus Lacinutrix. Next base: position 64,137 of record NZ_JAQWGS010000015.1, on the reverse strand, counting down.
TAGAGTTAACCATGATAGTTCAATAAATAGTGAAACATTAATCAACAAAAAAAAATCTATCAAAAAAAACTTATACCCTACTATTTCACAAAAAGGTATTTCATATTTAAAAAACTTCTCACTACTTAACAGGCCACATGATATCAATTTGGCATTTCGCCCTGGTTTGCCACCAATAGATGTATTTCCTGTAAATCAATGGAAAAAATTGCTAGATGCTTATTGGCGACATATTAAATCTTCTGGTTTATCGTATTCAAGTTCAACAGGTATTGAGGAATTAAAAAAAAGTATTCGTAATTATTTAAATGTAAGTAGAAATATTAAATGTGACTATGACCAAATAATTATAGTTTCTGGATCTTTACAATCTTTATACCTCATCACTAATGCTTTAATTGATAAAGGTGATTCGGTAGTGATTGAAAACCCACTTTTTCCAAATGTACATTCCGTTTTTAAAAGTTCTGAAGCTAATTTAATACCTATTGATTTAGATAACGAAGGTATTGATATTACCCAAATGAATACTATAAAGAAACAAGTTAAAATAGTACATGTAACACCTTCAAATCATTACCCTTTAGGAATAAAAATGAGTTTAAAAAGAAGGCAAGAAGTGTTGAATTGGGCAACAAAAAATAAAGCCTTAATTATTGAAAACGACTATGAAAATGAAATTGCTAATTCTGTTGAAAGCATTCCAACCATTTTTAGTTTAGATGTTGAAGATAGAACTATTTATATGGGAACATTTAATAGATTATTGCATCCCTCTATACGTCTAGGGTACATGATTGTTCCAAAATATTTAGTGAATACAGTTGCTGCAATCCAAGAGCATTCACACAGATTTGTTACACCTTCAATTCAGGTAGTTATGAATCAATTTATTGAAAAGAATTATTTATTTCAACACATAAATAATAGTATTGATGTTGCTAAAACACGGCATGATTTATTTATTTCATTATTCAATGAAAAAAGTAAAAACATGTACATACAAAACAAGTCTTTTTCTAGTTTTCATGTTTTAGCATTATTCAAAGATTATGTTTCTGTGGAAGAAGAAAAAAAATTTATTGAAAAATTAAAAAAACAAAATATAACTGTATTTTCATTAAGCAAATGTTATGTTGGCAAACCTAAACTTAAAGGTTTAATTATAGGTTATTCGTCTGTAAAACCAAATATTATAAAAGAAAAAGTAAACAGTATGGTCAAATTATTATAATTCACAATGCTAATTGGTATTTTTTTTTTTAGTTAACTGGTATCTTATTTCTTTTTAATCTAGTTTTACTTTAGTGTCTAATTAAACTAAAACTAATTATTATGAAAAAAATTTACATTTTGTTTTTATTAATTTCATTTGGTGGGTTTGCCCAAAACGTTACGATAACAAAAATTATAGAGACTGGTTGTGCTACCCCTTTCGTTAAAACCGTTGAGCTGTATGTTGATGGCACGGTCAATTTTGCCAATTTTGGTGCTGATGCCTTACAAAATACAGCTGATGATGAAGTTATATTAAACTACATGAACAATGGTTCGTCTTGGGCAGCTAATCAAATAGATATTTCTGCTTTAGGTACCGTTACAGACTCTTTTGTTTATATCGTGCGAGATATTGCATTGATGGAAGCTGAATTTCCATCAACAACATTTAACGCTTCCAATACCGTTGGAACTACCAACTCTACAAATGGTGATGATGGTTATCAAATTGTGTTAAACGGCGTTGTTGTAAGTCAATTTGGAAAAACTGAAACAGATGCAGATCTTGATACTGATTCTAATTGGAATCATAATGATGCCGTTGCGACTAGATTATCAAATCCAGATTTAGGTACTTGGAATCCTTCGGATTGGGTAATTACCGCAGAAGATGATTTAGATGTCAATACTTCTTGCCAAACGGCTGGAGCTACAAGTCTAGAAGCCTATTTTAATACTTTAGGAGGAAATTACCCTTTAGGTTCTGGTTCTGGATGGACACCTACTGGAGCAACTTGCACCACTGTTTTAGTAGCAACCTCTGTTAGTTGTAACACTACTTTATCTGGAGCTACAGATGATACCTATACAGCCTCAATAGATTTTTCTGGAGGTGATAATGGTAATACATTTGTAATTGGCTCAACAGCAGGGTCTGTTGGTGGTGATGACCCAAGTTTGGTTGCTTCAGGTACTATTACGATTACAGGGATAACTGAAGGAACAAATATAACAGTTTCAGTGAGTGATACTGGAGATGGCGGTGTTTGTGATTTATCTGTAGATATTGAAAGTCCAGGTTGTATACCATTAATTATTAATGAAGTACATTATGATCCTGCTACTGACATAACAGGTGATGCAAATGGCGATGGTGTTAGAGATGCATTACAAGATGAGTTTATAGAGTTTTATAATAATTCTAATGCAACTCTTGATATAAGTGGTTACACAGTTTCTGATGGAGCTGCCTTAAGACATACATTTCCTGCTTCAACTATAATTCCAGCAAACAATATGTTAGTAGTTTTTGGAGGAGGATCACCAACTGGAAGTTTTGGAGGTTCAATAGTTCAAACAGCATCGGAAGGAGAATTGAATTTAACTAATGGCGGAGATGTAATCACTATTGAAAACCCAAGTGGAGATGTTGTTTTACTATATGATAGTACTGTTACAGGAATAAATCATGGTTTAAATCAATCAGTTACAAGATCACCAGACTTTACAGGTAGTTTTACATTACATACTGATGCCAATGCTAGTTTGCTCTTTTCACCAGGAGAATTAGTAGATGGTTCAACATTATCAGTTGATCAATTTATCGCAAATAGTTTTAATATTTATCCTAACCCGATAACAAACGGTTATGTAAATATCGTAAGTAAAAATTCTGGAACTATTAAAGTTGTTGTATTTGATGTTTTAGGACAACTAATTAGTAATTCAACACTGATTAATAATAAACTAAATGTTTCTGCATTAAATGCTGGAATATACTTTTTAAAAGTTTCTCAAAACAATTATACAAGCACTAAAAAAATAATAATTAGGTAAATAACATAAAAACAATAGAGCATTTTATATTTTCTTAAAATGCTCTATTGTTTAATCTTAATACTTCTCATACATGAAATCTTATCACTTCTTTAAAAAAGCAATTTTTGTTTTTGGTATAGTATTTTGTTTTGCTTCTTGCGATACGGAAGATATCTTACCAGCATTAGAATTATCTGCTAGCGATACAAATCTTAGTGAAGCTAGTGGAACAATTACTCTTTCTGCAATTCTTAATTCTGCTGCAACGCAACAATTGGTAATTCCACTTTCAATCTCAGGTACTGCAACACAATCAAGTGATTATTCAGTAAGTGCTTCTGAAATTACAATTAGTGCTGGTACTACTTTGGGAAGCGTAACCCTCACAGGGTTGCAAGATAACACAGTTGAAGGTGCAGAAACACTTATTGTAAGTGTTGGAAATGTGCAAAATGTAATTCTGCTTTCAGAGACAGAAATTACAATTTCTGTTTTAGACGATGACTCTGATAGTGATGGTGATGGTGTATTAGATGCAAACGATTTATGTCCAAATGAAGCTGGTGAAGTAGATAACAATGGTTGCCCATGGTTAGGGTTTATAATTAATGAAGTGCTTTACGATCCAGCTGGAGACTTAGCAGGTGATGCTAATGCAGATGGAACTCGTGATGCTAATGAAGACGAATTTATAGAATTTTACAACTCTGGTCCAGAATTAGACTTAAGCGGTTATACTGTGTCTGATGCTTCTAGTTTAAGACATACATTTCCATCAGGAACAATATTAGCACCAAATGGAGTTTTAGTTCTTTTTGGAGGAGGAACACCAACAGGAAGTTTTGGAGGCGCATTAGTGCAAATAGCTTCTGAAGGGTTATTAAACATAACCAATTCAGGTGATGTGATGACGCTTGCTGATACTTCAGGAAATGTAGTGCTCACTTTTGATAATTCTGCATTATCTGGAAATCCAGATGAATCTTATACAAGAAATCCAGACCTTACAGGAGATTTTGTACAACATGCAGGAATTCCAGAAGCTAATGGTGATTTATTTTCACCAGGAACCAAATTAGATGGAACTTCATTTTAAAACCAGTTAATGAGTTATTTAGGAGCCATAATATCACTATTAGTTATAGTAGTTGCTGGAAGACTTTTATTAAAAAAGTACAATCCGCATGCAGTACTATTGGTATCTGGTTTGTTAATGCTCATTGTGGCTCAAGTTTTAAATTATAATTTACCAACACTTAAAGACCCAACAGGTTTTTATGGATTTGATTTATTTAGATATATAAAAGAATCTTTTAGCAAAACTAATGCTGGCGTTGGGTTAATGATTATGGCAATTGGTGGTTTTGTAGCTTATATAGATAAAATAGGTGCCTCGAATGCATTGGTTTTTGTAGCAATGAAGCCTTTAAAATTCTTTAAAAAGAAACCTTATTTAGCTGCTTCATTAGTAATTCCAATAGGTCAATTATTATTTACGGCCATACCATCTGCAGCAGGTTTAGGATTGCTTTTAATGGCATCAATGTTTCCAATTTTGGTAAATTTAGGAGTTAGCAGGTTGTCGGCAGTTTCAGTAATTACAGCAACTACAGCCTTTGGTATTGGTCCAGCATCTGCAATTACTGCTAGTGCAACTAGTATCACAAGTATAGACTCAATAATTTACTTTTTGAACTATCAAATCCCTTTAGTTTGGCCATTAAGTATTGTGATGATGATTACCTATTATTTTGTGAATAGTTACTACGACAAAAAAAATGGCTTTGAAAAAGAACAACACAAAGCCGAAGAAAAAGAATTAAAAGCACCATTAATTTATGCGTTAATTCCAATATTACCAATTATACTTTTAATCGTGTTTTCAGAAATTTTCAACATTTTTAGTGTGCCAATTTCTTTAGATACAACTACAGCAATGTTTATAAGCTTATTCGTAGCATTGATTTTTGAATTCATCCGAACCAAAAAAATAAAAGAAGTTTTCAACTCTTTAAATACATTTTGGAGTGGCATGGGAAACATTTTTAAAACGGTAGTAACCTTAATTATTACTGCAGATATTTTTGCAAAAGGCTTAATAAGTCTTGGGTTTATCGATGGCCTATTAGATCTGACTCAAAATCTTGGTTTTGGTGCAGTAGGAATTGGTATAGTTATGACTATTATGATTTTTCTAGCATCAATGCTAATGGGAAGTGGTAATGCATCATTCTTTGCCTTTGGACCATTAGTGCCAAAAATAGCGAACAAATTAGGTGTAGAAAGTGCTTCCATTATTTTGCCAATGCAATTATCGGCATCTATGGGTAGAACAGTATCACCAATAGCAGGTGTTATCATTGCTACTGCAGAAATTGCTAAAGTATCAACAATTGAAATCGTAAAGCGCAACATCATTCCATTTTTAGTCGTACTAGTGGTAATGTTAACATATCATTTTATATAACTATATGATTAAATTAATACAAAATACAGAACTATATACCCCTAAATATTTAGGTAAAAAAGATATTTTAATTGCTGGGAATAAAATTGTGGCCATTGCTGATAATTTAGATGTTTATAAAAACGAAGCCGAAGTTTTTAATGCCGAAGGTAAAATAGTAACACCTGGTTTAATAGACCAACATATTCACATTACTGGTGCAGGCGGAAAAGATGGATTTTCATCTATGACGCCTGAAATTAATTTAAGCGAACTCATTGCATGCGGTACCACAACTGTAGTTGGTTTATTGGGAACTGATGGCACTATAAGAAATATCAAAGTGCTTTATGCAAAAGCAAAATCTTTAGAGAGTGATGGCATTTCAGCTTATATGTTTTGTGGCTATTATGGATTAGATTCTGTAACCATTACAGATAGCATTCAAAGCGATATGATATTTATAGATAATATTTTAGGCTGTAAAATAGCCATTAGTGATATACGATCATCGTACCCAACTGCATTAGAGTTAGTTAGAAAATTACGTGATGTAAGAGTTGGCGGTTTTATAGGGAATAAAAAAGGAATACTCCACGTACATCTTGGAAATTTAGACACTAAAATGGATGTGCTTTTCGAGTTAGTTAACGAATATAAATTTCCAATTGAACATATTTCACCAACACATGTTGGTCGTACCAAAGAACTTTTTGACCAGGCTATGGAATTTGCCAAACTTGGCGGTATCATTGATATTACAACAGGGGCGTCTAAATATACAGACCCCTATAAATCGGTTTTATACGCACTAGAAAACGGAGTTAGTATAGATAATATGACTTTCAGTACAGATGGAAACGCAGGCCTAACAAAGTTTGATGATACAGGAAATGCTATTGGAGTTCGGAAAGCACCAATTCATAAAAATCTTGAAGAAGTGGTTTTGTTAATTAAAGATGGTGGCGTTTCAATTTCAGAGGCATTCAAACTAATTACTACAAATCCAGCTCGAAATCTAGGACTTAAACATAAAGGTAAAATAGAAGTTGGTTATGATGCAGATTTGTGCTGTTTTACAGAAAATTTAAAGCTAACAGATGTGTTTGCTAAAGGACAACAAATGATGCATAATGGAACCATAATTGTTAAAGGAAATTTTGAATAATAGTTTTAATTATAAAAGTATGAAAGGTTTTAAAATAACTTGTCTTTGTGTATTTGTTTTCCTAGGTATATCTGTTAGAGCGCAAGAGGTAAAATTAGATACCTATAAATTTGGGGAAGGGCTAAATTTTAGTACCAATGATGGTTATACAATGAGAATAACTGGTTATTTACAGCCTTACATGGAGACAAAAACGTTTACAGATGTTGATGAAAACAGCACTCAAAATCGTTTTAGAATGCGTCGTATTAGGCTACGTTTTGATGGAAATTTAAAAAATGAGCGTTTTAAATACAGATTTGCATTTGACTTAAGTGGAACTTCTGAAGCTGGAGATGCCTCTACCAATAATTTCCTGTTAGATGCTTTTGTTTCTTATGACATAACTAATCGGATTAAAGCAACATTTGGACAGCGGTCAACATTTACAGATAACCGTGAGTTATTCATGCTTTCAAATACACTTCAATTAGTTGAACGAAGTCGCGTAACGTCTGCTTTTGCAAGTATACGAGAGTTTGGTTTGTTTTTAGAAGGAGGTTTCAAAACTGGTAAAGGGTCTTATCTAAAGCCTTATTTTGTTTTAACAAATGGAGATGGCGGTAATGTGCTTCAAAGAGATTTTGGCGGACTAAAAATTGGTGGTAGAATAGATTATTTACCATTTGGTTTATTTACAAACTTTGGTCAATTTAGACAGGCAGATATAGTTAGAGAGCGCACACCAAAATTAGTTGTTGGAGCTAATTTTAGCCATAATAATGGTATGAGTAGTAGACGTGGTCGCGATAGTGGTACTATTCTTTATTTAAATGATAATGACGAAGAATCATTACCAGACTACACAAAATATGGTGTTGATTTTCTTTTTAAATATCAAGGATTTTCCGCACTTGGTGAATATGTTAAAACCACAGCTAGTGTCCCAGGTGATATAACACAACGTGTTAGAAATGATGGTTCTACATCAACAACGTTTGATGTAAATGGTATACAAGATGTAGAGAATTATGTAAAAGGGAGAATGATGTTAGGAGAAGCCTGCAATATACAAGCTGGTTATTTATTTAAAAATGGTATATCGCTCGATGCTCGTTACACACACTTAAAAGCAGATGACCATTCATTTCTAAATAATGCTACGTTTTATAATAGACCTAATTATTATACCATAGGAATCAGTAAGTATTTATCACGGAGTTACGGAGCTAAAATTCAAGCCGATTGGACTTACATTGATGGTAGTGATGGTATAAACAATAACGAGGGAATTACAATTCCTGGAAACGAACATTTAGCCAGAATCATGCTAACATTTGCTTTTTAAAGATGAAATATATAGTGATTTTAATAATCGTTCTTTATTGTTCAGTAAATACGTTTGCGCAGTTAAATCCGCAATCTAAACAAATTACACAAAAGTTTTTTCCAGAAATTGAAACCTTGGAAAATACAACACCAGCGTTACAAAAGAACAAAGGATTTACGGATTATGATGATTTGATGTTGTTCCTAAATAATTTAGTAGAACAACATCCTGAAAATATTAAATTAAATTTTATTGGAAAAAGTCAAAAAGGATATCAAATTCCGTTAGTTCTATTGGCAACACAAAATACTAAAGAGAAAATAAAAGTTTGGATGCAAGGTGGATTACATGGTAATGAGCCAGCAAGTACTGAAGGCATGTTATATCTGTTAGACAAGCTTTTAAATGATTCAAAATACACTTATTTATTAGATGATATCGATTTGGCTATTGTGCCAATGGCAAACATTGATGGCTATTTAAAACAAGACAGATATGCTGCAAACGGTTTAGATTTAAATAGAGACCAAACCAAATTAATGGCACCAGAAAGTGTGTCTTTAAAGCAGGCATTTTCAGATTTTAATCCAGAAATAGGATTGGATTTTCATGAATACAGACCATATCGAAAAGATTTTACTCAGTTAAGTGATTTCGGAATTACGTCACTGTTTGATGCCATGTTTTTATATAGTGGAAATTTGAATGTACCTGAAAATATTCGAACATTAACAGATACATTATTTGTTGAAAATGCCAGACGAATACTAGACAAGAATGAGTTAAAACACCATGACTATATTTCTACTGGAAAATATGGTGGCGAAATTCATTTTAATCAAGGGTCAACCAATGCACGCTCAAGTGCAACAAACTATGCCCTAACCAACACAATTTCGACTTTGTTTGAGATTAGAGGTGTTGGCATTGGAAGAACATCTTTTAAAAGAAGAATTAATACAACTTTTTTAATAGCTGTATCCTATTTAGAAACGGCAAGTGCTAACATAACTTTGGTGAAAAATGAAATAAATAAAGCCATAAACCAGCAAAATGATGTGGTTGTTACAAGTAAAAAAACAATTGAAAAAGGGACGTTAGAAATTATAGATTTAGATACTAATAAGATTATAGAATTAGATGTTACGATAAGAGATGGTTTAAGATCGCAAGCAAATTTAATAAGAGAAAGACCATTAGCTTACTTAGTTGATGCAAATCAAACAGAGATTATAGAAAAATTAAAAACATTAGGTGTAACCATTGAAACACTAACCGAAGACCAAGAAGTTGAAGTAGAAACCTATAAGATTTCTGAATACGAAAGAGATTCAAAGAAATACGAAAAAATGAATCTTCAAACAGTAGAAACAATAATTGAAACTAAAAACATTCAATTCCCAAAAGGGACTTATAAAATAAATATCAATCAAAGAAGAGCTAATATTATTCTTGAAGTTTTAGAACCCGAAGCGCCAAATAGCTTTGTGTCATTTGGTGTACTTGAAACAGAAAAAGAAGCATATTTACCAATATATAGAATAACAAACTAATGAAGCAAATTTATACAGATATGAAAAAAATAGCATCACTAATCCTATTTTTCAGTTTATCAATACTGATAAATGCACAAGAAAGCAAAGAAAAAAATGTAGCAAGCTTTGACCTTGGTAGTGGACTGAATTTTTCTTTTAACGAAGGAAATTATCAGTTTAATTTTGGTGGTTTTGTAACACCAACATATAGCTATAGTAAAGTTTCAGGTAAGGATGGCGAAAATACATTTAATGCCAGAAACGCCTTCCTAATATTAAGCGGAAAAGCAGTTAAAGAAAAGGTGAGCTTTTTAGTTCAAACGGATTATAGTCAATCGCAACCCTTGTTAGACGCTTGGTTAGCCTATCATCTAACAAAAGATATTACCATAACATTTGGACAGAAACAAACATTTATAAATAATCGTGAGATGACGTACAGAGAAGATAGGTTGCAATTTACAAACCGAAGTTTATTGAGTCAAACGTTAAGTAATACAGGTCGTGAATTTGGTGTATTTATAGAATCTAAATTTAAAGTTGGCAACAAATTTGGTTTTGCACCCATGTTTGCATTAACATCAGGTGATGGACGTAATTCATTTGGCAATGATTCTCGAGATTCAGATTTAGGTGGCTTAAAAGTTGGTGGTCGTTTAGATTTGTATCCTTTAGGCTTCTTTACAGATGGGAATGATTTATTTAGTGCAGATTTAGCACATGAAGAAAATTTGAAACTTGTTATTGGAGCAGCTGCAAGTAAAAATTTTGGAGCGAGTAATGCTAACGGAGAAGGTCATGGAGACTTCCTTTTATTTAGTGCAAATGGAAGTGAAAATCTTCCTGATTACTCACAAGCCTACATTGACTTATTGTTAAAATACAAAGGCTTTTCATTATTAGCAGAATATGCCATTGCACGCGCAGAAGGTTTAGATTTAGTTTACACAGATGAAGCTGCAACACAAATTTTAGCGCCTCAACAAATAAGTGAATTTTTAGTATTAGGTGATAGCTACAATGTCCAAGCAGGCTATGTTACTAAAAAGGGTTTTGGTTTTGATTTGAGATATGAAAGTGCTACACCAGAATTTGAATCTAACCTCAATTCTTTATTAACAGATTACAGTGGTTTTACATTGGGTTTAACCAAATATTTTGATAACAATAATTTAAAAATGCAAGCCTCAATAAGCAGTATAGATATTAAAAATGTTGGAAATCAAACTGTTGGTGAGTTCTTAATTCAAATTGTTTTCTAGAATGAAAAACCATCTTTTTTTATTTTCTTTTTTGCTTTTTTCGGGTTTAATTTATACTCAAAATTTAAATTCAAATACAACAGGTTCTTTTATTTTTACGCCTCAATCTCCTGTAAACAGGCCACCTATTGAAGTGTTTTATCATATTCCATCTGGTAATATCACAACTATGCCTATATTGATGTCCTTTCATGGTGCCAATAGAGATGGAGCCAATTACAGAGATTATTGGATAAGTATGGCAAATTCAAATGGATTTATGGTTTTTGCGCCTGAATTTACTAATGTTAATTATCCTGGTCTGGGAGATAATTACCTTATGGGTAATGTTTTTGTGGACGGTGATAACCCAACACAATTAGAGTTTAACGATCCCAATGAATGGACATTTTCTGTCATAGAACCTCTCTTTGAATATATTAAGAATGATATTTCTGGAGTACAAGAAACCTATAGTGCTTGGGGTCATTCTGGTGGTGCTCAATTTTTGCATCGTTTTGCACTTTTTGTGCCAGATAGTAAGTTGGGAATAGGCGTATGTTCAAATTCGGGCTGGTACACTGTGCCAGAATCAGGTGTTGATTATCCTTATGGTACAGGACTTCCATTTGGATCAACAAATGAGGATTTGTTTATTTTTTTTCAAAATTTAACTACACCACTAAATGTTACTTTGGAGCAATTCTTTGGTAAAGAGTTAGTCATACATTTAGGAACAAATGATACAGATCCAAATTCTCCAGCTCTAAGACATAATGATATTTTAGATGCACAACAAGGCTTAAATCGATATGTAAGAGGTCAGTATTTTTTTAACACAAGTCAAACTACTTCTACTGATATAAGTTTACCATTTAACTGGGAAAAGCATGAAGTTACAGGTATTGGTCATAATGCTCAACTTATGGCAAATGATGCTTTACAGTTTTTTTTACCAAATATTCTTTCTGTTGATTCGGTTGAAGAAAATAAATTTATTAAAATTTATCCGAACCCAATATACTCAAGTTATATCAATTTTAGTACAAACCTAAGCACTCCAATTTCTGTTTCTATTTATAATATTATGGGAATAGAGATATTCAAAAGAATAATTGAAGACCATGTTTTAAATGTTTCTAATCTTGATACTGGTATTTATTTTATAAAAATTCAATCAAATACATTTTCAACAACAAAAAAAATAATAAAAAAATAGAAATTCAATTTTTAATTATATGCATTACATAAAAAATAGAACTATATCTTTGGATTATTTGGGTATTAAAAACTCAACTACCAACTATCAGCTGGGTTTGTAGACTTCCCCTTATTAAGACACCTCTAAATTCAGCAAATTTTCATTATTGGTATTAAAATGGGTATTTTTGATATCATTAGAAAGAATGGTTTTTAGTATAATGTAAATTCAAAATACAACATTTAACTACCTAGTAGTTTTGAAAATTGAGCTAAGCTATATGTAATTGAGTTCGATATTTTTTCTGTCTGCTCTACTAGTAAAGCTTCACATAAATGTGGAGCTTTTTTTTGCACTAAAATCAAGGTTTTAGAGTTTTTCCTGTGTTTTTTTACTTATAACAAACATATTAAGGCAGATAAAGTTGCTAGTGTAAAATAGAGTATCTCCGCATTTAGTATAAAATATTTATTTTTACAGAATGATAGACAACTTCGAAAACGAATATTTTGGTATTGGCATCCAAAATGGTAAAACACCAGAAAATCTTGGTGTTCTTTGGCGTTCTGCTCAAAATTTAGGTGCAAGTTTTATTTTTACTATTGGTAACCGTTATGCAAAACAAGCCTGCGACACGCATAATGCTGTTAAAGCAATGCCTTATTTTCATTACGATAACTTCGATGAATTCTATAACCACCTACCAAAAGGTGCAAGACTCATAGGTGTAGAATTAACAGATAAAGCCATAGATTTAGAAACTTTCAATCATCCAAGACGTTGTGTTTATTTATTGGGAGCAGAGGATCACGGTTTGTCTAAGCAAGCGATTGAGAAAAGTCATTATTTAGTGAAATTTAAGTCTCAATTAAGCTTAAATGTTTCGGTCGCAGGAAGTATTATAATGTATGATAGAGGAATAAATAAACCAAGGTTGTAACTTTGTAGTCATTAAAATAATAATAGAATGAGTCATAAAGCAGGTTTTGTAAATATTATAGGTAATCCAAACGTTGGTAAATCTACATTAATGAATGCTTTTGTTGGAGAAAAACTATCCATTATTACCTCAAAAGCACAAACTACAAGGCATCGAATATTAGGTATAGTAAATGGTGAAAATTTTCAAGTTGTTTTAAGTGATACGCCTGGAATTATTAAACCAGCTTATGAGCTACAAGCCTCTATGATGGATTTTGTAAAATCGGCATTCGATGATGCAGATTTACTAATTTACATGGTAGAAATTGGAGAGAAAGAACTTAAAGACGAAGCATTCTTTAAGAAAATCACTAGTGCAAAAATTCCTGTTTTATTACTATTAAATAAAATAGATAAATCCAATCAGGCGCAATTAGAAGAACAAGTGCAATTATGGGCAGAAAAAGTACCAAATGCAGAGATTATTGCTATTTCGGCTTTAGAAGGTTTTAATGTTAAAGAAGTTTTTGATAAAATTATAGAATTACTTCCAGAATCTCCACCATACTATCCAAAGGATCAATTAACAGATAAACCAGAGCGTTTTTTTATAAACGAAACTATTAGAGAAAAAATATTAATACACTACAAAAAGGAAATTCCTTACGCTGTAGAGATTGATACTGAAGAGTTTTTTGAAGAAGAAACAATAATACGAGTAAGATCAGTTATTATGGTCGAGCGCGAAACGCAAAAAGGGATCATTATTGGGCATAAAGGAAGTGCTTTAAAGCGTGTTGGTGTAGAAGCTAGAAAAGATTTAGAAAAATTCTTTGGAAAGCAAATTCACCTAGAACTTTATGTAAAAGTCAATAAAAACTGGAGAAGTAATCAACGACAATTAAAACGTTTTGGGTATAATCAATAACCTGATGTAAATATCAATTTTACATCTAGATAATGTTTTCTTAAAATAACTAGCCTTAAAGTTAGTAATGCTTAAAGATTTCTTGTAAGTGTAATAACCTTAAATTTAAGGTAGAGTTTCAAATTTGGTATTAATTATAAAACCAAAAAATATGAAACTTTTAAACAAAACCATTTTAGCATTTTCAGCATTACTTATTTTTAATTGTCAAGATGATGATGATACACCTATTATTGAAGATCCAATAAATACTAATGTAAATTTCCAATATAAAAGTACAATAAATGTTGGTGGTGAAGCAGCTTCAGAAATATCTGCTTATGATGTAGCAACAAATAAATTATTTATTACAAATTCAGAATCTACTGAGATTTCGATTTATAATATTTCAGATTTAGATGCTCCAATACAAGAAACATCAATACCATTAAGTGCATTTGGAGCACCAAATAGCGTGTCTGTTTATAATGGAAAATTAGCAATAGCTGTAGAAGCTTTAGTTAAGCAAGATCCTGGAAAAATTATGGTTTATGACACTTCAGATATGACATTACTTAATCAATATACTGTTGGTGCATTACCAGATATGGTAACGTTTTCAAAATCAGGCAATTTAATTATTACTGCAAATGAAGGCGAGCCAAATGACGATTATACTATAGATCCTATGGGAACTATTAGTATCATAGATTTAAATGATGACTCAGTTACAACTTTAGATTTTTCATCTTTTAATTCGCAAGAAGCGTCATTAGAGACACAAGGATTTAGAGTGTTTGGTCCAAATGCAGATTTGGCTAAAGATGTTGAGCCAGAATATATTGCAGTATCTGACGATTCTCAAACAGCTTGGGTGTCTTTACAAGAAAATAACGGAATTGCTAAAATTAATTTAACAACAAAAACTATTGAAGCAATTTATCCGTTAGGATATAAAGATCATAGTTTACCACAAAACTCTTTAGATGCTAGTAATGAAGATGGTGTTAAAGAATTAAAAAATTGGCCAATTAGAGGGTTGTTTCAACCAGATGCTATCGTGTATGTTAATATTGCAGGTGTAGATTACGTGATTTCTGCAAACGAAGGAGACGCAAGAGAATATGAAGGTACACCTGGATATGTAGGTGAAGATAGAATTAAAGATGTCGTTTTAGATCCAACAGTTTTTCCTGCTTCAGAAGATTATCAAAACGAAGCAAATTTAGGACGTTTAAAAATGATGTTATCTGAAGGAGATATTGATAATGATGGAGATTATGATGAAATATATTCTTATGGAGCCAGATCTTTTACAATTTGGAATGGTAATGGACAACAAGTTTATGATAGTGGAAACAGTATTGCTACAGAGACACTAGCAGCAACACCAGCTACTTTTAATGATGATGATGGTAGAAGTGATGATAAAGGTGCAGAACCAGAAAGTGTAGAAGTATTAAATATTGGAGATCAACGTTATATTTTATTTGTTGGATTAGAACGTACAGATCAGATAATGGTATATGATATAACTAATCCAAATGCACCAACTTTTTTAACAATATTATCTCATAATGGTGATGAGGCTCCAGAAGGTTTGTTAATTGTACCAGCAGTTGATAGTCCTAATGGAAAAGATTTACTAATTGTTTCAAATGAAGATAGTGGTACTGTAACTATTTATCAAAACGAACAATAAATTAATTTAAAATGTTTTTAAAGCTTCAGTTTAATGCTGAAGCTTTTTTTATTCATCCAAAACACTGCTCATAAAAGTATATAAATCTGTCATTTCTTTTTGATTTGAAGCTTTACTAACACGTCCAGAAAAATACAATACAAACCATAAAACAATCATTAAAACCATTCCCCAAATCTGTAAAGAGTAATCAACTTTTAAAGCATAATTAGAATAGGCCCAAATACAAAGTGCTATAAATAATCCAGCAACTGCAAAATGTAAAAACATAAACAAGGTCCAAACGGTTGGATTAGGACCAAACAAACCATACAATTGGCTTTTATTATGTTCAATTTTATTAATTTCTAAATGTAACTGTGGAGACCAAAACTGTTGTTTTGCTTTAGGAATTTTAATAAAAACATGGTCGTCTACTCTAGACACAATAAAATTACTTTGCGTACTTTTAGTGGCATCAAAAAGTTCTAGAAGTTTTTCGTTGTTGTATTCTATGTCGAATTTAAAACGTGGTCTTAATATTATTTCGTTTTCTAATAACATAATTTGTGTTTAAAACTTCAATTTACATTTTTTTCTTAAACTAAACACTACCTTTGCAGGCGCTTACAGGATATGTAATGCAGATAAAACATGAAATTATGAGTAATATAGTAGCAATTGTAGGAAGACCAAACGTTGGTAAATCCACTTTTTTTAATCGTTTAATTCAACGTCGTGAAGCGATTGTAGATGCCGTAAGTGGTGTTACAAGAGATCGCCATTACGGAAAAAGTGACTGGAATGGAAAAGAATTTTCTTTAATAGACACAGGAGGTTATGTAAAGGGAAGCGACGATATTTTTGAAGCTGAAATCGATAAGCAAGTAGAATTAGCAATTGAAGAAGCAGATGCTATTATTTTTATGGTAGATGTAGAAACAGGTGTTACAGGAATGGATGAGGATGTTGCAACATTATTACGTAAAGTCACAAAACCAGTCTTTTTAGTTGTTAATAAAGTAGATAACGGAAAAAGAGCAGAAGATGCAGTAGAATTTTACAGTTTAGGTTTAGGAGAATACTTCACTATTGC
This sequence comes from Lacinutrix sp., assembly GCF_029238095.1. Classification (GTDB taxonomy): domain Bacteria; phylum Bacteroidota; class Bacteroidia; order Flavobacteriales; family Flavobacteriaceae; genus Lacinutrix. The sequence goes on along the minus strand of NZ_JAQWGS010000015.1, from coordinate 47,596 downwards.
TAGTATAAACGGAAGTGGGACAGGAGATTTATTAGACGCTTTAGTAAAAGCGCTTCCTGAGAAAGAACAAGACGAAGAACAAGACGAGTTACCAAGATTTGCAGTAGTTGGTAGACCAAATGCAGGAAAGTCTTCTTTTATAAATGCTTTAATTGGAAAGGATAGATATATAGTAACAGATATTGCTGGTACAACAAGAGATTCTATAGATACTAAATACAATCGTTTTGGCTTCGATTTTAATTTAGTGGATACAGCAGGCATAAGAAAAAAAACTAAAGTAAAAGAAGATTTAGAATTCTATTCTGTAATGCGAAGCGTAAGAGCTATAGAACATGCAGATGTATGTTTATTAGTTGTAGACGCTAATAGAGGTTTTGATGGCCAAGTGCAAAACATCTTTTGGTTAGCCCAAAGAAATAGAAAAGGGATTGTAATTTTAGTAAATAAATGGGACTTGGTAGAAAAAGACCATAAAACAACAATAGCTTTCGAAAAACATATTCGCCAGCAATGTGAGCCATTTACAGATGTACCTATTGTATTTATATCTGCATTAACAAAGCAACGTATTTATAAAGCTATTGAAACAGCTGTTGAGGTTTATAAAAACAGAACTAAGAAAATTAAAACAAGTGTTTTAAACGATACGTTTTTACCAATTATAGAAAGCTATCCTCCACCAGCTTACAAAGGAAAATTTGTGAAAATTAAATACATTATGCAATTGCCAACACCGCAACCGCAATTTGCATTCTTTTGTAATTTACCTCAATATGTACGTGAGCCTTATAAACGTTTTTTAGAAAATAAATTACGTGATATTTTCGATTTTACAGGTGTTCCAGTTAGTGTATATATGCGTAAAAAATAAGGTTTGAAGAAAGCAGTATTACTTACAATTAGTTTTATTGTAGTATTAATTGTAGCAATGTTGTTTTGGAAAACTTCACAACATTTAAGTCATAATGTATTAGATTCATTTGGGGTAATGAATGAGAAGTTGGAGAATGCTAACTCGAATTCTTACCACGAATTAACTTTAGATGAAGAGCGTATTTTAAAACACCAATCTCAAAAAATCCAAAAACAAGGAGAGGAAATTATAAAAGCTTCAAACGAATTATACAATTACATCGAGAATTTAAAAGTTAACATGTTAGCCGAAGTTAATATGACTAAAGATAGCATGGATTTTTCTGTTATGGATAAGCCAAGTGTTCTCTTATTCAAAGACGGTAGAGTAATTGGTAACGCATTTATTTTACATATTAACACATATAGAATTCAAATGGCTGCGTTTGCTAAAACTTCTTTAAACGAGGAATTTAATATTTACATTCAAAATTCATTTAAAACAAAACATTTAAATACTACAGATTGGCTTTCTTAAGAGTTTAATGATTTTCCTGTTATTGCAACGTATACAAAGTTAACAGCAATCCAAAACGATATCAAAAAAGCCCAAAGTATGGCCTATAAAATTTTACTTAAAGAATAGCTTTTTTTTCTCTAGCTTTTTTAAAAACTTAAAAAATAACATTTCACTCACAAATTTTATAATTTCTTTAAGATTTGCACACTATAACTATACTACATTCGTTTTTTGTTTTTCATTAAACCTAAATTATGTAATAGAATTTCGTAATGAAGGTTTTGCAGTAGTGTCAAGATGTAATAGATTTTCTATTACATAATTAGGGTTAAAAAAGCTCATCAATCAAAAACATCAAATACATCATGCATAAATTATTATTTACAGCAACACTATTATAATTCATTTTTAAGTTTAATTAGTTGTGCTTTAACGCCTTCCAATTTACTAATAATTTCAAAATTGGCTAAGCTTTTCTGTTTTTCTTCTTTAATATGCGTTTTTGCACCTTCTAAAGTAAAGCCTCGCTCTTTAACTAAATGATAGATAAACTGAAGGTTTTTTATATCTTCAGGAGTAAATTTACGATTCCCTTTTGCATTTTTTTTAGGCTTAATTACATCAAATTCTTTTTCCCAGAATCTAATCAACGAAGTATTTACAGCAAAAGCTTTAGCAACTTCTCCTATGGCATAATAACGTTTTTCTGGAAGTTCTAAATGCATTAATCTAAAGATTGGTTTTCTATTGAAGAACGCTCAAGTAACTTGCTGTATTCTTCAGCTGTTAAACTTCCGTAATAGAAATTAATTGGGTTTATACGCTCACCATCTTTAAAAATTTCATAATGTAAATGTGGTGCTTCAGATCGACCTGTACTACCTACAAATCCTATTAAATCGCCTCGTTTTACTTTTTGGTTTTTACCTATGTTATATTTATACAAGTGTGCATAAAGTGAAACATAGCCATAGCCATGGTCTATTCTAATGTGGTTTCCATAACCTGTACTATTGCTATCTGCTCTTTCAACAACACCATCACCAGCTGCATAAATAGGTGTGCCTCTAGGCGCAGTAAAGTCCATTCCCCAATGCATTTTTCTTGTTTTGTTAAATGGGTCAGTTCGCATACCAAAACCAGAAGCCATACGTGTTAAATCTTCATTGTTTACTGGTTGAATTGCAGGAATAGATGCAAGAAGCTTTTCTTTTTCCTCAGCTAATACTGCAATTTTATCTAAAGATTTAGATTGTACAACTATTCGTTTTTGAAGGATATCTATACGTTTATTACTTTCTTTAATAAGAGTAGAGTTGTCGAAACCTTCAAAAGCTTTATATCTATTAATTCCACCAAAACCTGCTTTTCTTTGTTCTTCAGGAATAGGATTAGATTCAAAATACAAACGATAGATGTTGTTGTCTCTTTCCTCAATATTTGCAAGTACAGCTTCAGCTTCGTCCATTTTTTTGTTTAGAAGGTTGAACTGTAATTGCATGTTGCTTAACTCACGTTTTAAAGCTTTTTCATTTGGAGATTCAAAAAAATGACTTGCAATAAAAACAAAGCATATTCCTAATATTGCAGCCGAAAAAATAAACGCAACTATATATTTAAAAGTACGACGTTTTTTACGAACTATTTTACGATACGACAAGGTATCAGAATCATAATAATATTTTACCTTACTCATTATGTAAATTATACTATTTTTGCATTAAAATGGTGCTTATTATCCAGCAGCATTAATTAAAAACGTTAAACAAATATATAAATTGTTTTTTAACCTTTAAGATTAGTAAAAACAAGATTATTAACAATAACATTTTTAAGTAGCTATTAGTTAAGTTTAGTGTACTCTAAATTTTTTAGTAGTTATTTAAATTATTCAATAAAAAAATAATAAAAGCAACAAATGAAGTCTCAAGATATTCGCTCTACATTTTTAAGTTTTTTCGAAAAGAAGAAACACAGTATCGTGCAATCTGCACCAATGGTTCTTAAGGATGATCCAACTTTAATGTTTGTAAATTCTGGAATGGCTCCTTTTAAAGAATACTTTTTAGGTAATGCACAACCAAAAAATAACCGAATTGCAGATTCTCAAAAATGTTTACGTGTTTCTGGAAAACATAACGATTTAGAAGAAGTTGGTTACGATACGTATCACCATACTTTATTCGAAATGTTAGGGAACTGGTCTTTTGGAGATTACTTTAAAAAAGAAGCTATTGCTTGGGCTTGGGAGCTTTTAATAGATGTTTACAAAATTGATAAAGACATCTTATATGTTACTGTTTTTGAAGGTAGTGATGACGCAGACAACCTTAAAATGGATACTGAAGCATATGATATTTGGAAGCAGTATATTTCTGAAGACCGCATTTTAAAAGGAAACAAAAAAGATAATTTTTGGGAAATGGGAGATCAAGGACCTTGTGGACCTTGCAGTGAAATACATGTTGATATACGTTCACCTGAAGACAAAGCCAAAGTAGATGGAAAGGATTTGGTAAATAAGGATCATCCGCAAGTGGTGGAAATATGGAATCTAGTTTTTATGCAGTACAACCGTAAAGCAGATGGAAGTTTAGAAGGGTTACCAAACAAACATATTGACACAGGAATGGGTTTTGAGCGTTTATGTATGGTGCTTCAAGATGTAAAGTCTAATTACGATACAGATGTGTTTACTCCAATTATTCGAGAGATTGAGACCATTACCAACAAGGATTATGGTAAAGATGAAAAAACGGACATTGCTATTCGTGTTATTAGTGATCATGTTCGCGCAGTAGCATTTTCTATAGCAGATGGCCAATTGCCTAGTAATACTGGAGCTGGTTATGTTATAAGAAGAATTTTACGTCGTGCAGTACGTTATGGTTTTACCTTTTTAGATAAAAAAGAACCATTTATTTACCGTTTGGTAAATGTTTTAACAGAAAAAATGGGAAAAGCTTTCCCAGAATTAAAAGCGCAAAAACAACTTATAGAAAACGTAATTAAAGAAGAAGAAGCCTCTTTTTTAAGAACGCTAGATCAAGGTTTATCTATTTTAGATAGAATTGTAGATAACGCAAAAGACAAAAAAGTATCGGGTTCAAAAGTTTTCGAACTTAAAGATACGTATGGTTTCCCAGAAGATTTAACAGATTTAATTTTACGCGAAAAAGGGTTTTCTTATAATAAAGAAGAGTACAATAAACGTCTTAAAGCACAACAAGATAGAGGTCGTGAAGCTTCAGAATTAAAGTCTTACGATTGGACTGTTTTAATAGAAGATGAAGAGCAAGAATTTATAGGTTACGACCAATTAGAAGCTAAAATAAAAATTACTAAGTACCGTAAAGTAGTCTCAAAAAAAGATGGTGAAATGTACCAATTGGTGTTTAATTTAACTCCTTTTTATGCTGAGGGAGGAGGACAAGTAGGAGATAAGGGTTACATACAAGCTAATAATGGAGATGTATCTTATATAGTAGATACTAAAAAAGAGAATAATATTATTATTCACTTAACTAAAGAGTTGCCTAGAGACGTAAATCAAACATTTGTTGCTAAAGTAGATGAAAAACAACGTTACCGAACCGAGTGTAATCATACTGCAACCCATTTATTACATCAAGCATTAAGAGAAGTGTTAGGAGAACACGTTGAGCAAAAAGGAAGTGCTGTGCACTCTAAATATTTACGATTTGATTTCTCGCATTTTTCTAAAATGACTGTAGAGCAATTACGTGATGTTGAAAATTTTGTAAATGCTAGAATAGAAAGTAAATTACCATTACAGGAAGGTAGAAATATACCAATGGAAAAAGCAATAGCAGAAGGTGCTATGGCGTTATTTGGCGAGAAATATGGAGATGCAGTACGAACTGTACGTTTTGGGCAATCTATAGAGTTATGTGGTGGAACTCATGTGGATAACACTGCAGATATTTGGCATTTTAAAATTGTGTCTGAAGGTGCAGTTGCTGCTGGAATTCGTCGTATAGAAGCCATTACTAATGATGCTGTTAAGTCTTACTATCAAGATCATGATAAAGCATTTTTTGAAATGAAAGACTTACTTAATAATGCGCAAGAACCTGTTAAAGCCTTACAAAATCTTCAAGACGAAAACACTAACTTAAAAAAGCAAATTGAACAATTATTAAAGGATAAAGCAAAAAATATTAAAGGTGAACTTAAAAACGAAATCTCAGAAATAAACGGAATTAATTTTTTAGCAAAACAATTAGATTTGGATGCTTCTGGTATTAAAGATTTATGTTTTGAGTTGGGTAGTCAATTTAATAACCTCTTCTTGCTATTTGGAGCAGAAAACGATGGTAAAGCTATTTTATCATGTTACATCTCAAAAAGTCTTGTAGAAAATAACAGTTTAAATGCTGGAACAATAGTAAGAGAATTAGGAAAACACATCCAAGGTGGTGGTGGTGGACAACCATTTTTTGCAACAGCAGGAGGTAAAAATCCTGCAGGAATTAAGGATGCTCTGGAAGCTGCGAAAGGTTATATAGCTTAGTTTGTTTTTACTGTGGAATATAAAATTTACGAATTCCTGAAATAAAATATTAATTAATGAGTAAAACAGGAATCTAATTATGGAATTTCAAACCAAAATAAAACTAAAACTTCAAGGCCATAATCAAATAGATTATGACTCTAAATTAGTTTTGCTTGGTTCATGTTTTGCTGAAAATATTGGAAGTAAATTTAAGTATTATAAGTTTCAAAGTTTATTAAACCCTTTTGGTGTTTTATTTCATACTAAAGCTATAGAAACTGTTCTTAAAAAAGCAATAAATAAAGAACAATATACAGATAGCGATGTCTTTTTTTATAATGAACAATGGCATTGTTTCGATGCACATTCTCGTTTAAGTAACACATCTAGAGCACAATTATTACTCAATTTAAATACTAATTTAGAATTAATAAGCAAACAAATTAATAACGCTACTCATATTGTTATTACTCTTGGCACTGCTTGGGTTTATAATGTAATTAGTACAAATAGTACAGTTGCAAATTGTCATAAATTACCTCAAAATGAGTTTAATAAAGTATTACTTTCTATTGAAGAAATTAAACAAAGTTTACAGTCTATAATAAACAATATTAAAAGCGTAAATAGCAAGGCATCAATAGTTTTTACAGTGTCTCCAGTAAGACATTTAAAAGATGGTTTTATTGAAAACACATTAAGTAAGGCTCATTTAATATCAGCTATACATCAGGTATTAAATGAGGAAATATTTTATTTTCCTTCGTTTGAGATTATGATTGATGAGCTTAGAGATTACCGTTTTTATAAAAGTGATATGTTACATCCTAATAATACAGCAATAATATATATTTGGGAGAAGTTTATAACAGTTTGGATGACTTCAGAAGCAAACAATACAATGAAAGAGGTAGAGAATATTCAAATGGGAATGCTTCATAAGCCTTTTAATTCTCAGTCTACTGCACATCAAAAATTTCTTGATAATTTAGAAAGGAGTAAGCTTAAACTTCAAAATAAACACCAACATATTTCATTTTAACACATTAAATTTAAGTATCCTAATATTGAAACATACGATAAATAGCGTATTGTTTTTCATCATTTAAGATTTAAAGGTTTGTAAAAATAATAAAACCTCTCTCTTATATTAAAGTGATAACTAGTTCACTTTTTGCTGACGTTATACATTTTAAGTATTCCAACAGAGGAAATTAAAATTAGTCCAGATTTTGAGTATTATGACATTCAAGCAGATTTTTTTAATCCATTTCTAGCTAAAGATTATAATGCTATAAAAGAAACCGTAAACAAACAATTGTTAAAGAAAATTGAAAACTCAGAATTAAAAACAAATTCCAAAAACAGGCTCATTAGTGAGCTGTCCAAATTTCACATCTTAACAAATTCATTAGGTTGGACTCTAGAATACAACGAAAGGCCAATAAAAAATATCGAGGAATTTTATAATTTAAAATTATAATTTCTTACTTAAACTCATCCAGCCACCACCATTAACAGCTTCTATGCCTTGCGCTTTCAATATAGAAGCAGCACTGCCAGAACGCATACCACTTGTGCAACAGGTAATAATAGGTTTGTTAAGTTTTTTAATATCGTTAATCTTTCCGTTTATAACTTGTAAAGGAATATTTTTGGCACCTTGTTTATATTCATTTACTGTTCTAACATCTATAATAATAGCATCTCTTGTTAATAAATCTTTAATTTTATCATTTTTATTACCAAATAAAACATCTAATAAGCCCATAATATATTTTTTTACAAAATACAGAATTTCTTTTCAAAGTCTAAGTAACAAAAGTTACAACTTATTTTTTTATATTCATTAAATATATATGAAACTAGAAACACGTAAACACGAAATAATAAAAACTGCAGCAAAACTTTTTAAAGAAAAAGGATATAGCGCAGTTACCATGCGAGACATAGCTACAGCAATGGGAATAAAAGCAGCAAGCTTATATAACCACATAAGCTCAAAACAAGAAATTTTAAAAGAAATTATTATATCTCTAGCAGAAGAATTTACAACAGGTATGGAACTAATTGTGAATTCAAATAATAGTAACCTCGATAAATTAAGTCAAATAATAACTTTGCATGTTACAATAACAACTAATAATACTTCAGGAATGGCATCTTTAAATAACGATTGGATGCATCTTGAAGATCAATTAGAATATTACCTTGAGCTAAGAAATAATTACGAAAAAACTTTTTTAAGCATCATCAATCAAGGAATCAAGTCTTCAGAAATTAAGAAAGTCAATCCAGAAATTATTATGTTTTCTATGCTCTCCACTTTACGTTCATTATACCTATGGATTCCTAATAAAGAAGATTCTAGCGCAAACGTTATAGCAAATAACTTAAGCGCAATCCTAATTCAAGGAATTAACAAATAGTTAGCAATTTATTTTGTATTTTTGTCAGAGAAACTAACAAGTGTTAGTTTTTGATTAAGTACTAAATATGGCACAATTTTATAAACTTAATATTAAAGATATTTACAAAGAGACAGATGATACTTCTGTAGTATCTTTCGAGGTTCCTGTTCATCTTCAAAGCGTTTTTAAATACGCTCAAGGACAACATTTAACTCTAAAAGCAGATATTGCAGGAGAAGATGTTAGGCGGTTTTATTCGTTGTGTTCAAGTCCGTTAGAAAACGAATGGAAGGTTGCTGTAAAACAAATTCCAGGAGGCAAATTTTCAACCTATATAAACAACGAAATAAAAGTTGGAGATCTATTAGAAGTCATGGAGCCAAGCGGTAATTTTGGCGTTTCTGTAAAACCAGAAGACTCTAAAAATTATCTTTTTTTTGCAGCAGGAAGTGGAATTACACCGGTTTTGTCAATGTTAAAAACACACCTTAAGGCAGAGCCAAATGCAACTTGTAAGTTGTTTTATGTAAACAAAACAGCGAAGTCTATTATCTTTAAAGAAGAGTTAGAGCAGCTCAGAAACACCTATTTTGGAAGATTGGAAATTTATTATTTCTTAACCAAAGAACGTCGCGACATCCAGTTATTTAATGGTCGATTTGACGATGATAAAATGAAAGTACTTACCAACACCTTTATAGATATTCCAGATACCAGCGAAGTCTTTTTATGTGGTCCCGAAAAAATGGTAAACTATGTTAGTGATTATTTAATAAATGCAGGATTACCAAAAGATTTAGTTCATTTCGAGTTGTTTGTTACAGGTCTAACAGAAGAAGATATTAAAAGAGCAGAACGTCTTGCAAAACAAAATGTTGAAGGCATCGAAATAACAATAGTCGATGGTGGTAAAGAGTTTGCTTTTACCATGACTAAAGAATACGATAATATTTTAGATGCAGCTTTAGGAGCTGGAGCCGATTTGCCTTTTGCTTGTAAAGGAGGCGTTTGTAGTACTTGTAAGTGTAAAGTAGTTGAAGGATCTGTAGAAATGAAAATTAATTACGCATTAGACGAAAAAGAGGTATCACAACAACTAGTATTAAGTTGTCAGGCAGTACCTACAACAGATAAAGTAGTCGTAGATTTCGATGTATAAAAAATAAAGAAAAAGAAAAATTAACTCGCTTGTGGTCTAAAGCCAACAGCTAAAAAAAAGCTAAAACAATGAGTGAAGCACAAATTAAAAGTTTAGAAAAGCAATTCGATGAACGTATTGCGAGAGATGAAAAAATCGAACCAAAAGATTGGATGCCAGAAAAGTATCGTAAAACACACATTCGTCAAATGTCGCAACACGCGCATTCCGAAATTGTTGGCATGCTTCCAGAAGGCAACTGGATAACTAGAGCACCATCATTAAGACGTAAAGTTGCGTTACTTGCAAAAGTTCAAGACGAAGCTGGACATGGTTTATATTTGTACTCTGCAACAGAAACTTTAGGTATTTCCCGTGAAGAAATGTACGAGCAATTACACACAGGAAAAGCTAAATATTCTTCAATATTTAATTATCCAACAATTACATGGGCAGATATGGGAGCCATTGGGTGGTTAGTAGATGGAGCAGCCATTATTAACCAAGTGCCATTATGCAATACCTCTTATGGACCATATGCAAGAGCGATGATTCGTGTATGTAAAGAAGAAAGTTTTCACCAACGTCAAGGATTTGAAATCATGATGAAACTGGCAAATGGTACACCAGAACAAAAAGAAATGGCTCAAGATGCTTTAAACCGTTGGTGGTGGCCAAGTTTAATGATGTTAGGTCCTACAGATGATGTTTCAGTGCATACAGAACAGTCGATGAAGTGGAAATTAAAACGTAAATCTAACGACGATTTGCGTCAGCAATTTATAGATCAAACCGTACCTCAAGCAGAATTAATTGGCTTAACTATTCCAGATCCAGATTTAAAATGGAATGAAGAAAAAGGTATGTATGATTTTGGAGAAATTAATTGGGATGAGTTCTGGCAAGTAGTTAAAGGTCATGGTCCAATGAATAAAGAACGAATGAAAGCTAGAGTAGGTGCCTGGGAAGAAGGAACTTGGGTTCGTGATGCAGCTATGGCTTATGCAGAAAAGAAAAGAAATAGAAAAGAAAAACGAGTAGTTTAAATTTCTTCATTAGTTCAAGTAATTTTCTTTTGTATTTTAAACAATCAAAACTTAAAACAATAGAATCGAGAACAACATGAAATAATAAAAAACAAATTATGTCTGATAAAAAAAATTGGCCTCTTTGGGAAGTCTTCGTAAGAAGTAAAAACGGATTAGAACATCGTCACTGTGGAAGCTTACACGCAGCAGATGAAGATATGGCTTTGGAAAACGCACGCGATGTCTATACCAGACGAAGCGAAGGCGTAAGCATTTGGGTAGTAGAATCTAAACATATTACAGCATCAAATCCTGAGCATAATGGAGAATTATTCGATCCAGCTCATGATAAAGTCTATCGTCATCCAACTTTTTACGATTTACCAGACGAAGTAAAACACATGTGATTATTGCGTGGAAATAATTATAATTTTTCCGAAAGTGAAAAACTCATAAATAAAACTAAATGTCATGCTGAGCTTGTCGAAGCATCTTTTTAATAAAGAAAATGAAAAACGAAAATTTATATAATTACATACTTGGTATCGCAGACAATTCTTTAATTCTAGGACAACGAATGGGAGAGCTTTGTGGACATGGTCCAAGTTTAGAAACAGATATCGCTTGTACCAATATTTCTTTAGATTTATTTGGACAAGTACGTAGCTATTTTCAATATGCTGGAAAAATAGCAGGTGACGGTAGAACAGAAGACGATATTGCGATGCTTCGTAAAGAACGTGAATATAAAAATGTGTTATTGGTAGAACAACCAAACACAAATTTTGCCTATTCAATAGGACGTCAGTTTTTATTTGATGTGTACCATTTAGCATTTTTAGAGCAATTACAAAAAAGCACAGATTTAACCTTATCTGCAATTGCAAATAAATGTATTAAAGAAGTAAGTTACCATGAGCGTTTCTCATCAGATTGGGTTAAACGTTTTGGAGATGGTACTGAGGAAAGTAAAGCTAAAATGCAAGAAGCTATCAATGATTTGTGGACGTATACCGATGAATTATTTCATCAAACAGAAGCAGATAAAGCAATGGTTGCAGAAGGGATTGGTGTAGATGTTACAAAGTTAAAAGAAGCATATTATAAAAATGTAGGCGAGCTTTTAGAAGAGTCAACGTTAGAAATTCCAGAATCAAAATGGTTTCAAAAAGGAGGTAAAAATGGTGTTCATACAGAGCATTTAGGATACTTATTAAGCGATTTGCAATACATGCAACGTGCTTATCCTAATATGGAATGGTAAAATTCCTTTAAGAAAGGATTTTTTTTCGAAAACAGAATATTAAGTAGAGTGTCATACAGAGCTTGTCGAACTATCTCAAATAATGGTAAAAGAAAAACAAAACATAGATAAAAAACTAATTCCAATTTTGGAAGCAGTTTCAGACCCAGAAATCCCTGTATTATCTATTATGGATATGGGTGTTGTGCGTTCTGCTATAATTGTTGATGAGCTTGTTAAAGTAGAAATCACACCAACATACAGTGGTTGTCCAGCAATGGATGTGATTGGCGACGATATCAAAAAAGCATTAAAAGAAGCAGGTTACAATTCTGAAATTGATTTAATCTTGCATCCAGCTTGGACAACAGATTGGATTACACCAAGAGGCAGAAAGGCATTAGAAGATTATGGTATAGCAGCACCTTTAGATGCAGAAGCAGATAAAGACGTGTTGCTAAACGGAAAACGAATAGTAAAATGTACTAATTGTAGTTCACAAAATACACGATTAGTAAGTCAGTTTGGTTCAACAGCTTGTAAAGCACAATTTCAGTGTGATGATTGCCAAGAACCATTCGATTATTTTAAATGTTTGAAATAAAGTAACCTTAGTTCTAATGAAATTCTTTTTTTTAGAATTTCGTATCAAGAATATATAAAGAAACAAAATAGGTATGAGTAATAATTCAATTCTTTTAAAAATTGAAAACAAAGTAGCGTACATAACGCTAAACAGACCAGAAGTCTTTAATAGTTTCAATCGTGAAATGGCATTTAATCTTCACGAAACTTTAGATGCTTGCGAAAAAAGTAATGAAGTAAGAGCTATAGTTTTAACGGGAAATGGAAAAGCATTTTGTGCAGGACAAGACCTAAAAGAGGTTACAGATCCTGATTTAAATCCAGGCTTTAAAAAAATTCTAGAAGAACACTATAATCCAATAATTACAAGACTAAGAGCAATTAAAAAACCAATAATAGCTGCAGTTAATGGAGTAGCAGCTGGTGCAGGAGCTAATATAGCTTTAGCATGCGACATCGTTATTGCACATGAAAAAGTCAGTTTTATTCAAGCTTTTAGTTTAATAGGTTTAGTTCCAGATAGTGCTGGAACTTTTTTTCTACCACGATTAATAGGTTTTCAAAAAGCATTAGCTTTAGCCATGTTAGGCGATAAAATTTCTGCAGAAGAAGCAGAAAAAATGGGTATGATTTACAAAATGGTACCACTTGAGAATTTCGATACAGATGTTAATACATTAGCTTTAAAATTAGCTAATATGCCAACCAAAGCACTTGGATTAATTAAAGAATTATTTAACAAATCAATGACAAATGATTTAGAATCTCAATTAGCCTTAGAATCTAAATTACAAATAGAAGCAGCTCAAAGTAGTGACTATGCAGAAGGCGTTGCTGCATTTATTGAAAAAAGAAAACCAAACTTTAAAGGAAACTAAATGAACGTAGGAATTATTGGAGGTGGAACAATGGGAAGTGGTATTGCGCAAGTTGCAGCAACTTCAGGTTGTAAAGTAAAGTTGTACGATACTAATCAAGCAGCCTTAGATAAAGCTAAAGCAGCTTTAGAAAAGATATTAAATCGTTTAATCGAAAAAGAACGTATTGATAACGCTGAAAAATTAAGAATCCAATCTAATATCTCATATGTAGATAATTTAAAAGATTTAGCAGATTCAAACCTAACTATTGAAGCGATTATTGAAAACCTTGATATTAAGAAAAAAGTGTTTTCAGAATTAGAAAGCTATGTGGCAAACGATTGCATTATTGCTTCAAATACATCTAGTTTATCAATGGCATCAATAGCAGCATCTCTTAAAAATCCAAAACGATGTGTCGGAATTCACTTTTTTAATCCAGCACCTTTAATGAAATTGGTTGAGGTTATTCCTGCTATTCAAACATCATACGAAACCTTAGAGAAAGCTATAGATACTATCGCGAGTTGGAAAAAAACGGTCGCTGTAGCTAAAGATACACCAGGTTTTATTGTTAACCGTGTTGCTAGACCTTTTTATGGCGAAGCATTACGTATTTACGAAGAAGGATTAGCCGATTTTGGAACTATAGATACAGCTATGAAAGAAGTAGGTGGTTTCAGAATGGGACCATTTGAATTAATGGATTTTATAGGGAATGATGTTAATTACACTGTGACCGAAACCGTTTTCAAGGAATTCTATTACGACCCAAGATATAAACCATCATTTACACAAAAACGTTTTGCTGAAGCAGGTTATTTAGGACGAAAATCAGGAATAGGTTATTACGAGTATGATGAAAATGGGAAACGTGTCATTCAGAGCGATAGCGAAGAATCTCATAATAAAGAATTGTCAACACAAATATTTGAAAGAATACTAGTCATGTTAATTAACGAAGCTGCAGATGCATTATTTTTAAATATCGCATCAGCAGAAGACATAGATAATGCCATGACTAAAGGTGTAAATTACCCAAAAGGATTATTGGCTTGGGCAGACGAGAAAGGCATCGATTGGTGTGTGTCAAAATTAGACGAGTTGTATAGCGAATATCACGAAGATCGATACCGTTGTAGTCCATTATTACGCAAAATGAATAGAGAGAACAAAACATTCTTTTAAATGAAAGGAGAAGAAATTCCACATAAAATGTTATCACAAGATGCTTATAGCACTTGGCTAGGAATAGAAATTCTAGAATGTGAAATTGGACGTTGTAAAGTCGCTATGACCATTAAAAAAGATATGCTAAATAGCATGGACAAAGCGCATGGTGGCATTAGTTACGCTTTAGCAGATACAGCATTCGGGTTTGCAGCAAATACTCATGGAAAATATGCGGTTTCTATAGAAACCAGTATTAATCATATTGAAGCTTTAAACGAAGGCGATTATATAGTAGCAGAATCTGTTATCGAAACGGTAAAAAACAAACTAGGCTTTAATATTATAGAAGTTAAAAGAGGAGACGAAATGGTAGCTCTTTTTAAAGGTGTAGTTTATAGAACTCAAAAAGATTGGGAAGAATAAAACAAAGTGATTTGTCATTCTGCATTTGCTGCGGAATCAATAAATATAAATTATGAAAGAAGCATACATAATAGATGGCATTAGAACACCAATAGGAAACTACAAAGGCACATTGTCTGCTGTTAGAACAGACGATTTAGGTGCATTAGTCATTTCAGAAATCGTGAAACGTAATCCAAGTATTCCAAAGGAAGCTTATGACGATGTGATTATGGGTTGTGCCAATCAAGCAGGAGAAGATAATCGTAATGTGGCACGAATGGCATCACTTTTAGCAGGATTACCATTTACAGTTCCAGGAGAAACGGTTAACCGTTTATGTAGTTCAGGATTGTCTGCAATTATTCACGCTAATCGCGCCATAAAAGCAGGAGATGGAGACGTGTTTATTTCAGGCGGAGTGGAGAATATGACACGCGGACCATACGTAATCGCAAAACCATCTTCAGCATTTGGAGGCGACTCAAAAATGTATGACTCTACGTTCGGATGGCGTTTTATCAATCCGAAAATGCAAAAATTATATGGTACAGATGGTATGGGAAACACTGCTGAAAATCTTGTAGAGCTATATAACATCTCAAGAGAGGATCAAGATAAGTTCTCCTATTGGAGCCAAATGAAAGCGACAAAAGCTCAGGAAAACGGACGATTAGCCAAAGAAATCGTAACCGTTGAAATTCCGCAACGAAAAAAGGATCCAATTCTATTTTCAAAAGATGAATTTGTAAAACCAAACACGTCATTAGAAATTTTAGGAAACTTAAGAGCTGCATTCAAAAAAGAAGGCGGAAGCGTTACAGCAGGAAATTCTTCAGGATTAAATGATGGAGCAGCAGCAACAATAATAGCATCAGAAGATGCCGTAAAAAAATACAACCTAAAACCACTAGCACGAATTGTAAGTTCAGCTGTGGTAGGAGTGGAGCCTCGAATTATGGGAATTGGTCCTGTTCAAGCGTCAAACAAAGCATTAGAAAAGGCAGGATTGACAATGGAAGATATGGATATTATCGAGCTTAATGAAGCTTTTGCAGCACAAGCATTAGCGTGTACTCGTGCTTGGGGATTAGCAGACGACGATTCTAGGTTAAACCCAAATGGTGGTTCTATAGCTATTGGTCATCCATTAGGAGTCACGGGAGCTAGAATAGCATATTCAGCAGCTTTAGAATTGCATGAACAAAATAAAAAGTATGCTTTAATCACGATGTGTATTGGTGTTGGTCAAGGTTATGCTGCAATTATTGAAAACGTGAATGTATAACGATTTGTCATTCCGCATTTGATGCGGAATCCACTATATATTATAAAATATGAATAAGATTCAACATTACGTTCAAGGTAGTTGGACTACAGGAAAAGAAGAAGGAATACCAATTTTAGATGCTGTCACTGGCGAAGCTTTCACAAGTGTTGCAATAGAAGGCCTAGATATTCCTGAAATTCTTCAGTACGGAAGAACCAAAGGAGGCGAAGTTCTTCGTAAAATGACCTTTCAAGAACGAGGAAACATGCTCAAAAGTTTAGCATTATATCTCACCAAAAGAAAAGACGCATTTTATGATTTAAGCTATAGAACAGGAGCAACCAAAGTAGATAGTTGGATTGATATTGAAGGAGGTTTTGGAAACTTATTCGCTAATGCATCCTTAAGAAAATTATTTCCTAATCAATCGTATCATGTAGAAGGCGATGCTATCGATTTATCTCGTGGTGGACGCTTTATGGCGCATCATATTATGGTGCCCAAAAAAGGTGTTGCTGTGCATATCAATGCTTTCAATTTTCCAGTTTGGGGAATGTTAGAAAAATGTGCGGTGAATTGGATGGCTGGCGTCCCAGCTGTGGTATTACCTGCACCATCTTCTTCTTATCTATCCGAAGCTGTAGCAAGAACAATTATCGATTCTGGAATACTACCAGAAGGCGCATTGCAAATTATAAATGGAACCGTTAAAACAATTTTAGATACTGTCGAATCTCAAGATGTAGTAACTTTTACGGGTTCTGCACAAACAGGTCGTTTGTTAAAAGCACATCCAAGATTGATTCAAGAATCTGTGCCATTTACTATGGAAGCCGATTCTTTAAACGCTTCAATTTTAGGTGAAGATGCGGTTCCAGGAACTCCAGAATTCGATTTATTTATTAAAGAAGTTAGAAAAGAAATGACCGTTAAAGCTGGACAAAAATGTACAGCAATCAGACGAATCATTGTGCCAGAGAACTTAGTTGAAGACATTCAAATTGCATTAGGTAAAGCATTAGATAAAGTGACAATTGGTGATCCGAGACTTAAAGAAGTTAGAATGGGTTCTTTGGTAAGTCATCAACAAGTGCAAGCGGTTAGGGATTCAGTAAACGATTTAGCTAAAGAAGCACAGATTGTTTATGGTAATTTAGATACAATTGAAACCATTGGAGCAGATGCTAAAAAAGGAGCATTTATAAGTCCTATTTTGTTGCGAGCAGATTATCCGTTTCAAAATACGGTCATTCATGAGCGTGAGGCATTCGGTCCAGTAAGTACCATTATGCCATATAAAAATTTAGAGGAAGCGATTACTTTAGCGCAAATGGGTAAAGGTTCATTAGTCTCTTCAATAGCTACTAACGATGATAAAATAGCTAAAGACTATGTGGTAAAGGCTGCATCGCATCATGGGCGAATTTTAGTGCTTAATAGAGAAAGTGCAAAAGAAAGTACTGGTCATGGTTCACCATTACCATATTTGGTGCATGGAGGACCAGGTCGTGCAGGTGGAGGAGAAGAAATGGGAGGCATGCGTGGTATTAAGCATTACTTGCAACGTACAGCAATTCAAGGTTCACCTTCAACAATAACTGCAATTACTGGTATTTATCAGCAGAATGCTAATTACACAGAAGCAGAAGAGCATCCGTTTAAATACCATTGGGAAGACATCGAAGCAGGAATGTCAATGAAAACCCATAAGCGTACCTTGACTGATAACGACATACAGAATTTTGCCAATTTGACTTGGGATCATTTCTATGCACATACAGATATTACCTCTTTAGACGGAAGTATTTTTGAAAAAAGAACAGCTCACGGCTATTTTATTATATCTGCAGCAGCAGGATTATTTGTGTATCCAAACAAAGGACCTGTTGCAGCAAATTATGGTTTAGATAGTATTAGATTTTTAAGACCATTATATCATAATGATACGATTTATGTGCGACTAACCTGTAAAGAAAAAATAGATAGAGATGTTGCTTCAGCAGAACATCCTAGTGGAATTGTAAAATGGCATGTTGAAGTATTCGATGCTAATTTTGAAAACCAACCTGAAAGTCAAAAATCAGATAAAGATACGCCATTAGTCGCTGTTGCTACGATTTTAACTATGGTTCAAAAGAAGCAAGAAACATTTGTGGAAATGACCAATGAAAAAATAGATGATTGTCTATCTAAACTGTCTGAAGACCTAAAACCAAAATGGGGAATCATGACACCACAACACATGATTGAACATTTGGAGTATACATACAAAATAGCAGCAGGAGACGTTCAGGATTTTGAAATATCAACACCAGAAAAGATTCTAGAAAAAGTAAAAAATAGTCTATGGAACTATGATAAGTTTCCTAAGAACAGTCAGTTTCCACAATTAGAGAAAGATACACTTAACGATTTAAAGCATGAAAATTTAAGTGTTGCTATTCAGCAATTCAAGGAACAACGAAAAAAGTATTTAGACTATTTTAAAGAACATCCAGAAGCTACATTAAGTAATATGGTTTTTGGAGAATTAAATAAATACGAATGGTATTTATTAGAACGTAAACATTTAAATCATCACTTCGAACAATTTGGAGCTTTGTAATTCCTGAGAAGGCAGGAATCTAAAATTTATACCTTGTAATTATTATTCACAAATGAATTTGATAAAAAAAATCACATATATTACACTATTTGGCCTAACTATTTTTAGCTGCAATTCAGAAAAAAAGGTAAACATTTCTGAAGATTCAGCAAAAGATGCGTTTAATAAACTTACAAATCTTGTTGACGGTTTTGCAGAGAATAGCATCCAAAAAGGCAATGCTAATTCATTTGCAATAGCCATTTATAAAGATGGTGAAATGTATCAAAACTATTATGGTGAAATTGATAAAGAGGACAACAATAAGCCTAACGATAGCTCACTCTACGAAATAGCATCTATAACTAAAACATTCACTGGGTCTTTAGTAGCAAAGGCTGTTTTGATTGGTAAAATTGGTTTAGATGACGATATCCGAAAGTATTTAAAAGGTAATTATCCAAATCTTGAATTCGAAGGGCATCCCATTACTGTAAAACACCTTTTAACACACAGTATGGGATTAAAAAATAAACACACAAAAGGCTTTGAAGCTATTAGTAATAAAGTAACAAGCGGAACCTACGATTATAAAACAGATTCCTACTCCATAGACGATTTATTGGAAGAGCTTAAAACGGTTGAGGTAGATAAAAAACCAGGAACAGTTTTCGCATATAATTCAGTTGGTCCTGAGTTATTGGCACATATTCTAGAAAATGTAAATAAGAAGCCTTTCAAGATGCAAATGGATGCTTTTTTTAAAGAACTAGGAATGAATGATACATATCTACAATACTCTCAAAATTACAAATACCGATTAGTTAAAGGTTATAAAGGAGAAGTGTTAGCACCAATAGATCATGACCCAGTTTATGGTGCAGCTGGTGGTGCGATTTCTACATTACCAGATTTGGCTAAATATATGCAGTATCTAATTGATAATAAAAACGGGCCATGGATAAAAGAAGCCTCACGTGTATTGTTTACAGATCCAGATGACGATGAACAAATAGGATACTTATGGCAAAGTATAGGTTTTGCTGAAGAGGAAGGTTGTTATTATTCAAAAACAGGAACTTCTAATAGAATTCAAAGTGGAATATTGATTTGTCCAGATTCTAATTACGGCATTATTGTAATGGTAAATAACACCTCAGATCAAGCTATGCGAGATTGGGAATTACTATTCTTTAGAGATATTGAACCAATGGTAATTAAATACCCTAAACTCGACTTGTCTTCTGTATTTAGAAAGGATTTTAATGAAAACCCAAAAAAAGCGTATCAGAATTTTAGAACCTTAAAAAGTGATACTGTGACCTATCACTTTGCTGTAAGAGATTTAAATAATTTTGGTTACGATTTATTGAATGATAAAGAGTATCAAAAATCGATTGCAGTTTTTAAGTTTTTAACTGAAGAGTTTCCTGAAAATGCCAATATTTATGACAGTTTAGGTGAAGCCTATTTTATTACCGAAGACTATAAAAATGCTTTAATAAGTTTCAAAAAAGCATTGGAGTTAAATCCAGATATGAAAACATCAAAAAACTATATTAAAAAAATTAAAGAATTAAGTACACAACAATAATGAGTAATCCATACGTAACAATAGAAATAGAAAACGAAGTAGGTTATATAGAATTCTTTCATCCTGCTCACAACTCATTACCAGGAGATGTATTAGCAAAATTAGCAAACACAATTACTGAAGCAGGACAAAACGATACTATTAAAGTCATTGTATTAAAAAGTGGAGGAGATAGAACCTTTTGTGCAGGAGCAAGCTTCGAAGAATTAATTAGTATAGACGATGCAGCAACAGGAAAGGTTTTCTTTTCAGGATTTGCAAACGTTATAAACGCGATGCGTAAATGCCCAAAATTTATAATTGGACGCATTCAAGGAAAAACTGTTGGTGGAGGCGTTGGATTAGCAGCATCAACAGATTATTGTATGGCAACAAAATTTGCAGCAATTAAATTGAGTGAGCTTAATATTGGTATAGGCCCTTTTGTTGTTGGTCCTGCAATAGAGCGTAAAATGGGATTAAGTGCAATGTCACAAATAGCTATAGATGCCAATTCGTTTTATCCTGCAGAATGGGCAAAACAAAAAGGTTTATTCACTCATGTTTATGACACTACAGAAGCACTTGATGAAGCTGTAAAAACAACGGCAGAGCATTTGTGTACGTACAATACCGAAGCGATGTTGGAAATGAAAAAAGTCTTCTGGATAGGTACTGATGATTGGGATGAGTTATTGGCAGAACGTGCAGCAACAAGTGGAAGGTTGGTGCTTTCTGATTTTACAAAAGAAAAATTAAAAGGATTTAAATAAAATGATTTACAGTTTTAAAGGCTTTACACCAGTTGTACACGAATCTAGTTTCGTTCATCCTTTGGCAGCAGTAACTGGAAATGTAATTATTGGTAAAAACTGTTATATAGGTCCTGGAGCTGCGATTCGTGGTGATTGGGGACAAATTATTATAAAAGATGGTGTAAATATCCAAGAAAACTGTACAGTGCATATGTTTCCAGGAAAATCGATAACACTTAAAGAAAGTGCGCATGTTGGTCATGGCGCAATAATTCATGGTGCCAATCTAGGTAGAAATTGCTTAATTGGAATGAACACCGTAATTATGGACGATGCTGAAATTGGAGATGAAAGTATAGTTGGAGCAATGGCATTTGTAAAAGCCGAAACTATTATTCCTAAACGAAGCTTAGTAGTTGGCAATCCAGCAAAAGTGATTAAACAAGTTAGTGATGATATGTTGGCTTGGAAAACCAAAGGCACGCAATTATACCAACAATTACCTAGAGATTGTCACGAAAGTTTAAAAGAAGTTGAGCCTTTAAGAGAAGTGCCCGAAAATATGAAAATTCAAGAAGATGTTTATAAAACGCTTCGAGATTTTATGAAAAAATAATTATGTCGAGATACGAATTCAAAATGCCCAAATTGGGTGAGAGTATTACAGAAGCAGCCATTATTACATGGTTTAAAAATGTTGGTGATACCATTGAAGAAGATGAAATGCTTTTAGAAGTAGCAACAGATAAAGTCGATTCTGAAGTGCCTTCAACTGTTTCTGGAATTATTGAAGAAATTTTATACGAAGCTAACGCTGTTATTAAAATAGGAGAGCCTTTAGCTATCATTAAAATAGATGGTGAAGTAAAAAACACTAAAAAAGAAACTAACAAAAAGCTTGAAAAAAAATCTTCCGAAAAAGCAAAAACGTTAAAGAAACCAAAGCCAAATCCTGTTACTACTTCAAATCAGTTTAGTGTCTCAAATTCAAATGCTTTCTTTTCACCATTAATCATAAAAATTGCAAAAGAGCATCATATTAGTTTTGAAGAATTAGCTAGAATTCCAGCAACAGGAAATGAAGGTAGATTACGTAAAAGCGATGTTTTTCAGTATATAGAAGAAGGACGACCATATAAATTTGCACAACCAGTTGCACAACAAGATCCTACAGCTTATCGTATTCCGCAATTAAAATTCGATAAAGGAAAAGGTAAAGTGATTGAGATGGATCGTATGCGACAAATGATTGCAGATCATATGGTGTATTCAAAACACACCTCACCTCATGTTACGGCTTATGTGGAAGCAGATTTAACCAATATGGTAAATTGGCGAAATGCTAATAAAGTTGCTTTTCAAGACAAATATGGTGAACGCCTAACATTTACACCTCTATTTGTTGAAGCTGTTGCTAAAGCCGTCAAAGATTTTCCAAATATTAATGCGTCAGTCGATGGTAAAAATATTATTGTAAAAGAAGATGTTAATATTGGTATGGCTACTGCATTACCAAGTGGAAATTTAATTGTACCAGTGGTTAAAAATGCAGACACCAAAGATTTAAAAACGTTAGCCGAAAACGTCAATGAATTGGCCAACAAAGCCAGAGAGAATAATTTAAAAGCTGATGACATTCAGGGAAGCACATTCACGATTTCTAATGTAGGAACTTTTGGAAGCGTTATGGGAACACCAATTATTAATCAGCCAGAAGTAGCTATTCTCGCTTTAGGAATCATAAAAAAACGTCCTGAAGTTATTACTACAGAAAAAGGAGATGAAATAGCGATTAGAAGCATGATGTACTTATCGCTTTCTTTCGACCATCGTGTAGTTGATGGTTTTTTAGGAGGAAGTTTTGTACGTCGCGTGGCAGATTATTTCGAACAGTTTGATATGGATAGAAAGATTTAATACATAAAAAAAATTATGAAACTTAAATCAATTTTGTTTATTGCCTTTTATGCAATTCTAATTAGTGCCTTCTCTCAAACAGGAAATATAAGTTCAAAAAAAGAGCTTACAAAAGAGCAACAAAAAGCAAAGAACAAAGCGTTAACTGAAAAATATAAAATTCAGAAAAACAAGAATAAAGAACTACGAAAAGAAATAAACGGAAGTATAATTGATGATTTATCTTTTGAAGATATAAATGGAATTAAACACACTTCGCAAAGTCTAAAAGGTAAAATAGTTGTTATTAATTTTTGGTTTATTCAATGTAAACCTTGTGTTGAAGAGTTTCCAGATTTAAATGCCCTAAAAGCTGATTTTAAATCTAAACCAGTAGAATTTATTGCGGTTTCATGGAATGATAAAAATGCACTTCAAAATTTTTTAAAAACAAATAAACTAGACTTCAAAGTTGTACCAAATGGCATGTCAATAGTTGAGAAATTCAAAATACCGCATTATCCATATAATATTATTATTGATCAAAATGGAAAAGTAGAATACATAAGCGATGTACTTAGCTTTAATGTGATTAATAAGATAAAACGAAAAATAAACAATTTATTGTAAAAGTAATATCATGAAACATAACATTTCAGTAACCAAAGTAGAACACTCAAAAGTTGACAATATCGACTTTAATAATATTCCATTAGGTATAACTTTCACAGATCATATGTTTATTTGTGATTACGATAATGGAGATTGGATTAATCCAAGAATAGAACCATTAGCACTAATACCAACACATCCAGCAGCAATGGCTTTACATTATGGTCAAGCCATTTTTGAAGGCATGAAAGCAACTGTAGATACAGAAGGCAATCCAATGTTGTTTAGAGCAGATAAAAATGCAGCACGATTAAATGCAAGTGCAGATAGAATGGGAATGCCAGATTTTCCTCAAGACTTATTTGTAGAGGGCTTAAAACAATTAGTAGATTTAGAACGTAATTGGATTCCACCACTAGACGGAAGCGCACTCTATTTAAGACCATTTATGTATGCAGACGAGCCTTTTATTGGCATGAGAGCTGCTACACATTTTAAGTTTATAATTATGGCATCTCCAGCAGGACCATTTTTTAGTAAACGCATAAAATTGTGGGCTGAAAAGGAGTACATACGTGCAGCTAATGGAGGAACTGGTGAAGCTAAAGCAGCTGGTAATTATGCAGCTGCAATTCGTCCAACTGAGTTAGCAAAAGCAAAAGGTTACGATCAAGTACTATGGTTAGATGCAGTGGAGCATAAATACATTCAAGAAGTAGGAACCATGAATATTTTCTTTAAAATTAATGGAGAATTTATTACACCAAAACGAGACGGTTCTATACTAGATGGAATTACCAGGCTAAGCGTTATCTCTGTTTTAAAAGATAAAGGTTTCAATGTAATAGAACGCGCTGTTACAATAGACGAAATTGAAGAAGCATCACAAAAAGGAACTTTAGAAGAAGCTTTTGGTACAGGAACAGCAGTTGGTATAGCCTATATTCAAGAGATTGGAGTAGGAGACAAAACCATTCATGTGTCTAACGAAAGTCCAGTTGGTCTTGATGTTAATAACACCTTAAATGCAATTAAAACAGGTAAGATTGAAGATAAATTTAATTGGATGACAACAGTTAAAAACGAATTAGCTTAGGATAATTTTGGAGTTACCTAAAGGTCAGGCTTTCGGCAGTCGCTCTCTTCGAGGAGCTTCAACAAAGTCTCAATTGTGGAACACTCACAAATTTCTATTTATAAAATATTATAGATGAGTAATCCTTATCGCAGACGCAATCAAAATAATAAGTAAAATTGATTTCTGCTTTTGTAGAAATGACAGATATGATGAAAGATATATTAGAAAAAGGATTTTTAAAACTCTGCACAGCAAAAGCAATGGCAGAATTATACGAAGCTAATTTTAAGCAAGTTTCAAAATATGTACATGCAACATCTCGTGGTCATGAGGCTATTCAAATAGCCTTAGGATTACAATTGTTACCTCAAGATTATGCGTTTCCGTATTATAGAGACGACGCCATGTTATTATCATTCGGTTTAGAACCTTACGATTTAATGTTGCAATTATTAGCAAAAAAAGAAGATCCGTTTTCCGGAGGAAGAACCTATTATAGCCACCCAAGTTTAAAGGATGATGATAAGCCTAAAATTCCGCATCAATCATCAGCAACAGGTATGCAAGCCATTCCAGCAACAGGGGTGGCTATGGGAATGCAGTATAAGGAACTACAAGGTTTAGACGATTATTCTCTTGATTCCGATCCTGTTAGTTCGAGCGCAGTCGATAACTCTTTGAAACCAATAACCGTTTGTTCTTTAGGAGATGCATCAGTAACCGAAGGAGAAATAGCAGAAGCATTTCAAATGGCAGCTTTAAAACAAATGCCTATTTTATATTTAGTACAAGATAACGGTTGGGATATTAGCGCAAATGCTGCCGAAACCAGAGCACAAAATGCTTTTGAGTACGCTCAAGGATTTCATGGTTTAGAGGCCATTTCTATAGATGGTGCAAATTTTACAGAAAGTTACGAAGCACTAGAAAAAGTTATAAAAACAATACGTACAGAACGCAGACCTTTTTTAGTACATGCAAAAGTACCGTTACTTAATCATCACACTTCTGGTGTGCGCATGGAATGGTATCGCGACGATTTAGACGAAGCAAGATCTAGAGATCCATATCCAGTAATAAAACAACAGTTATTAGATGCTGGATTTTCGAAAAGTGAGATTAACGACATAGAAAATTTCGCGAAAGCAAAAGTACAATCAGATTTTGAAAAAGCGCTAAAAGCTGAAGATCCAAAACCTGAGGATTTATTTACATACGATTTTGTACCAACACCAATCACAGAAGAAAAAGGAACAAGAGCACCTGAAGGAGCAGATAAAGTGGTCATGGTAGATTGCGCCTTATTTGCAGTTGAAGAATTAATGAGAGCGCATAAAGAATGTTTACTTTATGGTCAAGATGTTGGAGGAAGACTTGGTGGTGTTTTTAGAGAAGCAGCAACACTGGCTCAAAAATTTGGTGACGATCGCGTTTTTAATACTCCAATTCAAGAAGCCTTTATTGTTGGTTCTACCGTTGGTATGAGTGCTGTTGGATTAAAACCAATTGTTGAGGTGCAATTTGCAGATTATATTTGGCCAGGATTAAATCAGTTATTTACAGAAGTAAGTAGAAGTTGTTACTTGTCTAACGGAAAATGGCCAGTTTCTATGATTCTTCGAGTACCAATAGGTGCTTATGGAAGTGGTGGACCTTATCATTCATCTTCTGTAGAAAGTGTAATCACCAATATTCGAGGTATAAAAATAGCCTATCCTAGTAATGGAGCAGATTTAAAAGGCTTAATGAAGGCTGCATATCACGATCCAAATCCTGTAGTGATTCTAGAACATAAAGGTTTGTATTGGTCTAAAGTACCAGGAACACAAGGTGCAACATCTGTTGAGCCAAGTGAAGATTATGTATTGCCTTTTGGTAAAGCTTGGGTGTTACAAGAAATATGGAAACAAGACGATTTAGAAACACTTACTATTGTTACTTACGGAATGGGAGTGCATTGGGCAATAAATGCTTCAGAAGCACTAGAAATGCAAGACCAAATAGAAGTTATAGATTTAAGAACATTGTTTCCGTTAGATGAAGACACTGTAATGAAATCTGTTAAAAAAACTGGTAAATGTTTAGTGGTTACAGAAGAGCCTTCGAATAATAGTTTTGCAAGAGCTTTAGCAGGAAAAATTCAAGAAGACTGTTTTAAATACCTAGATGCACCAGTAATGACTATTGGTAGTGAAAATATGCCTGCAATTCCTTTAAATTCTACTTTAGAAGAAACAATGATACCATCTACAGAAAAAGTGAAAGTTAAAATTGAAGCATTACTTAATTATTAAGTTTACAAAATTAGAATTTGAAATATTGAACACACAAAACAAAAAAGCGATTCATTTCTGAATCGCTTTTTAATGTAATTTATTCTTCCAATGCAGGAGGATACGCAGTCATAATTTCTCTAACAAATGTATTTATTCTTTCAATTTTTTTATCAACTTTAGAAGAACTTGTTAAATAACCAGAGCCTTTACCTTGCCAAACAAGCTCTTTCTTTTTTGCGTCTATTAAATCTATATATAGACTGCCTTGTAAATTGGTACTAACGTTAGTATTAAAGTTATTTCCCCAAAACGGGCTCCATCCCCAACCATATCCAAAACCACCAAAGCCATTATTCCATACATTAATTTCTTGTCTTTCTTTTGTAAAAATACTGACTAATAAATCTGGATCTTTAGATTTTGTAAATCCTTTTGCTAGCATTTCGCTTTCAATAGCACGAAGTATTCTACGTTTATCTAAATCACTTATTTCAGCTTTATCTATACCTGTTTTAAAAAAGGCAAAGGTTTTATAAGAGTCAAAATTGTTGTTCTTATCGTAATCTGCGGCAACACGTACAGAGTTGCATGAACTCATAATTATTAGCAAAGCTAATAATGAAAATGTTTTTTGAATTAATTTTTTCATTGTAATTTTTTTAATAGTTATAACGATTCTATCATGGCATCATCTACACTATTAGGTAATGTTACTTTTAAATTAGGTTCTATTTCCATTGCGCGTTTTATTGCAAATATTGCGCCTTCGTTTCTTGCCCAACTTCTTCTGGAGATTCCATTATTAACATCCCAGAACAACATTGATTTTAAGCGTTTTGAAGCTTCTTTACTACCATCAAGAACCATACCAAATCCTCCATTGATAACTTCTCCCCAACCAACACCACCACCATTGTGAATGCTTACCCAAGTTGCGCCACGAAAGCTGTCTCCAATAACATTATGTATTGCCATATCTGCTGTAAAACGAGAACCATCATAAATATTACTGGTTTCTCTGTAAGGCGAATCTGTTCCAGAAACATCATGATGGTCTCTTCCTAGTATTACAGTGTCTATTTCACCTTTTGCAATGGCTTGGTTAAAGGCTTCTGCTATTTTTGCTCTACCTTCTGCATCTGCATAAAGTATTCTAGCTTGAGAGCCAACTACTAGTTTGTTTTCTTGTGCACCCTTAATCCATTGAATATTGTCTGCCATTTGTTGTTGAATTTCTTCTGGAGAATGCTTCATTAATTCTTCTAAAACACTACAAGCAATAGCATCTGTTTTTGCTAAATCTTCTGGTTTTCCTGAAGCACAAACCCAACGAAAAGGTCCAAAACCATAATCGAAACACATTGGACCCATAATATCTTGTACATAACTGGGGTATTTAAATTCTTTACCAATTGTAGGATGAGTAGACATAATATCTGCACCTGCACGAGAGGCTTCTAACAGAAAAGCATTTCCGTAATCGAAGAAATAAGTGCCTTTTGAGGTATGCTTATTTATAGCATCTGCATGACGACGTAATGTTTTTTGAACTTCTATTTTAAATTGTTCTGGATTATTAGCCATCATTTCATTGGCTTGATCAAAAGACATGCCTGTTGGATAATAACCTCCAGCCCAAGGATTATGAAGTGAGGTTTGGTCGCTTCCTAAGTCTATGTGAATATTTGCTTCGTCAAACTTTTCCCAAACCTCTACGATGTTTCCTAAGTAAGCTATTGAAATAGTTTCTTTTTCAGCTTTGGCTTTATTAACTCGAGACACTAATTCATTTAAATCTGTAATTTTTTCATCTATCCAACCTTGATCTAAACGGACTTGAGTGATTTTTGGATTTACTTCTGCGCAAACTGTAATACAACCTGCAATATTTCCAGCTTTTGGCTGAGCTCCAGACATTCCTCCTAATCCTGAAGTTACAAACAGGTTTCCTTTTGGTTCTTTTCCTATTTTTCTAAATCCGTTTAAAACGGTTATGGTTGTGCCATGAACTATACCTTGTGGTCCAATATACATATAGCTTCCTGCTGTCATTTGGCCATATTGTGTAACACCTAAGGCGTTAAATTTTTCCCAATCGTCTGGTTTAGAATAATTTGGAATCATCATGCCATTAGTTACCACCACTCTTGGTGCTTCTTTAT
Organism: Lacinutrix sp.; assembly: GCF_029238095.1. Classification (GTDB taxonomy): domain Bacteria; phylum Bacteroidota; class Bacteroidia; order Flavobacteriales; family Flavobacteriaceae; genus Lacinutrix. The sequence continues at coordinate 18,659 of NZ_JAQWGS010000015.1, read as the reverse complement.
GTGAAGGAAATAATCCCATTGGATGCCCAGAATACATAACGAGTGTTTGCTCGTCGTTCATTTCTGCAAGGTATTTCATGGTTAGGCGATATTGTGCCCAATTAGAAAAAACACCACCATTTCCTCCATAAGTAATGAGTTCATGAGGATGTTGAGCTACTGCATAATCTAAGTTGTTTTGTATCATTAGCATAATGGCAGCTGCTTGTTTTGATTGTGCTGGATATTCGTCTATTGGTCTTGCGTACATTTTGTAATCAGGACGTAAACGATACATATATATTCTACCGTAAGTATCTAATTCTTTTTTAAACTCAGGAAGTAATGTTGCATGGTGTTGCTTATCGAAATATCTTAAGGCATTACGTAACGCTAATTTTTCTTCTTCTTTGCTAAGAATAGCTTTGCGTTTTGGCGCATGATTTATTACTGTTTCGTATTGTTTTTGGGCTGGTAAAACTTTTGGAATACCTTCAAGAATTTGAGTTTTAAAAGTTGAGTTCATTATAGTGTTCTCTTATTTTATTGAATTATTTTTTTTTATTGAAGCCGTATGGACAATGTCTACATCCACTCTCACAACAATACCCTCTTTTTAAATGGTATTGCTCTGTAAAACACCTATAGCCTTCTGGTGTTATGTAAAAGTCTCCTTCTTCTAATAGAATATATTTCTTCATTAATTACAAATATAATGTAAATTGGAGTGATTTTTGTAACCAATATTTTATGATTTTAATTTCTAAATATTTAGTACCTAAAGGTTATTTAGGAATCACTATATATCCATTCGTTTTACTTAAAAGTAAAGTGTTAAAATCGAATATAGTATTGGTAAATCATGAGAAAATTCATTTGAAACAGCAACTAGAATTATTAATCATACCGTTTTATGTGTTTTATTGTGTTGAATTTATTTTTAGGTTAATTCAATATAGGAAATGGTATACTGCATATACGAATATATCTTTTGAACGAGAGGCTTATACAAATCAAAACGACCAAGATTATTTAAAATCAAGATCGTTTTGGGGATTTTTAAAATATATTAACACTTAAACTTTAATACAAAGCTTTCTTATATAGTTGTGTTTTGTCTGTAAATACAATTTTAAGTAGTAAAGCATTGTAAGACTTTATTATACCTTTTAATGTTAGTGTTTTAGAATCTACGTTATTGTATGTCATTAGTCGTTTTCCAAGAATATTATAGACTACGATACTTTCTATTTTTTTAGACTGAGAGATCACTTGTAAATTATCACTAGACACTACTTTTATTTCGTTAGCATCTACTAGGTATTCATCTGTAGATAAACTTGCGTTATTATAGATCAGCAGCTATTGGATTAGTTGTATCTGTTGCTGTTAAAGTAGTGCTTGAAACAACAGAACAGCTAGTGTTTGATGTAAGCATAGTTGCAGAACAAGGGTCATCGTTAGAAGGAGGCATGTAAGTGTTATTTCCATAACTAATATTACAAACAATCATAAAAATGATTGAAGTAGCAATGTTAAAAACCAGTCTTGATTTTAAAGTAGGGATTTTAATACAGTAGTTTTGTTTCATAGCTTGTTTATTTATTTAATAAAATCAACATGTAATTTAAATTTCACTTTAGATTTAGACTTTAAATCTTTTCTAAAACAACAAAACACAAAGTGTTTATTTAATCGATGAAATACATATTTTTTGTTAAATTCAATTAAATATACAAACATTAAGGTATGAATTGCAAATTTATTCGATGAAATGCATTAATTTTATAAAGAAATCGTAAATAAATCATCTAAAATTAATGAATACACTAATTGCAAACTTAAATTTTAATGCTAAAGAGATTAAAAATCAAAGTTTTGTACTAGAGAATAGTAATAGTTTTAAATTGTTTATTAAACGAGAAGACGAAATTCATCCTGTAATATCTGGTAACAAATATCGAAAATTAAAATTTAACATAAAGACTGCAAGGAAAGAAGATAAAACAACACTTCTTACTTTTGGTGGTGCGTTTTCAAATCATATTGCAGCAGTTGCAGCAGCAGGAAGTACCTATGGTTTTAAAACCATTGGAATTATTAGAGGAGAAGAATTAGCTAATGAAATTAATAAAAATGCAACTTTAAAATATGCCAAAGCTTGTGGTATGCATTTTAAATTTATTAGCAGGACAGCATATAGAAACAAAAAAAATACAAATTTTATAGCAGCTTTAAAAAATGAATTTGGTGATTTTTATTGTATACCTGAAGGCGGAACAAATAATTTAGCTATTGAGGGTTGTAAAGAAATTTTAACAGAAGCAGATTCTAGTTTTAATTATATTTGTGTGCCAGTGGGAACAGGTGGTACCATAGCAGGAATAATAAATAGTTCTCAACCGCATCAAAAAGTTTTAGGCTTTTCTGCTTTAAAAGGCGACTTTTTAAAAGAAGATATTTGTAAATTTGCAAAACAAGATAATTGGGAATTAATTACAGATTATCATTTTGGAGGTTATGCTAAAATAAATAACGAGTTAATTACGTTTATTAATACTTTTAAAGCAGATAATAATATACAACTTGATCCCATTTATACAGGAAAAATGCTATATGGTATTCAAGATATGATTAACAAAAATTATTTTCCTAAAGGATCAAAAATTTTAGTCATACATACAGGAGGATTACAAGGTATTGCAGGAATGAATGCTAAATTAAAACAGAAAAATTTACCATTAATAACAATTTAATGAACAGAATATTTACACTTATTTTCTTAATAGCCATGCTATCTAGTTGTGGTTCTTCAAAAAAAGTAACAACAAGAAAATCTCAAAATAAAACAAGCCGTGTTGTTAAAACCACCAAAAAAAATAAGGTACCAGAAGTGGTTGTAAATACATCAACAGAAACCGAAGAAATTATTAAGGAAACTCCAGAGAATTATGCAACACCTACTCATGAGTATATAGCTATTTATAGTGACATTGCTCAAGACGAAATGCGAAATTATGGCATACCTGCAAGCATAACTTTAGCTCAAGGAATTTTAGAATCTGGATCTGGAAAAGGAAGGCTTTCAGTAGAAGCCAATAACCATTTTGGTATTAAATGCCATACTGGTTGGACAGGTGGAAAAATATATCATGATGATGATGAAGATCAAGAATGCTTTAGAAAGTATAAAAACTCTAAATATTCGTTTAGAGATCACTCTTTGTTTTTAAAAGAACGTAGTCGATATGCTGGTTTATTCGAGTTAGGCGCAGGCGATTATAAATCTTGGGCTAAAGGTTTAAAAGCTGCGGGTTATGCAACAGATAGAAAATATCCTCAAAAGTTAATAGATTTAATAGAGCGTTATCAATTGTATCGTTTTGATAACGAGGTTCTAGGTGTTGAGGCTAGTCTAAACAACAAACATACTGTGGTGTCTGGAGATACTTTGTATTCTTTGTCCAGAAAGTATAATATTTCTGTTCCAGAATTAAAAGCTTTAAATAGTTTAGAAACAAACAACCTATTTGTAGGGCAAGTAATATATATTAAGCCCATTATTAAAGATTAATTATAATGATTTATAAACGTAGTAGTGCTCTTTTTGCAGCAGCAGAGAAGGTAATTCCAGGAGGAGTAAATTCTCCAGTTCGTGCATTTAAAGCAGTAGGAGGTACTCCAATATTTGTTAAAGAAGCAAAAGGAGCTTATTTGTACGATGAAGATGGAAATGTATTAATAGATTATATTAATTCTTGGGGACCAATGATTTTAGGTCATGCCTACCAACCAGTTGTAGATGCTGTAGTAGAGAAAGCACAAAAAGGAACTTCCTTTGGTATGCCAACAGAAATTGAAACTCAAATTGCAGAATTAGCTGTTTCTATGGTACCAAATATAGACAAAATTCGTTTTGTGAATTCTGGTACAGAAGCCTGTATGAGTGCTGTAAGATTAGCAAGAGGTTTTACTGGGAAAGATAAAATTATAAAATTTGCAGGCTGTTATCATGGCCATAGCGATTCGTTTTTAATACAAGCAGGAAGTGGTGCTGTAACCTTTGGAAGTCCCAATAGTCCTGGTGTTACAGCAGGTACAGCAAAAGATACTTTGTTGGCAAATTATAATAATTTATCTAGTGTTGAAGCCTTAATTGCTGCTAATAAAAATGAAATTGCCTGTATTATTATTGAGCCAGTTGCAGGAAATATGGGCTGTATTCCACCTGTAAAAGGATTTCTTGAAGGCTTAAGAACATTATGTGATGCGAATAATATTTTATTAATTTTTGATGAGGTAATGACTGGTTTTCGTCTAGCTAAAGGTGGTGTACAAGAGTTGTATGGTGTTGATGCAGATATTGTTTGCTTTGGAAAAGTAATAGGAGGTGGTTTGCCAGTCGGAGCATTTGCAGCTAGAAATGAAATTATGAATCAATTAGCACCTTTAGGTCCTGTTTACCAAGCAGGAACTTTAAGTGGAAATCCTTTAGCTATGGCAGCAGGTTTTGCTATGTTGAATGAGTTGAATAATGATAAAGACGTTTTTAAGCGTTTGGCAGAAAAAACCGAGTATTTGCATAAAGGTTTAGCACGAGTATTATACAATAATAATATTACACATACCATTAATAGAGTAGGTTCTATGATTTCTGTTCATTTTGATAAAGCAAACGTTATCGATTTTGAAACTGCTGCAAAAGGTAATAATGAGACTTTTAAAACCTTTTTTCACGGAATGCTCAATCAAGGCATTTATATTGCTCCAAGCGCTTTTGAAACTTGGTTTATAACCGATGCTCTAACTTATAATGATTTGGATAAAACAATAGCAGCTTGCGATGCTGTTTTTAGATAAAGTTCCAATAAAGTTTATAAAAAAAAGCGACTACCAATGTAATCGCTTTTTTTTCTAACTTATTTTTAAAACTTAATCTTGCACGTTTTCTAAAAGTTCTTCTTGCTTAGTTGCAATTAAATATCTTTTGTATAAATCGTCACCTAAGGTTTCTTTAATGCTAGATTGTAATATTTGGTTTACTTTTAAAATGGCATCATTATACTCAGAAGTACCAGAAGTTAAGTGTTTTTTAATAGAGTAAAGCTTGCTTTCGTAAGCTTGGTATGCATTATAAATTTCTTCAACTTTATTGTCGTTAAATTTAAGCATAGAACGTAATTCTTTAGCTTTAACTATAGCGCTCTCGTTAATCTTAGCCATGTCTTGAGCAATTACAGATTGAGTGCCAATTAATAGTGCAAATGCGAAAAAGCAGAATGTAAATATTTTTTTCATTATTATTATTATTGTTATACGTTAATATCTCAAAGAAAAGCTATTTTGTTAAATTTTGCAAATAAAAAAGTACCGATTATATATTCGGTACTTTATTTATTTTTTTAAGATGTAATTAATTGATTATTATTCTTTAACTTTTTCTAATCTCTTCTCTCTTTTTTCACCAGTTCTATTTCGTTGCATCATTTTTCCTTTGGTGTTTTTTACTCTTCTTAATTGAGAAACTTTTTCGTACTTTGTATATTGCTCTTCAGTTAATATTTTTTTCATCTCTCTTTTAGTAGCAATTTGGTGGTCTAACTTTTCGTTAGCCATCTGTAATTTTTCTTCTTTAGTAGGTTTTTTACCAGCTTCTAAAGCAGCCATTCTTTTTTCCATTCCAGCCTTAAGCAATTTAGCGTTTTTAAGATTTAGCTGTTCAACTTTTACTTGTTGTTCATCTGTAAGATCTAGTTCAAGTGTTAGCTTCTTAGTTTGAAGTTGTGCCATGTCTTTTGGTTCCATATCTTTAATATGTTCCATTTTTTGTTTTCTTAACTGTTGCTGTTCCTTCTTTTCTTGAGCAGTTACTTGTAGAGCAAATAATGCTAATGCTACTATTAATAATTTTTTCATTTTTTTATTGTTTTAAATTGTTTAACACTCTTAGGACACTAAAATAATAAAAAGGTTTAAATCAAGAATGTTTTTTTAAGTATTAATTAACAGCTTGAGCTTTTGTAACCAACTCTAATGTTGCCTTATATAAAGGTTTGTTTTCTATTTTGCTTTTTAACCATGCAAAAAAGCTCATTACAAAAATATCTTCACGTTTAGCTTCTACCCAAATAAAAGCGGCTTCCATTTTATTTTTAAAATGTATGGTTTTTATACTGTCTGGTTTTTTATAATAGCGTTCAACAAATTGCAAATAGGTTATTACACGTTCTTGGTGTTGTGAAATTTATAGAAAACTACGGAAGCATTCCAGAACAGTTGCAAAAAGATTTAGACCGTTTAAGCGAGGCAAGTATTCCTGTTGATGTTGTTTTCGAACAAGGTTTAGAAGCCCTAGGATTATAATAATAAGTTTTATTTTTTTTAAAAAGCTTCAGAATAATTTCTGAAGCTTTTTTGTCGTTATAATAGAACAACACAACGAATAAAAAGCAAATAATTTTAAAAATTATTATTCAAGTAATTTTATTTATTACATTTAAAAAAAAATCAATATTAAAACATGGCGTTTACAATAATAACTCTTCTGCTAATAGCCTATCTCATTTTTAGAGTTGTTAAATCAATTAATAAAATCAGAGATTTAAGAGAAAACGGCATAAATGTGACAAATAAAAACTGGTATTATAAGTTACTTTCAAGCCTGTTTTTAAAAAAACTTCCTTCTTAATATATTAGGTAGTCTTTTTTTAAAAAGTCTTCATTCTTAATAAGAACTATTTTTTCTATCTTGTTGGTTAAATTTAACTTATGCCATATTGGTTACATACCTTTATAATTGTTGTAATAGTATATATTGTTATTAGTGTAGCTTTATATTATTTGCAAGATTATATTTTATTTAAGCCAGAAAAATTACCTAAAGACTTTCAGTTTCTATACGATAATCAAGAAACAAAAGAGTACAATCTCGAAACTAGAGATGGTGCCATTATAAATGGTGTACTTTTTAAACCTAAAGCAGAATCTAAAGGTTTAGTATTGTATTTAAAAGGGAATTCTAAAAGCATTAAAGGTTGGGGAAAGTTTGCTGTCGATTTTACAAGATATGGTTACAGTGTTCTCATGGTAGACTATAGAGGTTTTGGAAAAAGCACTGGCAGACGTTCTCAAAAAGCCATAAAACGGGATTTGCAGGAAGTTTATAATAAAATAAAAGAGCAAACTACAGAAGACAGAATTATTATTTACGGTCGCTCTCTAGGATCTGGTTTTACTACCAAATTAGCCTCTATAAATAATCCTAAAATGTTGGTTTTAGACGCTCCATATTACAGCCTAACAAAAGTGACAAGCCGTTATATGCCTTTTATGCCTTTGTCTGTACTTTTAAAATATCCATTACCAACTTATAAATGGTTAAAATATGTACAATGTCCTATACATATTATTCATGGCACGAACGATAAGTTGATTCCTTTTAAAAGTAGTATTAAACTCTCTAAAGTCAACCCAAAACTCACCAAACTACATAGCGTTATTGGTGGAGGACATAAAAATCTTAATAATTTTGAGTCCTACCATAAAATGATTCGTGATATAATAACCACAAAGCAAGAACCAATAGATTTATCAACCACAAGTATTAATGTTATACACTCCCACAAAAAGAGCAAAAAATAAGCTTATAAAAGCGTTTAAAATTGTTGCTTTTTTATATTTTTTAATAGGAATAGTCCTTTACATGTTTCAAGAAAAACTACTCTTTTTACCAACAGTATTAGCAGAAGATTATAAATATACTTCGGTTTATAATTTTGAAGAAATAACGCTTGAACCAGAAGACAATGTGACTTTAAATGCTATTCATTATAAAGTTGAAAAACCCAAAGGTGTTATGTTATATTTTCATGTTAATGCTGGCGATTTATCGCGTTGGTCTAAAGTGAGTGAGTTTTTTGTTGCAAAAAACTACGATGTCTTGATTATGGATTATCGTACCTACGGAAAAAGCAAAGGCAAGTTAAGTGAGCAAGCTTTTTATAATGATGCGCAGTTATTTTACAACTATTTATTAAAACAATATGAAGCTTCAGAAATTACCATTTATGGTCGCTCTTTAGGAACAGGTATTGCAACTTACGTGGCTTCAAAAAACAAAGCCAAACAGCTTATTTTAGAAACACCATATTCTAGTATTACAGCTGTTGCAAAGCATAGATTTCCTGTATTTCCAATAAAATGGTTGTTGAAATATAAATTTCCTTCAGAAGATTTTATTAAAAATATTACCTGTCCAATTACTATTTTTCATGGTACAGAAGATAAAATTGTGCCTTATCAATTTGGAGTAAAATTAGCTGAACAAGCAAAAAAGGACCAAGTTAATTTTATAACTATTGATAAAGGAAGCCATAATAACCTTGTGACTTTTGAGGCGTATTTGGAAGGAATTGATAAAATTTTATAATTAATAAATTAAAATAAAAAAGGAACTACATTTCTGTAATTCCTCTCTGTTTTGTATGATTCCTGCCTTCGCAAGAATGACAAGTTTATTAAACCATTTCAACAAACAAACCATCATCTGTTTTGCTAACTTTAGCGACACCAATTTTGGTTAATCCTTTAATGGTTTTATCCCATTTTTTGTTGCTTAAACCAGACTGTGTTTTTAATGTATTTAAATCAATAGGTGAATTCTTTTTCAAGATTTCGAAAACTGCTTTTTCATCGTCACTCATAGCAACCGCTTTCTTTTCTGGACGCATTTGCGGAAAAAATAAGACTTCCTGTATACTTTGGTTATTAGTTAAAAACATAATTAATCTATCCATACCAATTCCCATTCCAGATGTTGGTGGCATACCGTATTCTAAAGCACGTAAAAAGTCTTCGTCTATAAACTCTGTGGCTTCGTCGTCTCCTTTTTGAGCCAATTTTAATTGGTGTTCAAAACGTTCGCGTTGGTCTATTGGGTCATTCAATTCAGAATAGGCATTTGCTATTTCTTTTCCGCAAACCATAAGCTCAAAACGCTCTGTTAATTCAGGATTGTCACGATGTTCTTTACACAACGGACTCATTTCTTTTGGGTAATCTGTTATGTAGGTAGGTTGTATGTAATTACCTTCACATTTTTCACCAAAAATTTCATCAATTAATTTTCCTTTTCCCATGGTTGCATCTACTTCAATTCCCATACCTTTTGCAGCATCAAAAATTTCAGCTTCTGTTTTGCCATTAATATCGAAACCTGTAAAATGCTTAATAGAATCTGCCATGGTTACACGAGCATAAGGCGCTTTAAAGTCAACCTCATGTTCACCAAAAGTAGCTTTTGTTGTTCCATTAACAGCAATAGCACAATGTTCTAATAATTTCTCACAGAAATCCATCATCCAATTATAGTCTTTGTAAGACACATAAATTTCCATAGCTGTAAACTCTGGATTATGAGTGCGATCCATACCTTCGTTTCTAAAGTTTTTAGAAAACTCATAAACACCATCAAAACCACCAACTATTAAACGTTTTAAGTATAACTCATTTGCTATACGCATGTATAACGGAATGTCTAAACTGTTGTGGTGTGTAATAAATGGACGTGCTGCTGCTCCTCCAGGAATAGGTTGTAAAATTGGAGTTTCTACTTCAAAATATCCAGCATTATTAAAGAAATTACGCATCGCGTTAAATAACTTTGTACGTTTAATAAAGACCTCTTTTACATGTGGATTTACTGCTAAATCTGCATAACGTTGTCTGTAACGCATTTCTGGGTCTGTAAACGCATCGTAAGTTTTACCATCTTTTTGTTTTGGTATAGGTAATGGTTTTAATGCTTTACTTAGCATTTTAAAGTCTTTTACCATAACTGTTTTTTCTCCAACTTGTGTGGTAAACAGTTCGCCTTCAATACCAATAAAGTCTCCTAAATCTAATAATTTTTTAAAAACTAAGTTATATAAATCTTTGTCCTCACCAGGACAAATTTCATCTCTATTAAAATACACTTGAATGCGTCCTTCTGAATCTTGTAATTGTGCAAAAGAAGCTTTTCCTTGTATATTAATTGCCATCAATCTACCAGCAATTACTACCTGTTTACCGTCTTTAAAGTTCTGTTTTATGCTTTTAGACGTTTCTGAAACTGGAAATAAATCTGCTGGATATGGATTAATTCCCATATCGCGAAGCTTTACTAGCTTTTCTCTTCGTACGAGCTCTTGCTCAGATAATTGTGACATAATATATGTGTTTAAGCCTGCAAAGATAATTGCTTTGTAACAAAACACAATAGTTTGCGTCCTATTAATACATCATCAATCATTAAAATTTATATTATGAGTATCTGGAGAGTTATTCTTTCAATTATATGTCCACCTTTAGCTGTATTAGATAAAGGTTGTGGCTCAATAGTAATCACTTTTTTATTATGGCTTTGCGGTTGGGTTCCAGGCGTAATTGCGGCATTGGTAATCTTAAATAACCCGAATAAGTAGTTTTTAGTTGCCATACTTCTTGATGCCTTTTTCTTTCATTTCAATCAAGAAAAACATTTGAAATGACAAGCTGATTTAAATTTATCGTAATTTTGCAGTCTATGAATAAAACAATTGTACTTCAAGATTTAGGAACTAAAGATTTTAAAGCCACTTGGGATTACCAAGAAGAATTATTTAAAGGTATTTTAGATACTAAAATTAAAAATAGGAGAGAAGCTGCTGGTTTAGAAACCAATAACTACTTTTTATTTGTCGAGCATCCTCATGTATATACCTTGGGTAAAAGTGGTGATATGTCTAATCTGTTATTAGACGAAAAACAATTGACCGAAAAAGGTGCCACTTTCTATAAAATAAATAGAGGTGGAGATATTACCTACCATGGACCAGGACAAATTGTGGGCTACCCAATTTTAGATTTAGATAACTTCTTTACAGACATACATAAATACTTACGTTTTTTAGAAGAAATGATAATTCTTACACTTGAAGAATATGGTTTAAAAGCTGAGCGGTCTCCAGGAGAAACTGGTGTTTGGCTGGATGTAGGTACGCCATTTGCTAGAAAAATATGTGCTATGGGAGTTCGTGCTAGCCGTTGGGTCACCATGCATGGTTTTGCGCTAAATGTAAATGCTAATTTGGGTTATTTTGATAATATTATACCTTGTGGTATACGAGGAAAAGCTGTGACTTCGCTAAACGTTGAGTTAGGTAAGAAAACTATTGATGAAGCTGAAGTTAAAAGCAAATTATTGAGGCATTTTACCACACTTTTTGAGGCTGAATTTGTTGAATAAACTTAAGATTTTAAAATTAAACTTGCTATTTAGCTGATTTGAAATTGATTAAATGTTTATATCAGCATTTAGTTTAATTTCTAACATAGCTATTTTTTTAACAAAGTCCAGTAACAATTTATTAAACCTTTATTTCATTATTATACTTTCCTTTTGCAATAAAATTCATTTTTAATTACTTAAAAAAGTAATAATCCATTAAAAACATTAGCCCAACACCATAAAGAATATCGAGCCAGAACACATGAAGAATTCTAAAAAAGTAAATAAATATTACAAATGGATAACCTAATATAGAGATGTAATTTTTGTTTTTAACTTCTATATTTGTACGTTTCCAAATTAGCTTACCAATATCTGTTTCTGGAAAAGATTGTGCAGCTATAGAAATACCAAGCCATGCACAGGTTAAAAAGGCAGTGCCTTTGTTATATTCTACAGCTTTGTAGCATAACGGAATAGCAATTAAGGTTAGTGTTACAAATGGAATGATAGAAAATAGAAAAAGTTTATAGTACTTAGAGTCTTCTTTAATTTTAACAGGATTTCCTGTAAGAATGGAAGCGTAGTTAATTTCTGTAATTTCTAAATCAAGTAATTTTGCAGAAAAGATATTAACTATTAAATCTAAAATTACACCAGGAAAAGTGATTAGTCTAATTAAAATGCCTATTAATATACCCATTGTTTAATTTTTTATGTTTAGCCTTCTGCATTAAAAAACACTTTGTAATAGTGCATTTTTTTGTCCTCGTCGTAACCACGTTCTAGGTATTCGCTAGCTGCATCTGGCGCATCGATATCTAGTTTTATTTGTATGTTAGTGTCTAGTTTTATGTCTGTTTTAATTTTCTTTTTGTCTTTTTTTACAACTGCTTCAGCTAGATCAAATTGGTTACGTAGTAATACATTTTGCTCGCCTTCATATTCTTTTTTAAAGTCTTCAAATTGTCTAATGTGTTTTTCTTCTGTAAAAAGGTCTTCTTTAAAACGTTCTATATTTATAACTTCATTTTCCTTGAAATAGTCAATGGTTTTGGCTAAAAAGATATTTCTTTGTTGTTCTCCATAGCTGGGTTTTAAAATTTCGGTAGAAAAAGCACTACACATGTTTAAGTAGTTGTGTGTGTGATTATTCATATCATCTGCATACTTAATGTTTAAGAACTTGTCTAACCAATATTGCGCATCGTAACTGTTGTTGTCTACACTTAAAATAATATGGCCTTCCATGTCTTTTTGATTAAGAATCAAGCAACCTTTATCTACTTTTTTACTAGAAATCCCTTTTTGTACCAAGACATCGTAGCTGTTATTTTCGAGATAGGTTTGAAAGAAATTAATTTTATTTTCAATTTTAAAAATACCAATAGCATTGGTTACCATTTCTTTATACTCTATACCTTCAAAAACAGCTACCAAAACATCTCCAGTTTTTATTTGCGCAGAGTCGCTTTGCTCGTACAGGTGTTTTACAATGTTTTTTGAGGTTTCTATAAAAGCATCATCATCTTCGAAAATGTTCTTAGAATATGCATTAATTTCATTGAGGTCTACATTTGCGTGGTGATTAAAACGATAACTTTGTACAACGGTTCCAAAAGGCCTTAGTAAAAAAGGTAACATTAGCTCGTAACTGTCTTCGTCGAAATGCACTTCTTTATGTGAAAACGCATTTTTTGTGTCATTATGTTTGTTGCCAACTTTATGAATTATAAATTTTGAAATGCTTGCTTGGTTACGATTAATCATCTTGAATAATATGGTTTTTAATTATTTATTTTAGCTAAAGCCAATTCTAATTTATTTCGTAAAGTAAAATGCTATTAGTATCTCCTTTTGTAATAAATTTTAAGCTATCGTCTTTATCAATATTATCTAGTTCTATGGCAGAGTTTCCATATACAGGAAAGTTTTCTATAGGCTTTGCTTGACTATCAAATAGCAATACTTTTTGTGCTTGTAAATCTGTTACAGAAACGTAAATTTTATCTTTTATATAAAATATTTTTACAGGAGAATAGTTGCCTAAATCGAGCTCTAGTCTTTTACTTTTAATGTTAAGAATGTTCTCGTTTTGAGACACCAAAGTTTTTGTAGTTGTAGTAATATGGTGGTTTTTAGTTAGGTCAACGGGTTTTGTAGTTACGTTACCTTTTTGATCGATACTTACTATTTTACCATCTCTAGTTGTTGTTGTAAAGGTGTTATTATAATTAAAAACGGCTTTGTTAGAGAATTCTAGGTCTTTTAATACTTTTACTCGTGTTTGTCCTCTTCTATTTAGAATATGAAGCGTCTTATCTGTTTTAATTAAGATGTAGTCTTTATTACCAATTCTTATATGCTGTGGTTGATGGTTTATGGTATTTTTAGCTAATTTAAATTGAAAACCTTTAACTGTTTTGCCTTGAGCATTGTATAATAAAACAGATGGTCCTTGGGTTACAAACAGTCTGTAGTTTTTGTTTTTATCGTAATCGAATACAGAAAGCGGTTGGGTTATTTTGTCGTTAAACTTTAGAGGATATCCAGAAACATCTTTTCCAGTTCTATCTAATAAGTAAACGCTGTTTGGTGTGGCAAACACTAATTGAAGTCTTCCGTTTTTGTAACTGTCTATTTGTTCTATCTTGCCTAAAACAGGACCATCAAGTTGTTTTTTCCATATAATATTACCATTATTAGAAATAAGATATAGTTTGTTGTTTATGTCTTGAATTACAATTTCTTTTTGCTTTGTTCTGTGGTTTGTTACAAATTGCGGATTGTTTAACAAATCGGCATCAAGTTTAATATTTAAAAGCTCTGTAACCGCATTGGCTTCGGCTTTTATCTTATTTTTTTTAATGGCTCCATGAAGGTGTGCATAATGCGAATCGTAAACAAATTGTAACGCAGAAACTTTGTAGTCTTCAAAATTATTATTTAAACTAACGTCTAGATTTAGATCTATTAAATCTTTCAGTTTATTGTTGTTTATAACCTGTAGTATTGAAGATTCGGTACTTAAATTATTGGTGATATTAGTGTAATATTCACGATCACTTAAAGTTGTTTTGTTTTGATAATTTGCAATAATGTTTTCTAGTGCTTCAGTGTTTTTTGCAAAAATAAAAAATTGGTCAATGGTACAATAATAATTGGTTTCGCTATTATTAATTAATGGATAAAACACATTATTAAATACTTCCGGTTTACTGAAATCGTGAATTGGAACCTGTCTGTAGGTTTCAATTATGTTTTGTTCACTTAATAGATTTTCTTTAGTAGAAATAACATCGATTGAGTTTAAAACTACAGCTTGGTTTTCACCAAGGTAGATGGTTCCTACTTCAATAATATTATCGAATAAAGGAGTTAAAGTTGTACTGTCTTGCTTTTTGTTAAAAGTATCTAAATTGGTTTTAAAGGTTTTAAAGTTATTAAAAGTAAAGCTTAAAAAGCCATCACAATTATTTGGTGCAATTTTAGCTAATTCATTGACTTGTGGAATTGTGTTTTTAAAGATATTAATGAGTTTTTTTGAAGAATCTGCTGCTTTAGTAATACCATTGAAAAGAATTTCGTCCTGGGAAATAACAGCATCAAACGAAGTGTAGTCACTAAAATCTTTAAACTGTAAAACTTCAGAATTAAATATAGAGCGCACCAGACTACCATTAGTGTCATTTAAAACTACAGAAACAGACTTGCTATTATCTAGAGTATTTATAACTTTTAGCCTTGTTTCGTTTTTGGTTTTTTTTGTGATTGCTGCCTCTAATAGTTTTTTGCTTGAGCTACCAATGGCTATGCTGTCTTTAAAAGTTGTGTATAAAACTTGATTATTAAAAGTTATTTTTTTAGCAGTTGTATTCGCTATTTGTAAGGTTTCAATTTTATGATTTGAAAGTGAGTCTGTCTCAAAAATATTAGGTACTTGTTTAGTCGTTATTGTAAATTGAAGGCTATCGTTTTTATCATTTAAAAAAGAAATAATAATAGGATGTTCTGTATTTATTAAGGCTAAGTGGTTTAGTTTTTTTGAAGCATTTTTATACATTGAAGATTTAGAAAGGCCATTAATAAAACCATTGTTTTTTAGATTAGTTTCAAGACTTTCGGTGTCATTAATTATTACAATAATTGAAGCTTCCTCAGGAATAAAATCATATTCAGATGCGTTTTTATTGCTGTTCGTGTTACAACTCACAAGCAGTATAAAAAAAACTATAGTAAAACTTAAATTTTTCATTCTATGATTAAAGTATTTTAGCATAATCAAAATTACAATTCTAATTTTAATTGTTCAGGTAAAAGTCTAAAGCTTTTTCTGTGGTATTTTGTTGGGCCATATTTTCTAATAGCATCTCTGTGTTCTTTTGTTGGGTAGCCTTTGTTTTGTTTCCAATTGTACATTGGGAATTCTTGATGAATTTTAAGCATATAAGCATCTCTGTGGGTTTTTGCTAAAACTGATGCTGCAGCAATACTTAAAAATTTACTATCGCCTTTTACGATAGTTTTAAATGGAATATCCTGTAAGGGCTTAAACCTATTTCCATCTACAATTATAAATTCTGGTTTTGGATTTAATTGTAAAATAGAACGTTGCATGGCTAAAATAGAAGCGTTAAGAATGTTTATTTTATCTATTTCATATTCGTAAACATGGGTAAAAGCAAAAGCTATGGCTTGGGTTTCTATAATTGGTTTTAGTACCTCGCGTTTAGTTTCCGAGAGTTGTTTAGAATCGTTTAAAACTTCGTTTTTAAAGGACTTTGGCAAAATTACAGCAGCAGCAGTTACAGGTCCAGCTAAGCATCCTCTTCCTGCCTCGTCTGTTCCACATTCTAGTTTAAATTTTGAATATTTTAATTTTAGCATTTATGTAATTCTTAACAAAAAACAGTAATATTAATTGTAATTATACGTTTCTGAGTTTATTTGCCAAACAGTTTGAGATATTTCATATTTTTGGCAAAACTTTAAATTTTAATCTGTACCTATTTTTGTCAGGTTAAAAATAGATATCATTTAATGAATAAAATAATTTTTGCATTTTTTTTAATTTGTTTTGTTAGTGTTTCTAATGCTCAAACAACTCCAAAACCTACAATAGGGCAAGGCGGTAAGGATATTAATAATTTTTCTGGTGATAGAAATGTTAGAAACGACAGTTTATCACAATTAAGCACAAAAAGTACAAGTAATGAGAATTTAAAAAATTTAGATGCTAAAATTACAGACTATTTAATTATCTCACATAAAAACGACACCACATATGTCGATACAACACTTACCATTCAAAAAGAGTACAAATACAACTACCTTAGAAAAGACGAATTTAATTTAATTCCTTTTTCTAATATTGGTCAAACTTATAATACGCTTAGTAAAAACTTTGAGAGTATTTCTTTAATGCCAGAATTTGGAGCACGAGCAAGACATTTTAATTATATGGAAATTGAAGACATAAACTATTTTCATGTACCAACACCATTAACAGAGTTAATGTATAAGTCTGCTTTCGAGCAAGGCCAGCTATTAGATGCTTTCTTTACTATTAATACATCTAAGCAATTTAATTTTTCTGTTGCTTATAAAGGTTTGCGCTCTTTGGGTAATTATCAACATATTCTAACAAGTACAGGTAATTTTAGATTTACGTCTAGCTATAAAACTAAGAACAATAAATATGTTGCGAATATGCATTTTGTTTCTCAAGACCTCTTTAACGAAGAAAATGGAGGTTTAACAGATGAGAATGTTTTGTTTTTTGAATCTGGAGAAGAAGATTTTAACGATAGAGGAGTACTGGAAGTAAATTTCGAAGATGCCCAAAACACATTAAAAGGTAAAAGGTTTTACTTAAACCACAAATACAATATAATAAATAAGTCTGATTCTATTTCTAAAAGCAACCTAAATGTAGCACATATAATGTCCCTAAAAGACAAAAGCTATTTATTTGAACAAGATTCTCAAAATGATATTTTCGGAACAAGTTTTAGAACAAGTAATCTTAGAGACCGAGTGACTTTAGAAGAGTTATCTAACCAATTACAATTAAATTATTCAAGTAACATTTTTGGTGATTTACAATTCAATGCAAGTCATACAAATTATAATTATGGATACAATAAGCTAGTGGTGTTGAATGGAAATACGATAACCAACAGATTGAAAGGAGGTATTTTAGCTTTAGGAGGTAAATATAAAAAGCAAATTAAAGATTTTAATCTTCAAGGAGAATTAGGAGTAAATGTATCTGGTGATTTTGGCGGAAATTTTATAAAAGCACAAGCCTCTTATAGATTTAACAATGATCTAAGTGTTGCTGCCCAAATTAATCATAATACTGCTGCTCCAAATTATAACACACTATTATATCAAAGTGATTATGTGAATTATAATTGGAAAAACGAGTTTAATACTATTAAAACTAAACAATTATCTCTTAACATAAAATCTCAAAAGCTTATTGACCTTAGTTTAGATTTAACAACAATAAACGATTATGTGTATTTTACTAAAGACGAGACAACTAATCAAGTAAGACCTTTTCAAAACGATAAAACAATAACCTATTTAAGGCTAAAAGCAAATAAAGAAATTAAATACAGAAATTTCGCACTTAACAATACAGTAATGTACCAATATGTTATAGATGAAAACCAAGTATTTAACATTCCTCAGATAATAACAAGGAATACTTTGTATTATTCTAATCATGTTTTTAAAAAAGCAATGTACCTCCAAACAGGAATTACTTTAAATTATTTTACGGCTTATAATATGGATGCTTATGATCCGCTTTTAGCCGAGTTTTATACACAAAACGATCAAGAGTTGGGAGGTTTTCCTCGCTTAGATTTTTTTGTGAATGCAAAAATTAGACAAACAAGAATCTACTTAAAGGCAGAACATTTCAATGCTGCTTTTACAGGACGCAGTTATTATTCTGCACCAAATACGCCATTCCGAGATTTCAAAGTTAGGTTCGGTGTTGTATGGAACTTCTTTCTTTAAAGAATAAAGATTTTTAGCATTTACTTTTAGGTGTTCAGGCTTTCCACTAAATCTCTTTGTAAAAGGCAAAAATGATGCTGTGTCGATTCTAAACATTGGTAAAATAGTATTGATTAATGTAACAAAATAAAACAAACAAGCTGAGTTAAGGTCTGTTTTAAAGTTCAAGGCTATTAAATCTAGAGTGTTTTTTAAAACGATTATAACTCCAGAATAATCATCATTATATTTTTAGTATTTGACAGATAGGTTAATAGCATTTTAAATACAGTATAAATAATAAGGACAAAAACATTAAATATTTAAAAATAAAATTTATTTGTAATGTATTGATTACAAGCAATAAGGGCAGGGTTAAAAATAAAACAATAAAAAAGAATAAATAAAAGCTTGTTAAAGA
>NZ_JAQWGS010000014.1 GCF_029238095.1 Lacinutrix sp. | reverse complement strand
AGCTTTTGAAAACATTTAAATAACAATTTACACAAATATACTAAAAATCGAAAATTATAACAAGACAATCTTAGACTAAGAATAGCTATTTCTAAACCAAACCTTTTGCCATTCGCGTTTTAAAATTAAAAACGAAACTTGTGCAGATAACGCAACAATATCATCTCCATTCAACGCTTTAACGGCGTGTTCTGGAACATCTATTATATAGAGTAAATTTAGATATTCTGTAAATTTTTCTTGTATTAACCTATAAACGGTTTCGTGTAATAACAACTTTAAACTCGATGGTAAAATGTCTACATCAAAATCTAAATCTATATTTGCATACAAAAAATCTTTATTTAGTTGTAGTATTAGTTTTTTGTACAAATCTAATGTGTTAGCTTCCTCTATTAAAGCGTCGAAAGTTTCGGGTAATTTCATAGTATTTAAATCTATAAAATTAGACTTTACGTGTCATTAAAGCATTACCAAATTGTTGTAATTGCATTTTCTTTTCTTCAGAAATACTTAAAGTTTCTAAAACAGAAAACGCTTGTTTTGTGTAGTTTTCAATTTCGTTTTGAGTCGCTTTTGCAGAGCCACTTGCAATAAAAAATTGTTTTACAGTTTCAATTTTTTCTTGGTTATCCTTTAAATTAACAGAGAATAATTGCTCTAACTGAAGCTTTTCTGAAGCACCTAAAAAGTGTAAAGCTTTCAAGTATAAAAAGGTCTTTTTATTTTCGATAATATCACCTCCTACTTGCTTTCCAAAAGTTTTTGGGTTACCAAAAGCATCTAGATAATCGTCTTGTAACTGGAAGGCAACACCTAATAAGCGTCCAAACTCATAAATTCCATTTTGGTCTTTTTCAGAAGCTTTAGCAACAATAGCTCCCATTTTCATAGCAGCTCCAACTAAAACTGCTGTTTTGTATTCAATCATTTTTAAATACTCAGGGATGGTAACATCTTCTCGAGTTTCAAAATCTACATCATATTGTTGTCCTTCACAAACCTCTAAAGCTGTTTTACTAAATAATTTTGCTAGCGCTTGAAAAATGTCTGGCTCATAATTTTCAAACAATTGATAAGCCATGATAAGCATCGCATCACCAGACAAAATACCTGTATTAGTATCCCATTTTTCATGAACCGTTTGTTGTCCTCTTCTTAAAGGTGCAGCATCCATGATATCGTCATGGATTAACGAAAAATTATGAAATACTTCTATGCTTAGTGCAGCATCTAAGGCTTCATTATAATCACAATTAAAAATATCGGCACTCATTAAAGTTAAAACTGGACGTAAACGCTTACCTCCAAGATTAAGAATGTAGTGAACTGGCTCGTATAAATTTTTAGGCTCACGCACTTTAGAAAACGTTTCCAAGTAATTTAAAAATGCGCTTTGGTAATCTTTAGTGTTTTGCATCCAACAAAAATAATGTAAAAACCTAAATAAATTCATGCTCTAAAAAAATCTATGTTAAGAAATTACTAAAACTTAGGAAACTTATATTGTTTTTAAAGTTTCCTTGTGTACATTTGCACTCAAATAATGAAAGAAAAAATAATACAAAAATCGACAGAATTGTTTCTTACTCTTGGCTTTAAGAGTGTAACAATGGATGATATTGCTAGTGAAATGGGAATTAGCAAGAAAACAATTTATGTGCATTTTAAAAATAAAACCAAGCTGGTTGAAGCTGTTACTTTTTATTTGTTCGACACTATTTGTACTGGAATAGATAGCATTTGTAACACCTCTAAAAACCCAATAGAAGAACTATACGATATTAAAATGTTTGTAATGCAACATTTAAATAACGAAAAAATGTCGCCTCAATACCAATTAAAAAAATATTATCCTCAAATATATGAAGTATTAAAAAACAAACAGTTTGAGAAAATGCACAAATCTGTGAGAGAAAGCTTAGTTCATGGTGTTAACACCAAATTATTTAGAGACACTATAGATTTAGATTTTATCTCTAGAATGTATTTTACTGGAATGACAGGCATTAAAGACAATATGTTTTTTCCACCTGAAAACTATACAATGGATTATTTAATGGAAAGCTACTTAGAATACCATTTACGTGCTATTGTAACAAAAAAAGGGATGACCATTCTTAACAACTTTATAACAAAAAATCAATCTTAAAATAATGACCAATAAAATTTTATTAATTCTTGTTATGCTACTTACAGCCATAGGTTTTTCGCAAGAGCAAAAAACAGAGTTTACCTTACAAGAGGCCATAGATTATGCACTTGAAAACAACAGACAAGCTAATAATGCAACACGAGATATTGAGGCCGCAAAACAACAAAAGTGGGAGACAATTGCAACTGGATTACCACAAATAAACGGAAACATAAGTTATACTAATAACATAAAACAACAATTTCCTGGTATTGATTTTAATGGTGATAACATAGTAGATTTTGGTGCAAAACAAAATATTACACCATCTGCAACACTTAATCAGCTCCTTTTTGATGGCTCTTACCTAGTAGGATTACAGTCTGCTAAAGTATTTTTAGAAATTTCCAAAAACGCTAAAATTAAAACCGATTTAGAAATTAGAAAAGCAGTAATAAACACATATGGCAATGTATTATTAGCTGAAGAAAGCATAAAAATACTACAAAGAAACATAGCTGTTTTAGAAAAGAATTTAAACGAAACAACCAGAATTTATGAAAACGGTTTGGGTGAAGAAGAAAGTGTAGAACAATTAAAAATTACACTATCTAGCATAAAAAGCAACCTAAATAAAACAGAGCGTTTAAAAGCAATTGCATACCAAATGTTTAATATTACACTTGGTATCGAAATAAACACAAAAACAGTATTAACCGATGCTCTTGAAACATTAACACTCAAAAATATCTCTCTAGCAACTTTAGAAGCAGATGTTAACGTTGAAAACACTATAGATTACCAAATTGCTGAAAACGAAAAAGTATCTAAAGAGTTACTTGTAAAACTAGAGCAAAGTAGAGCTTTACCAACGTTAAGTGGATTTTTAACAGGTTCTTACATAGGAAACAACGATAACTTTAGATTTTTAAACAACAATCAAGCTTGGGCAGGAACAGCTGCATTTGGATTAAATCTAGACATTCCAATATTTGGATCGGGATTAAAAAGTGCAAAAACTCAGCGTGCTAAAATTAACCTAGAATCTGCAGAAGACAATCTTACTGAAACAGAACAAAAAATTAAACTTCAAATAGCAACTGCTAAAAACAACTATCAATTTGCCATAGAAGATTATCAAAATAAAAAAGAAAACCTAGCACTTGCAGAACGCATAGAAAAGAAAAACCAAACTAAATTTTTTGAAGGCATAGGCTCTAGTTTCGAATTAAGGCAAGCACAAACACAATTATATACTACTCAAAACGAACTGTTACAAGCCATGGTAGACATTATAAATACCAAAGCCGAACTAGAAACGGTTTTAAATATAACAAACAACTAATCAACCAATAAAATCATCAAACTAATGAAACATATAATATCAATAGTATCCATAACACTGCTTTTAACAGCTTGTGGACAAAATAAAACGCAAACGGTTGCAGATGTAATTGCAACAGATAATTTACAAACTATAAGACTAAAACGAAATGAAATAGTCGCACAACAACAAGAGATTACTGAAAAATTAAAGCAATTAGATGCTAAAATTGCTGTTTTAGATACTCAAAAAAAAGTACCTTTAATCACAACTTTTAAGGTAAAACAAAAAATATTTACACACTTTTTAGAATTACAAGGAAACGTAAGCACAAAAAACAATCTGGTTATATTTCCAGAATATTCTGGCATATTAACTCGTTTATATGTCAAAGAAGGTCAAAAAGTTATTAAAGGACAAACTTTAGCAAAAATTGATGATGGTGGCATGAGCCAACAATTAGCACAAGTACAAATACAAGCCAATTTAGCTAAAACTACGTTTGAGCGTCAAGAACGATTATGGCAGCAAAAAATTGGAAGTGAAATACAATACCTACAAGCAAAATCTAATTACGAGGCACAGGCAGAAGCTGTTAATCAAATTAAACAACAAATAGGTAAAACCATTGTAAGAGCACCTTTTTCTGGAACTATAGACGATGTTATTACAGAACAAGGAAGTGTTGTTGGAGCAGGACAATCTCAATTGATGCGTATAGTAAATCTAGACGATATGTACATAGAAACAGATGTGCCAGAACGTTACATTACAGATGTTATAAAAGGTAAATCTGTTGAGGTAGAATTTCCTGTATTAGGTAAAACATTACAAACTAAAATACGCCAAGCAGGTAATTTTATTAATCCAGCAAACCGAACATTTAAAGTAGAAATAGCAGTGCCTAATAAAGATAAGACTATAAAACCAAATCTAACAGCTAGACTTAAAATAAACGATTATACTAACAACGAAGCTATACTTATTAAACAAAGTATTATCTCAGAAAATGCTAATGGCGAACAATATGTATACATTGTTAATGATAAAAAAGAAAATGGTCAAGGTGTCGCGAAACGTGTTATTATTGAAACAGGAAAAACACAAGGTGATGTTATTGAAGTTTTAAAAGGTTTAGAAAATGGTGCTGAAATAATTGAAGAAGGTGCTAGAAGTGTTAAAGATGAGCAAACAGTTAAAGTAACCAACAAAAACTAAGACCAATGACTAAAAATAAAAAAAAGGTCGATAAAGAATTTGGTTTATCCTCTTGGGCAATTAATAATAAAACCACAATGTATGTGGCCATAGTTATTCTTTTGTTTTTAGGTGGATCTGCTTACTTTAGTATGCCAAGAGAAAATTTTCCAGAAATTAAAGAAACTAAAATTTATATTAGTTCTATTTTTCCTGGAAACACTGCAGAGGACATAGAAAAACTAATCACAGATCCTTTAGAAGACAAACTTAAAGATGTAAGTAATGTTGTAGAGATTACCTCAACATCTCAAGAAGATTACGCTATGATTGTTGTAGAGTTCGACGAGAAACTTACCGTTGAAGCAGCTAAACAAAAAGTAAAAGACGAAATAGATAGCGAAACCTCAGGAGAAGATTGGCCAACCTTTAATGGTGCAAAAGTAGAACCTAATGTTTTCGATTTAAGTATGAGTGAAGAAATTCCGATACTTAATATTAATATTTCTGGAAATTATACAGTAGAAAAACTAAAAGAATTTGGTGAATATCTAGAAGATGAAATTGAGGATTTAGACGAAATTAAAAAAGTAGACATTCGTGGTGCTCAAGAAAAAGAAGTTGAAGTTGCTGTAGATGTCTATAAAATGATGGCTTCTAAAGTTAACTTTAACGATATTACTGGAGCTATTGGTAATGGAAACATGACGATGTCTGCTGGTAATTTAATAACTAGTGGACAACGACGTACAATACGTATTATTGGAGAAATAGACAATCCTAAAGATTTAGAAAATTTTGTTGTTAAGTCCGAAAACAACAATCCTATCTATTTAAAAGATGTTGCAACCATTTCTTTTAAGCCTAAAGACAAAACCACTTACGCAAGAGAATTTGGTGAAACCGTAGTGATGCTAGATGTAAAAAAACGTGCTGGAAAAAACATGGTTGCAGCTGCAGAGCAAATTGAAGTTATTGTAGAAAACGCAAAAAAAACTGTGTTTCCGCAAGACCTAAGTGTTACCATTACTAACGACCAATCTCCAAAAACTATAGGGCAAGTAGACGATTTAGTAAACAATATCATCTTTGGTATTATACTAGTCGTTACAGTACTTATGTTCTTTTTAGGATTTAAAAATGCATTATTTGTTGGTTTTGCTATACCAATGTCCATGTTTATGTCCTTGCTCATCTTAAACGCATTAGGTTATACTATGAATACCATGATTCTTTTCGGATTAATTATGGGTCTTGGTATGCTAGTAGATAATGGAATTGTTGTTGTTGAAAACGTCTATCGTTTAATGGAAGACGAAGGCATGTCTCGAGTAGAAGCTGCAAAAAAAGGTATTGGCGAAATAGCCTTTCCTATAATAATATCTACTGCAACAACTGTAGCTGCATTTATTCCTCTAGGTTTATGGCCAGGTGTTATGGGACAGTTTATGAAGTATTTTCCAATAACACTCTCTGTAGTTTTAGGTTCCTCATTAGTAGTTGCCATTTTCTTTAACTCGGTGTTAGTCTCTCAATTTATGACTACTGAAGATAAAGACATGCCACTAAATCGTATCATAAAAATCTCAGCAATTATAGCAATTATAGGAGCTATCATTTTAATCTTTGGTGGCGAATATAGAGGTTTAGGTTCTGTTATGGTGTTTACCGCTATTATGCTTTGGGTCTATAGATTAATTCTTAGAAAAATGGCTAATCGCTTTCAAAATAAAACTTTAGTAAAACTAGAAAACTTTTATGAAAGATTTTTAAAAGGTTCTCTTAAAGCTTACAGACCATTTGGAATAAGTATAGGGACATTTTTATTATTCATCATAGCAATATTTGCCTTCATAGTGTCTTGTAATGAACAACGTACAAAAATTGAGTTTTTCCCAGACAATACACCTAATCAAATTATTGTATATATAGAATATCCTGAAGGCACAGACATTAAAAAAACGAACGAAATTACTAAAGAGATTGAAACCAAAGTATATGCAATTATCAACAACGAAGCCTATATTAAAGATGGCGATAACTTTCTAGTAGAAAGCGCTGTTTCTCAAGTAGGAGAAGGTGCTGGAAATCCACAAACAGACAGTGGTTCTGCTGCCGAAATGCCACATAAAGGCAAGATTACAGCTTCTATGCGTGAGTACAAATATAGAAATGGCGCAGACAGTCAAGAGCTACTTAAAAAAGTTCAAGAATCTTTAGTTGGTATTTATCCTGGTGTTTTAATCTCGGTTGAAAAAGATGCCAATGGTCCACCAGCTGGTGCGCCAATAAATATTGAGCTTGAAGGTGATGATTACAACGAATTAATTAATACAGCCGAAAGATTAAGAGAGTTTATTAACACAAAAAACATTGAAGCTATCGATGAGCTAAAAATTGATGTTAATAAAGGCAAACCAGGTATGCAAGTTATTGTAGACCGACAAAAAGCTGGAGAATTAGGCGTAAGTACTGGTCAAGTAGGACAACAATTGCGAAACTCTATTTTTGGTGCCAAAGCTGGTATTTATAAAGAAGATGGAGATGATTACGATATCTATGTTCGTTTTAACGAAGACTTACGTTATAACACAAGTGCGCTTTTTAATCAGAATATCATTTTTAGAGATATGGCTTCTGGTCAGGTAAAAGAAATTCCGGTATCAACCTTAGCAAAGCAAAATAATAACTCTGGATTTAGTGCTATTAAACATAGAGATGGAAAACGTGTAGTTACCGTATATTCTGCATTAGCACCTGGTTTTACAGATGCTGTAGCAGTGGTTAGCCAGATTCAAGAAGAAATGAAAAATTTCGATAACCTATCAGAAAACATTACAATAGATTACACTGGTCAAATTGAAGAACAAAACAAACAAATGGCCTTTTTAATGGGAGCATTTTTTACTGGATTAGCCTTAATCTTTTTAATATTAATCTTTCAATTCAATTCGGTTTCAAAACCAACAATCATCATGATTGCCATATTCTTGAGCTTAATTGGAGTTTTTGGAGGTATCGTAATTACAGGAGCTTCCTTTGTTATTTTAATGACCATGATGGGAATTATATCTCTTGCAGGTATTGTGGTTAATAATGGTGTAGTGCTTTTAGACTATGCACAGTTATTAATAGACAGACGTAAAAACGAGTTAGATTTAGAAGAGGACGAGTACTTATCTAAAGAAGAATTATTAACACAAATCATTCGCGCTGGAAAAGCACGTTTACGTCCAGTTTTATTAACAGCAATTACAACTATTTTAGGATTAATACCATTAGCTATTGGTTTAAATATTAACTTTTTTACACTATTTAGTGAATTCGATCCTAATATATATATGGGTGGAGATAATGTTATTTTTTGGGGACCACTGGCTTGGACCGTGATTTATGGTCTTTTTGTAGCTACTTTTTTAACCTTAATTGTAGTACCAATATTATTCTATTTAACCATGCGACTTAAAATGTGGTTAAAATATAACTTTAACTATATCTAGTTATTATTCTTTATTTACTTTTGGTTTAATAATTTCAACAAGTTTGCTATTTGCATTTGTGTCAGATTTATTTTTAATACCATCACTATTACTATCTACAAAATATAAAAAATGATGCTTGGAAAAATAGTTTTTTACTTTTGGGCTGCTTTAAACATGATACTATTCTTTTATATCTGTGTAGAAATAGTTTTATTAATTTTTGCGCTTTTAGCTAAAAAGAAAAATACAAAACCTAATCTAAAAAAGTATCCAAAAGTAACCATTCAGCTACCAATTTATAACGAAAAATATGTAGTAGAACGACTTATAGATGCTGTATGTAAATTAAACTACCCAAAAGACAAATTAGAAATTCAGGTATTAGATGATTCTACCGACGAGACCAGCCAACTCATTTCTAATAAAGTATCCTATTATCAAACTAAAGCAATAGATATAAAACACATTCAAAGAGAAAACAGAACAGGTTTTAAAGCTGGTGCTTTAGATTATAGTATGAAATTTTGCAAAGGTGATTTTATTGCCATTTTTGATGCAGATTTTATACCAGATTCAGAATTTTTACAACATGCTGTACCTTATTTTCAAGATGAAAAAATAGGCGTAGTACAATCCAGATGGACACATATTAATAAAGATTTTTCTTTTATTACAAGAGCACAAGCCATTATGTTTAACACGCATTTTTCTGTAGAACAATTGGGTAGAACAACAAGTAAAGCCTATATAAATTTTAATGGTACAGCAGGTATTTGGAGAAAATCGTGTATTGAAGATGCTGGTGGCTGGCAAGCAGATACTTTAACCGAAGATTTAGATTTAAGTTTTAGAGCACAAATAAAAGGTTGGACATTTAAATATTTATTTGATGTGGAATCTCCAGCAGAATTACCAATTACTGTAGATGCATATAAAACACAACAGTACAGATGGTCTAAAGGTGCAGCAGAATGCGTAAGAAAAAACCTTAAAAACCTATGGAAATCTCCTGCAAGTTTATGGGCAAAATTAGCAGGAAGTGTGCATTTATTTAACTCTTCAGTTTTTATAATTGTCTTTTTATTAGTGATTACAAGTCCTTTTGTTTTCTGGATGACAAAAGAAGAAATCATTATTATTAATAATATTGA
The DNA here is from genome assembly GCF_029238095.1 of Lacinutrix sp. Taxonomy (GTDB): domain Bacteria; phylum Bacteroidota; class Bacteroidia; order Flavobacteriales; family Flavobacteriaceae; genus Lacinutrix. Next base: position 32,836 of record NZ_JAQWGS010000014.1, on the reverse strand, counting down.
AATTGTTTATTTTATTAGCTTATTTATAAATGGCGGTTTGTTTTTCTTGTTTTTCTTTGGTCATTTAATGGCAGTAAAAAAGAAATGGAAAGAGGCATTACTTTTCTTACCTAACTTTTATATTTTTTTAGCTTTAAGCGTTGGTATTTCTTTATACATGGTAATTGGTGTTTTAGAAGGCTACTTTGGAAAAGTTTCAGAATTTGTTAGAACGCCTAAATACAATATTAACTCTAAAGTCAACATTCAAAAAAAACAAGATTATGCCTTTAAAAAAGAACAAAATATTGCGTTTTTAGAGTTTTTTGTGCTTTGTTACGGTTTATTTACACTCATTTTAGGTTGCTATTATGTAGATTTTTTCATTATAAATTATGGCCTCATTATTTTTCTAGGCTATTCTTTAAAACTCTTTTTTCCTAAATATATCTTTAAGTTTTAGTCTAAATGGCAAAACTAGACTATCAAAAAAGCGAATCTTTTTTGTTTTTAGAAGAATTCTATTTACTAAATAAAAAACCTATTATAGCCAGATTTTTTTCCTAGATATGAGTAATAAAATTTACTATATAAAGTGTTAGCAACACATGAAAATTTACCTACAAACTTTAATTGGAGTTCTAATTTTAATGGTTTCCTGTAACAAAAAGAAATTCCAAAAACTGTAACAGAAAATAAATTTAATGAAACTATTGTTGTAGAACAATACATTGAAAATGATAGTTTGTTAATGCTTTTGAAATCTGATTTGTATGATATTGCTTTTAACCCAATATTTAACGGAGAAGAATCAGCTAAAACTAACACAAACAACAAAACAATTCCTCTTATAAATAAAACAATAATTTTTGAGCAAACAACAATTCACTTTTATAAAGAAGGCTTTGCGGAAGAAATTATTTCAGCCAAAATAAAGAATTCCCAATTTAAATTTCTAGACTCCATTTGTATTGGAATAAAAAAGGAAAAACTTGAAAACCAAATAGCAACTGAAATAAAAACTAATTTAATTAAAATAAGAAATTTTGATCAAACGTCAATTTTCATTTTTAAATTTGAGAAAGGGACATTGACAGAAATAAACTATCAAGGCGACATGGATTAAAAATATATTTGGTTAAATACAGAAATAATAAAATTTAAAAAAACCCGAAGCATTGTCTTCGGATTTTTTACTTTTGCAACTTACAAAATCACACTATGTACAGAAGTCATAATTGCGGTGAATTAACTGCAAAACACATAAATACAGAAGTTACCCTATCTGGTTGGGTACAAAAATCTAGAGATAAAGGTTTTATTGTTTGGGTAGATTTACGGGACCGCTATGGTATTACGCAATTAGTATTTGATGAAGAAAGAACCTCTAAAGACATGCTTGAAAAAGCACAAAAATTAGGGCGTGAATTCGTAATACAAGTTAAAGGAACTGTTATAGAACGTGCCTCTAAAAACCCTAATATACCAACAGGTGACATAGAGATTTTGGTTTCAGAATTAAACATTCTAAACGAAGCACTTTTACCACCTTTTACTATTGAAGATAAAACCGATGGTGGCGAAGATATTAGAATGAAATATCGCTATTTAGATATTAGACGTAATCCAGTAAAAAACAACTTAATATTTAGAGCAAAAGTAACTCAAGAAGTAAGAAACTATTTATCTAATAATGGTTTTATTGAAGTAGAAACACCATATTTAATTAAATCCACTCCTGAAGGCGCAAGAGATTTTGTAGTGCCTTCTCGTATGAACGAAGGAGAATTTTACGCCTTACCGCAATCACCTCAAACCTTTAAACAACTGTTAATGGTTGGTGGTATGGATAAATACTTTCAAATTGTAAAGTGTTTTAGAGACGAAGACTTACGTGCAGACAGACAACCAGAATTTACACAAATTGATTGTGAAATGGCCTTTGTAGAGCAGGAAGATATTTTAAATGTTTTTGAAGGTTTAACACGTCATTTACTTAAAGAAGTTAATGGTGTTGAAGTAAATAAATTTCCAAGAATGTTATACGATGATGCCATGCGTTTATATGGAAACGACAAACCAGATATTCGTTTTGGTATGGAGTTTGGCGAATTAAATGCAGTAACACAACATAAAGAATTTGCTGTTTTTAATAACGCAGAATTAGTTGTTGGTATCGCTGTTCCTGGTGGAAATAGCTACACCAGAAAAGAAATAGATAAATTAATCGATTGGGTAAAGCGTCCACAAGTTGGCGCTCTAGGCATGATATATTCACGTTGTAATGACGATGGCAGCTTTAAATCTTCGGTAGATAAATTTTACGATCAAGACGATTTAGCAAAATGGGCAGAAATTACTGGTGCAAAAGCTGGAGATTTAGTTTGTGTATTATCAGGAGAAACCAATAAAGTGCGTGCACAATTAAGTGCCTTACGTATGGAATTAGCAACACAATTAGGCCTTAGAGATCCAAAAGTATTTGCGCCACTTTGGGTTATTGATTTTCCTTTATTAGAATTAGACGAGGAAACTGGTCATTATCACGCCATGCACCATCCATTTACTTCACCAAAACCAGGTCAAATAGAATTACTAGACACTAAACCTGGAGAAGTAAAAGCCAATGCTTACGATTTAGTGTTGAATGGAAACGAAATTGGTGGTGGATCGATAAGAATTCACGATAAAGCGACGCAAGCTATTATGCTAAAACATTTAGGTTTTAGTGATGCCGATGCTAAAGCACAATTCGGGTTCTTAATGGATGCTTTTGAATATGGTGCACCTCCACATGGTGGATTAGCCTTTGGTTTAGATAGATTGGTTGCCATTCTTGGTGGACAAGAAACCATTAGAGATTTTATAGCTTTTCCAAAAAATAATTCTGGTCGAGATGTGATGATAGACGCTCCTGCTCCTATTGACGAAGCACAATTAAAAGAATTAAATTTAAAATTAGATTTATAATCATAAATAAAAAATCCTGCTTCTCGCAGGATTTTTTTGTTACTTTGAAATAAGTAACAAATCATGCCAAAAAAAACGCTTTTAAGACGCTTTCTAATCTGGAGATATAAAAATATTTCTGAGAAAAATTTCACTTTTATTCTAAGTGCAATAGTTGGTTTATTAGCTGGTTTAGCTGCTGTAACACTAAAAAATATAACATTTACCATAGAAGCGCTTTTAGATAAAGGTATTGTGTTTTCTCAAAACCAGTTGTATTTTATATTACCTGTAATTGGCCTTTTACTTGTTTACTTATTTGTAAAATACGTTTCAAAAAAGCCAATTGAACATGCAATTCCTTCCATTTTATTTTCGTTAACTCGAAAAAGTGGCTTTTTAAAACGGTCTAAAATTTATTTCCCGTTAATTGCTGCTCCTTTAACAGTAGGTTTTGGAGGTTCGGTTGGACTGCTTGGTCCTGCAGTAGCTTCTGGTGCTGCAATAAGCTCTAATCTTGGAAAACTATTTCATATTAATAGAAAAACAAGAACATTACTTATTGGTTGCGCTGCAGCAGGAGCAATCTCATCTATTTTTAAATCGCCAATTGCAGCTATTATTTTTGCTGTGGAAGTATTTGCTTTAGACCTCACATTTGTATCCTTATTACCATTACTTATTGCTTCGGTTTCCTCGGTTATTACATCCTATTTTTTCTTAGGAGACGATTTACTTTTCAATTTTAATTTTTCAGATAAATTCGAAATAAAAGATATTTTATTTTATGCAGTTTTGGGTATTGGAACTGGCTTTGCCTCCATTTACTTCACCAAAATGTATTTTGCTATTCTAAAGTTTTTTGAACGTTTTAAAACTGCTTTTCAGCGTTTAATTATTGGAGGTTTAGCCATAGGAATTATGCTTTATTTTATTCCGCCATTGTATGGTGAAGGTTTTGGTTTTATAAATAATTTATTGGCTGGAAACCATGTTGAAGCTTTAGGCAAAACACCTTTTGATGATTTTAAAGATAATATTTGGGTTGTTATCCTATTACTTATTGGCATTACTATTTTTAAAGCAGTAGCCATGACTACAACATTTGCTGCTGGTGGTGTTGGTGGTATTTTTATTCCTACAATGGTTATGGGAAGCGCGCTTGGTAATGTAGTTGCCAAAGTGATTAATAATATTGGTTTAGGTTTTAATGTTAGTGAGACTAATTTTACATTAATTGGAATGGCTGGATTAATAGCAGGTGTGTTGCATGCTCCTTTAACTGCAATATTTTTAATTGCTGAAATTACTGGTGGTTACGAGTTATTTATTCCATTAATGATCTCTGTTGGTATTTCTTTTAGTGTTAAAAAAAGCGCTATAGATTATACAATTTACACACGAGAACTAACAGAAAAAGGACAGTTACTAACACATAATAAAGACCAAAATGTACTTACATTAATGACTTTAGATGCTATAATAGAAAGTCATTTTTCTGTATTACATCCAAAGATGACTCTTGGAGATATGCTGCATCATGGTGTTGCAAAATCAACACGTAATTTATTTCCTGTTGTGGATGAAGAGGGAGAACTAACTGGTATTATTTTACTGGATGATGTAAGAGAAATTATGTTCGATCAATCTCTGTACAAGACGACTCTTGTTGAATCTTTAATGAATAATCCTCCAGATAAAATTATATATAACAAGGACTCTATGCAAACCGTAATGCAAAAGTTTCAAGATTCTGGTGCATGGAATTTACCTGTAATTAAAGATGAAAAGTATATTGGTTTTGTATCAAAATCTAAACTCCTTACCGCTTACAGAAGACAATTAATTAATGTATCATCTTAATCTTAAATTTGATTAATTTTGCACTAATAATAAAACAAAACATGAAATATTTAATTTGGTTTTTCTTCATAACATCTTTAGTTTTTTTAATTTGCGGCTTCATTCTAGAGCTCCCTTTTTCTAAAAAGCTTATTGGTTTTGGTGTTTTAGGTTTGTTTTTTATTGTTATTCCATTATTCTCATGGCACAGATGGAAAGATAAAAACCCAAAAGACTATATGCTAAATAAAGAGAATTTAGATAAAATGCGTGAACGTGAAAGTAAAAAATAAGTTAATCGTCTTGTATTTTTTTTAAAATCTAATTTAAATTTCGTTTTTCAATAAAAAAACGCTTCATTAACTTAGAAGCTTCATCCTCTAGTATTCCGCCTTCAATTATTGTTTTAGGATGCAGCTTGGTTTTTAAATTAATACAACCTCGCTCTTCATCTCTGGCAGCATAAACTATTTTAGAAATTTGACTCCAATATAAAGCTCCTGCACACATTTGGCAAGGTTCTAAAGTGACATAAAGTGTGCAATTTTGCAAATATTTTCCGCCTAAAAAATTTGCTGCAGCTGTTATAGCTTGCATTTCTGCATGTGCAGTCACATCGTTTAAAAGCTCTGTAAGATTATGGGCTCTTGCTATAATACGGTCTTCAATTACAATAACTGCACCAACAGGAATTTCACCTTTTGCATAGGCGTCTTCTGCTTCCTGAAGTGCCTTTCGCATAAAATAGGTGTCGTCGTAAGGTTTTATCATTCTATAAAAATATAAAAGGCAACCATAAAAATGGTTGCCTTTTAAATATTAATTTAAAAACGATTACTAGTTTTTAATAATCTTATCGTTTGTATTTATGTTTTCGCCTTTAATTGTAAGAATATACATTCCAGATTGAAGAGCACTAATATTTAGCTCTGTTGATCTAGAAAGGTTAGCTTCTTGAGTCATTACAACTCTACCATTAATATCTGTTAATGTAATGTTTACTTTTCCAAAATTCTTTTTAACATTAATGTTTAACACATTGTTTGTTGGATTAGGGAAAATTGAATAATTAGACTCATTAAACTCATCTACACTTAAACTCGTACAGTTTTGTAGCGTAGGATTAGTATCTGGAGGCAAATTAAAATCCTCTACTTGGTCTGTTCTAGATTGTGGATTTCCTTGACTAGCACTTAAACCAACTCCTCTTGCAGCAAAAACTTCCCAAATCATACATTGGTCTTCTCCACCAGTAAGAGCTGTATCTGCCTGTAAAATACCGTTTCTACCTCTAACAAATCCTGCATTACATGTTTGCAGTTTTAAACCATCTAATACTAGCTGCATTACTTTATTATTTCCACCTGTACCATTATAAATATCTGGATCAAATCCATACTTCTCAATATATTTCCAAGTTAAATCCCATAGAATAGTAGCCCAAACCGTTCCAATTCCATGTGGTTGAGTTATGGCAGTATTATTAGTATCTCCATAAGTTAAAGGGTTTATAGAGGTGTCTGTACTGTATTGAAAAGGTCTAATACCTAATCCATCTACTGGCTCACTAGTTGAATATGTTGCAATACCTCTACCAGTCTCTGGCAAATCTCCAACCTTCATAGTAATCATGAGTGCAAACCAATCTGACCATCCTTCTCCCATTTGTTCAGCATTTCCTAAACAACCTGAATTACTTGGTCCACCTGCTAATCGAGTAGAAATACCATGCCCATATTCATGAGCAACAATTTCATTATCTAAACTACCATCTCTTTGTACTGGCACAGGAGCTGATACTATAGTAGCATTAATAACTTCATTATTCTGTAATGCTGATATTAATTGTTCTCCATCAGCATTATTAATAAACACAGATGGAATGGTAAATGCTGGATTTGTAGTACCTGACATTCCTACATATTCTACATAATTTGGATCGTTAGCAGGATTGTTGTGATTGACAACAATAACACCTGCTGCTCCAGCATCTTGTGCATTTTGTATTTTATCTACAAATGGACAATTACCTCTTCTAATTACTACTATTTTGCCACTTAAATCTGTTCCATTAGTTACAGCTCCACAACCGTCATTAAAATCTGGAAAATAATCAGGAGCACTAGTATTGTCTACAGAATTATCATCTATTACTAAAGCCAAGTCAGCAGTAACTGGTACTGTACTTGGTCCTGTAATGTTATTTCCAGCTCCAGTAGCAGGAACTGCAGCAGTAATACTACCTGTTAATGGTCCTCCTGAATTTACAGTTAGAGGACTAGCAGGAACACCATTCCATAAATACATTTGCATTCCTGGATTACTACCATCTGGAGGAGTACTAAAGTTTGCATTATTTAAACCACTTCCGTCTTGACCATCTGCAATTACAAAATCACTTCCACTACCACCATTACCGTAGTTATTGGCCTGGAAGTTACCACTAACCTCATCAAAACCATACTCATACCATACATCGTGCATGATGTTGTTCATATAAAACAAGTTAGTAAGCGATAAATCTTGGTAACCTGAAGGTTCTTGATTTAAACTTGAACTTGAATAATCAAAATTTAATGTAGCACCTCCATCTGGAGCTGCTCCAAACCCATTATTACCATTTACATCTTCTTGAGCGTAAACATTGTTCCCTCTAGTGATTGTAAACTCTGCTCCTGCAACACCGTTTACATCATGCCAGCCAAATGGAGAAGCATTTAAACTTGCTGGTTCTGAAACTAAAGTTACAGTTGTTTCACTTGGACTTCTAAAAGGAAGCGGAATAACACTGTAAGATGAACCATCAGCCATCATTGAAGATGCGGACTTAAATAAATTTACAGTTTCTGCTTTTTTAGTATTGTGATTTGTGTGAGTAGCATGGTTACCATCACCAAAATTACATTTAATGATCCAATCGTTAGTATCTATAATTTCTCCATTTACTGCGTCTACTCTTACACTATACCAGTTTTGTCCGTTTAGAGTATGTATGCTTAAATCCCAAGCTAATTTAATAGACCCATCTAATGTAGGTTGAAATACTAAAGAAACTGGAATGTCTTTTTGAGAGACGTTACCATTAGAAAAAACATAATTATTATTAGTATGACTAATAGTAGACAAATTAGTAACACTTCCTAAATCATAAACATTAGCTACAGCATTAATGGCAGCTTGTGCATTAATAGCTGGTGTAATTGTATTTACTTTAGAAGCTATGTTTGGTATTAATGAATTATCATAATAAAACACATAGTTATCTCTAACCGCAACACTTGAAATCGCATTGTGTATTTTTATACCTTGGTATGCTTGATTAACATAAACATGATTAATTTTAGTTTTCTTAGAGTAATAGGCATCACTTACTAATAAACTAGAGATGTCATTTTCTGTTAAATTGTAGTTCTCTTTGTTTTTATCTAACCAATCTTGAATAAGAGATCCAAATTCGTTTTCAGATAAACTTTTTTGTGCTTGTCCTATTTGAAAAGCAAACAAAAATACCGTAGCCAAAAGGCAAACAATGTAATTTTTCTTCATAATTTTGTGCAGTGTTTTAAAATTTTTCTTTTTAATAGTCACAAATATAACACCCAACTTACAATTATTACAATTTTAAACGTATTTTATTGACTATTCAACGAAATTTAAGACCAGTTTTTAATAATTTTACACTTTCTTTATACAACTAATGCATAATCGACTATTAGATGCCATCGATTCTCCAGAATCCCTAAAACAACTAAAACAAGATGAACTTTCTATTTTAGCAAAAGAACTTCGAGCATTTATTATTGAAGCAGTCGCTGCAAAAGCTGGCCATTTAGGAGCAAGTTTAGGAGTTGTAGAATTAACCATAGCCTTACATTATGTCTTTAACACTCCCAAAGATGAAGTCATTTGGGACGTTGGTCATCAAGCTTATGGACATAAAATATTAACTGGAAGAAAAAAACAATTTCATACCAACAGACAGAAAAATGGTATTAGTGGGTTTCCAAAACGTAACGAAAGTAAATTTGATAGTTTTGGTGTAGGACACTCTTCAACATCAATATCTGCTGCTTTGGGTATGGCTATTGCATCTCAGTTAAAAGGTGATTTTAAAAAACAACATATAGCAATAATTGGAGATGCCTCTATAGCTAGCGGAATGGCTTTTGAAGGCCTAAACCATGCTGGAGTTACTAACAGTAATTTGTTAGTAATTTTAAACGATAATGCTATTGGTATAGACCCAAGTGTTGGTGCTCTAAAACAGTATTTAACCAATGTTAAAAAAGGAATAGAAGGGCAAGACAATATTTTTGAAGCTTTAAACTTCGATTATTCAGGACCAATTGATGGTCATAATTTACCACTTTTAATTTTAGAATTAAAAAGACTAAAAACCGTTAAAGGCCCTAAGTTTTTACACGTTATCACCACTAAAGGTAAAGGTTTACGTCAAGCTGAAGAAAACCAAGTTACTTACCATGCTCCTGGAAAATTCAACCCAATTACAGGAGAATTAATTGCCAAATCTGGCTTTAGCCAAGCTCCTAAATTTCAAGACGTTTTTGGGCATACCATTGTAGAATTAGCAAAACAAAACAAAAACATCATTGGTATTACACCTGCAATGCCAACTGGAAGTTCCCTTAAATTTATGATGGAGCAACTACCAGAACGCGCTTTTGATGTTGGTATTGCAGAACAACACGCAGTAACACTTGCTGCTGGAATGACAACACAAGGCATGATTCCGTTTTGTAATATCTATTCTACTTTTTTACAACGCGCTTTCGACCAAGTTATTCATGATGTCGCTATCCAAAATTTACCTGTAATATTTTGCCTAGATCGTGCTGGTTTAGTTGGAGAAGATGGAGCCACACATCATGGTGTTTTTGATATTAGTTATTTACGATGCATTCCAAATTTAATTGTTTTTGCTCCAAGAAACGAAATAGAATTACGCAATATTATGTACACAGCACAGTTAGGATTAAATCATCCTATTGCGATTCGTTATCCTCGTGGTCGTGGGACTATAATAGATTGGAAACAACCATTTTCTAAAATTGAAATAAGAAAAGCCGAAGTGCTTCAACAAGGAAAACAACTTGCTGTGCTTAGTCTTGGAACAATGGCAGCAACTATTGAAGAATGTATTGATTTAAATGAAAAATTAAAAACCATTTCACATATAGGTATACGTTTTGTAAAACCTTTAGATGAAGATTTACTGCATCGTATTTTTAAAACTCACAATACTATTATTACAGTAGAAGAGAATGCTGTAAAAGGAGGTTTTGGAAGTGCTATTTTAGAATTTACAGCAGAACATAACTATAAAAACGACATTTACTTAAAAGGCATTCCAGACGTTTTTATAGAACATGGAACGGTAGCTGAACTGCAGGAATCTATTGGTTTGGACACAAAAAATCTCACAAAATTTATTTTAGATAAACTCGATTAAATACTAAATCCTTTTATTTTTTTATACTGAATAATTGCTTGACTATCACTTAACAGTGAGATATAATGGCAAACACTTAATAGTCTTTCGTACAAACTATCTTGATCTATTTTTATAGTTTTAGGCAAGCCTTTTAAAATTAGCTTGTCGTAATTTGAAGCTGTATTTGCATAACAATTATTAACTGCCAAGGTATAAGTTTCTAGTAATGTACTTAACACACCATAACCTGCAATCTCTTTATCTACTACTTCTGTAGATTGATAAATTTTCTGGACGCTTAACTTAATAATGTCATTAATTTGTGCTTCATATTTACTTTTATCTAATAGAGCTTCGCTAAATGTACCATCTAAAATAGCTTCTTCGTTTTTCATAAACATATCTATAGCTTCATCTATTAAGGCTCCAATGGCTAGAGCTCTTAGGTAACTTACACGATCTTCTTTATTAGATAGCTTGTGATATTTTTCGGTTTTAATATTATCTCTAACCAAGTTTATTAAATATTCTAAAGCAAAAGCTTCAGAAATTAATCCAAGATTAATACCATCTTCAAAATCTATAATGGTGTAGCAAATATCGTCTGCAGCCTCAACTAAAAACGCAAGTGGATGACGCGCATAACTAGCATCTTTATCACTTCGCTTTTTTAATCCTAATTCTTCAGCAACATTAATAAATGCCTCTTTTTCACTCTGAAAAAACCCATACTTTTTATCTGCAATGTGCTTGGTTGGCTTTTTTGGTAAAGACTCTTTTGGGTATTTGGTAAAAGCACCTAAAGTAGCATAACTTAAACGCAAACCACCTTCACGTCCTACTCTGCTTTGGGTAACAATTTTAAATCCGTTAGCATTACCTTCAAAATCACATAAATCTTGATATTGTTTTTCGTTTAATTGGTTTTTATAATTTAAACCTTTTCCAGACTTAAAAAATTCACCTATAGCTTTCTCACCAGAATGCCCAAAAGGCGGATTACCAATATCGTGCGCCAATGCAGCTGCAGCAACTATTGCTCCAAAATCATGCGCTTGATAACCATGAATATTTTGCAACTGTGGATGTTTTTCTAGTAACTTTTGGCCAACACGTCTTCCAAGAGAACGACCTACAACACTTACTTCTAAACTATGCGTTAATCGTGTGTGAACAAAATCTGTTTTAGACAATGGTATCACTTGCGTTTTATCCTGAAGACTTCTAAATTCTGAAGAAAAAATAATACGATCGTAATCGACCTCGAAACCCAAGCGTGTTTCGTCTTGTTCTTTTCTTAGTCTTTTGTTTGTATCGCCAAAGCGTTTTAAAGAGAGTAATTGTTCCCAGTTCATAGTATAATCTTAAGTAGTTGCAAGATATACAAACTCATGTTAATTTAATGTTTCCTAATCAGGAAATTAGAAACGTTTAAGTAACATTTATCTAACTTTTTAATGAAATAGGTTTAACCTCTAGTTAACCTAAACTTTAAAAGTTAGTGGTTTCTTTGTATCAGAAAATTAACTTAAACTAATTCTATATTAAAAACATTTACAATGAAAAAATTATTATTAACTGCAGTTGCAATTAGCACATTAGTCTTTAATGGATGTATACAGGATGATGACACTCCTATTGTAGTAGAAGAAACAACAATAATTAACAACAATAATTCAGGTTCAACAGATGATGATTGTATTGTTAAATCTGGTGGTATTGCTATTAATGAAACATGGACAGCAGATAACTGCTATATTTTAGATAGAAAAGTTGTTGTGCAAGATGGTGTAACTTTAACTATCGAGCCTGGAACTATAATTAAAGGTCGTGCTGGTACTGGTTCTTTATCATCTGCTTTAATTGTTGCAAGAGGAGGAAAAATTATGGCTGAAGGTACAGCTGCCCAACCAATTATCTTTACTGCAGAAGCAGATAATATTGAAATAGGATCAACAGCTGGGACAAACTTAAACGAAACTAACATTGGTCTTTGGGGAGGAATAATTGTATTAGGTAGAGCTTCTGGTTCTTTTCCTGGTGATGTTACAGAATTACAAATAGAAGGAATTCCTGCAAGTGACACTTTTGGTTTATATGGTCCTGGTGATGATCCTGCAGTAGATAATGATGACTCTGGAATATTAAGATATATTTCTATTCGTCATGGAGGATCTTTATTAGGAGAAGGAAATGAAATAAATGGTTTGACTCTAGGTTCAGTTGGAAATGGAACTACTATAGATAATATTGAAGTAGTTGGAAACAAAGATGACGGTGTTGAATTCTTTGGAGGTACTGTTAACGCTTCAAATATATTAGTTTGGGGACAAGGTGATGATGCGCTTGATATCGATCAAGCATACTCTGGAACTATAGACAATGCAGTTGTAGTATTAAACGCTATATCTGATCACGCATTAGAGATTGATGGACCAGAAGGAACTTTAAACGGAACTTGTACTTTACAGAACTTAACTTTAATAGGTAATGGAGATGTAAACTCTGAGTATGCAGATTACAGAAGTAATGCCCAAGCAATTACTAATAATGTTTATGCATACGGATTTGGAGATTCTGCAGATGTTGAATTAGATAATGATGGTGTTGCAACAAACTATAATAACGGTTTAGTATCATTTAGTAATTGGGAAATAGTATTACCTACAGGTGTAACTGCCGTAGAAGATATATTTGTAAACAAAGCAACAACAGTTACTGTTACTGGTTTTGGTTCTGAAGCTACCGCTGTAACTGCTGGAGCACAAACTGTAGGTGCTACAACATCAAACTTAAGCTGGACATATTCTAATGTTGCTGGCGGATTAGGATTCTAAAAACACAACCCATAAAAACAAAGACTGCTCATAACCTATAACTATGGGTTTGAGCAGTCTTTGTATTAATTAATTACTAAAAATGAAAAAAATAACAAAAATACTTTCATTAATTGTATTCTTTATAACTGCAATTGGATTTTCTCAAACAGGAATAGTAGCTGGAAAGGTAATCGATGGTGAATATAATGATGTATTACCTTTTGCCAATATTTTAGTAAAAGGAACTACTAGTGGTACAACTTCAGATTTTGATGGAAAGTATGAGCTTGAATTAGATCCTGGGACCTATACACTAGTATTTTCTTTCGTTGGCTATCAAACTATCGAAATTAGTGATGTTATCATTACAGTAGATAACGTTACAGATCTAGAAGTAACTTTAAATGCATCAGAAAACGCACTAGAAGAAGTAGTTTTAACAACTACTACTAGACGTAATACTGAAAATGCTTTATTAAACGTACAAATGAAATCTGTAACCATGTTAGATGGGCTTTCTTCACAAAGCATAAAAAAAATTGGTGCTGGCGATATTGCTGCTGCTGTAAAAAGTGTTCCTGGTGTATCTGTTCAAGGTGGTAAATATGTATATGTTAGAGGTCTTGGTGATCGTTATACTAAATCTATTTTAAATGGTGTTGACATTCCTGGTTTAGATCCAGATAGAAACACTATCCCAATGGACATTTTTCCAACTAATATTATAGATAATGTAATTGTATTAAAATCTGCATCGGCCGAATATCCAGCAGACTTTACTGGTGGAATTGTAAATGTAGTAACAAAAGATTTTCCTACAAAGGCAGAATATTCAATTTCTTTAGGAACAGGCTATAACCCTAATATGCACTTTAAAGATAACTACTTAAGTTACGAAGGTAGTAAAACAGATGTTTTTGGTTACGACAACGGTATGCGTAACAGAAAAATAAATAGGTACCAATCTATACCTGCTACCTTTGAAAACAAACAGCTTTTAACATCTCTTACAAAACGTTTTGAATCACAATTAGGAGCTGATATAGAAAACAGTAATAACAACTTCAATATAGGATTTACATTAGGAAACCAATATGACCTAGGCGAAACTAACAAAATTGGATATCAAGCATCATTTTCATACAAAAACAACACTACTTTTTACGAAGATAGAGTTGATGGTAATTATGAACGTAATAACACTAATAGTAATTTAATTAATGATTTAGCAATACAACGTGTTGTAGAAGGCGCTTCTGGACACAATGAAGTGTTAATGAATGGTCTTGTAGGATTAACTTTCAAAACTGAAAAATCCAAATACAAATTAACAGGTTTACACATTCAAAATGGTGAATCTTCAGCTGGGAAATTTAATTTATTAATTAGCGAAGCTGGTGCTGGATCTGGTCTTCTAGATGCTACTGCTGATGAGCTTTTATATACTCAAAGAGCCATAACTAATTTATCTTTATCTGGTAGTCATACTTTAGACAATAATTCTGATATAAATTTAGATTGGGTTTTCTCTCCTTCTTTCTCCCAAGTTTTAGATAAAGATCATAGAACAACTGCTTTAAGAATTGTAGAAAATGGAGCAGATATTCAATATGAAATAGATCCTAGCTCAGTTGGTAACCCAACACGTATATGGAGAAATTTATCTGAAGAAAGCTGGGTAGCAAATGCTAAAATTGAAAAAAAATATGAGCTATTTAATAAGCCCGCTAAATTAAAATTTGGTGGTGGTTTTACTTTTAAATATCGTGATTTTAATACAGATCAATACTTATTTGAAACAACTTCTCCTATTGTTACTAATGGAGATGTAAATACTATTTTAGCTGAAGAAAATATATGGACAACTACAACTGGTGATGGTACTTACTTAGACTCAAATAACATCTTCCAACCAGAAAACTCTTACGAAGGAGAATCTAATGTGGCATCAATGTTTGTTTCAAACGAATTTAATGCTAGTGAAAAGCTTAAAGTTGTATTAGGATTAAGAACAGAACAATTTTCTATGTTCTATACTGGAATAAGCGCTGGTGAAGCTGTAATTGGAGAAAAAACTATTGATAAATTCGATTTCTTTCCTTCTGCAAACTTAATTTATGCTTTAAAGGAAAAGACTAATTTAAGAGCATCCTACTCTCGTACTACTGCAAGACCTTCTTTTAAAGAAGCTTCCAATGCACAAATTTTTGATCCTTTAACTAACCGATTTTTTATTGGTGGTTTAAATAATAATACATTCGAAACGGTAAGACCAACTTATATTAATAACTTTGACGTACGATATGAAATCTTTAGAGAGAAAGGCCAGATGATAGCAGTTAGTGGCTTTTATAAAGATTTTAAAGATCCCTTAGAGTTAACATTCTTTCCGCAAGCATCAAGACAATTAACAGTTGCAAACTTAGGAAATGCTCAAGTTATTGGTGGCGAGGTTGAATTTAGACAAAACTTAGGTTTCTTATTAAATTCATTAGAAAACTTTAAATTTAATGCTAATGTTTCGGTTATAGATTCTAAATTAACAATGACCGAACAAGAATTCAATTTAAGAACTGCAAATGCTAGAGTTGGTGAATCTGTTGACGATACACGTCAACTCCAAGGACAATCGCCATTTTTAATTAATGCTGGTTTAGACTACTCAAATGATGAGAAAGGTTTTAGAGCTGGTTTATTTTACAATGTACAAGGAAAAACATTAGAAGTTGTTGGTAACGGTTTTGTACCAGATGTTTATACACAACCTTTCCATAGTCTAAATTTCACATTAAATAAAACCTTTGGTGAGAACAAAAAGTCTGCTATCGATATAAAAGTTAATAATATTTTGGGAGACGAAAGAGAAAGCTTTTATGAAGCTTTTGGTGCTCAAGACCAAACATTCTCTTTAAGAAACCCAGGAACAGAATTTTCTTTAGGATATAGTTATAAATTTTGATTTAGTCTCATATTTATTTAACAAAAAACGCTTAGAAAATTTCTAAGCGTTTTTTTATTTTTTTGTATCTGTATAACTAGTTGCTATCTGCAATACTGTTTTTATTTTGCCATTCATTTATACTAGCAACTGCATTATTGCTATAATCAACTTCTTTTAAAGAATTAGCATTCCAAAAAAACCATTTACCCACTTTAACACCATTGTCGTAATTTCCTACTGTAACTTTATTTCCTTGGTTATCATAGCTCGTCCAAGTGCCTTGTAATTTATTGGCTTTATTAAACATACCTTTTTGGGATATTTCTCCATTATCATGGTAGAAAGTAGCTTCTGTTTGGTTACCTTGTTTTTCGAATTTAGGCTTAATTTCTTGTGCAAATGTCACTGCAACTGCTAGTAACATTAAAATTGATAGTATCTTTTTCATTTGTTTTGGGTTTTACTTAATATTTACATAACAAATATATAAATTTATTTACATTAAACAAACGTTTACATAACATTAAATTAACATTGACTATTCAAAGCCCTGATTTACAGAGTGTTATTTTTAAAAAAAATAAAAAAAAGTTTTAAAAACATAACTTGTTAATTATTTAAAAAGTAGTAACTATTAAAAAGGGAAAAGAAGTAATAGAACATAACATTAAATTAACACTACGTTCAAATTAAAAGATGAAATTTGTTCTTCTAATTAGACATAACTAATGGATAATATTTATTTGTATATGATTATTGCTTTGGCTCTTTTAGCCATTGCAGATCTTGTTGTAGGTGTTAGTAATGATGCTGTAAATTTTCTTAATTCGGCTATTGGCTCAAAGGCAGTTTCCTTTAAAACAATAATGATTGTTGCTAGTATAGGTGTAGCAACAGGCGCAATATTCTCAAGTGGCTTAATGGAAGTTGCTCGAAAGGGTATTTTTAATCCTAGTGAGTTTATGTTCAGTGAAATCATGATCATTTTTATGGCTGTCATGATTACAGATATTTTGCTACTAGATTTCTTTAACTCAGTTGGAATGCCAACTTCTACTACAGTTTCTATTGTTTTTGAATTACTAGGAGCAGCTGTTGCAATGGCTGTAATTAAAATATTATCTAACCACGATAGCCTTTCTACTTTAGTAAATTATATTAACACAGATACCGCTACCAAAATAATAGTAGGTATATTACTCTCTGTAGTAATAGCGTTTAGTATTGGAGCCTTTGTACAATGGATAACACGTTTACTTTTGTCTTATAATTTTCAAAACAAATCAAGTTGGGTAGGCGCATTATTCGGAGGTATTGCTTTAACTGGTTTAACTTATTTTATTTTTATAAAAGGCATAAAAGGCACACCATATGCCGACGAAACTTTTTCTTTCACTAATGGATTGACCATTAAAAATTATTTAGAAACAAGTGTAGTTAATATTGTTAGTATTAGTTTAATTATTTGCACATTACTATCTTACTTGTTTACTGCTGTTTTTAAAATTAATATTTACAAGATTATTATACTTGTTGGAACCTTTGCTCTAGCCTTAGCTTTCGCAGGTAATGATTTGGTTAACTTTATTGGTGTACCTATAACTGCACTTAAAACTTATGAATTTTGGCAAAACTCTGGTATTGCAGCAGATGCATTACGAATGGATTTTTTAGAAGGCAAAGTAGAAACTCCTTCTATCCTACTATTTATTGCTGGCATGATTATGGTAGCTACACTTTGGTTTTCTAGTAAAGCAAAAGATGTTGTAAAAACATCTATAGATTTATCAAGCCAGTCGAGTACTAAAGAACGATTTAAGCCTAATTTTTTGTCACGCATCTTTGTTCGTGTTGCCGTTTTAGCTTCCCAAGCTACTGCTTATCTACTGCCAGATTTGTGGCAAGCTAAAATTGAAAAACAATTTATACAACCTGAGATTGCTTTATCTGTTAAAGAAGAAGATATTCCTGCTTTTGACATGCTTCGCGCAGCAATAAATTTAATGGTTGCCGCTGTTTTAATTTCAATTGCTACTTCAATGGGTTTACCACTTTCTACAACTTATGTGACTTTTATGGTTGCCATGGGAACCTCACTAGCAGATCGAGCTTGGGGAGCAGAAAGTGCCGTTTACCGTGTAGCAGGTGTTATTAATGTTATTGGAGGTTGGTTCTTTACCGCTTTTATTGCATTTACTGCTGCTGGATTAATAGCTTTTTTACTAAACCTAAATTTAACAATAATGTTTCCTTTGCTTTTGTTATTGGCATTTGGATTATTAGTAAGAAATTATATAGCCCATAATAATAAATCCAAAGCGTTTATTGCAGAAGATCGTTTGGTTAAAGCTGAAAGCAGTTCTGTACAAGGTGTAATTCATGAAAGCGCATCAAATATTGCCAATGTAATAAAACGTGGTAATCGAATTTATACTAATGCCATAAATGGTCTGGCTAAACAAGACTTAAGTTCACTTAAAAAGAATAAAAAACAGGTAGCAAAATTATCTGAAGAAGTAGATGAACTTAGAGATAATATTTTCTATTTCATTAAAAACTTAGACGAATCTAGTCTGGAGGCTAGTAACTTTTATATAAATATATTAGGTTACCTGCAAGACATGATACAATCTTTAGAATATATCTCAAGAACGAGTCATAAACATATCAATAACAACCATAAAAATCTTAAGTTTAGTCAAATAAAAGAGCTAAAAGAAGTTGATGATGCATTAGAAATTTTATTCAATGATACTAAAATAGCTTTCGATTCCCGCTCTTTTGAACAAATTGGAGGCATAATTAACCGTAAAAAGGAGATGTTAGATTTAGTTACTTCTAAAATTACTAGACAAGTTGAGAGAACAAGAACAGAAGAATCTAGTCCAAAAAATACAACATTATACTTTAGTTTATTATTAGAAACTAAAGATTTACTATCTGCTACAATGAACCTTTTAGAAGAGTATTATGGCTCTCATGACAGCTCTGTAGAACCTGCAACTATTTCTGAAACAGAATAATAAATCACATCTTTATATATTTAAAAAAAGCCACCAAACATCTGGTGGCTTTTTTATTTTTTAATTATAAGAATTCTAGTAAAATATAGCCTAAAATTGAGCCTATAATAATAACCCAAATAGGACTTATTTTTGTTTTAAAAACCAATAAAGCTGCGCCTAAGGCAATAACAACAGCTTTCCAACCTAAAACTGTTTCTTTGGTCATAACAATTAATACCGCTAGCATAACTGCAACTGCAGCTACATTAACAGCATCTAGAAAGTAACGTAACAACTTAGAATTGCGCATTTTTGGGATGAATGGATTTAATATTAACACAAATAAAAACGACGGTAAAAAAATACCAGAAGTTGCAGCCAAAGCGCCTGGAAATCCAGATAATTGATACCCAATAAATGTAGAGGTTGATAAAACTGGTCCTGGTGTAAATTGACCCACTGCAATGGCATCTATTAGTTCTACTCTAGTTAACCAACCTCTGGTTACAAGTTCGGCATCTAAATAGGCAAATAACACATAACCACTACCATATAAAATAGCACCTACTTTTAAAAACACCCAGAATACATTTAAAGCCGTTATTTTAGTTAAAGTAAAGCCTAATGTAGAGCTTAACAATAAAGGCGAAAAACCATTTAAAGAACCTCTAGCCTTACCTTTAAAATAAAAATATAACATGCCTAATACACCAGCCGATAAAAGTGCTACAACCTCATTTACACCCAACAAACTTGCAGTTAAAACTAGTATTCCTATTATGGTAAGCTCTATTGTTTTTACTGCCTTCTTTCCTAACTTTAATACAGCAGATGCTATAATCGCTAAAACAGCTGGTTTTATTCCAAATACAAATGGCTCTACTTGTGGCAACGTTCCGTATTTTACATACAAATAGGCTAAAACTGCTGTTATAAGTGTAGCAGGAATAATAAAAGCAATTCCAGCTACAAAAAGGCCTGTTTTACCTGCACATTCATAGCCACAATGCATGGTCATTTCGGTAGAATTTGGACCAGGAATTAAATTTGTTGTGCCAATGAGATCTAAAAAATAGTCACGCGTCATCCATTTACGCTTAGTGACGACCTCAACTTCCATCATTGCAATGTGTGCTGCTGGACCTCCAAAGGCAAAACAGCCTAGTTTAAAAAAGACTAATGCTACTTCTTTTAGCTTTTTTGCTTGCATTTTTTTTACTTAGAATATACTTAAATAAAAAAAAAGTACTCTTTTCAGAGTACTTTTTTAACACTTGATTGGTTATTTGTAACTTTTATGAACCACACATTAAGCAGTCATCACCTTCAGCTTCTTTTGCTTGTGCAATTAGAGCTTTCATTTCTTCGGCAGACATTGGTGTGCCTTCTGGTTTTTCAGCAGTTTGTTTAGCAAACTTATCAGCTGTTTTTAGTGCTTGCTGTTGTTTTTGCACAACGTTTTCAGGTGCTACAGACTCTTCTGCAACCACTTCTGCAATTGGCTCTGCTTTTGCAACTCTAGAAATAGTGACTTTTTTGGCATCTACAGCACTCTTAGTACGTAAGTAGTACATTCCAGTTTTTAGGCCACTTTTCCAAGCATAAAAATGCATAGAGGTTAATTTCGCCATAGTTGCACCTTCCATAAATAGGTTAAGGGATTGCGACTGGTCTATAAAATAACCACGTTGGCGAGACATATCTATAATATCTTTCATAGAAAGCTCCCATACTGTTTTATATAGCTCTTTAATATCTTGAGGAATATTCTCTACATCTTGTATAGAACCATTAGCACGCATAATTTCGTTCTTTAAATCCTCGTTCCAAAGACCTAAATCTACTAAGTCTTCCAGTAAATGTTTGTTTACAACAATAAACTCTCCCGATAATACACGACGTGTATAAATGTTAGATGTATAGGGCTCGAAACATTCGTTGTTTCCTAATATTTGAGACGTAGAAGCTGTAGGCATTGGTGCAACTAGTAACGAGTTACGAACACCATTTTTAAGTACTTCTTTACGCAATTTGTCCCAATCCCAACGACCACTTAAAGTGTCTTCTTCAATATTCCATAAATTATGTTGGAATTCTCCTCTACTTATTGGAGAACCTTCATACGTTTGGTATGGTCCATCTATTTTTGCCTCTTCCATACTTGCTGTTACTGCTGCATAGTAAAGTGTTTCAAAAATATCTTGATTTAATTGTTTTGCTTCATCGCTTGTAAAAGGTAATCTTAATTTAATGAATGTATCTGCTAAACCTTGTACTCCTAAACCTACTGGTCTGTGTCTAAAATTAGAATTTTCTGCTTCTTTTACTGGATAGTAATTTCTATCGATAACTTTATTTAAATTCTTTGTTACACGTTTTGTAATTCTGAATAATTCTTTGTGATCAAATTCTCCATTCTTAACAAACATTGGTAATGCTATAGAGGCTAAATTACAAACAGCAACTTCGTCTGCTGATGTGTACTCCATAATCTCTGTACATAAATTTGAAGAACGAATAGTCCCTAAATTTTTCTGATTAGATTTACGGTTTGCTGCATCTTTGTACAACATATATGGTGTACCTGTTTCTATTTGAGATTCTGCAATTTTCTCCCAAAGTTCACGTGCTTTAATCGTTTTACGTCCTTTACCTTCAGCTTCATATTTAGTGTAAAGTGCGTTAAACTCTTCAGAGTGCACATCGCATAAACCAGGACATTCGTTAGGGCACATTAGTGTCCAATCTCCATCTTCTTGTACGCGTTCCATGAATAAATCTGGCATCCACATGGCATAGAATAAATCACGAGCTCGTAACTCTTCGGCTCCATGATTCTTTTTTAAATCTAAAAAATGAAAAATATCTGCATGCCAAGGCTCTATGTACATAGCAAAACTTCCTTTACGTTTTCCGCCTCCTTGATCTACATATCTTGCTGTATCATTAAATACTTTTAGCATTGGTACAATACCATTACTTGTTCCGTTTGTTCCTGCAATATAACTTCCTGTTGCACGCACATTATGTATAGATAAACCTATTCCTCCTGCAGATTGCGAAATTTTAGCTGTTTGCTTTAATGTATCATATATACCATCTATACTATCGTCTTTCATTGTTAATAAAAAACAAGATGACATTTGTGGCTTTGGTGTACCAGAATTAAAAAGTGTTGGTGTTGCGTGTGTAAAATACTTTTTAGACATTAACTCGTATGTTTCGAGAGCAGCTTCTAAATCGTTAGCATGAATACCAATAGATACTCTCATTAACATATGCTGTGGACGTTCTGCAATTTGCCCATTCAATTTTAAAAGGTATGAACGTTCTAAAGTTTTAAAGCCAAAATAATCGTAACCAAAATCACGATTATAAATAATTGCAGAGTCTAACTTCTCTTTATTATCCATGATAACGTTGTATACCTCATCACTTAATAAAGGTGCTTTTTTTCCTGTTCTAGGATTAACGTAAGTGTATAAATCTGTCATGACTTCACTAAACGTTTTCTTGGTGTTTTTGTGTAAGTTTGAGACCGAAATACGTGCTGCTAGACGCGCATAATCTGGGTGAGCAGTGGTCATGGTTGCGGCTTGTTCTGCTGCCAAATTATCTAATTCGCTAGTAGTTACACCATCATACAAGCCGTCGATTACTCGCATTGCTACTTTAATTGGATCTACAAGTTCATTTAGTCCGTAACATAATTTACGCACTCTAGCTGTAATTTTGTCGAACATTATTGGCTCTTTTCTACCGTCTCTTTTTAATACAAACATACTTTACACTTTTTTTAGGTTTTTTCTGAAAACACCATTTCTCAGAAAAAGAAATTAATTGATTACTTAAAAATCAGTAACAAACTGATTAATAGCGCATTATTTTTTTAACTTTTTATTGTGATATTAAAATTGGCAGTTTTTGTCTACTCTGAAGCACTAGTTGCGACTGAAAACATAAAACCAATTAAAATAACTTTATTCTTTCTTTATAATTTGATTCTAGAAATCATCTGAACCAAAATCGTATTTATTTCCTTCTTCTTCTTTGTTGAGAACACCAGCTTTTTGGTATTCGGAAACACGTTTTTCGAAGAAGTTAGTTTTACCTTGAAGCGAAATCATATCCATGAAATCGAAAGGATTTGCTGTACCATACTCTTTTTCACATCCTAAATCCTGAAGTAAACCATCGGTTACAAACTCAAGATATTGTGACATTAATTTAGAATTCATCCCAATTAAACTTGCAGGAAGAGACTCTGTAATAAACTCTCTTTCAATATTAAGAGCATCTACAATTATTTCTCTTATACGCTCTTTAGACACTTTGTTTACTAAGTGATGCTCGTGTAAGTGAACTGCAAAATCACAGTGCATGCCTTCATCACGAGAAATTAACTCGTTAGAAAATGTTAATCCTGGCATTAAGCCACGTTTTTTTAACCAAAATATTGAACAAAACGAACCTGAAAAGAAAATACCTTCTACAGCTGCAAATGCAATAAGACGCTCGGCAAAACTAGGAGACTCAATCCATTTAAGAGCCCAATCTGCTTTCTTTTTAATTGCTGGAAATGTTTCTATAGCATTAAATAGTCCTGCTTTTTCTTTTTCATCTTTTACATAAGTATCTATTAAAAGAGAATAGGTTTCACTATGTATGTTTTCCATCATAATTTGGAAACCATAGAAAAATTTAGCTTCGGTATATTGTACTTCACTTACAAAATTTTCTGCCAAATTCTCGTTTACAATACCATCACTTGCAGCAAAGAATGCTAACACATGCTTAATAAAATAACGTTCATCATCATTAAGTTTTTGTGTCCAATCTGTAAGATCTTGATGCAAATCTATCTCTTCTGCAGTCCACATACTAGCTTCCGATTTTTTATACCATTCCCATAAATCATGGTGTTGAATAGGAAAAATTACAAATCTATCTTTATTTTCTTGTAAAATTGGCTCTACAGCTTGAGACATAATATTGTGGTTTTTATTATAAAATTTAAACGAAAAATTGGTTATTCTTGGGACTAACAAAGATTGAAATAAATCTATAATTTTAATAGGTGGTTTGACGTAAATCTTTTCAAAGTTTTTAACATTGATTGTTGAAATGTATGTCTACAAGTGGGTTTTATTGGGCTTTTGGATTATTACTTTTTTCATAAAAATTTTTAGTGCTTTTTTTTAGGTAAGACATAAAATAAACACTAAGTCTTTTTATTAGCATTACTATTTAAAACCTTGATTTAGAGCAAAAAGAAATGCTAAAAAACAAAAATGAGCAACGCAGTGCGTTGCTCATTTTATGTGGTAGACTAATAGCGTAATCTTTAAAAGCGATTGATATTATAAATCGCTTAACCGTTTTAAACTAACTAAAACTTATCTTCTATAAAGATAGATACTAAATTTAAAAACGAAACATAAAAATGTATAATTGGTTAGCTTCTGCAAAAATTAAAGAAAACAAACTACTTAAAAGAAAGTCTGTTGGTATAGATTTAACAAAACAGCGTCTAGAGAATTTTTCTAAAAATTACACCAATTGTTATAGGCTAACTATTGAGGATTTGTATAATGAAAATGTAGCTATTGGTACTAAAGTTACCATAGATATTCCAATAAAAGAAACCTACACATTAAAAACAGCTTAGCAATTATTGCATTGTTCTAGCCACTTTTTCTAATTCGGAATACCAATCTTCACCAAACTTTCTAATAAGCGCCTCTTTAACAAATTTATAAACTGGTACCTGTAATTCTTTTCCTAAACTACAAGCATCATCGCAGATTTCCCATTTATCATAATTAACTGCAGAAAACTCAGTATACTCTTTTACTCGTATTGGATACAAATGGCATGAAACGGGCTTTTTCCAGCTTACTTCTCCTTGATTATAAGCTTCTTCAATGGCACATAATGCTGTATTTTTTTCATCAAAAATAACATAAGCACAATCTGCTCCATTAATTAAAGGTGTTTCTAACTCACCTAAAGCAGTAGTTATAGATGTACCTTGAGCCTCAATAGCAGCTATACTTTCTTGTCTTAAAAAAGGTTTCACTTTTGGATAAATATCTTCAAGTATTTGTGTTTCGTCTTTAGTTAAGGGAGCTCCAGCATCTCCATCTATACAACATGCGCCTTTACATGCAGATAGGTTACACACAAAATCGTTTTCTATAATAGCTTCCGAAACTATTGTTTTTCCTAATTGAAACATACGTAATTAAATCTCTAAATAAAGGACAAATATAAGACGAAAATCTTCAATTTACGTATTGTAAATTTTCGAGATAATTTAATCTTAAATTAATATTGAAAATCTCTTATTAAGAAGTACTTTTGCCGAAAATTTAAAAACAATAGTTATGCATTTTGATTTTAAAGAGATATTTACAGTATTTATGGTACTGTTTGCCGTAATAGATATTGTTGGTAATATCCCAATTATTATAGATTTACGTAAAAAAGCGGGACACATACAAAGTGAAAAAGCTTCTATTATTGCTGGAATTATTTTAATTGCTTTCTTGTTTCTAGGTAAAAGTATTTTAAACCTTATTGGTATAGATGTGAGTTCTTTTGCTGTAGCTGGCTCTTTTATATTATTCTTTATAGCTTTAGAAATGATTTTAGGCATTACATTATATAAAGATGACGATAACAGCCCATTAACTGCCTCTGTTTTTCCGCTGGCATTTCCTTTAATTGCTGGTCCTGGAAGTTTAACTACTTTGCTTTCATTAAGAGCAGAATACGAAATAGAAAACATCATTTTAGCTGTTTTAATGAATGTTATAGTTATTTATATTGTTTTAAAAACATCTCGTAGAATCGAGCGTTTAATAGGACAAAACGGTATTAGTATTATTAGAAAAGTATTTGGTGTAATACTACTTGCAATAGCTATCAAGTTATTTGCACATAACGTTAAAATTCTTTTTGCTTAACTTTGCAACAATTAACAAAACTGTTAAACTTATAGGTTACTATAATTATTAACTAACGGTTGATAAAATAGATATAACAACATGAAAATTTTTACACTAATACTTAACATTATAGCAATTGGTTTAATAATTTATAACGCTAGAAAACTTGATTTTGAAGGTCTTCTTGAAGGCGAGAGCATGATAGCAATTATTACAATAGTTTCTGCACTTTGCGCAATATTATTACTTCAAATTTTAAGAATTTCAAAAAAAATTGAAGAAAAGAGCAAAAATTAAATGTTAGATGCCTTAATTATTGGTGGAGGAGCTGCTGGATTATCTTGTGCTTTAGTTTTAGGTTCAGGCCTTAAAAAACCTTTTGCAAAGGATAAAAAAGTAGCAATAATTACGCACCAAAAAGCATCTCATCTACAAAATGCTTTATTTAATAATGTTTTAGGCTTGAAGCCTGGCACTTTAGGTAAAGATCTTTTAAGTGATGGGAAACTACAATTAGAGCGTTTATATCCTGAAATTACCCAAATAGAAAAGGAAAAGGTCTCTGAAATCACTAAAATTGGAGACTATTTTTTAGTGTCTACAAATAAAAGCCAATACAAAACTAAGCTTGTTGTTGTTGCCGTTGGGTACACTAACCTTTTAACAATAAAAGGTCTAGAAGATTATGTTAAACCACACCCAAGAGCTGCCATAGAAAAGGATAGAATTTGGTTAGAAAATACAAACCATTTAATTACACATAATTTATACGTTGCTGGTACTTTAGCTGGTTGGCGCAGTCAATTTGCTATCGCTTCTGGAAGTGGAGCACACGTAGCTACAGATATTTTAACGTTATGGAATAACGGAACGCATACTAAAGTACACGATAAAATTTAATTTGTAAAGTCTTTATTTAAACTCAAATGTATCACTTCATTTACCATTGTATCTTTTTGGTTAATGACCTCTTCAAAAGCTCCAGTGCCAAAAAGCTGATTGGCAAGTGCAGCTTTTATATATTGTTTTACTTCTTCTTTGTAGGTAATAAAAACAATACTCGTTTTTCTTTTTACATTTAAATACTTTTGAAACTCTTCTACAACTTGATCTGTTATTTCAAAATTAATTAAATAGTCTGCTTTAGAGAAGTCTTTAAAAACAGCTCTGTCTTTTTCTAATTGTTCGAAAGCAAAATTATTAAAATAACCTCGACGTTGTAAAAAGGTTATAGTTTCGTTTTGCATGCCTAAATCTAAGGGAACAAAAACATCAGGAATAATACCTCCTCCTCCATATACTATTTTACCTTTTGGTGTTGTAAATTTTAGAGAATCTGCAACCTCTATTTTTTCAGCATCTAACAACTCTCCACTATTTATTCTAGAATAATAGTCGTCAAAATAATCTCTATTTCCATTTTCGTAAGCGCGTTGTATAGAACGTCCTGTTGGTGTATAATACCTAGAAACGGTTAATCTAACTGCACTGCCATCTCCTAATTGCATTTCTCTTTGCACTAAGCCTTTGCCATAAGAACGACGTCCAACAATAGTACCTTTATCGTTATCTTGTAATGCTCCTGCAACAATTTCACTAGCAGATGCCGAATTTTCGTCGATTAAAACATAAACATGACCTTTCTCAAAAGAACCTCTGCGTGTTGCGTAACTATTTTCTATTTTTCCTTTTTTATTTTTTGTAAATAGAATAAGCTTATTATTTTCTAAAAATTCGTCAATAATTTTTTCAGCAACACCTAAAAAACCTCCTGGATTACCTCTTAAATCCAAAGCTATTTCTGTAGCACCTTCTTTTTTAAGCTTTGTTAATTCTTTTTTAAATTCTTTATACGTGGATTCTGCAAAACGATTTATTTTAATGTAACCAAGTGTTTCGGTTAGCATATAAGCCGCATCTACACTTACAATTGGAATGACACCACGAGTAACATTAAATTTTAGTGGTTTTGGTTCTCCTTTTCTAATAACTTCTAAAACAACATCTGTGTTTTTTGGGCCTTTTAGCTTTTTTACTAAATCTCCATTGGTGAGATCTCTACCAAAAAGCGAATCTCCATCTGCAGTAATTATTCGGTCTCCTCCCTTTAAACCAGCACGTTCGCTTGGGCCTTTTTCTATGGTTCTAATTACAGTAATAGTATCTTTATGGGTGTAAAAACTAATGCCAATACCAACAAAGTCTCCTTTCATGTTTTCGGTAACACTTTGCATATTTTCTTTAGGAATATAAACAGAATGTGGATCTAAGTTTTCTAATATTCCGTTAACTGTAACATCTACAATACTATCTGTATTAACCTCCTCTACATAGTCGTGGTCTATATAATCTATAAGCCTGTTTAGTTTGTCTTTTTTACTGTTAGAGGTAAAAAGACTATCTGCAGTATCATTAAAATCTAAAGAGCCTCCAATAAAAATACCCAAAGCAATAGCAGTTCCTAAAAGCAATGGCAAGTATTTTTTGTTTAATTTCATCTCTATAATCTAAATGTTTAAGCCGTTAAATCTTCTATTTTTTCTAACACGATTCCTGCTTTTTCTAAAAAGCGCAATCCAGAATCGTCTTTATAGCCTTCTTTATATACTACACGAACTATACCAGCTTGATGTATCAATTTGCTGCACTCCTTACATGGAGACAAAGTAATATATAATGTTGCACCTTTACAAGATTGTGTAGAAGCTGCTACTTTTAAAATAGCATTTGCTTCTGCATGTAAAACGAACCATTTTGTATAACCCTCATCATCTTCGCAATAATTCTCGAAACCTGTTGGAGTACCATTAAAACCATCACTAATAATCATACGTCCTTTTACAATAATAGCACCTACCTGCCTACGCTTACAGTGAGATAGTTTTCCCCACTCTTCTGCAATCCTTAAATAGGCTTTATCATATTTATTCTGTTTAATTTTAGTCATTTATAATTTTTACAATTTGGGCGTATTTTTAATTTAAAAAATTAAAAACCAGGCTTTCGGCAGTCGCTTTTTTTAAAAAAAATAAAAAAGAGCTTCAACAAATGTCTCAATCCTTCACGCATTTTAAGCTGTTAATTTAACGAAGATAGCGTGTTCGTATTTTAATTACAATGCTATTAATGAAGTTTTAAGATAATTTTAGGCTAAGTCTATTGTAATAGCGGACTATTTAGCAACATTGGTATTACTAAACCAACTACAATTGCAGAAACAACCATAATCCAATCGCGTTTAGTAAATCTAAAAAGCGTTTGTGTTAAGTAACCTAAAAATAGTACGATAAACACAATAATAATTTGCGCTATTTCAATACCTAAAGCAAACTCTAATAATGCTAGTAATTTGTTATCGTCTCCACCAACTAATAATTTAAACTCTCTGGCAAAACCCAAACCATGAATTAAACCAAAAAACAATGTTGTGATAAATAACAAACCTATTTTTTCTTTCTGTGCGCCTTTTCCAGAAGTAAAAACATTAAAAAGTGCCGCAATTAAAATAGACGCTGGTATAAGAAATTCTACAATATCTGCAGACACTTTAACAGCTCCATAAGTGGCTAAAATTAGAGACAATGTATGCCCTAAAGTAAACATGGATACTAATAGAAATACACGCTTCCAGTCTTTAAACATAAACGGAACCGTTAAAACAATTAAAAATAAAACATGATCGTAGGCATTAATATCTAAAACATGATTAATACCATAGTGTACGTTAAACCAAAGTTCCTCGAGCATTGTAGATTATATTTAGGATGTTGTAAAGATATAATAAAAAGTGAAAAGCATCAACTTTACAGTTCATGCTTTTCTATTTGTAATTATTGTAGGCGAACTAAACGCTTTACTGTATATAAAACCTATTGCTAACAACAATTAACGCTGCTCTACAATTGCAATTTACTTACATCGCTTCTATTGTTTTAAGTGTTCGTGAATCAAAATCAATAGAAGTTTTTGTTTATTTTTTAAGAATTTTCAACTATTTTAATTTCGTGCTAAACTCAGTAGGAGCAGCAAGTGAAGTTATTGATTTAGAAGGACCTTTAAGTCTCGACGTATGTATTTTGTTCAAGAGAACTGGCAACTTTAATAGGTAAAGATTTTAACTGATAACCTTTAATTTTTTGAAACAACTGCTTCCCATCAGCATATGGATATACATCATTCTAACAAAATTGTGGTAAGACAAGTAGGTAATCCAGAGCCAATAGCTGCATTTGACTCATATGGATATGTCTAAATAATATCTACCTATATCTTTTCCTGTATAACAATGCTCCCAATCATCTCCTTCTTTTAATTCAGATACATATGTTGATTTGTCTTTAGTTTGTAAACCAAACGTAACACTACAGAACTCTTCAATCTTTTTACATTCATCTATATTAATGGTAAAACTGGTGGATAAATTAATATTGAAAGAATGTTCAGGATCATCAATCCATTTTAATTGAGATTTACTACCCAAACTCATTAGGTGACCTTTATTACTTGAATAAATATTTATTGCCTCATTTTTAGAATTATTTTTTGATAGAATTAAAGTAGCTACATCTACACCTGCGTCAATAAAAACTGAATCTTCATAATTTATTAATTCATCAATAAAACTATTGTTTAAAATAAAGGCTCTAAGAGGTTTTATATATTTGTTTGTTAAAAAAGTATTTGGTGTAATAAATCCTAATTTGCCATTTTGAGTAATCAAATTTATTGAGTTTTCATAAAACAAGTGAAACAAATCTATTTTATAACTAGCAACTTTAAATTTTTTGTAAAAACTTAAAGTCTTTTCGTCTGTATTTGAAGGCTGACACAAAACATAAGGCGGATTCCCAATAATTACATCAAAACCACCTTTCTTTTCAAGAGATTGCTTCGTACCTCGCAATGACGTTTCTGTTGTTGGATTAAACACTTTAGGAAATTGCTCCTCCCAGTTAAAGGCTTTATCTCCTGCAACTGCTTTACTATCTATTAAAGAGTTTCCACATTTAATATTACTATTTAAATTGTTTAATTTACGTCTTGGTTGTGCTGTACGTAGCCAAAGCGATAATTTTGCTATCTCTACAGATTCTTCGTTAAGGTCTACACCATAAATATTGTTTTCAAGAATGGTGTTTTCTATATCTGGAAATTGTAAACCTCCACCTAAAACTTTAGTCTTCAACTCATCTATATAGGTGTGTTCTTTTATTAAAAAATCTAACGCTTGGTTTAAAAATGCACCAGAGCCACATGCTGGGTCGCATATAGTGAGTTGTAGTAACCAATCTCTATATTCATCTAGAATGGTTACTAATTTTGTAATGGTTGCTTTATTTCTATTCTTTCTGCCTTTAAAATATTCTTCTTCTTTAAAGCCTAGTTCGGTTTTCTTTTGGTCGCACAATTTACCAATAGTATTTTCAACTATATATTTAGTAATGTATTTTGGTGTGTAGAATACACCATCTTTTTTACGCTTGGATGTTTGCTTATCAAAATCACCACCTTCAATTTCTGCATTAACGCTTTCAATTTCGTTTAAAGAGTTTTCAAAAATGTGTCCTAAAATATTAACATCTACTTGGCTTTCAAAATCGTAGGCTGCTAATTGTTGTGTGTATTTATATAGTAATTCGTTGTCAATATCTAAACTATCTAGTAGTTTATCTTCTTTAAACAAACCACCATTATAGGCATAAATTTCGGCTCTATTGGTTGTGCCTTGTCTTCCTTGGTCTAGAAACTTAAAATATTGTTTAAAGAGGTTGTATAGTGGTCTATCGTCTCCAAAATCTACATCTGCCTTCCATTTATCTAATATTTGTTGCGTACTGTTTGGTGGTAATAAACCACGATCTTCTGCAAAGAAAATAAAGAGGTAACGGTCTATTAGTTTTTGTGATTTTTTAAAGAGTGTAAGCTTAACGTTTTTTTCTAGTTTTAGTTGTTCGGCTTTTTGTTCTTCGGTTTGTGCATCATTTGTATTGTTAGATGCTTGTGCTTTTAGTTGTTTGGCATTTCGTTTTACTAAATCTCTATATAGTTCACGCTTAAATAAAGAATAGTCTTTATAAAATTGTTTAGTAATTTGCTCTTTTTCTACTACAGATGCTTCTTTAATTTTTAAAGGTTTATTATTTATTACATTATCCTTTTGTAGGCATAAGTAAAATAAAGCGAAACGCTCTGGAGATAACTCGAATAGGTTAAACTCTAAAAACTCTGTCGCATCATTAATATAAAAGCGTAGTTTCTCGAAGTTAGAGGTTATTACATACACGCATCCTTTTTGGTTTGCTTTATAGTCGAATGCTTGTTTGCGTATGCTCTCTAAGTCTTTTGTATTTGTGCCTTTAATTCTATTACACCAATAACAATATCGTTTTTTAATATTGCACCATCTGCTTTACGTGCGTTGTTTTGGTTTTTATATTCTGCTACTAAATTAAAATCTGCTTTAGGTTTAAGCGTGTAATCTAAAATATTTACAAACAACTCGGTTAGAAATATACCTTGATATTCTTCTTCCTTAGAACTGCGAATATTATCTTGTATGGTTGGATTTAAAAAATACTTAGTATATTTTTTATAAGCTTTGGTTATAACATCGTTGTCTTGTAAACTTAAATGTTGCTTTAATACTGAGGTTTGAAATAATGACATTAATAACTGTAATTTTTTAATAAGCCTAAAATAGAAATATATTTTGGTTTTGCTTTACTGTTTCTCACATTAAAGTTTAAATGTTATTTACTTGAAGTAAGAGAATAGAAAAGCTATTATTGAAAGTGAAAATAGGAAAATATTTGTGAGATATTCGGCAATTTTTCGGCAAAAAAATAAATAAAAAAATCATAATTATTTGATTTTCAAACAATTATGATTTAGTAAAGTAC
>NZ_JAQWGS010000013.1 GCF_029238095.1 Lacinutrix sp. | reverse complement strand
CCCATGTCTTTAATTACATAGTTACCTAATACCATTGCAGCTAGAACCGTAGCTACATAAGAACCAAATAAATCAGCTCCCATACCAGCAACATCTCCAACATTATCTCCAACATTATCTGCAATTGTAGCAGGGTTTCTTGGATCATCTTCAGGAATTCCTGCTTCAACTTTACCAACTAAGTCAGCACCTACATCTGCAGCTTTAGTGTAGATTCCTCCACCAACACGAGCAAACAATGCAATAGATTCTGCTCCTAAAGAGAAACCAGCTAAGGTTTCAAGAACGATAGTCATATCCATGGTATTTGTCCAAACACCTCCCATAAAAAACTGAAAGAATGCAATAAAAAATAAGGTTAAACCTAATACAGCTAAACCAGCAACACCAAGTCCCATTACTGTTCCACCTCCAAAAGAAATACTTAATGCTTTTGGTAAACTAGTACGCGCTGCTTGTGTTGTTCTTACATTTGTTTTTGTTGCTATTTTCATTCCTATGTTTCCTGCAAATGCAGAAAATATAGCTCCAAATATAAATGCAACTACTATAAGAATGTGTGTAGTTGGCACAACAAAAGAAACAACTGCTAATAAAACGCTTACTACAACCACAAAAATTGCAAGTAATCTATATTCAGCATTTAAGAATGCTAAAGCACCTTCGTAGATATGATCTGAAATTTCTTTCATCTTTCCATCTCCTGCGTCTTGCTTCATTACCCACTTTTGCTTAATTGCCATGTAGATTAGGCCTAATACTGCCAATGCTAGTGGCAAGTAAATCATCATTTTATCCATATTAGTTTTTAATTTTGATTAGTTTTTATTGTGCGCAAATGTAATAAATTCAATGTTAAGTAAAAAATGTTTTAATCCTCAAAAAAACAGGAGGCTTCTGCATAAAAAAAAGCCTATTCAATTGAATAGGCTTTTTTTAGATTTTTAAAACTAATGCTTAGTTTTTAACTTTATTTTTGAATTCATCAAACTCTCCTTGTTTAACTTCTCTTGGCCAAGAGTTGTTTGATGTATCTACATCTGCTGTTTCTAATTTAGGATCTACAGTTATACTTACAATCTCTTTAGCTGAAGCTATAGCTTTACTTACTTCTTTATCGTTAAGTCTCCAAATTTGAGCTGGATACGTTTCTGTTTTACTGGTTCCGTCTGCATATGTATATTCAACAATTATTGGCATTACTAAGCCTCCTGGTTTATTAAATGTTACACTATAAAAATATTTAGGCTCTTTCATTGTTGCACGTTCTGCAGCTGAAAAATTATCCATTAAATATTCTTTTAATGACGTTGACTTTTCTGAAACATTCTCACTTGTCATGCCTTCAGTGTATTCATCGCTTCCTTCTTCTACAAAATAGACTAAATCTTTTTCGTCTATTCCATAACGTTTAGCCATGTTTGCACCAATTTTGTTTGGCTTTGTACTGACATAGAATTTTTTAACCTCTTTAACTCCAATATCTACATAATCTGTTGTGTAAAACCATCCTCTCCAGAACCAATCTAAATCAACTGCAGAAGCATCTTCCATTGTACGGAAAAAATCTTCGGGTGTTGGGTGTTTAAACATCCAACGTTTAGAATACTCTCTAAAAGCATAATCAAATAACTCTTCTCCCATTACAGTTTCACGAAGAATATTTAATGCAGTTCCAGGCTTTCCATAAGCATTATTACCAAATTGGTATGTATTTAAACCTTTAGTCATAATTGGAGCAATGTAATTTTGATCTCCTCCCATGTAACGTGTAATATTTGCTGCAGGACCACGACGTGATGGATAAGCAGATTGTCCTGGTGATAATGCATCTGGATACCATTTACCAAAATCTTGCTCTGCCACATATTGTACAAATGTATTTAAACCTTCGTCCATCCATGTCCATTGACGTTCATCACTATTCACAATCATTGGGAAAAAATTGTGTCCTACTTCATGAATAATTACAGACATCATCCCAAATTTAGTACGATCACTATATTTACCTTCTGCATCTGGACGACCATAGTTCCAGCAAATCATTGGATATTCCATACCTTGATTTTTAGCATGAACAGAAATGGCTTTGTGGTAAGGATAATCGAAAGTCATACGTGAGTATGATTTTAAGGTACTTGCAACGGCTTTAGTTGACCATTGCTCCCATAATGGGTTTCCTTCTTTTGGATACATTGAAACAGCCATTTTAGTAGAACCGTTAATATCTACAGCCATCATATCTAAAATAAAACGTCTAGACGTTGCAAATCCAAAATCACGAACGTTTTTAGCACTTAATTTCCAAGTTTTTGTTTTTGTAGATTTTGTTTTTTCTGCAGCTATTACCTCATCTTGAGTTACTATTACTACAGGCTCTTTAAACGATTTTTTAGCTTCTTCATAGCGCTTCATCATTGTTTTTGAGTAGACTTCTTTTCTGTTTGTAAGAACTCCTGTTCCATCTAAAATATGGTCTGCAGGCACAGTAATATTTACGTCAAAATCCCCAAATGGTAATGCAAATTCATCGCGTCCCCAAAATTGTGAATTTTGCCATCCTTCTACATCATTATAAACTGCCATTCTAGGATAGAATTGAGCAATAACGTAAGCTCTATTATCGTCTTCTTTAAAATATTCGTAACCTGAACGTCCTCTTCCATTAACATGGTCGTTAATGTTGTACCACCATTTTATTGAAAATGAAAATTGCTCACCAGATGCTAAAGGCATTGGCATTTCTACTCGCATCATGGTGCGATTAATCATGTGTTGTAAAGGCTTTCCGTTAGTATCTTTTACTTCTTCAATATTAAAACCACCATCGAAACCTTCTCCCATGTAATCATTAGCATAAGATCCGATTTGTGCTACTGGACTTACTCCACTACCTTCAATTAAAGGTGTTTTAGAATCTCTTGCACGCATGTTTTGGTCTAATTGCACCCAAAGATAACTCAGTACATCTGGTGAATTGTTCGTGTAGGTAATAGTTTCGAAACCAGATAATTTTGCATTAACATCATCAAGTACTAAATCCATTTTGTAATCTGCCTGTTGCTGGTAATATGCAGAACCTGGAGCTCCAGATGCAGCACGATACATATTAGGCGTAGAAAACTCCTCGTAAAGTTGCTTGAATTTATTTTCGTTTTTATGGCCTTGTTGAGGCTCTTTTTTTTCTTGGTCTTGTTGTGCGAATACACCAACAGTAACAAAAAGTGCAGATAGCACGAAGTACTTTAAGTTGTTCATATAAATTGTTGTTTTTCAGAATAAAGGCTGAATTTAACAATTTTTAAGATTTAAACCTCTTTTTTTTTTAGAAGTTTAACATTCCTTTATCGTTTTCTGGTATTAAAATAAAGGATTTGTTTTTGCCATTAATTTTAGTGCGTACTATATTTTTTTGATCACTAAACAAATCAAAAAGTACTTTGTTTTCGATTTCGAAAGATTTAATAGAGGCTACATTTTCGATTTCAATATAACATTGTACTACGTCATCGTCGTATTCTTTACCTATAAAATTTAAAGTAGACTCTTTCCCATTTATTAAAATTACTATTCTAGAATACAAATACTTCTCTATATAATTATCTATTTGGTCTTCGTTAGTGTTTGAATTTAAAACTATGGAATTATCAAATCGCTCTTTCAGGAGTTTTTCGAGATCGTCTATAAAAATACGTGTAATAATTTGTACAGATTGCTTCTCACTTACATATTCAATTTTTGTAATACTAACATAATATTTATGTGCACTTACGAAAGCTATTGATGTAATGATTGCTAATATTAAGAGTGATTTAATAATTTTCATGGTTTAATTTTCTATTACAAACTTACAGAAACAAGTCAAAAAGCATTCCAAAAAGCTGCTATTTATTCTTTTTCGGCTAAATTTTCTTTGTATTTAATGTATTTTTCTTTCATAAATTTTAATGCTTCTAAATCGCTTGTTTCACAACGCTCTTTGAATGTAGCATCTTCTGCGCAGAAATAAAAAAACTCTGTTCTTAAATCTTCGTTTAATTCGTTTTCTTTAAAAAAAGCCTCAGAAAGTCTATTTTTTAAGGCATTCATCATTTTGGTATTAGCTTCTAATTTAACTCTGTTTTTAAGTGCTTTTGTACGACCAGAAATTCCATTCAAAATTGGGTTTAAGGGAATAAATCCTCCACCAGATGTTGCTTCGCTAAGTAATCTTTGACTTTTAGTTTTAAGTTTACCTTTGTAACCAGGAATACCAACATCGTAAAAATCTATTGGTCTTTTAGCTTCTGAACTCAAAACATCTTTAGTTAAGTCACCTGTAAGTGTAAACCCTATTACTGCTTCTGGGAGTTCGTTTACTTGCACTTCTAAAAAAAGGGAGAGTGTTTTAGTATTAATATTTTCTATTGTAACAATATGTGTAAGTGGCTTATATTGTATTGATGTAAGTAAAATGGTATCGCTCTGTTTTGCTTCAATTTTAAAAGCACCTTTAACATTTGTTATTGTATATTTTTTCTGAGAAGTGTTTATTACGTGAATATTCTCTATACCTTCTTCACCTTCAACAACACCTTCTAATGTAATATTTTGAGAAAAACTTGCTCCAAAAGTAAAGATTAAAATATAAAACAGTTTACTTTTTAACTCCATTTTCTATTGCTAAAAAAGCTTTACTTTGCGTATGTAGATACTCAATTAATTTTAACTCGTTTTTTGGCTCTAACAAGGTATCATTAAATTGATTTTGTTCAAGAAAGCCTATAAAAGCTTGAACTTTAGCTTCTGGAATATTATAATTTTCTATAAAATATGAAGGCTCAAATGCCTCTGAAACTCTAGAGATTGGTGTTATTAATCTTGTATCTACATCCTTTTTTTTATTCTTTTTTTTCTTAAAAATCCAATTCGTTAATAGTCCTACTATTGCCATTCCATTTGCTTGATATCTAATACGATCGTTTTGCGATCCCATTGCAATATTATCTACTTTTGAATGGTAATCGTCTGGCATTTCGAAATTTTCGAAACTTTCAAAGTTAAAAACTATAGGATCTGAAACCTTAGCACCTAAGGCGTCTGTAGCCAAATCACCTGTTAAATCATATGGTAATAACACTACTTCATCTAGAGTGTTTATGTATTCTTTTAAATATATTTTTAAAACTTTGGTATCTATAACTGCATCTGTAATTTTTGTTGTGAAAGGAATTAATTGCACAGATGAAATTCTTATTTCATCGTTTAAAGTGACCTTAATTTTAAAATTCCCAATAGAATCTGTTACTGCTCCTTTATTAGAAGACGTGTTGTAAATAGTAATATTTTCCAAATCTTCGACATCTACAATTATTTTTCCTTTAACTTCAACACGAGAGTCGTCTTGAGCATAGAATGAGAAAGAGGCAAAAAAAGCACAAACAAGAAAGAAATGTTTCATTTTATGGTAGATTTAGTAATGTAAATAACGTTTTTTTTATCTTAATTAAAATTTAATGGAGTTCTAAACTTTTGTTAAAACATAGTTTATATAAATTTACAACAAATTCAATACAATGAAAAGTATAATTATTGCCAGCACTTCTACTGTTTATGGTGGAGAACCATTAGAGTACCTTTTAAATGAACTAAAAAACCATTTTAAAAACACTAATGAGATTCTCTTTTTACCATATGCAAGACCAAGCGGAATTTCTCATGAAGACTATACCCAGAAAATAAAAATTCCTTTTAAAACCATTGGCAAAACTATAAAAGGAATACATGAATTTACTAATGCAACCGAAGCTGTAAAACAAGCTAAAGGTATATATGTAGGAGGCGGAAACACCTTTGTTTTGGTGAGCCAACTCTATAAAAATGGCTGCCTAAATGCGCTAAAA
The DNA here is from genome assembly GCF_029238095.1 of Lacinutrix sp. Taxonomy (GTDB): domain Bacteria; phylum Bacteroidota; class Bacteroidia; order Flavobacteriales; family Flavobacteriaceae; genus Lacinutrix. The sequence continues at coordinate 46,614 of NZ_JAQWGS010000013.1, read as the reverse complement.
GAAGCTGTAAATAATGGTATTCCTTATTTAGGAACTAGTGCTGGAAGCAATATTTGTGGCTTAACCATGAATACTACTAACGATATGCCTATTGTTTATCCACCAAGTTTTAAAACTTTAGGCTTTGTGCCTTTTAATATTAATCCGCATTACTTAGACCCAATAAAAGGAAGCAAACATATGGGAGAAACGAGAGAGACGCGTATAAAAGAGTTTCATAAATTTAATACACAACCTGTTATTGGACTAAGAGAAGGCAGTTATATTAAAGTAAAAGGAAACGATATTATTTTAAAAGGAAATTTAAACGCAAGAATATTCGAATACGAAAAAAAAGCCTACGAAATTGAAACAAATACGTTTCTAAATGCATTAAAATAAAAAAGCTTCATCGTTGTGATGAAGCTTTTTGAGCGAGAGACCAGGTTCGAACTGGCGACATTCAGCTTGGAAGGCTGACGCTCTACCAACTGAGCTACTCTCGCATTTCCGATGGCAAATATATACAAACTATTATATTTAAAACAAGAAAATTATAACGTTTTATAAAAATGATATCCAAAAATTTCAAAACCTTCATTGTAGTAAAATTTATGAGAAGGATAATTTTGAACGTAAGTATTTAATTCTGAAGTAGTACAGCCTTTAGATAGAGCATAATTGTACAGCCACTTAAAAAATTGTTTGCCTATACCTTTACTTTGGTACACCTTCTCAATATATACATGGTCAACTTCCATAGATTTCCCACAATAATGTCTGGTTTGAAACCACATGCCACAAACACCAATTAGTTTATTATCATCAAAAACACCAGCACATTCGTAGTTTTCATTTACCATTACAGCAAAACGTTCAATTAACAAGTCGCTAGAATTTGCATTATTTGTTAATTTTTGAATTAACGGAATAATGCTATTAATATTTTTTTTATCAATAATTTTAAAGCTTAAATTCATTGCAATATTTTTTAGTAAATTTAGTTAAATTTAAAAGACATCAAATAATATAAAGCTGAAAACACAAATATTAAATGAACAGAAAAACACTTCTTAAAATCACAATATTAATAGCTTTAGTAATAACAATTATACCACAACTTGTATTATCTCAAACTTCAATTTCTGATGATGAATTAATAGGCAAAGGAAAACCTAAACTCTATGGTGAAGGCTTTAAATTAAGAGAAGAAGCCTATATTGCTTTCAAGAAAATGCAAACCGAAGCGCTAAAAAGCGATATTAAAATTGGTGCAGTATCTAGCTACAGAGGCTTTGCACACCAAAAACGCATTTGGGAACGCAAGTTTACAAGTAATGAAGCGCTAGGACTTTCGCCAACAGAAAACATCAAAAAAATTATAGAATACTCTACAATTCCAGGAACTTCTCGCCATCATTGGGGAACAGATATAGACATTTACCAAACTAATGTAAAACAGCCAAATGGTAAATTATTAGAAAACAATTTTCACAATAATGGCGCCTATTGTAAGCTTAAAGAATGGATGGATACCAATGCAAAAAAGTACGGTTTTTATTTAGTGTATACAGATTTACCAAATAGAAAAGGTTTTAAATACGAGCCTTGGCATTATAGCTACAAACCATTATCATCTCTATATTTAAAAGCATATAGGCAAATAGCTATAAAACAAATTCTAAAATCAAATGATTTAATAGGAAGCGAACATTTTACTAATGCATTTATTACAGACTATACAAAAGAAAATATTTTAGATATAAATCCTGAACTTTTGTAACTTTATAAACTAATTAACACATTAAAAACATGAAAAAAGGAGGCCTTAAAGGACGATTATTAATTGGTGTAGCCATTGCAGCATTTTTTTTAATCAAGCATTTTATGCAACGAGAAACTAACCCATACACAGGCAAAGTACAGTCTATATCTATGTCTCCAGATGAAGAAATACAAATGGGTCTAGCAAGTATTAACCAAATGGCACAACAACATGGAGGTTTGTATCCAAACGAGCAATACCAAGCACTTGTAGATAATATTGGAAATAAACTAGTAAATAATAGTATTGCTAAAGACACACCTTATAAATACGATTTTCACCTTCTAGCAGACCAAAATACAATAAACGCATTTGCGCTTCCAGGAGGACAAATATGTATTACGTATGCCTTATTTTCTAAACTAAAGAATGAAGATCAACTCGCAGGTGTTTTAGGTCATGAAATTGGCCACGTATTAGGCAAACACTCTGCAGAGCGTATTGCTAGCAGTAAAATGTGGCAAGGTTTAACCACAGCAGGCTCTGTAGGTGCAGACATGGGAGGAATAGTGAGCCAAATAGGAAATGGAACCTTACTTAAAAATGGTCGTGGAGACGAACTAGAAAGTGATGAACTTGGTGTTCGCTTTATGATGCGTGCTGGATATGATCCTGAAGAAATGATTGGTGTTATGGAAATATTAAAAGCAGCCGCTGGACCAAACCGTCAGCCAGAATTTGCAAGCTCACATCCAGATCCAGAAAATAGAATAGAAAATATTAGAGAAGCGATAGAACGCTACAGACGAAACTAAATCGTTTTCGCTTAAATATATTATAAAGTCCTGTAAATACAGGGCTTTTGTTATTATATTTGTTTTATTAAATTCAATACCAATGAACAAAAAAGTCATCCTAATGATACTTGATGGTTGGGGAAAAAGCCCAAACCCAAAAGTATCTGCCATAGACAATGCTAATACGCCTTTTATTGACAGTTTATATACAAAATATGCTCATGCACAACTAAGAACAGATGGTTTACATGTAGGCTTACCAGAAGGCCAAATGGGAAATAGTGAGGTTGGCCACATGAATTTAGGCGCTGGACGTATAGTTTACCAAGATTTAGCGAAGATAAATTTAGCTGTAGAAAACAAGTCGCTTGCTCAAGAGCCAGTTCTTGAAAACGCATTTCAATACGCAAAAAAAAATAATAAACCCATTCATTTTTTAGGCTTAGTGAGTGATGGTGGTGTTCATTCTCACACAAACCATTTAAAAGGCCTTATTGAAGCTGCAGAAGCTTTTGGTATAGAAAAATGTTATGTTCATGCCTTTACAGATGGTCGCGATGTCGATCCTCATTCTGGAAAAACATTTATTGAAGATTTAGAAAATTTCAACAAAAAAAAACATACCAAAATAGCTTCAGTAACTGGACGCTATTATGCAATGGATCGAGATAATCGTTGGGAACGTGTTCAGTTAGCCTACAATGCACTAGTAAATGGTGAAGGCGAGCAATCTCAAAATCTTTTAGAAAGTATCCAAAAAAATTATAATAATGCTACTACAGACGAATTTATTAAACCTATAATTAAAACAAATTCTGAAGGTCTTCCGCTTGCCACAATAAAAGAAGACGATGTTGTTATCTTTTTTAATTTTAGAACAGATAGAGGTCGCCAATTAACCAATGCTTTAAGCCAACAAGATTTTCCTGAGTTTGGTATGAAAAAGTTGGATTTATATTACGTGACAATGACCAATTACGATGAAAACTTTAAAGGTTTACACGTTGTATTTAATAAAGATAACATAACCGAAACACTTGGTGAAGTATTAGAGAAAAACAACAAAACTCAAATTAGAATTGCTGAAACAGAAAAATATCCTCATGTTACTTTTTTCTTTTCAGGAGGAAGAGAAACACCTTTTAAAGGCGAATCTCGTATATTAAAAAACTCTCCAAAAGTAGCTACTTACGATTTAAAACCAGAAATGAGTGCTTTTGAACTAACAGATGCTCTAGTTCCAGAGTTAAAAAAAGGAGATGTAGATTTTGTGTGTTTAAATTTTGCAAATGGAGATATGGTAGGACACACAGGCTCAATGCCAGCAGCAATAAAAGCCTGCGAAGCTGTCGATACTTGTGTAGAAAAAGTGGTGACTACAGCCATAGAAAATGGCTATACTACTCTACTTATCGCAGACCATGGCAATTGCGAAACTATGATAAATCCAGATGGTTCGCCAAACACAGCACACACTACTAATCCTGTTCCAATTATTCTAATTGATAAAGATTTAAAACAGATTAAAAATGGTGTTTTAGGAGACTTAGCACCTACAATATTAAAGCTTATTGGCATAGAAAAGCCTATAGTTATGACTCAGGAATCGTTGATTTAAAATGAGTCGTCTGTTCAAGTGATTTTTGAAATATGAAAAAATTGTATTTTTGTAACCTATCTTAATTAAATGAATATTTCCAAAGGACTTATTATTGCTGTAGATTTCGATGGCACTATCGTAGAAGATGGTTATCCTGGTATTGGTGAAGAACGTCTTTTTGCCTTCGACACTTTAAAACGTTTGCAAGCAGATGGTCATCGATTAATTTTATGGACCTACAGGCATGGTAAAAAATTAGACGAAGCAGTTGCATTTTGTAAAAACAATGGTGTAGAATTTTATGCTGTAAACAGAAGTTTTCCTGAAGAAAATACGGTAGATAATGTAAGTCGAAAAATTCATGCCGATTTATTTATAGACGACAGAAATATTGGTGGTATACTTGGTTGGGGAGAAATATACCAAATGCTAACAAACGAGACACCTCAACCCAACCAAAAAAAGAAAAAAAACTGGTTTAACTTTTAACTAGTAGTCATTTTAAAATAGGCTTTATCAATTTCTTCTCTATGGTCTGGATGAGCAATACCTACTAACTCTTTTACACGTTGTTTTATAGTTTTTCCATAAAGGTTGGCTACTCCATATTCTGTAACAATATAATGAATATGAGAGCGCGTAGTAACAACACCAGCTCCAGGTTTTAATGTTGGTACAATTCTGCTAATTCCGGATTTTGTTATAGATGGCAACGCTATTATTGCTTTTCCACCTTCACTTAAAGATGCACCTCTAATAAAATCCATTTGTCCTCCTACTCCAGAATACATATGTGCTCCAATAGAATCTGCGCAAACTTGACCAGTAACATCTACTTCTATAGCAGAATTTATAGCTACCATTTTTGGGTTTTGCCTAATTATTGAAACATCATTGGTATAATTTGAAGCTCTCATTTCTATAAAAGGATTATCATCAACATAATCATACAAACGTTTAGAGCCCATTAAAAATGTTGTTAATGCTCGACCTCTATTGATACCTTTATAATTACCATTAATAACATCTTTTAAAATTAAATCTATTACACCATCCGAAAACATTTCGGTGTGCAAACCTAAATCTTTATGATTACTAAGTCTTGTTAAAACCACGTTAGGAATACTTCCAATTCCCATTTGTAATGTGCTTCTATCTTCTATTAAATCTGCCACAAAGTTTCCTATTTTACTTTCAATAACTGAAGGTTCAGAAATAGTATGCGCAGGCAACTCTTCATTAGACTCTACAAACAAATCAATCTCTGAAACATGAATAATACCAGCTCCATGAGTACGCGGCATAAAGGTATTTACTTGCGCTATAACAGTAGTCGCATTTTCTATTGCTGCCAAAGTAGCTTCAATAGAAACACCTAAAGAACAATAACCATGTTTATCTGGAACAGAAACATGAATTAAAGCAACATCTAAATCAATAATATTGCGTTTAAAAAGTAAAGGTAACTCACTTAAAAAAAACTGGTGTGTAAGATCCATTTCCAGCCTTTAAAGTGTGTCTAACATTTTTTCCAATAAAAAAAGAATTAACATGAAAACTATTTCGGAATTCTGGATTAGCATATGGTGCTTCACCTTCGGTATGTAATTGGCATATTTCAACGTGTTTTAACTCTTCGTGCCTATTCGTCATGGCATGAATTAAAGCTTGTGGAGCTGCTGCTGCTGCCTGAATATAAACACGATTATTAGATTTTATAACTTTAACTGCTTCTTCTGCACTAACTGGTGAAAACATATCTTTAATTTTAGAATACAAAAATACAACCTAAAACATTTTAAAAACCTGCCAAAAGTCATAATATTAGAAGAAAAAAGCAGTTTATTTTAAGTATATTTGCCCTTATTTTGTGAACATGATTATAGTAAAAACAAGAGAAGAAATAGAGTTAATGCGTGAAGCTGCACTTGTGGTTTCTAAAACGTTAGGTGAAGTTGCAAAAGCTGTTAAACCTGGTGTAACTTCATTAGAATTAGACAAAATTGCCGAAGCTTGTATTAGAGATCAAGATGCTATACCAGGTTTTTTAGGATTGTATGATTTTCCTAACACGCTTTGTATGAGTCCAAACTCTCAAGTAGTACATGGTATACCAAACAACACTCCTTTAGTTGAAGGCGACATTATATCTATAGACTGTGGTGCCATAAAACATGGTTTTTATGGAGATCATGCTTATACTTTTGCCGTTGGTGAAATAGCAACTGAAACTAAAAAATTATTACAAGTTACTAAAGAGTCTCTTTACGTTGGTATAAAAGAATTAAAGGTTGGAAATCGTGTTGGTGATGTTGGTTATGCCATACAGAAATATTGCGAAGACCATGGTTATGGAGTTGTAAGAGAACTTGTTGGACATGGTTTAGGTCGTGTAATGCATGAAGATCCAGAGATGCCAAATTATGGCAAACGTGGTCGTGGTAAAAAATTTATTGAAGGTATGGTTGTTGCTATAGAACCAATGATAAATTTAGGAACACAACGTATTAAACAACATAGAGATGGTTGGACTATAACAACTCAAGATGGCAAACCTAGTGCACATTTTGAGCATGACGTTGCCATTTTAGATGGAAAACCAGAAATACTATCAACATTTGCTTACATCTATGATGCTTTAGGAATAGTTTCTAATGAAGAAGATGAATTTAGGCAGAAAACTATTACGCTTTAATTTTTATTATGACAATAAAACACCTTTTAGCATTTATTATTTTTGGTTTTATTTTCTCGATAATAGGCACTTTATTTAAAATCCAACACTGGCCTTATGCTAATGAAATGTTAACAATTGGAACTTTAATAAAGGTTATTTTTGGTAGTCTTTTAATCTATAAAATACTGACTACAGATAAATTTAAAGAATTTTTAAATTGGTAATACCTTGAAAAGAATATTCAACTTTATACTTAACAGCGTTCCAAGACCTTTATTAATAAGGTTTAGTTATATTGTTAGTCCTATTTTTGCTCTCATATTAAAAGGAGATAAATTTACAGACCCAATAGATGGTAAAAGTTTCAAAAGTTTTTTATCTTACGGTTATGGCAAACAACGTAGTAATGTGTTATCGCCTTCAACACTTTCTTTAGAACGACACAGACTTTTGTGGCTATACTTAAAAAATGAAACCGATTTCTTTTCAGCAGAAAAAAAAGTACTACATTTTGCACCAGAACAATGTTTTTTAAAACGTTTTAGAACACTTAAAAATTTAGACTATACTACAACAGACCTACTTTCTCCTATTGCAGATGTAAAAGCAGATATTTGTAACCTTCCGTTTAAAGATGATAGTTACGATGTTATTTTTTGTAATCACGTTTTAGAGCACATTCCAGACGATACTAAAGCCATGCAAGAGCTATATCGCGTTCTTAAACCAGGAGGTTATGGTGTTTTTCAAGTACCTCAAGATTTAGAACGTGAAATAACCTTCGAAGATGATAGCATTACCGACAAAAAAGAACGTGCTAAAATTTTTGGACAATACGATCATGTTCGCATTTATGGAAAAGATTATTTCAATAAACTTAGACATATTGGTTTTAAAGTAAATGAAGTAGATTATACTGCAAAACTTTTAAAAGAAGATATTATAAAATATTGCTTAGCTGAAGGTGAAATTATTCCTTTAGTTTATAAATAAACAACACTATTGACAACACAAATTGTAATTATTACAGGTGCATTTTTTGGGATGCTTTCAGTTATTTTTGGTGCCTTTGGCGCTCATGCCTTAAAGAAAATATTAACTAAAGAACAGTTATATAGTTTTGAAGTTGGTGTAAAATACCAAATGTATCATGCTATTGTATTGCTAGTTTTAGGTTTTAACTCCAATTCTGTAAATTCTTCTATATATTGGTGTTTTGCATTAGGCCAAATTGTGAAAAAGAAAATAAAATAAATAAGAGTAAAACAGGTTTCATAAGTGCTAATAAGATTAACAAATATTAATTAATCTTGTATAACTTACTTGATATAACTTCTAAATGCTAGGTTTGAACTTCTAAGATAGAAAAAACAGCTATTGCGGGAATTGGTTTAAAGCTAATGTTTGGAGTTCATTAATTTCGTTTTCAAAAATAAGATATACTTTTAGTTCTGGATGCTTTTTTAAAAAAATAGTAGTTTTTTCTATTCCCATAGCTTGAAAAGCCGTCGCATAACCATCTGCCAACATGCAATTATCTGCAATTACAGATACACTTAACACATTTGTTTTGGTTGGATAACCTGTTTTTGTATTAATAATGTGAGCATATCTATTACCATTATCGTCTAGCTTAAATTTTCTATAAGTACCAGATGTTGCCATAGCTTCATTTTTTAACTCAAATATTAGATTTGTACTTTGAGAGCCATCAAAATTTGGGTTTTCTATACCAACAGTCCAACCGTTTTGTTTTACTACATTTATGCCTTTAGACCTCAACTCTCCACCAATATTTACCATATAATTATTACTGTTTTTGCGCTCAAGAAACTCGCTAATTACATCTACTGCATAGCCTTTAGCAATGGCATTAAAATCTATATATGCTTCTTTTGGTTTTATAACAGCGTTATCTACTAATCCAACTCGGTTTAGCCCAACGTATTTAACTAGGCTATTAACTTTTGCATTATCTAAAGCGGTTTTGTTTTCTTCTGAACCAAAATTCCATGCGTTTACTAATTTACCAATAGTAGGATCAAAAACACCTTCTGTATCTTTATAAATTTGTTTTGCGGCCTTAAAAACAGTTTTAAAATGATTGTCTACTTTAACAGCTTCGTTTCTGTTTAGTTTTGAAATATCTGAGTCCGTTTGATAATTCGACATCGATTTATTGATGATAAAAAACAAACTATCTATTTGCTTTTGGTAATTCTCTTCTGAATCATAAGTTATATCATAAAAAGTACCAAAAATAGGTCCAGAGAGTTTTGTGTTTGTTGGCTCTTGCTTACACGAAACAATTGAAAGAATGAAGAAAAATAGAATTATTAGTTTATTCATACTTACATAAAATTCATTTATTGTATAAGATTGCCACGTCTTTTGTCCTCGAAATGACATATTAATTTAAATTGGTTTCTAAAACTTGAATACCATTATATTCTATTAAATACTCTTCATTTAAAAACACAGGTAAAGACTCTCCATTTGGGTTGCCTAAACCTACTCCTGCATACAATACTTTTGCATCGTGTTCTCTAGCATGTTCTTTAAAAGATTCCATCCAAACTACATCGTAATTATTTGCATTATCTGGAAGTCTTACTGCTTTAACAATAACAAAAAAGTATTGCTTATTGGCATCCATACAAACAAATTGAGGATGCTTTTTTAACTTGCTGTTAATGGCTATAAACTCGAAACCTCTTTTTTCTAAATCTTTACCAACATGGTTCATGGCTAGATTATGAAGTTCTTGTGGTGTTAATGCTTTGCTCATGGTACAAAAATACGAAAGCGTTTTAATAATAAAAAGTAGTTTTCTAACAAGTAATTAAAGTTTGCGTTATTTAAATCTTGCAAATTTAGAATCGTAAAACGTATAGTTAGACACAGGAATTACTGCATCTATTTCTAAATTATACCATGGTGAAATAGAGGTGTCTTCAAGGTTTTTAACTAAATGCACACTTTGCGCTGGTGTATTACCTTGAAATAATAGAAAAAGTTTTTCTCCTCTATCGTTTATAACTTCGTCTGCAAGAATTACAATATGTCCTGGACTTCCACCTTTAATTAATACATCTCCTATCTTAAGATTTTTAACTGAAGTTATTGTTTTCAACTCTTGAGATAACGATATCCAAAAAGTATAATTATATATCGATGCATGCGTTTGTAATACACATATATTTAATTTTTGTCTTTAATTAAGAATGCTTAAAAAAGAAAAACGAATTAAATCTTAAAAACAATAGATTCAATTTGAACAAATAAACGTAAAAAACCCAATACTTTCGTATTGGGTTTTAATTTAAAAATAAATTATTTTTTTTATATGAAATAGATTATCAATCTATCCTCCAAAATCATCAAATCTTATATGCTCATCTGGAATACCAAAGTCTTCTCCCATTTTTTGAACTGCTTGATTCATTAAAGGTGGACCACAGAAATATAATTCTATATCTTCTGGAGTTTCATGATGACTAAGGTAATTATCTATAACACAGTTGTGTATAAAACCTACAAAACCATCTCCTTCTTCATCATTAATATCTTTTTTAACTTTCCAATTATCACTTTCTAAAGGTTCTGATAATGCTAAATAGAATTTAAAGTTTGGAAAATCTTTCTCTAATGCTCTAAAGTAATGTATGTAAAATAATTCTGCTTTAGAACGTCCTCCATACCAATATGTTACTTTACGACCAGTTTTAATGGTTCTAAATAATTCGTATAAATGAGAACGCATTGGAGCCATACCTGCTCCACCTCCTACATATAACATTTCTGAATCTGATTCATTTATAAAGAACTCTCCATATGGTCCAGAAATAGTAACTTTATCACCTTCTTTTTGATTAAAAATGTAAGATGATGCTACTCCAGGATTAACATCCATCCATCCACCTTTTGCTCTATCAAAAGGAGGTGTTGCTACACGTACGTTAAGCATAATTCTTCTTCCTTCTGCAGGATAAGAAGCCATAGAATAAGCACGCTCAACTAACTCTTCGTTTTTCATAACTAAAGGTCTTAAGTTGAACTTATCCCAATCTGCCTCAAACTTATTTGGTTCTCCTGGATGGTCTTCTGGGTGAGCAGTAATATCCATATCTGAATATTTTATTTCACAGTTTGGTATTTCAATTTGAATATATCCACCTGCTTTGTAATTCATATCCTCTGGGATTTCTACTACGAATTCCTTAATAAAAGTTGCAACATTATAATTTGAAACTACTGTTGCTTCCCACTTTTTAATTCCAAAAACTTCTTCTGGAATAGTGATTTCCATGTCTTGTTTCACTTTTACTTGACAAGACAAACGTGCTCCATGAGCCAATTCTTTTCTTGAAAAGTGAGGTGTTTCAGTTGGAAGTGCTTCTCCTCCTCCAGATAAAACATGGCATTCACATTGTATACAGGTTCCACCTCCACCACATGCCGATGGTAAAAAAATTTTGTTATTTCCTAATGTTGATAATAAAGTACCACCTGAAGCAACTTCAATTTCTTTTTCACCATTAATAGTAATTTTTACTGGTCCAGACGGTGATAATTTTTGTTTTACAAAAAGTAATAAACTTACTAATATTAATGTTATTAGTAAAAACGCTGCTACAGTAGCTAATACTGTTCCTAATGTTCCTGCTGCTAAAATCATACTACTCTGCTATTTTAGTGTTTTCTGCTAATTTATTAGCCTCTTCCGTTTGTATTGTATCTACTTGTGTTGTTGGTTCTACTGGTTTTTTCTCTTCTTCACCACCCGTTAACATGCCTCCAAAACTTAAAAACCCAATTCCCATTAAACCTGTAATGATAAATGTGATTCCTAATCCTCTTAAAGGAGCTGGTACATTAGAGTATCTAATTTTCTCTCTGATGGCTGCAATTGCTAGAATTGCTAAAAACCAGCCTATTCCTGAAGAAACACCATAATTAAATGCCAAACCTAAAGTTTCTATTTCTCGAGATTGCATAAACAGTGAACCTCCTAATATGGCACAGTTTACAGCAATTAGAGGTAAAAAAATACCTAAAGAATTATATAATGAAGGTGAAAACTTTTCTACTACTATTTCAACTAATTGTACCATGGTTGCAATAGTTGCAATAAACATGATAAAGGAAAGGAAACCTAAATCCATTCCAGAGAAACCTTCTCCATTAGAGCTTCCATCTAACCAAGCTAATGCTCCAGGTTGTAGTAAGTATTGGTCTAACAACCAGTTTAAAGGTACTGTTATTGCTAGTACAAATATTACAGCCGCTCCAAGTCCAACTGCTGTTGCTACTTTTTTAGAAACAGCTAAGTATGAACACATACCCAAGAATACGGCAAACACCATATTGTCAACAAAAATTGACTTGAAAAATAATTCTAAATGTTCTATCATTTTTTTATAATTTTCGTCTTCAAATTTCTTTTAATTAAAATTAAAGAAAATTGAAGAGGATTTTAATCCTCGATTAAATCTTTATTTCTACTACGTTGTACCCAAATTATTAATCCAACAATTATTAAGGCCATTGGAGGCATTAACATAAAGCCATTGTTTTCATAACCAAAAGCATATACTCCTGTTTTTTCAATTGGATCTCCTAATACAGGAACTCCGAAAAGTGTTCCAGAACCTAAAAGTTCTCTAAAAAAACCAACAATTATTAAGATAACTGCATAACCTAATGCATTTCCTATACCATCTAAAAACGATTGCCATGGTTTGTTTGCCAAAGCAAAAGCTTCAAAACGTCCCATAATAATACAGTTGGTAATAATTAATCCAATAAATACTGAAAGTGTTTTACTCAAATCGTATGCAAAAGCTTTTAATACTTGATCAACAATAATTACTAAAGCTGCAACTACAATTAATTGTACAATAATTCTAATTTTTGAAGGAATAATGTTTCTCATTAAAGAGATTACTACATTTCCTATTCCTAATACAAACAATACAGCTATTCCCATTACTAAAGAAGCTTTAAGCTCTGCTGTAATTGCTAATGCAGAACAAATCCCTAATACTTGAATAGTAATTGGGTTATTATCTGCTAATGGATCTGTTATTAACTTTGAGTCTTTTTTTGAAAGTAGTCCCATATTAGTTGTTATTATTTTTTAAATTTTTAAAGTATGGTAAATACAATTTTAAATCATTTTTTATCATTGCAGATACACCATCTCCTGTTATTGTAGCTCCAGCTAAAGCATCTACTTCATAGTCGTCTTTATCATTGTTGACTGGATCGTTATTCCCTTTTGCTACTTTAATACCTTTAAAAACACCTTCTTCTGTTAATAACTTCTCACCTTTAAAATCATCCATAAAGTAACGCTGTTTTATGTTTGCTCCTAAGCCTGGTGTTTCTCCTGCATGATCGAAAAACGCACCTTGAACAACCATGCTTTCATCTAAAGCTATATATCCCCAAATGGCATCCCAAAGCCCTTTACCTCTAACTGCTGCTACATAAACTGTTTTTCCGTTTTGAGAACCTTTGAATAATGGTAAAAACCTTGACTCACCATTTTTAGCTTTTGTTTGTTCCTTTTTAACGTCTATTAGATAAGGTTCTTTTCCAGCACCTTGAGCTTTAGAATTCATGAATTCATCACGAGAAAATTCTTTTAAAACATTACCGTCTTTTACTTCTAAAACAATTTGTTCTAAAACATTATTAGTAAAAGCTTCTGCTACTTTATCTGTAGAAATAAAGTTAATATCTCCTGAGCCTTCGTTAGCATTTATACCCATAGCATACAGAATATTCTGTTGCTTTTCCATTCTTTTATTTTCATCAATATTAGGTCTTAATGTAGATGCTGTAAACGCTAATAAAGAACCTACAACTACTACCATTGCAATTGCAAAAAATATTGTGTAAGAATTTTTATCTGTATTGATTGCCATAATTATGTTGTTTTAACTTTTAAACGTTTCATTCTGCGTTTAACATTACCTTGAATCACGTAGTGATCAATAGTTGGTGCAAAGACGTTCATTAATAAGATTGCTAAAAATACGCCTTCCGGATAAGCTGGATTAAATACACGTATCATTATAGAGATGAAACCAATTAAAAATCCATAAATCCATTTGCCTTTATTAGTTTGAGAAGCAGTTACCGGATCTGTAGCCATGTAAACAGCACCAAAAAGTATACTACCAACAATTAAATGTTGCCAAAATGGCAAATTCATTAATCCATAAAACTTACTTGATTCTCCAATCCATTCTGCAGAAACAACACCATTAAATATTAATCCCATAGTTAATGCACCAATTAAAGTACTTAGGATAATTCTCCAACTACCAACCTTAGAAAAGATTAGTAATCCTGCTCCTACTAAAATTAATAGTTTTGAAGTCTCACCAATCGATCCTGGAATGAATCCAAAAAACATATCGCTCATTGAGTATAACTCTGCAGCTCTATCACCATAAGTTGTTACTACATCTGAAGCACCATTAGCACCTTCAACAGTTAAGTTCTGCCCTGCTTTTGCATAATACCCTAACATTGTTTCTCCAGAGATTGCATCTGGACTTCCAGCCATTTCTGTAGCTTTGTGTACCCAAACTTTATCACCAGACATCCATGTTGGATATGCAAAAAATAAGAAAGCACGTATTGTTAATGCAGGATTTAAAATATTCATTCCTGTTCCTCCAAAAACCTCTTTACCTATTACTACACCAAAAACGACTGCAACAGCTAACATCCATAAAGGAATATCTACAGGTACTATTAATGGTACTAACATTCCTGTTACTAAGTAACCTTCTTCTACTTCATGACCTTTAATTACTGCAAAAATAAATTCTACTATAAGTCCAACTCCATAAGAAACAATTACTAATGGTAAAACTGTCCAAGCACCAATAATAAAATTATCCCATGTTAAAAAATTTCCTAAAACAGAAACTTCTCTTATAATACCATTTGCTGCGTCTATTGCTGAATAGTGCTGGTAACCTGCATTAAACATACCAAAGATTAAACATGGTACCATTGCCATAATAACAATATTCATGGTACGTTTTAAGTCATCAGCTGCTTTAATGTGAGTTCCGTTGTGTGTTGTCTCATTTGGCAAGTATAAAAAGGTATGGATTGCATTAAATGCAGGAGCCATTTTAGTACCTTTATACTTCTCTTTTAAATTGTGTAAATTACTTTTTAAACCCATTATCCTATCTCTTTTAGCATTAAGTCTAAACCTTTTCTAATAATATCTTGGTGTGGTTGTTTAGACACACAAACAAATTCTGTTAAGGCGAAATCTTCTGGTGCAACTTCGTACATCCCTAAAGCTTCCATTTCATCTAAATCTTGATACATACAAGCCTTTAAAATTTGAAGCGGAAAAATATCTAATGGAAACACTTGTTCGTAAGATCCTGTTAGAACAAAAGCACGATGTTCACCATTTGTATTAGTATTTAAAGCATATTCTTTCTTTGGTGTTAACCAAGAAAACGTTAATGCTCTAGAGGTTGACACCTTATTAAAAACTGGCTTATTCCATCCAAAAAACTCATAATCATCACCTTCTGGAATTACAGTTATTACGTTACTGTAATAATCTAGATTACCATCTGGTTTTACCTGTGTTCCTGTTAAGACATTTCCAGAAATAATTCTATCGTTTCCATCTTTGTCTACACCATTATCATAAACAATTGTTGCAATTTCGCTTCCTATTTTTGTTCTAAAATAACGTGGTTTCTTAACTGAGGAACCAGCAAATGCAACTAATCGCTCTGCATTAAACTTTCCTGTTAATAATAACTCACCAATAATTACCAAGTCTTGAGCAGCAACAGTCCAAACCGTTTCACCTTTGTTAACTGGATTTATTTTATTTATTAGCGTCCCAACATTACCTGCTGGATGTGGACCAGATACCTTGTGCATTGAAACATTAGATAATCCTGCTAATGGTGAAGTTCCGTTTTTACCAATACCTACATGAACCTGACCTTTGGTTAATTTTGCCAGAGCCGAAACTGCAGCTTGCAGCTCTGCTTCTTTCCCAGCTAAAACATAGTCTAAATCTGCTGCCAAAGGAGCACTAGCATAGCCAGAAATGAAAATAGCTTTTGGCACAACTTCTGGATTTGCAATAACATCATAAGGACGTTGCTTTACAAAAGCCCAACAACCTGAAGCTAATAATGTTTCTTTAATGTCTTCTGCCTTAGCCGAATCCACTTTTAAAGCTCCAAAATCTTGATAAGATTGTTCTTTGTCAGCCTGAATTTTAACTGAAAGTATTCTACGTTTTTCACCACGAGCAATCTCAACAACCTCTCCAGAAACTGGCGAAGCAAATTTTACGTTTTCGTTGTTTTTATTGAAAAATAAAGCTTGACCAGCCTTTACTTTTTCTCCAACTTTTACTGATAATTTTGGAATTACACTGTGAAAATCTTCTGGTCTAACGGTATAAGTATTGCTTACAATGGCATTTTCAGTCACCTTTTCTGCAGCACCTTTTAGTTTTATATTTAGACCTTTTTTAATCTTAATGTCGTTTGACATGTGTATAAATCTATTTGTTAATAGTTTAGTAATGTGATTTTATGAACACAAAAAATCGGTGCAAAAATACGAATTAATTAAACAAATTTCACAATAATTCAATAGATTTTTGGGTAGTTATTTTGAAGTTCCAAAATAGGCATGAATTTTGTTTATCTTTACATAACTAAAACCCTTTTAAATGAGAACTTACGTTAAACATTTTTTATTTTGTCTTATAATTTCATTTTCATTTTTTTTATACAGTCAAATCGAAGAAGTTAATCCTCCAGATTATATAAAAACGATAACTTTTAAAAGCAATAATAGCGAACAAGGTGAAATACCAATTATTAAACTAAACGACCCATTTTATCTTGAGTTTGATGCTTTGGTTGAAGATGAGCCAGATTTCTATTACACTTTAGAACATTATAACTATAATTGGACAGAGTCTGATCTTGCTAAACCTGAATTTCTTTTAGGTTTAGATAATTTAAGAATTCTAAATTGGCGTAATTCTTTTAATACGTTTCAACTTTATTCGCATTATAGACTAGAATTCCCAAATGCGCAGACAAGACAAATAAAATTAACTGGTAATTATTTAATAACCATTAGAGACGAGGAAGACAATATTGTATTTACCAGAAAATTTATTATTTATGAGGATAAAGTGGATATTAAACTAGATGTAAAACGCTCTAGAGATGTAACAAAAATTGATAAAATGCAAACTGTAGATATTGAAATTTCAGGAGCTCTAAAATTCAATAATCCAACACAAACAATTAACACCACAATTATTCAAAATAGAAATTATAATACAGCTATAAAAAACTTAAAACCGCAATATGTAGTGGGAGACAAGTTAATTTATAGATATACAAAAGAAACCGCATTTAAAGGTGGTAACGAATTTCTTTTTTTTGAAACAAAAAACCCAAGAGCAGCACTAAATGGTGTTGAAACCACAGAACTTAAAGACCTAAACAATAGTTATCTTAGAGTCGATACCAGTCGTGCTAGCTTAGATTATACTTGGGCTCCAGATATTAATGGCCGTTTTAAAATAACTGCAGTAGATGCAGATGACATTAATGTTGAGGCAGATTATATTAATGTACATTTTGCTCTTAATATTCCTAAAATTCAACCAGATGAACGCATATTTGTTTACGGAAACTATAACAACTATGCTACAGAGGAAGAAAATGAATTGTTTTTTGATGAGGAAAGTAAAAATTACATAACAATGTTAAAACTAAAACAAGGTTTCTACAATTATCAATATGTTATTTTAAAAAAAGACGGCACTTTAGACCATGGCTCTATAAGTGGCGATTTTTGGCAAACAGAAAATAATTATAAAGTTATAGTTTATTATAGAGACTTAGGTGCTAGATACGATAAAGTTGTTGGCTTTAGTGAAGTATCTTCTACAAATATTACAAACTAATAAGACACCAGAATTAATATTAAAACAATAAAGCTGATAACATATGCGAGTATTTTTTTCTATTATAACAATATTATTTTCATTGCACACTTTCGGTCAAGTTGAAGAAATAAATCCTGCCGAAAATATTAAAACCATAACTTTTAAAGGCGACACACCTGAGAGTCAGCTCCCTATTTTAAGACTCGGAGAATACCTTGTTTTAGAATTTGATGTTTTAAATGGAAATGAAGACGATTATTACTATGAGATAAAACATTATAATTACGACTGGACACCTTCGGTTTTAGTGCAATCTGAATATTTACAAGGCTTTAACGAACAACGTATTAGAACTTGGGACAATTCATTTAATACCTATCAAATCTATTCACATTTTACCTTAACAATTCCTAACGAACAAACACGAGCAATAACAAAATCTGGAAACTATATTATTACCGTTTATAATGAAGATGACGACATTGAGTTTACAAGAAAATTTATGGTTTACGAGGATATTGCAAGTGTTGGTGTTGCTATTAAACGCTCTAGAGATGTAAGTGATATTAAAGAAAAACAATCTGTAGACATTGCTATTAACTCTTCAATTCTAAGATTTAACAATCCATTACAAACTATAAAAACAGTTATTATTCAAAATAATAATTTAAGAACTGCTATTAAAAACGTTAAGCCTCAATATATTCTAGGTAACGAATTACAATATCGCTACACTAAAGAAACTAGTTTTTATGCAGGAAACGAATACCTGAATTTTGAGAATAAAGACATAAGAGGTGCAAATATTGGTGTACAGTTTATAGAATTAAAAGAACTTTACAACAGTTATTTATATAGAAACATATTACGTGCAAATAGAGATTACACTTATAATCCAGATATTAATGGCAACTTTTTAATTACGGCTTTAGATACAGACAATCCTAAAATTGGAGCAGACTATGCGCAAGTACATTTTACTTTAGAACTCAACAAATTAAGCAAAGGACAAACTGTACATGTTTATGGTAATTTTAATAATTATGCTGTAGACAATACAACTAAACTAACCTACTTCGACGACGAGAGCACTTACGAGGGCAAACTACTTTTAAAACAAGGATTTTACAGCTATAAGTATGTTATAAAAAATAAAGACGGCAGCATAGATGAAAACGCCATAAATGGTAATTTTTGGCAAACCGAAAACAACTATAAAGTTTTAGTATATTACAGAGATTTAGGCGCGAGATACGATAGAATAATTGGTTATGGCGAAGGAAATTCTGTAGATATTACAAACTAAATTATTAAAGATTAGTTAAAACACTCTGTAATTGGCATACTTTGTTGTGATAATTAATGTAATATTAGTACTTTAGCATAGAATTTAATAAAAAAATGGTTCAACAAGTAACAAGAGGCATAAAAATTTCTGTAGTCACTAATTTTGAAGGCACATTTTATAAAAACTATAAAATACATTTTGCCTTTGGATACAAAGTCACCATAGAGAACCAGAGCAAAGACTCGGTACAGCTCAATGCTAGACATTGGACAATTTTTGATGCACTTAATGCTATCGAAACCGTTTCTGGAGAAGGCGTTATTGGAAAAAAACCTGTTTTAAAACCTGGAGAATCTCACACCTATTCTTCTGGATGTTTGCTCACCTCTCCTTTTGGAGCAATGCAAGGTTATTACAGTATGGTGAATTTTACCACCACAAAAAAGTTTAATGTAACAATTCCTACTTTTAAATTAAGTGCTCCTTTTGCAATAAATTAAACTCCTTTTCTATTAAACCTAAATACTTTATTATTCTGCTTTACATGAAAGAAATGGCAGTTTGAATAATGAATAACTTTGTAATGTTCCTCAAATTCAAAACTAGAATCTTCTACAATATAAATAGCATCGCAATCTATATTTCCATAAGGTGAAATACGTTTATAGCGATATTCGTGCCTAATTTCTGTAATGTAAATCTCATACCAAGCACCAGCCGCAATACCAGAGAGCCACTGTGCATTTTCATGAAGCCCTTCCACTTTTTTAGGCTTAATCGTGCCTTCGTAATTAGGTTTGTAACCTTTTAATCGGTCTAGATAACATTTTAAATTTTCACTTTTTTGAGAACCCTTATACTCCTTAATCACACCTTGATCTGAAACTTCAAAAGGATGATCTCCTGTATTAGCCAATAAAACATTACCAACTGTGCTTGGCGTAAACCATTTAGAGTTTAGTAGTGCTTTTTTTATTTTACTATCAGTAACCGAAGCAATTAAGCTATCTGTTACAAAACGTGCACAATTACAAGCCTCCTTCTTAAAAGCTGCGTAATAAATAAATTCACGTGCTTGCATTTTAGAAATATGCGTTCTTGCTAAATCGTAGTTTATTTTATTACAAACCGAAGCAACCAACCTTCCGTCTCCATGTGTTATTTTTGGATGGGTTGCCAAAAATTTTAATATGCGTTCTAAATTTAAAATCTTATTGTCTTTAATTTTTGCCTTAAAAGGAAACTGAAGCTCGTTATCTGTATGCATTCCACGAACTCTGCCATTAGGCTCTGAAGTGATATAGCGACCAAAATCATGATATTCTAAAATTTCAGTATCTCTATTAATTAAAACCAGAGCAGCATGTCCAGCACGCACACTTGTTTTATTTCCAACACCTACAAAACGTAAATACGGAGAATACCATTCTTTAGCATGAGACACAATAGTATCTGGATAAGCCAAAGTTAAAATGAATGCAGAATTACTCATTTATTAATTCAGAAAAATTTAATGTTTGAATGGAAGTTTCTTGTGTTTTAAGATTTAGAAATTTTATTTCTATTGTTTCTCCCGTTTTTTCTATTTGAGTAATACTCGTTGTTTTTACAAAACCGCGATCCATGATAACACCATAATCTGCATTATCTTTACCTGCTGTTTTATGGAACTTTAAAAGTGAATCTGGAGATAACTTATTGCTAGATTTAAAGTCTCTAAACCATTCGCGTCTTGCTTCTTTTTTTTTCTCTGTATATAAAGTTGAAGAAGACCAAATATGATTTGTCAGCTCTAATAGGTTAAAATGAGCCTGTAATCCATCCCAAACAATTTCATAGAAATTTAAACTAGCATTCCAATCTGCAACAACTAAAGTAAAAGGTTCAATAGCACTGTAATTATACGATTGAGCATCGTTTATGTTTTTTAAAGCCAATATATCTGTAACTACAACTCCACGACTTTGTCTATATTTTTCTTGTCTTTCATGAGCTTTAAATCCACCATTTAATAAGCAAACCACTCTATTCTTATTACTTGCACCTATCCAACTTCCACCAGACTCCTCGTCTTTTGGCATCACTAATTCTGTTTCATTAATAGTATAAATAGCAGGAGATAACGCCTTACGGTTAGGCGCTTCGTCTCTGTTAGAAGTTAAAACAAAATCGTTGTTTTCTTTATAAAAAATACTTACTGTACACATAAGGTAAATAGTCAGAAAAAGGAATGGCAACTTACAAAAAATTAAGAATTGTTTGACATTTCCTTCAGTATAAAATCTATAAAAATTTCGTAAGTTTGCACTTTAATTTCTACAACTATAAACAACAAATAAAATGGGAAAAGGATTTTTTAATGTACCTATTGCGGTAAACGAGCCTGTAAGAGCTTATGCTCCTGGATGCGAACATCGCGAAGCAATTTCTAAAGCATACCAAGACATGTATAATAACGTTTTAGACGTGCCAATGTACATTAATGGTAAAGAGGTCTCAACTGGAAACACAAAACCTATGTCGCCTCCACACGATCATAAACACGTGGTTGGCCACTACCATTTAGCAGAAAAATCTCATGTTGATGAAGCTATTTCTACTGCATTAGCAGCTAAAGAAAATTGGGCAAACATGCCATGGGAACACAGAGCAGGAATCTTTTTAAAAGCAGCTGAATTAATTGCTGGACCATACAGAGCTCGAATAAATGCAGCTACTATGATGGCACAGTCTAAAACCATACACCAAGCAGAAATTGATGCGTCTTGCGAACTTATAGACTTTTTACGTTTTAATGTGCAGTACATGACAGATATGTTTCATGAACAACCTGAAAGCACAAGTGACGCATGGAACAGACTAGAATACAGGCCTCTAGAAGGTTTTGTTTATGCTGTTTCACCTTTTAACTTTACAGCTATTGCTGGAAACTTACCATCTTGCATGGCAATGATGGGAAATGTTGTGGTTTGGAAACCAAGTGACTCTCAAATTTATTCTGCAAAAGTAATCATGGATGTTTTTGAAGAAGCTGGAGTACCTCCAGGTGTAATAAACGTTGTTTTTGGTGATCCAAAAATGATTACAGATGTTGTGTTAGCAAGTCCAGATTTTTCTGGATTACATTTTACAGGATCTACTTATATATTTAAAGAACTTTGGAAACAAATTGGAAATAACATCCATAACTATAAAACATATCCAAAAATTGTAGGTGAAACTGGTGGTAAAGATTTTATTGTTGCCCATAAAACAGCAAACCCAACACAAGTAGCAACAGCAATTGCTCGTGGAGCATTTGAATTTCAAGGACAAAAATGTAGTGCTGCTTCTAGAGCTTATATTTCTAAAAGTATATGGAATGATGTTAAAGAGCAATTAGTAAAAGATGTAAAATCTTTTAAAATGGGATCACCAGCAGATATGGAAAATTTTATTACTGCAGTTATACACGAAGGTTCTTTTAATAAACTAGCAAATTATATTGACAAAGCAAAAGCAGATAAAAATACAGAAATTATTGTAGGTGGAAACTACGATAAAACTAAAGGGTATTTTATTGAACCTACAGTTATTGTAACTGATGATCCAAAATACACTACCATGTGCGACGAATTATTTGGACCAGTAATTACAATTTATGTTTTTGATGATAAAGATTTCTCTAAAACATTAAAATTAGTTGATGAAACAAGTGATTACGCATTAACAGGTGCTATTTTAGCTCAAGATAGATATGCAATATTAGAAGCAACAAAAGCATTACAAAATTGTGCCGGAAACTTTTATATTAACGACAAACCTACAGGTGCTGTTGTAGGACAACAACCATTTGGAGGCGCTCGAGGCTCTGGAACTAACGATAAAGCAGGAAGTATTTTAAACTTACAGCGTTGGGTTTCACCAAGAATGATTAAAGAAACATTTGTAACACCTACAGACTATAGATATCCTTTTTTAGGAGAATAAATTTTTTGCTTTAAAAATACAAATCCAAAGCCTTTAGCTTTGGATTTTTTTGTGCATTAATTTTAGTATATTGTAATGTTAAATTTTACAGAAATTATGAAAAAAATCTACTCTTTATTTATTATACTTCTTTCTGCTTCAAGTTTTGCTCAAGAATTTAAACCATTAGATTATTCAAATTTTGATTTTTCAGATTTAAAAACCAACCTCTTCATTAAAAATGTAAGTCCGTTATCTTCTATTGCAAAAAATAGTGACACCTACACAATGTATGGGTTTTTACAGCAATATAAAGAGTTCGCAAACAATGACAACAACGGATTATTTGACAACTTTAAAAACTTACAACGTTTTAATCAACCTATAAATTATTCTAAAACTATTAGTATTGGGTTAATGCATGTAGAATACGAAACATTAAATAAAGAAAGTTTAAATAGAAATGATGTTATTCTTAAAAACAAAAAAGTAGAACGTGTAAATTCTAACTACATATTTAATTATAACACTTCAACACTTATTAGTCCACTAACATCTACCAAAAGAGGATTAGAAACATCTTATATTTTAAATGATGATTTTTATGTAAATAACACATCTATAGATATTGTCTCAATACAAGCAAATTTTAATGATGGTAATGGGTTGATCGCTTTAGCTTCTAACACTCCTATAAATATAAACTACACAACAGAAGGTAAAAAGAATATTACTTTTATTATAGAATTATCTAATGGAGACATTATAACAAGACATTCAAGTATTATTATTGAGGCTTCGAGAAAAGATATTGCTTTAGCTAATAGAATGACATCTTCGGAAATTACATCTTCAATTGTTCCCAATTTAACCGCATATTCTGGAGCAACATCACATGCAGGATTAGCAGAATATGAAGTGTTTTTAGGAGCAGACAACGTCTTAGATAAACCTATTTTTATTATTGATGGTTTCGACCCAAGTGATAGTAGAAATATAGCTGGCCTTTATAGTTTACTAGATTTTGATAATAATGGAACTACTGAAAACCTCGCTGATAAAGTTAGAAATGACGATGATTTTGATGTTGTATTAATTAACTTTCCAACGTACTTTTTACTTTCTAATGGTACATTACAATCTTTATCTAATTCAACAGATGTTAACGGAGATACAGTTATAGATACTTTAGATTATCCAGGCAGTACACTTGTAGATGGAGGCGCAGATTTTATAGAACGTAACGCTTTTAGTGTTGTTGATATAATAAACCTTATTAATTCTCAAAAAACAGGTAGCGAAGAAAATGTTATTATTGGACCAAGTATGGGAGGGCTAATTTCTCGCTATGCTTTAAATTATATGGAAGCGAATAGCTTAACGCACGAAACGCGTTTGTGGTTATCTTTCGATTCTCCTCATTTAGGCGCAAATGTGCCAATAGGTTTCCAACATTTATTTAATTATTTAGGTTACGGTTTAGATACTTGGGTAGGCGATTTTAGTCTTGAAGCTGTAAGACCAATTGTAGATGGCATGCTAAAATCTCCAGCAGCAAGACAGATGCTTACAGATCATTTTGAACCTCATCTAGAAAATGGAGAAATTGCAGAGTTTGACTCTAGCATCTTATTACCAGTAGCTCATGACTATTCGGTTACTTTTTTTAGTGGAATTAATAGTCTTACCACTTCTGGTTTTCCAGAAACGACACGAAATGTTTCTTTAATTAATGGAAGCGGTATTGGTAATCCTTACCAAGATAAAAATGGAAATGATTTAGATCCTGGCGATAAAGTTATTGATGCTTTTTTACCAAGTGTTGCCTTCTTAACCGATGCTTATTTTGATACTTGGTTTACACCTTATGCAAATCAAACTATTAAAATTGATGATATTTGGATTGATGCGCCATTTTTATGCTTTTGTGATATTCATGCTGAACCAGATTCTAAAGCTTTTTCCTTTTCTGATGGAATAGATGCAGCACCTGGCGGATTATTCGATTTAGGCGCATTAGCCGCTGGAATGGTTGGAACAGATCCAACTATTGACGCCTTTTTTGCAGCTCTATCTACAGATTATTTTAACTTTATTCCTACTGTTAGCGCAATGGCTTTGAGTACAAACCCAAATTTAGATTGGTTTCAAAATATAAATTTAGGAAATGGTGACACACCTTGGGATGCTACAACAACAACCAATTCGCAAACACCATTTGTAAACTGGTATATGCCAGATAATAATGAGCCTCATGTAACACTAACTCAACAAAACGTAAACTTTGCTTTGAGTGAAATTATTGAAGACAATACTTTAAATACTGAATTTTTTGATTCTAATTTTATTAAAGTTAAAAACAATCCTTTTAACAATACACTAACACTGTTAAGTTCTTCTTTAATTAATAATGCTAATGTTTCTATTGTGGACATTACTGGAAAAGTAGTTTATAACTCTCAACAAAACATTAATAAGGAAGCACAAATTACTCTTAATATAGCCTCAGGTATTTACATTTTAAATATTAAAACTAACGAAAATTATACTTTTCGAACAAAAATAATTAAGCAATAACAAATTATACCTAACAAAAATGGCTTCCAAATGGTAGCCATTTTATTTAATTAAAAACAATTATTAGTCGAAATCTTTATTTTCTCCTAAATCTGCTTTTTGAATATTTAATGCTTTATTATCTGGACCAACTACAAAAGCAACTAACTCTAAATTATCAGTGTTTTGAACACTTCCAGGAACTGTTAAAGTATAATTAGCAGTATAAGTACTTCCTGTTTCTGTATTAGCAGCAGGAATAGCATCTCCAAAAACATCTGTAAACACAGTACGTGCTACAAGATCATGAACAAAACCAACAATTGGGTTACCTGTTTGGTACCAAGGACTAGAAGAATCTCCATTATAATAATTTACTTGATTATACACTAAACCATTCTCTAATAGATATACAACTATTCTGTTTTGAGAATTTACTTTTAAATCATAGTGCACTTTTACCTCAGCAGAAATTGTATTCCCAGAAAGAGAAGAATTTATTGCTAATCCCATGTTTTGTCTTGTATTAATATAAGCAGTTAATTGGTTAAAATTTTCATTCCAAGTTGATGTTCTATTGATTTTAGCTGTAGGAAAACCGTTAACTCCAAAAGTATTTTCCATCTGATTAGCGTATGGAAATAACATTTGGTTATCATCATGAATAGCAACAGGAATTATGTTACCATTTTGATTCACTGCATCTTCTAGAGCAGAAGCAACTCTTGGACAATAACCACACCAAGTTCCTGTATAGTCTTCAATCATTACTTTAGTTGTGTGAGTAGAAGCTACAGCATTTAATTCAACTGTATTAGAAGTTAATGTACTACCATCTGGTAATGTATAAGTAGCATAAGCATTATAAACACCAGCACTAGAGAATGTAGCAGGATTGTTAAGTGTTCCAGACTCAGCAGTATAAGTTGCTAAACCAGTTAAATTGTTACCTAAATTATCTGTAACTACAAAAGTAGCACCTTCAGTATCGTACCAAAAAGCATTGGTATTAGTTGTCATTGTAATAGAAGATGGTGTAGGAACCTCCTCTACTGTTATGGTTGTAGAGTTTGTAAGACTTCCACTTGTAGCAGTAACATTATAAGACCCAACAGTATTAAAAGTGTAAGGGTTAGAGATTACAGCCAACTTCTTTTTAATTCATTACAACTAAAATAATAGGCATTAAAAAAGGCTTCCTTAATGGAAGCCTTTTTTTATATAAGCTTTAAAATTATGTTTAAAAATAAAACCCAAAACTACCAGTGACTCCAAATTTTCTAGCATCTGGATTTACAATAGGATCTAGATAATTGCCTCTAAAATTAAAGTCTATTCTAAAGACTTTAAAAATATTTCCAACACCTAAACTGTATTCATAATACGCTTCTTTATTAGGTGATACATAAGTTAAACCAGAAGCATTAATATCTCTATTTTGTTGAGATACGTTGCCCATTACACCTCTAAAACCTACTATGGCTCTTAGATTATATTTTTTAAGCAACGGTATTCTTGAAAATAAGCGTCCATTAAAATTATGTTCTACATGAAGTGTTGCATATTCATCTGTAACAAACTCATAGAAATCTAGGTTAGAAAACGTGTTGTAAATTGAAAAATAACTTTGGTTTCCTGGCACAACACTCATTAAACCTAACGGAATTTCGCCATATGTTTTACCTACTTCTATGCTAGTAGTTAAACGGCCCAAACTCCCTAAAGCCCATGGTTGATAGTAAGAGAATTGAAGTTTTTTATAATCGAAATCACTATTAAAAAGATTTGGAACTCCAACTGTAACTTGAGCAAAAAGTCTTGCAAAATCATCGTTTTTAGTTCTACGTTCAACACCAAAACCTGTCATTTCTCGTTTTGGAAAATACGACAAAGATAAAGCTGTTTCATATTGCTTAACTTCTGATTCTGTTGTGGTTTGTGTTGCATCTGTAAAGTAGTCTAAGCTAAAAGTTGGTGAAGCAGATTCAAGCGTTTTATAAGTACCACTTAAGCGTGTTATAAAATTACGCATAGGTTCTAGTTCTATAGCTGCTGTTGTTAAATTAACACTGGTTAACTTGTCATTAATTCCAGTATTGGCAACAGATGAAGATGCAAAACTTCGTCCTAAAACATCTGTAGAACTTGTTAAGCTTGCGCCTATTTGCTCTACATCTCTTCTATTTCCTCCAGAGATAATTAATCTACTTTTCTTATCAATCAACCATTTACCAGATATGCCATATTTAAATTTATCGTCTTTAAAACCATAAGCAACAAATCCTTCTAAACGCCATAAATCGTTCTGACCAAAGTAGGTTCTACCACCTCCACGTAATCGTACACCTTCTACTTCATTATATCCAAAGGTTGAAAAAATAGGTCCATAATCTAGATTTAGCTCATCGAACTCTATGTAACCAGAGGCCAAAATACTTCCTAAATTATAGAGTCGTTTAAACTTTTTAGTTTTCTTTAAAGAATCTAGCATCACATATACGCCTTTTTCATCTTTACTTAAAGATTCCATTCTGTTTTTATCCCAAAAGGCATCATCTTGATTGTAAAGATCTTCATCAAAACTATACGTCTTCTGTTTATAAAATTTAGGCTCTTTCTTTTCATTAAACTTGTAGTTGTTGTACAAAGTAGTACGTTTTCCATAAATACCTTGGGACTTTTCTTTTTTATTAAAAGCAAAATCAGACATAAAATAGTCTCGTTTTATTAAAAAAGTAGAATCGTTTAAAACATCGAACTCTTGCTCTATATATATTTCTTTAACCCAATTAATATTTGCACTTTTTGAGGCTTGCATATTAATTTCCTTAATTGCATAAGTAGAATCTGCAACCCAAAAATCGCCTTTAAAAGTTAATTCGTTTTTACGTCTTGGATAATAAATAATATTATAACACCATTTATTATCTATGTATGCACTATCTGCTAGTACATAGTTATACGTTTGGATTCCTGTTCTAGAAATTGGACTAGTAAAACTCTTATCGAAAAACTTTAAATAGTTATTATACACATCGTAATCGCTGTATAAATCGTCAACAAAATCTATAATAACTTGGTTATTACTAAATCCGGAATTTTTGTTTCCTTTTAAAATCTCGCGTTTTTCGTTTATAACATTATCACCATATACTTGAGCTGAAGACTCGTTTATAAACATTGGTAAATAGGTTTTACCTGTAACCTTAGAAGTATCTACTTGTTCGAAAACAAATTCCATACCTCGAAATAATTTACTATTTATTGTTGCGCTATCAATAGTATTTAAATCGAACTCAACTTTTTCATACTTATCGTACTGGTATTGTTTGTACTGTTTTAATCCATTACTTCTTTTATTAGCCCATATTTTACGTAGTATATCTATTGCTGGATTATTTTTCTTTGGTTGCTTTCCACTTACAAGAACTACTTCATCAAGCGTAGCAGCATCTTCTTTAAGCACCACATTAAACTTATAATTTACTTTTTGAGTTAACTTTACTTTTTGTGTTTGGAAACCAACAAAAGAATAAACTATGGTTTCGTGCGTTTCATCATCTTCTATGTAATAAGTACCATTCTCATCTGTGGAGGTTCCAATGCTTGTGCCTTCAAAATAAATATTAACATAAGGAACTGGGTCGTTTGCATCGTCGTACACATGACCACTAACTTTAGTTTGAGCTAATGTAGAGATACAAACAAAAAATAATATTAACAATAAGTACTTTTTCATAGGAGTCGAATATAAACAAAAAACTTCATCAACAATTGTGCTAATGAAGTTTGATAAAAAAAATTTGTTGTTTTTATTTATACATCACCTTTTTAACTGCTTTAATTACCTCTGTATAATCTGGTAACCATTCTGCTAATAATACTGGTGAATATGGTGCAGGAGTATCTGCTGTATTAATTTTTACTACAGGAGCATCTAAATAATCGAAAGCCTCGGCTTGTACCATGTAAGTTATGTCTGTAGACACGTTTCCAAAAGGCCACGCTTCTTCTAAAACCACCAAACGGTTTGTTTTTTTAACCGATTTTAAAATCGCTTCTTTATCCAAAGGTCTAACTGTTCTTAAATCAATTATTTCACAAGAAACACCTTCTTTTGCAAGCTCGTCTGCTGCTTTATAGGCTTCTTTAATAATTTTACCAAAAGAAACAATAGTTACATCTGTTCCTTCTCTTTTAATTTCTGCTACTCCTAAAGGTATTGTGTATTCGCCCTCTGGCACTTCTCCTTTATCGCCATACATTTGTTCACTTTCCATAAAAATTACAGGATCGTCATCGCGTATTGCAGATTTTAATAATCCTTTAGCATCATAAGGATTTGAGGGCACAACCACTTTTAAACCAGGCGTGTTAGCAAACCAGCTTTCGAAAGCTTGAGAGTGTGTAGCTGCTAACTGACCAGCAGAAGCTGTTGGACCGCGAAAAACAATTGGACATTTAAATTGCCCACCAGACATTTGTCTAATTTTTGCCGCATTGTTTATTATTTGATCAATACCAACTAATGAGAAATTAAAAGTCATGTATTCTACAATAGGTCTATTACCAGTCATAGTAGAACCAATAGCTATACCTGCAAATCCTAGTTCTGCAATTGGAGTATCTATAACGCGCTTAGCACCAAACTCATCTAGCATCCCTTTAGATGCTTTATAAGCACCATTATATTCTGCTACTTCCTCACCCATTAAATAAATGCTTTCATCTCTACGCATTTCTTCACTCATGGCTTCACATATAGCTTCTCTAAATTGAATTGTCTTCATATTCTTTATAAAATTGAAAACAAAAATAAGAATATCTCTAAACTAATACAGAAGAATTTATTTAAAATTTACTATGCGTGCATAGTATTTTTTGAAATAAAATAATTATCTTCGTAACCTGAAAACTGAAGCCGCAATTACAAATTATACGATATCGTTATAGTTAATCGCTTCTCAAAAAAAATAGTCTTAATTAAATAATAATATATATGAAAATTTTAGTGTGTATTAGCCATGTTCCAGATACTACATCGAAAATTAATTTTACAGATGGAGATTCTAAATTCGACACTAATGGTGTACAATTTGTAATTAACCCTAACGATGAGTTTGGTTTAACACGTGCTATGTGGTTTAAAGAAAAACAAGGTGCAAGTTTAGATGTTGTTAATGTTGGTGGAGTAGAAACAGAACCCACTTTACGTAAAGCTTTAGCTATTGGTGCAGATGCTGCTATTAGAGTAAATGCCGAAGCTAAAGATGGCTTTCAAGTCGCTAAAGAATTAGCAAAAGTAGTACAAGATGGTGGATATGATTTAGTAATTGCTGGACGTGAGTCTATAGATTATAATGGCGCTATGGTACCTGGAATGCTTTCAGAATTAATAGGAGCAAACTTTGTAACTAATTGTATTAGCCTAGATATTGAAGGCACAAATGCAACAGCAATAAGAGAAATTGATGGCGGAAAAGAAACAGTTACTACAAGTTTACCTTTAGTTATTGGTGGACAAAAAGGGTTAGTAGAAGAAAGCGATTTACGCATTCCTAACATGAGAGGTATTATGATGGCTCGTAAAAAACCTTTAACAATTGTTGAAGCTACAGATGCTGAGACAGAAACTGCTTCTATAGAATTTAAAAAGCCAGCTCCAAAAGGCTCAGTTACTTTAGTAGATGCAGGAAATTTAGACGAGCTAATAAACTTACTTCATAACGAAGCAAAGGTAATTTAATAACCAAATCTCAAATACAAATTCTAACAGGTCGTGTTTAGTAATTTAGTTTTTGAAATTTATATTTATAAAAAATATTATGTCAGTTTTAGTATATACAGAATCAGAAAACGGAAAATTTAAGAAAACAGCCTTAGAGGTTGCTTCTTATGCAAAAGCAGTAGCCAACCAACTAGGAACTACTGTTACTGCTGTAACAGTTAATGCAGCAAACACAAGTGAATTAGGAAATTACGGTGTAGATAAAGTACTAAATGTATCTAATTCGACTTTAGAAAAATTTAATGCAAAATCTTATGCTGAAGTAATAAAACAAGCAGCAGAACAAGAAGGCGCAAAAGTAGTTGTCATTAGCCAAAGTGCAGATAGCAAATATTTAGCACCTATTTTAGCAGTAGGACTCCATGCTGGTTATGCTCCAAATGTTGTAGAAGCACCATCAAATACTGCGCCTTTTACAGTAAAACGTACGGCATTTACAAATAAAGCATTTAACATGACGACTATAAATACAGATGTAAAAATAGTTGGTGTTTCTAACAATGCCTTTGGTTTAGTTGAAAACAGTGCAAGTGCTACATCTGAAGATTTTTCTCCATCAATTCCGGAATCTGGAGTTAGTGTACAATCTGTTGACAAAGCTACAGACAAAGTAACCATTGCAGATGCAGAAACAGTAGTATCAGCAGGTCGTGGATTAAAAGGTCCAGAGAATTGGGGAATGATAGAAGAGTTAGCCGAAGTTCTTGGAGCAGCAACAGCCTGTTCTAAACCAGTAAGTGATTTAGGCTGGAGACCACATAGTGAACACGTAGGACAAACAGGAAAACCTGTAGCCTCTAATTTATATATTGCTATTGGTATTTCTGGAGCCATTCAGCATTTAGCTGGAATTAACGCTAGTAAAGTAAAAGTAGTTATTAATACAGATCCTGAAGCACCTTTCTTTAAAGCTGCAGACTATGGAGTTGTAGGTGATGCTTTTGAAGTAGTACCAACACTTATCGAAAAATTAAAAGCATTTAAAGTGGCAAACGCTTAATTTTTTATAAATTGTGCTCGTAAAAAAAGCGGTTTAAATTGCATTTTACAATTTAAATCGTTTTTTCATTTATTATATATGAGTTTAGTAAGACTAAAAATAAAAGGAATATCGTACAGCCAAACTCAAAATGGCGCGTATGCATTGATATTGAATGAAGTAGATGGCGAACGTAAATTACCAATAGTTATAGGAGCTTTTGAAGCGCAATCTATTGCTATTGCACTTGAAAAAGAAATTAGACCACCACGTCCACTCACTCACGATTTATTTAAAAATTTTGCAGATCGATTTGATATTGTTGTTAAACAAGTCATTATACATAAATTAGTAGATGGTGTTTTTTATTCGAGCTTAATTTGCGAACGTGATAAAATCGAAGAAATAATAGATGCCAGAACTAGCGACGCTATCGCTCTAGCTTTACGTTTTCAAGCGCCTATTTTTACTTATAAAAACATCTTAGATAAAGCCGGAATTTACTTAAAAGCAGATCCAAATAAAGAAGAGAATGAGGACATCGACATCGACAGTATTCTGGTTGAAGATATTATTAACGAAGAATTAGAATTTACTGATAAAGAAGATTATAAATCTCACACTTTAGAAGAATTAAACAACCTCCTTAACGATGCTGTTGCAAACGAAGACTACGAAAAAGCAG
Organism: Lacinutrix sp.; assembly: GCF_029238095.1. GTDB lineage: Bacteria > Bacteroidota > Bacteroidia > Flavobacteriales > Flavobacteriaceae > Lacinutrix. Next base: position 13,565 of record NZ_JAQWGS010000013.1, on the reverse strand, counting down.
CAAAAATTCGCGATGAAATTTCTAAACGCTAACCTTATGATTAAGAATATACTATTCGCTATTGCAGCTATTTTTTTTGGAATAACAACTGCTTCAGGTCAAGAATTAGAAAAGGTTTGGGAAATGGATGTTTCAGTAAATCAACCAGAAGAATCTATATTTCCACCTATTCCTACTCTAGAACTAAAAGAAGGAAGTTTTGAAATTTCTTCTATACATTCTAAAGAAAAAGCTTTTGGAGATTATTTATATCAAAACAACCTACTTATTTTTTATTTTGAAGCTCCCAAAGACACTATTTATACTTTTAAAATTGCCACTAAAACAGATTCTACATTAGTACTCTCAGAAAAAGGTAGTATTTATTCATTTAGAAGTAAAACTTCTGATGATATAGTTCCTATTGAAACTGCTATAACTGACACCATAATACCAAGTCAAGGCTTCTCATTTAACAGCTTATGGAGAGGAGTTTTAGGCATGATTTCGCTAATATTTATTGCGTTTTTATTTAGTAGTAATCGTAGAGCTGTGAATTGGAAAACAGTGGGAATTGGTTTAACTTTTCAATTAATTATTGCCATTGGAGTTTTAAAAATTGGTTTTATAAAAACAATATTTGAATTTGTAGGAAAAATTTTTATTAAAATATTAGGCTTCACACAAGCTGGTAGCAAATTCCTTTTTGGAGGCTTCATGGATGTTACCTCTTATGGATTTATATTCGCATTTCAAGTACTACCTACAATTTTATTCTTTTCAGCATTAACTTCAGTGCTCTTTTATTTAGGTATCATTCAAAAAGTAGTTCAGGCCATGGGATGGTTATTAACTAAACTATTAGGTATTTCTGGAGCAGAAAGTTTAAGTGTTGCAGGTAATATATTTCTAGGTCAAACAGAAGCGCCACTTCTTATTAAAGCCTATTTAGAAAAAATGAATAAATCTGAAATCTTACTAGTTATGATTGGTGGAATGGCTACAGTAGCAGGTGCAGTTTTAGCAGCCTACATTGGCTTTCTTGGTGGTGATGATGAAGCTTTAAAACTAGTATATGCAAAACACTTGCTTGCAGCTTCTGTAATGGCTGCTCCTGGAGCTATAGTAATTTCTAAAATACTGTTTCCTCAGACCGAAAAAATCAATACTGATGTAGCTGTATCTCAAGAGAAAATAGGCTCTAACTTTTTAGATGCAATTGCAAATGGAACTACCGAAGGTTTAAAACTTGCAGTTAATGTTGGAGCGATGCTTTTGGTTTTTGTAGCTTTCATTGCTATGGTAAATTACGGATTGTTAAAGATAGGCACTATAGGAGGTTTAAATGAATGGGTTAGTGCTAACTCACCATATCAAGCTTTATCATTAGAAGCCATGTTAGGAACCATTTTTTCGCCTTTAATGTGGTTAATTGGTGTAGCAAAAGAAGACATTATGTTAATGGGACAACTTCTAGGCATTAAATTAGCAGCGAGTGAATTTGTAGGTTACATTCAATTAGCAGATCTTAAAAATGTATCGAATGTAACACATTTAACCTACGAAAAATCTATAATCATGGCAACATATATGTTGTGTGGATTTGCAAACTTCGCTTCTATTGGAATTCAAATTGGAGGTATTGGTTCTCTTGCGCCAGGACAACGCAAGCAACTTTCTAAATTTGGTATGAAGGCTTTAATTGGTGGTACAATTGCCTCATTAATTTCTGCTACTATTGCTGGAATGATAATTGGGTAAAACCGTTAATAACTTTTAATATAAAACAAAGCTTCAATTCACTAGACTTGAAGCTTTTTTATATTTTTAACCACACATATTTTTGTCATTCTGAGCTTAGCGAAGAATCTCAATATATTAATACTTTAGTTAACTAAAAAAGATTCCCACTTTCGTGGGAAATGAATATGAAGCAATACCACGATTTAGTACAGCACGTTTTAAAAAACGGAAACGAAAAAGGAGACAGAACAGGAACAGGAACTAAAAGTGTTTTTGGTTACCAAATGCGATTCAATTTAAGCGAAGGTTTCCCAATGGTTACTACAAAAAAACTACACTTAAAATCTATTATTTACGAACTACTTTGGTTCTTAAAAGGCGATACAAATATTAATTACCTAACAGAGAATGGTGTAAAAATATGGAATTCTTGGGCAGATAAAAATGGTGATTTAGGTCCTGTTTATGGGCACCAATGGCGTAATTGGAATAGTGACGAAGTAGACCAAATTACAGAAGTTATTCATACTCTAAAAAACAACCCAAACAGTAGACGTATGCTAGTTTCTGCTTGGAATCCTTCAGTATTACCAGACACTTCAAAATCTTTCGATGAGAATGTTGCCAATGGCAAAGCTGCCTTACCTCCTTGTCATGCATTCTTTCAGTTTTATGTAGCAGACGGCAAATTATCTTGCCAACTATACCAACGTAGTGCAGATATTTTTTTAGGCGTACCTTTTAACATTGCATCTTATGCATTATTTACAGAAATGATGGCACAAGTTTGTGGTTACCAAGCGGGAGAATTTATTCATACTTTTGGTGATGCACATATTTACAACAATCATATAGAACAATTAGAATTACAATTATCTCGAGAGTGTAGACCTTTACCAAAAATGAAACTCAATCCAGAGATTACCAATATTTTCGATTTTAACTTTGAAGATTTCACATTAGAAGATTACAATCCACATCCACACATTAAAGGTACAGTTGCTGTTTAAATTATGAAAAACGTTATAATAATTATTATATTATTTATTTCAAATATTGTATTTTCTCAATATGAAATAAACGCCGAGCAAGTTCCTTCTTTTAATAGAATAGATAAAGAATCCAACCATACAACTGCTTTAAATTCTTTAAACCATAATATTCAAGATTTTATAGCCAATACAGTATCTCAAAATTTTGTGAAACAATACTTTAAACCACAAGATTCAATTGAGTTTAATTTTAACATGATAATAAGTAAAAATGGTATTGTAAACTCTATTAATATTAATACAGACGTTTCAGTTTTTAATGAAGAAATTAAAAGAGTCTTGTTGCTATTACCTAAGTTTTCACCTGGAAAAGCTTTAATTGTAAAAACACCTCAAGATTTTTATTTCACTTATATACCTCAATATTACGTTAACGATAACTATGAGCTAAAGTCCATTCATAGATATAAACTTGAAGAACACTTAAATATTAACTCTGGAGAAGTACCAATAATAGTTACTGCAAGCAAACTTGGCTATAAACTTTTAGCTCAAAAAGTTGAGGGAAGCCTTTTTTTTCATCTTTCAGAAGATAGAACAGTTAATGATTTATATTTTGAATCGCCTCATGTTAATTTCGACATTATGTTGAAAAAAGTATTAAGTGAAACCGATTTATCAACGGTATCTATTTTCTCTAATTTAGAAACAAACACCTGTTATTCAATGCCATTTAAGATTACTATTAATGAAACTTTTGGCAACAAATCATTTATCTCAGAAAGCAATCAAGATTTAAAATTATTACAAACTATCAATAAAAGTACTCAGATTGAAAATGGGCCAATTTTATCGAGTTGTAATAAACTTAAAACTAACCAACAGAAGCTACTTTGCACAAAAAAGAAAATAATTCAAATTGTTGGTAGAAATTTAAATGATGAATTTAGCAAAAAGCACAAACTTAATGGAAGTCATCGCGTTTTTGCTTATTTCGATGTTAATGAAAAAGGCGAAGTTGAAAACATAAAAATAAATGGATCTCATTATGCAGTAAGAAATGATGTAGCTAATGCAATTAAAATGCTACCTGTTTTTATTCCTGCAACAAAGGATGGAAAACCAGTAAAAGCATCTTATAGTTTACCGTTTACTTTTAATTTTTAATTTTTAATAAAGAATTATTGGTTTACTAATTTTTGTTACCTATTTATAAATATATCATAGTTTTTTTGCTGATTTAACAGCCAACTTGAAATACGTAAAAAGATGATAATCAAACGTAAACATTTGATTGTTAAATAAAAAAATTAAAATTGGTATTAAATTTCTAACTTTACATCTTTAATAGAAATTATGTTCGGAAAAAAGAAACAAAAACCGCAAATAGACCAAGAACAATTAGCGCTTATAGAAAACGCTCAACGTCGGGTAAAACAAAAAAAAGGATTATATGTTCATTTTGTGGTGTTCTTAATTGGAGCAGTTTTTTTAATTCTTGCAAATACAGTTTTAGGCATTGGTAAAGACTTTACTATTTTTGGATTAAACTGGTTTGTAATTGCTATTTCTGTTTGGTTGTTTTTCTTTTTATATCATGCTTTTAATGTTTTCATTACCTATAAATTCATGGGAAAAGACTGGGAAAAAACACAAATAGAAAAATTAGTTGCTAAACAACAAGAAAAGATTGAAACTTTAAAAAACAACCTAGTCTCAACTACAACAGAAACTAAAATAGAGCCTCATAAAAACCTTACTATTATTGTTGCTGCTGGAGAAAATAATGAAATAGGAAAAAATAACGACCTTATTTGGCATTTAAAAGACGATTTAAAACGTTTTAAAGCACTTACTTCTGGACACCATATAATTATGGGACGTAAAACGTTTGAAAGCTTCCCGAAACCATTGCCTAATAGAACTCATGTTGTAATTTCAAGACAAAAAGATTACCAAGCTCCAGAAGGTGTTTTAGTAGTAAATTCTATAGAAGATGCCATAGATGCAGCAAGTGGAGACAGTCAACCTTTTATAATTGGTGGAGGTGAAATTTACAAACAAGCCTTGCCTTTTACTTCTAAAATAGAACTCACACGCGTACATTCTACATTTGATGCAGATACTTTTTTTCCAGAAATAAACAAGAATGAATGGACAGAAACACAAAGTAAAATTCATGCGCAAGACGAAAACCATAAGTATACGTTTTCTTTTTTGACTTATGAGAGACGTTAAGTGTGTTAAAAAAATAATCATAATTACGCTATTCAATCTAAGTTTAGTCTCCTTTAGTCAAGAAAAATCAAGTCTAAAGATAGAGTCTATTAATAACGGAACTGGAATTTACACATTAGAAAAAAATGATGATAGATCTGGTGTTTCAGGAGTAATTCAAGCTAACTTTAAATTAGATAATCATCTTTTATCATCAAGTATTTCATTGGGTTTAGGCGTTTTAAACGAAGATGAAATTCTAAAAAACACAGTCCACACTTTTATTACTTTCGACCTATTGTATGGAAGAAGGATACTGTTTAATGAGAATTTATATCTAAACCTTTTTTCTGGAATAGGCATTTTGGAACAAACAAAACTTAAGAATAAAGAAAATGGAACCAGCTTAAATATTCCAATTCAATTACAACTTTATTTTTCCGTTAGCTCAAAACTTGATTTAGGTATTATGCCAAGATTAAATTTAAATAATAAAAACACAATAAGCATGTATTTGTTTTCTATAAATTTGAAACTATAATTTTTCCTAATTTTGCAACATGGTAAAAGACATTCAGCTTCGCTTAACTTTAAAAGACGAAGAACGTAGTGATATATTGCTGATTAAAGCAGCTCAATATTTAAGTATTCCAAAAGCAGATATAACAGGAATAAAAGTGTTGCGAAAATCTATTGACGCTAGAAAGCCAAAAATTATACTTAATTACAAATTATCTATTTATATAAAAGAGGCTTTACCAGAAAAATCAGAATATCAATTTGACTATAAAGATGTTTCTAAAGCAAAATCTATACATATTATTGGTTTTGGTCCAGCTGGAATGTGGGCAGCTTTACGTTGTATAGAATTGGGTTTTAAACCCATTGTTTTAGAACGCGGAAAAAATGTGAAAGATCGCAGACGCGATTTAAAAGCCATAAACCAAGATCATTTTGTAAACGAAGACTCTAACTATTGCTTTGGAGAAGGAGGTGCAGGAACTTACAGTGATGGTAAATTGTATACCAGAAGTTTAAAACGTGGTGATGTAAGAAAAATATTCGAAAACTTAGTGTTTCATGGCGCAACAGAGCAAATTTTAGTAGATGCACATCCACATATTGGAACTAATAAACTACCAAAAGTGGTCCAGAATATTCGTGAGAATATTATTAAGTTTGGCGGAGAAGTTCATTTTAATACGCGTGTAACAGATTTTAATATTAAAAATAAAAAGATAAAATCTATAGTACTAGAAAATGGAAACGAAATGACAACAGAACGTGTTATTTTGGCAACTGGACATTCGGCTAGAGACATTTTCTATCTGTTAGATAAAAAGAAAATAGCACTAAAAGCTAAATCTTTTGCCATGGGAGTTCGTGTAGAACATCCACAACATATTATAGACGCTATTCAATACCATTGTTCTGGCGAACGACACGAATCTTTACCAGCTGCATCTTACAGCTTAGTACAACAAGTAAAAGAGCGTGGCGTATACTCTTTTTGCATGTGCCCAGGAGGCTTTATTGTTCCAGCAGCAACAGCCAATGGCGAAGTAGTTGTTAACGGAATGTCACCTTCTAAACGCAATAATAAATTTGCAAATTCTGGAATTGTAGTAGAAATTAACGCAGACCAAGACATTCCTAAATACGAACAATTTGGAGCCTTAAAAGGCTTAGAATACCAAAAGAATTTAGAACGTATTGCGTTTACTTCTGGTGGACGAACACAAACTGCACCAGCACAACGTTTAACAGATTTTGTTGAAGGTAAATTATCGAGTACTTTAAACGAAACTTCTTATCAACCTGGCTTAAATAGTGCGCCATTACACTCGCTTTTACCAAAGTTAATTGGTAGTAGATTACGCAAAGGTTTTGAAGCTTTTGGTAGAAAAATGAATGGTTATTATACAGAGGAAGCCAACGTAATAGGTGTAGAATCGCGCACAAGTTCTCCTGTAAATATTCCAAGAACCGAAACTTTAGAGCATCCAGAAATTTCAAATTTATTTCCATGTGGTGAAGGTGGTGGTTATGCTGGAGGCATTATTAGTGCTGCAATGGATGGTGAACGCTGTGCTGAGGCTGCAGTGGTTGGGTTGTAATTAACCTTAAACTAAACTATAAAAAGATATAAGTCTTCAAATTGGTCTTGGTTCTTTTTAAAGAATTTATTCCTATTTTTGTCATTCAAAATTAAACCATGAAAGCATACATATTTCCAGGTCAAGGCGCTCAATTCTCAGGAATGGGTTTAGACTTATACGAAAAGGCACCAGAAGCACAACATTTATTTGAAGATGCCAATGAAATTTTAGGATTTCATATCACAGACATTATGTTCGAAGGCACTGCTGAAGCTTTAAAAGAAACTAAAGTAACACAACCAGCTATTTTTTTACACTCTGTAATATTGGCAAAAACTTTAGGCGAAAGCTTTAAACCAGATATGGTTGCAGGACATTCTCTTGGAGAATTCTCTGCTTTAGTTGCAAATGGCGCATTAACCTTTGAAGATGGCTTACGCTTAGTCTCACAACGTGCTTTAGCCATGCAAAAAGCTTGCGAATTACAACCTAGTACAATGGCTGCTGTTTTAGGTTTAGAAGATAGTATCGTTGAACAAATATGTAATGATACCAAAGGTATTGTTGTTGCTGCAAATTATAACTGTCCAGGACAATTAGTTATCTCTGGTGAAATAGATGCCATAAATAGAGCGTGCGAAAGCCTTAAAGAAGCTGGAGCTAGACGTGCTTTAGTATTACCAGTTGGTGGTGCCTTTCATTCACCTATGATGGAGCCTGCTCGTGAAGAACTTGCTGCAGCAATAGAAAATACAACATTTAGCAAGCCTAATTGCCCAATATACCAAAACGTAACTGCAAGTGCTATTATTAATGAAGCAGAAATTAAAGCTAATTTAATTTCACAATTAACAGCTCCTGTACGTTGGACGCAATCTGTAGAACAAATGATTAAGGATGGTGCTACATTGTTTACAGAAGTAGGTCCTGGAAAAGTATTACAAGGTTTAGTAAAGAAAATTAACAGAGAGGCTGAAACTGCTTCTGCAACTATAGAAAGCGCTTCATAACATGAAAAATAAAAGAACGCTTTTAATCGTTTTGCTTGTTATTTTTAATATTGCCATAGACCAAATTTCTAAATTTTGGATAAGAGCAAATGTTATTGCTGGAAGTAAATCTCAAATTATTGGAGATTATTTTACATTACACAATGTTGAAAACGAAGGTGCTTTTTTAGGTTTAGGAAGTGACTTTAATCCTATATTAAAGATTATACTCCTTAATGTTTTACCAATTGTGGTCTTAGCATTAGTTCTTTTACATGTGTTTAGAGATAAAAATCTAGATAAATTTTCTCTCATTGGATTCTGTTGCATTATAGGTGGTGGAGTTGCCAATATTTACGATAGAATACTCTACAAATCTGTAACAGATTTTTGGCATATAGATTTAGGTGGTGTTTTTAGAACAGGTATTTTTAACATTGCAGATATGTCTGTTATGCTAGGAATGGGATTACTTCTTCTTGGAAATTTTAAAAAGAAAAAGGCATAAAAAAGCCTCGATAAATATCGAGGCTTTTTTTGTTTATTTTACTAAAACACAGTCTTCACAGTCTTTAACTTCACCATAATATGTCTCTCTATATTTATGTAAAGTTTTAATTGGTATACCAAGAAATTGTTTTTTAATGTAGGTTACTCTTGCATTTAGACGTCCCATTTTAGGAGCAAATCTGTTCTCTAATTTTGTTTTTCTTTTTACTTGTATCAGTTTCATAATATCTATTTCATTGAGCTACAAAGAAACCAAGATATTTTACCAATTACAAATATTTTCAGCTAAGTATTTGTTAATCAACTTATTAATTTTAAATTAACAATGATAATGCATTAAAATTGAAAGACCCTTAAAAAGTTACTGCTAATGATTAGAATATGATAATGTAAATTAAAGTGTTTTTTGCCATTTCCAAGCAGAATCCATAGCATCATCTATTGTAGACTTGGCTTTCCAACCTAAAATTTCGTTTGCTTTTTTAGTATCTGCATAGGCAGAAATAACGTCTCCTTCTCGTCTATTTACAATTTTATAATTTAATTTTTGTTTAGAAACACGCTCGAAAGCTTGAATAACCTCTAGTACAGAACTTCCTTTTCCTGTTCCTAAATTAAAAATTTCAAAATTATCTTGGTGCTTTTTATTTAGTAATCGTTCTAATGCTACTACATGTGCATTAGCTACATCTACTACATGTATATAATCGCGAATACATGTTCCATCTGGAGTTGGATAATTATTTCCATACACAGATAATTGCTCACGAATTCCCAAGGCTGTTTGTGTAATATAGGGTACCAAATTTTGAGGCACTCCAATTGGAAGCTCTCCAATTTTAGCAGATTTATGTGCTCCAATTGGGTTAAAATAACGCAATGCTATAGCGTTAAAATTTTGGTTTGCTCTGCAAGTATCTTTAATAATTGCTTCTCCTATTTGTTTGGTATTACCGTATGGAGATTCGGCTGGTTTTATTGGTGCTGCTTCTGTAATTGGCATAGCATCTGCTTGACCATAAACTGTACACGAAGAGCTAAAAATAAAATTAGAGGTTTCTTTCTTGTCTAATTCTTGTAGTAAATAAATTAATGTATTTATATTGTTCTCGTAATACAATAATGGGTTCTCCACACTTTCACCAACGGCTTTACTTGCTGCAAAATGAATAACTCCGCAAATATCTGTATGCTTTTTTAAAAAGTGTTTGGTTTTAAGCTTGTCTCTTAAATCGAAATTTTCGAACTCAGGTGTTTTATTGGTAATCGCTACAATACCTTCTAACACACTTATAGATGAATTAGATAAATTATCTACTATTACTACTTTAAATCCTGCTTCTTGAAGCGCAACAACAGTATGAGACCCAATATATCCTAATCCTCCTGTTACTAATATTTTTACCATTTCTTAAATTAGTCTTTAAATTATGTGCTATTCTAGAGTTTGCGAGAAGGATGGAAACGGCATCCTTTTTTGCTATTTTTATAGCAAAAAAGATACAGTGGACAGCCTGACTTTTGGCCAATAAAAGCCAAAAGACTCGCCCAAATTTTATTAATTATTATCTACAAAATCTATTATAGTTTCGGTAATAAATGCAATTTGTTCGTTATCTAATTCCGTATGCATTGGTAGAGAGATAACTTCTTTAACCAACTGGTTAGTAACTTTAAAATTAGCTTCGTCATAACGTGAATCTAAATATGCTTTTTGCTTATGCAAAGGGATTGGATAGTAAACTCCACAAGGGATTCCTTTGCTGTTTAGGTGTTTAACTAAAGCATCTCTATCTGCATTTTCAATCTTTAAAGTATATTGGTGGAATACGTGGCAATCGCAAGTATCGCAAATACTTTCGCAGCCATTTACTGTTTTAGGTGTTGTAATATTTGGGTGGTTAGCAAAGACTTTGTTATAAACTCTTGCAGCATTTCTTCGTGCGTTATTGTATTTATCTAAATGTGGTAGTTTAGCATCTAAGACTGCTGCTTGTATAGAATCTAAACGAGAATTTACACCTACAACATCATGATGGTAACGTTCGTACATTCCATGATTAACAATACCTCGAAGCGTGTGAGCTAAATCGTCGTCGTTGGTAAAAATGGCTCCTCCATCTCCGTAGCATCCAAGGTTTTTAGATGGAAAAAAAGATGTTGAAGCGACATGACCAATAGTTCCTGACATTGCTTTTTCACCTTTACTGTTTGTGTATTTTGCACCAATACCTTGCGCATTATCTTCTATAACATATAAATTATGCTCCTTGGCTAGATCCATTAAAGCTTCCATATTTGCACATTGACCAAATAAGTGAACAGGAACAATTGCTTTAGTTTTTGGTGTAATTGCTTTTTTTACGGCTTCTATATTTATGTTAAAATCGTCTGGGTTTACATCTACTAAAACTGGTGTTAAATTTAGCAAAGCAATAACTTCTACTGTAGCAGCAAAGGTAAAATCGGCAGTAATAACTTCGTCTCCAGGTTTTAAGCCTAATCCCATCATTGCAATTTGTAAAGCATCTGTTCCGTTGGCACAAGGTATAACATGCTTAACACCTAAATAATTTTCTAAGTTTTTTTGAAACTCATGAACCTTTGGTCCATTTATAAACGTAGTAGTTTCTAAAACCTCTTGAATAGAATTATTTACTACTGTTTTTATTTGTTCATATTGGCCTTTAAGGTCAACCATTTGAATTTTTTTCATGTGTTTCTTTATTATTTTTTGTACGATTATATGTTAGATACAATATATTTTTATAGTAGTAATGTACTAACATTCACGATTTATTAAACGAATTTACAAAATTCGTAAATGCTATACAATGAATTATGTATTTTAGCACAACGCATTTTTTAAATTGAATTTATTGTACTCATTTGGAATATACATTAGCAGTTTTATTTTAAAAATTATCGCTCTTTTTAACACTAAAATAAAACGAGGTGTTACAGGACGTGAACAAACTTTTAAAACATTAAAAGAAAGTATTACTATTAAAGATAAGACCTTTTGGTTTCACTGTGCCTCTTTGGGCGAATATGAACAAGGCTTGCCTGTTTTTACAGAATTAAGACAGGATTATCCAGATCATAAAATTGTATTATCATTCTTCTCTCCTTCTGGATACGAAATAAGAAAAAACGCGCCATTTGCTGATACTGTGGTTTATTTGCCATTAGACACTAAAACAAATGCTAAACGTTTTTTAGATTTAGTACATCCAGAATTAACAATTTTTGTGAAGTATGAAATATGGCCTAATCTTTTAAAGGAATTAAAAGAAAGGCAATGCAAGGCTATTTTAATTTCGGCCTCATTTAGGGAAAGTCAATCTTTTTTTAAATGGTATGGCAAGCTCGCTAAATCTGCTTTATTTGCATTCGAACATATTTTTACTCAAAACGAACAATCAAAACTACTTTTAGAAAAAATAGGATACAAAAATGCAAGTGTTTCTGGTGATACTAGATTTGATCGTGTTTCTAATCAACTATTACAAAATAATACTTTAGAATTTATATCAGAATTTAAAGGAGATAATTTGTGCGTTGTTATTGGCAGTTCTTGGCCTGAAGACGAAAAGCTAATTGTAAAATATATTAATACACTAGCCAATAAAACCACCAAGTTTATAATAGCACCACACAATATTAAGCAAAACCAAATTGAAAACTTGAAACGAAGCATTGCAACATCTTGTTTATTATTTTCTGAAAAAGAAAATAAGCAGATTTCAGAATTCCAAGTTCTAATATTAAATACCATAGGGCTACTTACAAAAGTTTACACTTATGCAGATATTGCCTATGTAGGTGGAGCAGTAGGTACTACAGGTTTACATAATACTTTAGAGGCTGCTGTTTTTGGAGTACCAATAATAATAGGTAGTAATCACAAAAAATTTCCTGAAGCACAAGCCATGATTGATCACAAAGGTATGGTGTCTATTTCTAATCAAAAAGAATTAAATTATGCTTTTGATTTATTTATTACAAATAAAGTTGTTAGAGCAGAATATGGCTTAAATAATTACAATTATATTAAAAAAAACAAAGGCGCAGTAATCCAAATACTAAAGTTTTTACGTAATTAACCTAAGTAATTGACATATTGTCGATAACAAATAAAAAAATACTATATTAAAATGTTAAAATTTATAATCAAAATAGTATTTTTGCAAGAGAATTAATTTAAACACTAAAACCAATGAAAAAATTATTATTTAGCGCAGCTTTATTATTAGCTATAAGCGTAACGTTCACTTCTTGTAGAGAAGAAGCAGAAAAAACTGGAGATGCAATAGAGAATGCAGCAGAAGCAACTGGTGATGCTGTTGAAGCAACTGGTGATGCAATTGAAAGTGCAGGTGAAGCTGTTGGTGATGCTGCAAATGACGCAGTAGATGCTGCTGGAGATGTTGCTACAGATGCTGTTGATGCCGCTGGAAATGCAGTAGATGCTGTAAAAGAAGGAGCAAAAGATGCTGCTAACACAGTAGAAGATGGTGCTAAAAAAGCAGTTGATGCTACAAAAGAAACTGCTAAAGATGCTGCAAATGCTCTTAAAAAAGAAGCTGACAAACTATAATTTCTAAATTATAAAAAATTTCTTATTTATTAAAATCGCCTAAGTAACTTAGGCGATTTTTTTGTTTTATTACTAGAAATTAAGTGTCGTTAAAATTTAAAATACTTTTTGAAGTTTTTAAAATCAAAAAAACCGAAACTTTCGTTTCTGCTTTTCTTCTTTACTAGAGCAACCTTTCCATTCAGCGATTATCGAACCAGACAATTTTTGGTGAGTTTAATGAATATTCGGCAAGTTGTTTTTTGTTCTTTTTCTTATTAAAATTCGAATTCCAAAAAGCTTAACAACATGTGCGAGGTTCTGTCGCATCTAATGTAATGAAAAATTTTATTTTTTTATATTTACAACAAAAAGATGTTCAAAGGTCACTGTTTTCCTAAAGCAATCATATTACAAGCTGTTTACTTCAAATTAAGGTTTAGTCTTAGCTATAGAG
>NZ_JAQWGS010000012.1 GCF_029238095.1 Lacinutrix sp. | reverse complement strand
AAAGACTCTGCTAAAGCTGTAGATTTATTACATTCTGATAAGGTATTGATAGAAGGTAATGCACCTCGTGGACGCGATGTAAAAGCATAAGAATTATAAGTTTTAATCTATTTTACAGTGTTAAACTTTATTTGACTTTCTAAAAAAAATAATCTAAATTCGTTTAACATCTGATAAAAAACATTGAAACGCTTTTTTATCAATGCATTGTGCACAAGTTCCCAGAATGAAAAAATGAACATTGAATGAAAAATAAAATTTATGAATTATTAAATAAAAATCAACTTTTTATAAAATTCATTTATGGATTAATTATTTTAAACGTAATTATTTTAATTTTCGAATCTTATAAGAATATAAAAGTTTCATATTCAGTTTACTTTTACTATTTTGAGTTAATTTCTGTAATAATCTTCACAATCGAATATTTGTTAAGACTTTGGACTTCAGATTTGAACAATAATTTAAAAGGAAACTCAATTAAGAAAAGAATAAAATTTGGATTTTCAACATTTGGAATTATTGATTTAATAGCAATATTGCCATTTTATCTACCTTTCTTTATTCCTTTTGACTTGAGAATTGTTCGAATATTAAGACTATTTAGATTATTTAGAATTTTTAAACTTGGTAGATATTCAAAATCTTTAAATACAATAACTAGTGTTTTGAAAAGCACAAAATCTGAATTAGCAATCACAGGTTTTGTTGCATTTATTTTATTAGTTTTATCTTCAACAATAATGTTTTATTTTGAAAACACTGCTCAACCAGAAAAATTTGCGAGTATTGGCCATTCTTTTTGGTGGGCTGTTGCTACTTTAACAACTGTTGGTTATGGTGATGTTTACCCAATAACAGCAATGGGAAAAATTATGAGCGGAATAATTGCATTAATCGGAATTGGATTCGTTGCACTACCAACAGGAATTATAAGTTCAGCTTTTATAGAAAGAATTCAAAAAGAGAAAAAAAAGGAAAAAAATTGTAAATGTCCTAATTGTGGGACTGTAATTAATAAATAGAATATTATGAATAAAGGAGGATTTTCGTGGAAAAAATTAAGTGGCTATTCAGGAGCAAAGTCAAATCTTTCAAGAAAAATTGGTGTTCCACTTACTAAAAGTGGGAGAAATCAAAAAGTTGGAAAAATAGTAACAAAAGGTTGTTTAGGAATATTTATAGCTTTGACTTTTCCGATTTTATTTCTTGTACTAGTTATCTTCAATTTGAATTAAATTAGGAAAAATAAAACACCTGTGCACAACACCGTATATAATTTATTGCTGGCTTCTTGCCCACTTACGAAAGTCCTCGCAGAATTTCTTTATCCGTAATTATTTACTAAATTAGTTGCTTAAAACACGCAACAAACCATATACAAAAACGTTAAACGAACTTTTCCAAAAATCTAAAAAATTCTACAAAAAATTAGCCTTATACCATTCCACTTGGGCTTTTACACCTTCTAACAAAGTGGTTTGCGGATTGTAATTTAACAATTGCCTCGCTTTATCTATATTCGCTTTAGTTCGCAATTGATCTCCTGCTCTGGCTGCAACATGGTTTATTTTTATAGATTGCCCAATTACTTGTTCTACAGCATCTATACCATCTTGTGTGGTGTGCTCGACCTCTGTTCCTAGATTAATAATTTCTCCATTAACTTTAGCTTCATTACCAATAACGCTTACAATTCCATCTACAATATCGCCAACATAAGTAAAACTTCTTAAGTGAGAGGCACTGCCTTGATAGAATGGAAACTCGGTATTGTTAAAAGCACACATAATTAGTTTAGTGTACATTTTTTCTGGACGTTCTCTTGGACCAATTACAGAATACAAACGCAAAGAACAGGACTGCAACAATTTCTCTCTACTTTTTTGCAATACTAACTGCTCTGCTGCCAACTTGGTTACACCATAATGCGATGCTGGTTGTGGTGCAATACTTTCTGGAAAGGTAGCTTCTAGTCCATAAATTGAAGAAGTCCCAATGTTTACCATCAGTTTTAAATTGGGTAACATTAAAGCATAATCAATTAAATTTTTAGTAGCAATAATGTTATTGTTAAAATAATCTTCAAACGTTGAGGAAGCCGAAATACCAGGCTGTGCTGCAAAATGAAAAATATAGTTAATGTCCTTTGGGAGCACTTCCGCGAAAGCGTTATCGCGCAAATCACTTTTTATAATAAACACGCCTTTATTGTTAAGTGCTTTCTCGTTTAAATGCTTAAGTTCTAAACTATAATAATCGTTAAAATTATCTAAACCAATAACCTCATGACCTAAACTTTTTAAACGTTCGCAAGTGTGAGAACCTATAAAACCTGCTGCTCCTGTTACTAAAATCTTCATATTCTTGTTTGTTGTATTACAAAGAAACATATTTTATTCTTAAAAAAGCAATACATTTGCAGTACTTTAAAAGTAATTTATGAGTTACCAATTTACCATCGTTGTTCCTGTTTATAATGAAGAAGACAACTTATTACGTGTTGAAACTGAACTTTTAGCCTACACAAAAATAGCGACTAGAACAACTAAAATATTATTTGTTAACGATGGTTCTAAAGACAAAAGTCAACAAATTATTGAAGACATTTGTAATAGAAATCCTGAATTTTCTTTTATCGCTTTTAAAGACAATCGTGGTTTAAGTGCTGCTATAAAAGCTGGTTTTGATTATACAGAAACCGAACTTGTAGGTTATATTGATAGCGACTTACAAACGGCTCCAAACGATTTTAACTTACTTCTAGAACACATTGGACCTAACGATTTGGTAACAGGTGTTCGTGCCAATAGAAAAGATAGTTTTGTTAAAAACATGAGTTCTAAAATAGCCAATGGTATTCGTCGTAGTTTTACACACGATGGTATGGATGATACAGGTTGTCCATTAAAGGTTATTAAAACTGATTTTGCTAAGCGCATTCCTATGTTTAAAGGTTTACATCGCTTTTTACCTGCCATGATTTTACTACAAAACGGAACCGTTAAGCAAATTCCAGTACAACATTTCCCTAGAGTTGCTGGTGAGGCAAAATTTGGTGTTTGGAATAGATTACTTGGTCCTTTAATGGATTGTTTTGCTTATCTATGGATGAAAAAAAAGTATATTAATTATGAGGTTGCTAAAAAAGACTAATGAGCGACTGGTTAATATATAGCATTGGGTTTTTAGCTCAAATTTTATTTTCGTCTCGACTTATTATACAATGGATTTCAAGCGAAAAAACAAAAAAAGTGGTCACACCAACTTTGTTTTGGACCTTAAGTTTAATCGCCTCGTTTTTACTTTTTATTTACGGTTATTTAAGAGATGATTTTGCTATTATGCTTGGCCAAGCTTTAACTTATTTTATATACATTAGAAATTTACAGCTTCAAAATCAGTGGAAAAAAATTCCTGTTATTTTGCGCTACATTCTACTATTTATGCCTCTTTTTGTTGGTGTATTCTATTTTAACAATAACAGAATAGATGTTACTATTTTCTTTAAAAACGAAGATATTCCATTTTGGCTATTATTATTAGGTATTATCTCGCAGGTTATTTTCACTCTACGTTTTGTTTACCAATGGTTATATTCTGAAAAACAAAAAGACTCAGCGCTGCCTTTTGGCTTTTGGGCTTTAAGTTTAATAGGATCAATTCTAATTTTAACGTATGCTATTTTTAGAAAGGACCCAGTGCTTTTTACAGGTCATATTTTAGGAACTATAATATACATTAGAAATCTAATTATTCTAAAAAATCAAAATGCTTAACACGCTGAAAAAATATCCAATACCTGCCATTTGTTTGCTTGTAGCAGTTATGCTATTGCCTAATTTAGAGTTATTACAAGTCTCTATTATGGAAGCGCGAAATTTTATCACAGCGCGAGAAATGCTTACTTACGACCATTGGCTATTAACCACAATGAACAATGTAGCGCGTTACCAAAAACCACCTTTACCTGCTTGGTTTTCTGCGTTTAGTGGTATTTTATTTGGCGAAAAAAGTCTATTTGCCATGCGTTTACCAGCCGTTTTAATGGTGATGCTTTCTGGTAGTTTTATGTATTATTTATCGCGAACTATTTTAAAAGGAAGAACGCATAGCCTTTTTAATGCGCTTATTCTTATCACCTCTTTTTATGTTATTGGTATTACTTTTGAGGCTCCTTCAGATATTTTTACACATGCATTTATGTTGGTAGCTATTTACTACTTCTTTAAACTGTTAAGTAAAAAGAGTAAAGCATGGAAACATGCTTTGTTGGCTGGTACTTTCTTAGGTTTCTCAATACTCGCAAAAGGTCCAATTTCTATTTACGCGTTATTACTTCCATTTTTAATAGCTTATGGCTTTAGCTTTAAATACAAAAATATAAAACAGAAAGCGTTGCACATCATTAGTGCTATTCTATTAGGCCTAGCCATTGGAGGCTCTTGGTATTTATACGTTAAGCTACAAGATTCCAGTACATTGGATGCTATTACAACTCGTGAAACAAGCACTTGGACAGGCTATAACACCAGACCGTTTTACTATTATTGGAGTTTCTTTACACAAAGTGGTATTTGGACTATTCCTGCCTTTATTTCCTTGTTATATCCTTACTTAAAAAAACGTGTAAGCCATTATAAAGCCTATAAATTTAGTTTTCTTTGGACTATTACTGCTGTTATTTTACTATCGTTAATACCAATGAAGAAGTCGCGCTATTTAATGCCTGTATTAATTCCTTTGGCTTTTAATATTGGTTTTTATATCGAATATTTATTTAGAAAATTTAAAACGCTAAAAGACAAACGCGAAACTGTTCCTGTTTATTTTAATTTTGGTTTAATTGGGCTTTTAGGTGTTGTGTTTCCAATAGCTATGTATCTGATGTTTAAAACCGAATTACAAGACCATCTTTTTAATTTTATTTTAGCATCAATAGTATTATTTACCATTGGTGTTTTAATTTTATTTCAGTTAAAATCAAAAAATATTAAAAGTGTTTTTCTACTCACAGTTCTCTTTTTTGTTTCGGCTTTGGTTTTTGTTATGCCGCTTTCCGAAGCATTTAAAAATGAAACTTTTAAAAGTCTTTCTACTTTAAATGAAGAAAACCAAAAGCGTGACATTAAACTTTATGCTATAAACTATATCGCTCCAGAAACCATTTGGGATTATGGAGCTGTTATTCCAGAAATTGAACGAAAAGATAAAGCTTATATTTTTCCTAACGATAAAAGGTTTGGAATACTTGTGAATGCTATGAGTCCTGAAAATGAAGACGAAATACGTTCTAAATATAACATGAAAGCACTTGGAGAATACGATTTAAATCACTTTGGAAGTACTTCAAATCAAAACAATCCACGTTTAAAAAGTATATTTTATATTCTTGAAAAGAAATAATAACACTACTCTACTTTGTTATAGCTAAATCTTTTTTGTAAGTATTTATCTAACTTATAAAAGGTAAAACCAGAGAGTGCTCCAAAAACAAAACCACTAACAACATCTAATGGAAAATGAACTCCAATATAGATACGACTGTAACCCATTAATGCTGCCCAAAAAAGTAACATAAAAATAAGATACTTATAACGATCTCTTAGCATTAAGCCTGCAAATACAGCAACTGCCATAGAATTACTTGCGTGTCCTGAAAAGTAACCAAATTGTCCACCACACCATGATTTTACTAAACGCATATGGTCTATTAAATCTGCATTATGGCAAGGTCGCAAACGCATAAACAATACTTTTTTAAATAAATTTGTAACTTGATCTGTAACTAAAATCATTAATGCAATAACTATTATAGTTAGAATAAACATTTTAGTATCTAACCGTTTATAGGTTAAGTAGGCTAAAATTGCATAAAAAGGAATCCAGTGTTTTTTATCTGTATAAAACAGCCAGAAACCATCCCAAGTTTCTGTACCCAAATTGTTTAGGTAAAGAAATAATTCGTGATCAAGTGCTACTAATTGGTCTACCATTAAATTTAGTTATTATTTATTGAGATTACAATTTGTCTATAAAAGCGGCTAGCAAAGACAACTGTATTATTCATCGTAACGCGTAACTTCTCTATCGTAAAAAGCTGTGGCTTCTTTTATCAAATTTTCTGTTTCCATTTCTAACTCTTTTTGATCATGCTGGTCAAAGTCCTCTAACCATTCCACCTCATCGTCTTCTAAGTTTATGATAAACATTGGAAACTCTGTATGGATTACAAAAATAGCGTTTGGAAAATCGGTATTATCGCCTAGTATGAATTTTGGAAGTGTCATTTTTAGTTGTTTTATTTTTGTAAAATTAACTTTTTCGTGAGATAATTGAATCTTAAATACAATAAAATTGAAGCTGTTGTTAAACCAGCTAATAATCCTAACCAAATACCAAAACTAGCATAAGCGTTTTCTTTACCTAAAAACCAACTGATAGGAAAACCAACTAACCAATAAGAAATAAAGGTTATTAATGTAGGAATTTTTACATCTTGTAAACCACGTAATGCACCTAAAACTAAAACTTGAATACTATCACTTATTTGAAAAACAGCGGCTGCCAATAATAATTTTGAGGCAATACTTACCACTTCCATATTATCATCAAAATTAACAACATCGTCAAAATCTACATAAATTCTTGGTAAATAATTATGAAATATGGCAAACAAAATAGCAAAGCCAATAGCGAAAATAGTACCCAATAAAAATAAAGAGAAAGCTATACGACGTAACTCATGGTATTTTTTTAAACCTTTTTGATTACCTACTCTAATCATAGACGCAACACCTATTCCCATAGCGACCATAAAAGTCATAGAACTTAAGTTTAAAGCTATTTGGTTTGCAGCCTGTGGATTTTTACCTAGCAAACCACTTAACCAAATCGCTGCTGTAAAAATGGTGACTTCAAAAAACATTTGCATGGCACTTGGTGCTCCTAAATCTATAATTTTTCTTAGCATTAAAGTATCTAAAACAAATAATTTAATATTAGTTACAAAAGCTTTAGACTTCTCTTTTTTCTTTAATAAATACCACAAATACCACAACATAACAAATCGTGATACTAAAGTTCCATAAGCTGCACCAACAATTCCTAATTCTGGAAAACCAAGTTTTCCAAAAATTAGTACATAGTTTAAAGCTACATTTATAACATTCGCTAAAATTGTAGCATACATAGGATACTTTGTCATAGACAAACCATCACTAAATTGTTTAAACGCTTGAAAAATAATTAACGGAATTAAAGAAAACGCAACCAAATCTAAATATGGCATGGCTAATTCTACAACTTCAATAGGTTGATTCATTAAATACATTAAAGGCTTTGCAAAAAATAAGAGTAAGAATAATAAAACACCTAAAACCGAACACAGAAAGATACCATGCTTTAATGCCGATTTTCCTCCTGCAAAATCCTTTGCAGCATCTGCTTCTGCTACCAAAGGCGTTATGGCTGTACTAAAACCAATACCAAGAGACATAGCAATAAACATAAAACTGTTTCCCAGTGATACTGCAGCTAATTCTGCTGTACCTAATTGGCCAACCATAATATTGTCTACAAAGCTAACAAAGGTATGACCAAGCATACCTAACATTACTGGTGCTGCTAGTTTCCAATTGTATTTAAACTCTTTAGTGTAGTTGCTTAAAACCATTTGGCAAAAGTAGTGCTTAGGTTATTGGTTTACGAATTTTATTTTGAGAGTTTTTAGAAATCTAATAAAATAACGAAGTAAATTTTTATTCCAATTTAATCTTAATACCAGAGATAAGGTAATCTGGATTATCAGTTCCAAAAGTTAAAAACAGATACAAATAATCATCACGAATTAGTGGTGAAATAAATCCTCCTAAATGGTCTGAGGTCCACTCAAATTCAGGATATTTATTATAAATATTTACAGGATTTACAATTAAAGGACTTCGTTCATCATGAATCCATTGCTTGTCTTCTAAAGACATTAGTCCATACTCTCTATTAAACGAGGTTAAATATTCTGACGGTAGTTCTTCGCTACCAATTAAAATATAAAGTTTAGAATTATACGATATATAACTTGCATCATCTGCTTTACCATGCAGATAGCCTGTTTCATTTTTTGCTTTATGAATAACTTGAGACGACAAAACACCATTATTAGTATTAAACAATTCTAGAATATTTTTTGTTGTGATTTCATGAATTTCAGACTCAATAAAATTAGAACTCCTTCTATGTAATAATACTCTATATAAACCATTATGTTTTGTAACAGCTAACGGGAAACTATTTTGTGAAGCACCATGCCATTCGGGAATTTGTATTTCTTGAGGTTGTTTAACAATTTCAAGTACTTTATTAATAATCATGTAAGCTGATGTAAAGTTCCCATTAGGCTGCTCTACTCCTAGAAGCACCAAAAAAGTACCATCTTGTAATTCTAAAGGATTTCCAGTACTAAATACATTTCCTGTTCTCTTGGCAAACGGAATCTGATCTGTACTCAATAACTTTTTTTCTTGAAATATCCAGTTTTCTAAATCTGGACTTGTTGCATGATAAATAGCTCTTTTTTCGTGAGCTCCAAAAACAACTGGTATTAATAATACATAATCGTTTTCTGCTCTTTTAATAATACCTCCAGATTGGATATAATTAATATACTCCTCTTCTATATGTGTTGGGTAGTCTTTAAATAAGGGCTTATTATTAATAATTTTATAATTAATAAACGGATTAAAGAACTCTAAGGTTTCACCTTCGTCCATATTAAAAAAACCTGCATATGTTTCTCCAAGTGTTATCCAACCAGAATCTTCATCTACACTTATAATTTCTACCATATTACTGGCTTCTTCACTTTGCGTGATAAACCAGACTTGATTATCTGTGGCTTTAATTAATAGGTTTGTTAATGCCTTGTAATTTGTTTTAATCCTATTATTTGCTTCATCAATTTCTGTGACTATTATAGGATTTATTCTGGCAATATTGCTTTCTGTATCAGAAATCAAACAATTATTTAAAACGCTATTTAAGTTATCTTTAGATTGAAAAGACAGATTCAAAACCGCAAGAAATAAAAGTAAAAGCCTTTTCATAAAAACTGATAATATATTGTGTTAAGAAGATAAAACATCTTAGTAGACCTTAATGTGAAGCTATAATTTAGATACAGAAACCTTAGCCGCTTCAAACTCTTCAACCATTTCGGCAACAATATCCTTAACAGACTTAATATCGTGTATTAATCCTGCAATTTGACCAATTTCTAATTCGCCATCTTCTAAATCGCCTTCAAACATCCCTCGTTTTGCTCTTGCTCTTCCTAATAGTTCTTTTAGTTGTTCTGGAGTTGGTGCTGTTTTGTAAAGTTCTTGTAACTGGTTGTAGAATTTATTCTTAATAAGTCTAACTGGAGCTAATTCTTTTAAAGTGAGTTGTGTATCGCCTTCTTTAGCATCTACTACAACTTGCTTAAATGCTTGGTGTGCCGAAGATTCTTCACTCGCTACAAAACGACTTCCAACTTGAACTCCGTCTGCTCCAAGAACCATACAAGCTAATATGGCTTTTCCTGTAGCAATACCACCAGCTGCAATTAACGGTATTTGCAATTGCTCTTTTACCATTGGTATTAAGGTTAGTGTTGTAGTTTCGTCACGACCATTGTGTCCTCCAGCTTCAAAACCTTCGGCAACTACAGCATCAACTCCTGCTTCTTGTGCTTTTAATGCAAACTTTACACTACTTACAACATGTACAACTGTTATTCCTTTATCTTGCAACCATTTTGTCCATGTTTTTGGATTTCCTGCTGATGTAAATACAATTTTAACACCTTCCTCTACAATAATATCCATAATCTCTGTAATGTTTGGATATAGCATAGGTACATTTACACCAAAAGGTTTATTAGTAGCTGCTTTACATTTTTGAATGTGTTCTCTAAGTATATGAGGATACATACTTCCTGCCCCAATAAGACCAAGAATTCCAGAATTACTTGCTGCAGAAGCTAATCGCCAACCAGAATTCCAAATCATTCCTGCTTGTATAATTGGGTGTTGTATTTTAAAAAGTGATGTTATTTTATTTTGCATAATATTAGTTTGTAAAATGCTTATTCAAGCTTAGCGTGACATAAATGATACTTTAATATTTTAAGAAATTACTCCAGAACCAACCAACTCGTCTTCTAAATACCAAGCCACAAATTGACCTTCAGTAATCGCAGATTGTAAATTTTCGAATTCAACATACAAACCAGAATCTACTTTGTATAATGTTGCTTTGTCTAATGGTTGTCTATAGCGAATTCGGGCTAAAACATTCATGGTCTCATCTGTCTTTAATGCTAAATCTGGTCTTACCCAATGCAATTCTTCATTAGAGACAAATAAAGCGCGTTTATATAAACCAGGATGATTTTTGCCTTGTCCTGTATAAATAACGTTTTCCTTGACATCAGTATCGATAACAAATAAAGGCTCTACTTTTCCTCCAACAGACAAACCTTTACGTTGACCTTTTGTAAAATAATGTGCACCTTGATGCTTACCTACAACTTCACCATCCGCTACTGCATATTCTGCTTTTCTACTCAAATATTGAAGCTCCTCAGTTTTTGTATTGAAAGACTTTTTAGTGTTTGTGTAATTAAAATTATTCTTTGGAATTTCAACTATTACACCTTCTTTTGGTTTTAATTGTTGTTGAAGAAAATCTGGCAAACGTACTTTACCTATAAAACAAAGCCCTTGAGAATCTTTTTTATCTGCAGTAATTAAGTCTGCTTTTGCTGCAATATCACGTACTTCTGGTTTTTGAAGCTCTCCAATTGGAAACAATGCTTTGGCTAATTGTTCTTGTGATAATTGGCATAGAAAATAAGATTGGTCTTTATTATTATCTTTTCCTGCCAATAATTGAAACACTTCTTTAACGTCTTTTTCAATTGTCCCTTTTCTACAGTAATGACCAGTCGCAACATAATCTGCACCAAGGTCTAAAGCAATTTTCATGAAAACATCGAACTTTATTTCTCTATTGCATAAAACATCTGGATTTGGTGTGCGTCCTTTTTCATATTCATTAAACATATAGTCTACAATACGCTCTTTGTATTGCGCGCTCAAATCTACAGTTTGAAAAGGAATGCCTAATTTCTCTGCAACTAACATAGCATCGTTACTATCGTCAAGCCAAGGACACTCGTCTGAAATAGTAACAGAATCGTCATGCCAGTTTTTCATAAAAAGACCGATTACGTCATAACCTTGCTGTTTTAATAAATAAGCAGCAACACTAGAATCTACACCTCCCGAAAGTCCTACAATTACTCTTTTTTTCATTCTAACTCCCTTAACTTTAAGGTGATTTATATTAAGTCAACAAAGATACAAGAATTTAATTTTTTGTAACTAATATTTCAGTATTCTAGAGCCTCTAAGTTTTTTGTTTAACGATTGTTGTGAAAAGTTTAACAAAACTTTAATTCGATGCGTTTAATCTTTTAATAAGTTTGTAAAACAAAATAATTGCAATTAAAAAGAATATTAACAAACAAAATCAATTAACAATGAAAAATTTAAGAAAATTACCAGTATTACTACTTATTGTATCTTTAGTATGGTCATGTAGTAATGATGACGACGCAACCACACCACCAGCAGCACAGCCATTAAACATTGTACAAACAGCACAAGCTACTGCAGATTTAAGTATGCTAGTTGAAGCTGTTATTCAAACTGGATTAGTCGATGCGCTTTCAGCAGATGGACAAAGAACAGTTTTAGCACCAACTAATGCTGCTTTTCAAGATTTACTAGATAGTAATATGGCTTGGAACAGTATAACAGATATTGATAATGCTGTATTAACACAAGTATTATTAAACCATGTTATAGATAACGAAAACATTTTATCTGGAGCTTTGGCTGGAAACACAGGATATAGAAATACTCTAGCTTCAGGACCTGGTGGAACTAACTTAAGTATCTTTTTTAACGGTAATGCTGGTGTAACTTTTAATGGTTCTTCTAGTGTTGTTTCTGGTTTAGCAGATATATCTACGAGTAATGGTATTGTACACGTTGTAGATACAGTAATAGCTTTACCTACATTATTAACTTTCGCAACAGCTGATGACACTTTTTCAAGTTTAGAAGCTTCAGTATTATTACCAAATCAAGGTGCTGTAGCAACTGCATTAACAAATGCAACTCCAACTGCTCCTCTAACTGTTCTTGCACCTACTAACGCTGCATTTACAGCTTTATTGAATTCTAATCCAGCATGGAATGGACCTGGAGATATTGACGACGCAACACTTACTGCTGTACTAACTCACCATGTTACTGCTGGAAATGTAACTTCTGGATCATTAACAAACCCAGGAACTACAACTGCACCAAGTGTTCAAGGTCAAGATTTTTCAATCACATTACCAGGAACAAATGGAAACATTGCAGATGTAACAGATGGTTCTAACAATACAGATATAGGTATTATTGCTGTAGATGTACAAGCTTCTAACGGAGTAATACATGCAGTAAATAAAGTATTATTACCTATGTAATTTTAAAATATTTAAGGTAAAAGGCATTTTCTACGGTTGGTTAATAGATAAATACAAGTCCTTTTATTTAATTCAAAGCGCTTAGATACTTTCTAAGTGCTTTGTTTGTTTTTACTACTTTTTATAAGGGCTTTTACTTCGTCTTGTAAAGTCTTTTTCTTTATCTAATTTTCCATTTTTATAAAACTTCCAAATACCATGGCGTCTATCGTTTTGATAAACACCTTCCATTTCAATATTACCTTTAACATCATATATTTTAGCAGGACCATGTAACTCTCCATTTTGGTAATTAAAAACTCTAATTACTTTACCAGACTCAGAAAACCATTTAGATTCGCCTACTAAAATCCCAGAACTATAGTTTTCTTGTTGTGCTAATTGTCCGCTTAAATAATAGGTTTTTTTTAAACCTTCTAGCTTACCTTTATGATCGTAAAACTCCTCTGTCATGACAACTTTAGATTTGTTATGGTAATATATCCATTTACCAACATAAGTTTTACCTCGCGTTTTACCTTCGCTAATTAAGTTTTTAGTTGAAGAATAGAATTTGACTTCGGCTAAATCACTATTAGGCGAAAATGTTCTTGTAGCAGTTAATACAGATTGTCCATCAATATTTTTATAAAATTTAAAGGTACCAATCTCTTCTCCATGATTAAATTGTCCTTCGTATCGTAATACTTTTGTGCCTTCGAAATTTTTTCTCCATTCGCCATGGCGAAATCCATTAACATCTTTTTGATTTATTTCTTGTGCAAAAGTAGTACTTGATACTAAAGCGATTAGTAAAATTAAGGTCTTATTCATTTTTGTTTTTTATTAAATGTAATATGTATCAAATACGTAATAGCAGTCTATTTGGTTAACGTGATTTTTAAATTCAAATTGTATTAAACAAAAAAGCTGCCAAACTTAAATAATAAGTGGCAGCCTTCTAAAAATATATTATGCTTATTTTTTATTCTTCTTTTGAGCTTGTTTTTGTTGCTCTGCCTGCTCCATCATCATTTTCATTTTTTTCTGAAACTTACTTTCCTTTTTAGGTTTTGCTTTTTGAACTTGCATTTGTGCATGAATTTTATCTTCGTCTAAGATGTAATTCTTGATTACTAACATAATTCCAATACTAATCAAGTTTGAAATAAAATAGTATAAACTTAATCCTGATGCATAGGAGTTAAAGAATACAATCATCATTATTGGCGCAAAGTAAATCATGTATTTCATCATCTTTTGCATATCTGGCATACCTTCTTGTGGTGGTGCTGCAGAAGCTGCTTGCTGTCCAGTAGTCATTTTCATATAGAAGAAAATAGCAATACCTGCTAATATTGGAAATAAACTAATATGATCTCCATAAATAGGAATACTAAATCCTGAAGGAAAATGGTATATGGCATCGAATGATGATAAATCGTCTGCCCAAAGGAAACTTTTTTGTCTTAAAGCAAAGGCTGTTGGAAAAAACATAAATAGAGCATAGAAGACTGGCATTTGTATTAGAGCTGGTAAACATCCTGCAAGCGGACTAGCTCCTGCTTTATTTTGCAAGGCCATTGTTTCTTGTTGCGCCTTCATTTTGTTGTCTTTATGCTTCTCACGAATAGCCTCAAGTTCTGGCTTAAGGATTTTCATTTTCATTTGAGACAAATACTGCTTATACTGAACAAAAGACATAACTAGTTTAATAAGTACTGTCATTACAATAATAGCAATACCAAATGGTAGAAAGCTACTTAAAAAACTAAATAATGGAATAAACATATACTCATTTATCCAACCAAAAAGTCCCCAACCAAGTGGTATACTTTCTTCTAAATTTTTATTGTAAGGTTTTAGGACTTCACTATCTGTTGGTCCATAAAATAATCCGAAAGTTGTATTTAATTCGTTTCCTGAAAAGACTAAATTAGTTTTTGCACCAAACGATTTTGTGTATACAGTATCTATATCTTCGTCCTCTACTAAGTCTTTAGACGATAATAAAACAGATGTTAGAGGCTTATCTGCCACTAATATTGAGCTAAAGAAATGTTGTCTAAAAGATAACCAATCTGCATTTTCTGCAGTTTCTTCATCTTCTCCAGTTTGTGATAGTTTATCAATATTTCCACCATCATGTTGGTAAGTTAAACGTGTGTAACGGTTTTCGTAACTTATACTTTCATCGTGACGCTTAGTTTTTTGCGTCCATTCTAGTTTTACATCTTGAGAACCATTAATAATAGTACTTAAACCTTGAGATTTAATGGTAAAATCTATCATGTAATCGTTAGGCTTGATAACATATAAGTATTCTAAAAACTTGGTTTCTGATACTTTAAGCTTCATTGAAACCACAGTATTTTCTCCGTTTTTAGTGACTTTAGATTGAAATGGTAAATCCTTAGTATTTAATATTCTGCTTTCTGTAGTTCCAAGATTGATATTAAAACTCGCATTATTATCTTTAACTAAGTAAATAGGAATAGAATCGAAATCTACAAACTTGCTGAGTTTAACTTTTGATAAGTGACCACCAATTTTTGAAAATTTTAAATGAAGTACACCATTATCCACAATTACATCTTCTGAAGTTAAACCCATTCCATAAGCAAAAGCACCAAATTTATTTTTAAGCGCTACTTCTTGTAAAGAATCTCCTGGTTTAATATTAGAAAAATCTTCTGAAGCTAAAACTTTAGGCTCATCTTTCTCTATTGCTTCAGTTTCTGCTTTAGTCTTTTCTGCTTCTACTAATTCTTGTTTCGCTTTTTCAGCTGCAACTTCTTCTGGTGATGGTTGGTTTTTCCACATCATAAACAATAAGATTGCGAATATAAGCACGAATCCTATTATTGATTTTACGTCTAATTTCTTTTCTTCCATGTTATTTCCGCTAAAGCGGTAAACTAATTAGTTAATTTAAAAAACCTGTTAGTTATAAAACAAACAGGTTTTTGTTCTAGAGCATTACTCTTCAAAAAGTAATCCGTTATTTATTTTATGCCATAGTGACATCTTAATTGTTTTTTTTATGCTTTAAAGCTGCAGCTACAAACGCTATAAAAAGAGGATGCGGTTTTGCGACTGTACTTTTATATTCTGGGTGATATTGAACACCAACAAACCAAGGATGGCTTGGTATTTCTACTATTTCAACAAGGTTTGTTTCAGGATTTAAACCTGTGGCTAGCATTCCTTTTGCTTCAATTTGTGTTTTATAATCACTGTTAAATTCGTAACGGTGTCTGTGTCGCTCCTTAATAATCTCAGTATTATAAAGTTTCCCTACTATGCTATCAGGAGTTAGTTTGCAATCCCAAGCACCTAAACGCATGGTGCCACCTTTATCTGTAATGGTTTTTTGAGCTTCCATTAAATCGATAACTGGATGCTTTGTGTTAGCATTCATTTCTGTAGAATTGGCATCTTCTAAACCTAAAACATTACGAGAAAACTCAATTACTGCCATTTGCATACCTAAACAGATTCCTAAAAACGGAATATTATTTTCGCGCACATATCTTACAGCATCAATTTTACCTTCTATACCTCTTTCTCCAAATCCTGGTGCTACTAAAACACCATCTAAATGAGATAACATAGCTTTTGCATTGTCACCATTTAAATATTCGGAATGCACAGATTCTACATTTACTTTTACTTCATTTTCTGCTCCTGCATGGATAAAAGACTCTAAAATAGACTTATAAGAATCTTGAAGCTCTACATACTTTCCTATTAAGCCGATAGTTACTTCAGAATTAGGATTTTTATGTCGTTTCAAAAACGCGTTCCATTGGTCTAAATTAGGTGTATTACTTTCTAGGTCTAATTTTTTTAAAACTATAGTATCTAAACCTTGCTCAAGCATTAAATTAGGCACATCGTATATGGTTGATGCATCTATAGATTGAATTACAGACTCTTTTGTTACGTTACAAAATCGTGCTAACTTATCTCTTAATTCTTCAGGTAGTTCATGTTCTGTTCTACAAACTAAAATATTTGCCTGAACTCCACTTTCCATTAATGTTTTCACACTGTGTTGTGTTGGCTTTGTTTTTAATTCGCCAGCAGCAGATAAATAAGGAATTAATGTTAAATGGATTACTAGGGCATTGTGTTCTCCAAGGTCCCACTTTAATTGTCTAACGGCCTCAATGTATGGCAAAGATTCTATGTCACCAACTGTACCACCAATTTCTGTAATTACAATATCGTAATCTCCAGAGTTTCCAAGAATTTGGATGCGGTGTTTTATTTCGTCTGTAATATGCGGAATAACTTGAACCGTTTTACCTAAAAACTCACCACGACGCTCTTTTTCTATTACGCTTTGGTATATACGACCTGTGGTTACATTATTTGCTTGACTTGTAGGTACGTTTAAAAAACGTTCGTAGTGTCCTAAATCTAAATCGGTTTCTGCACCATCATCAGTAACATAGCATTCACCATGTTCGTAAGGATTTAAAGTTCCAGGATCTATGTTAATATAAGGATCTAACTTTTGAATTGTGGTTCTGTAACCTTGTGCTTGAAGTAACTTCGCTAAAGAAGCTGCTATAATGCCTTTTCCTAGTGAAGATGTTACTCCTCCTGTTACAAATATGTATTTTGTTGTAGTTGCCATTGTGCGTTGTTAAACGCGAGCAAATTTACAATTTTAAGTTGAAAAACTAAGTGTTTAGAGTTTTATTTTTAATGATCTAAATTAAAGATTATTTGTATTTTGAATAAAGCAAACCGCTTAACTTTCAAAAAAAATCCACTACATTGTATAACGTTTATATTAAAAATATTCAAAACGTATATTAATTTACATACCACATATAATGAATAAAAATCTCACAAAAATAATTTTCTCTATTTTAATTTCTATTGGTATTAATATGCTTTATGCGCAAACAACTATTGCAAAAAATAATGGGAATTGGGAGTTATTAGTAGATAGTAATCCATACGAAATTAAAGGCGTTACGTTTGGGTTTAATAAAGATATTGATAATTACGACACCAGTTTTAAAGATTTAAAATTTCTTGGTGTAAATACTATTAGAACTTGGGCTACAGGAGAAAACACTCCAAAATTATTAGATGCAGCGCATGCCAATAGTATTAAAGTAATGCTTGGTATATGGATGCGACATGGAAGACCTGGAATGGAAGACGATGATAGCTTTAACTATATAGAGAATACAAAAGGTAAAGAAGATATGTTCCAAAATGCTATACATGTTGTTGATACTTATAAAAATCATCCTGCAGTTCTAATTTGGGGCATTGGTAATGAAGTCTATTTAAATACAGCTACAGATGAAGAAAAACTGGCGTATTCAACATTATTAGAGCGTATTTGTAGTGCAATCAAACAAAAAGATACTGAGCATCTTATAACGTCTGTTGAGGCTTGGACTTTTGGTTTAGATTGGTGGCAAAAGCATGTACCTTCCCTCGATATTTATGGTCTTAATAGTTATGGTCCTAGTGCAAATTTACTAGAGGAAGAGTTGAAAAAAAAAGGAATTAACAAACCCTACATATTAACAGAGTTTGGTGTAACTGGAGAATGGGATATTAAACAAAAAATAAATGATGTTATCGTAGAGCCTAACGACACAGAAAAGTATGATACTATTTTAAATGGTTACAATAATTGGATTAAAAACAAATCTAAAAACTTGGGTGTATTTGTCTTTCATTATGCCTCAGGAAATGAGTTTATGGCACCTTGGTTGTTTACACATTATGAAAACATGACGCGACCTCAATATTGGGCTATTAGAGAGGCATTTACAGGCAATAAACCTTTAAACACTGTACCAAAGGTTATAAACTTTACACTTCCAAACTCGAAATTTCAAAGCGAAACTTGGATTCCTGTTGTTCTAGAAACCAAAGACTTAGAGAACGATAGTTTAGAAGTAAACTTTGGGTACAACCAACGTACAGGAAGCAGAAAGCGTCGTGACCAAATAAACCCATTACATTATAGAGGAGACCTTGTTAATGGTTTCGAAATACAATTGCCTAAAGAAAATGGAGCTATTAAAGTTTATGTCTATGTAAAAGACAGTTATAAAAATATAGGTATAGGCTCTACATCTATTGTTGTTTTGGATGAAAATGCTAAAAATCAAAAATATCTAGTTCCAAAGGTTAGTTTACCATTTTACGTATATAAAGATGGCGATAACGATCCTTATACAGCATCTGCTTATATGGGAAATTATAAAGTTATGACTGTTGATACACAGCATAAAACCGAAGTTCACTCTGGAAAAGCAGCTTTGAAAATTGAATACAAACAAGAATACGATTGGTATGGCTTAGGTCTTGTAAATCCCGCTAATGATTGGGGAGATATTCTTGGTGGATACAATATTACTGGAGCTAAAAAACTCACTTTTTGGGCAAAAGCCAATAAAAAAGATGTGGTGGCAACCATTGGTTTTGGTTTAATAGGAAAAAACAAAACTTTTCCAGATACAGCAAAAAAAGCTATAGAAGTTAAACTTACCACCAAATGGAAACAATACTCTATTAATACCAAAAGACTAGACTTAAGTTGTATTAGGTCTGGCTTTACACTTTTTTCAAGAGGCTTTAAAAGTGACCAAATAATTTATATTGATGATGTTGTTTTCGAATAGATTAAAATACGCCATTTTACAACAAATTATTACTTTATTTGTTTTTAAATTTTTGATTTAATTAAAGTATACTTGACTTTGTTAAAAAATTAAGCCAACTTATTTGTGAGTTCTATTATACAAAGTCAAAAAAATTTGAACTCTCAAATATTTATCGTAATATTGCAATAAATTAATATTTACTGAAAATGGGATTAACAAAAACCGAAATATTTACCGATCAACAAAATGAAATTTCTCTTTTTGCAAAAGTTTTCGGGCATCCTGCGAGAGTAGCGATTTTACAACATTTGTTTAAAATTAACTCTTGTGTTTGTGGAGATTTGGTAAACGAAATTGGATTAGCTCAACCTACAATATCACAACATTTAAAAGAACTAAAACATTTAGGCTTAATAAAAGGAAATGTAGAAGGAACGAGTGTTTGTTACTGTATTCACAAAGAAAACTGGACAGTAATGAAAACTATAATGACCGAATTTCTAAACCAAGACTTAAGCAAAAGCCAAGATTGCTGTTAAAAAAATTTGAATCAATTAATCGTATAATCGCAATAAACAAATAGAGTTATGAAATTATCACAAGCAAAATCAGTATTAAGAGAAGTGGAAACTATAGGTTTTCAATTACCAAACGGAGAATTAATTCCAAATCACTTTCACGTTACAGAAGTTGGTAAAATCACAAAACATTTTATCGATTGTGGCGGAACAGAAAGGAAAGAAGATGTTGTAAACTTCCAACTTTGGAATGCAAACGACTACGACCACAGATTACATCCCGAAAAGCTGTTGAATATCATTGAACTTTCGGAAAAAATCTTAAAAATAGCCGATTTAGAAATCGAAGTAGAATATCAAGCAGATACCATTGGTAAATTTGGACTAGACTTTGACGGCAAAAACTTCTTGCTAACTAACAAACAAACCGATTGTCTAGCAAAAGACAATTGCGGAATTCCAGTAGAAAAGACAAAAGTAAAATTATCTAATTTAAATGATGAACCTTGCTGTTCACCAGATGGAAACTGTTGCTAAAACCAATTTAAATTTTAAAAAAAATGATAACAACAAAACCAACCCTATTTTTAAAAATAGAAGATTTAATCAAATCATTAAATACAGAAACTATATCAAGTGAACGTAAAACAGTTTTACAACCACTAACTGATTTTATTCAGTCAAAGGTTTCCGGAAATCAAGAAATTCGTATCAATTTCATTTGTACTCATAATTCGAGAAGAAGTCATTTATCGCAAGTTTGGGCACAAACAATGGCAAATTATTTCAATATTAAAAATGTGTTTTGTTATTCAGGTGGCACGGAAAGTACCGCTCTTTTTCCAATGGTTGCAGAAACTTTGCAAAATTCTGGATTTCAAATAAACACCATTTCAAAAAACGAGAACCCAATTTACAGCATTAAATATGCCGACAATGAGCATCCTATTATCGGATTTTCAAAAAAGTTAGATGACGATTTTAATCCAAAATCTGAATTTGTAGCGATTATGACTTGCGATTCAGCAAATGAAGCTTGTCCATTTGTTCCTGGTGCAAAAAAACGTATTCCAATAACTTTTGAAGACCCAAAAGCATTTGACAATACACCACAGCAAGCAGAAAAATACAATGAAAGAAGTCTACAAATAGCAACAGAGTTATTTTACGTTTTCTCTCAAATAAATTCATAAAAAATGGCTTCAAAAAAATTAAGTTTTCTTGACAGAAATCTAACACTTTGGATATTTGTCGCAATGGCAATTGGAGTTGGACTTGGATATTTTATTCCATCTTTTCCAAACATTATAAACTCATTTAGTAGTGGAACAACCAATATTCCGATTGCGATTGGTTTAATTTTAATGATGTATCCACCTTTGGCAAAGGTTAATTATGCTTTGTTACCAAAGGTTTTTAGAAACACAAAAACCCTTTCTATTTCACTTATTCTAAATTGGGTAATTGGTCCCGTTTTAATGTTTGTTTTGGCAATTACATTTTTACGTGATTATCCCGAATATATGGTCGGACTAATTCTAATTGGTTTAGCTCGTTGTATTGCAATGGTCTTGGTTTGGAACGACCTTGCAGAAGGAAGTAGTGAATATGGAGCAGGTTTAGTTGCATTAAATAGTGTTTTTCAAGTATTTGCTTACAGTTTTTATGCTTGGCTTTTTATTACAGTTCTTCCGCCCTATTTTGGTTTTGAAGGAGCAATTGTAGATATTTCAATCGGAACAATTGCAGAAAGTGTTGCTATTTATTTAGGTATTCCTTTCGTGATGGGAATTTTAAGCAGATTAATTTTAGTTAAATTGAAAGGTGAGGATTGGTACACCAATACATTTATTCCGGCAATTTCGCCAATAACTTTAATAGCGCTTTTGTTTACAATCGTAGTTATGTTCTCACTTAAAGGAGAATTGATTGTAGAAATCCCAATGGATGTTGTAATTATTGCAATTCCTTTACTTATTTATTTTACGCTAATGTTTATCATTGGATTTTTCTTTACCAAAGCATCTGGAGCAGAATATGACAAAACCGCTTCGGTTGCATTTACAGCTGCTGGAAATAATTTTGAATTAGCAATTGCAGTTGCTATTGCAGTTTTTGGATTAAATTCAGGACAAGCATTTGCAGGAGTTATTGGTCCTTTAGTAGAAGTTCCAGCGCTGATTTTATTGGTTCGAGTTTCCTTTTGGTTGCGAAAAAAGTATTATGGAAAAGCCAACGCTTAAAGCAATATATATTTTTCAATGCTTGCAGATTTATAAAAAACCTAAAAATAAAAGATGTCTCACGGTTAAACAGTAAGGGAATTTCTAAATCCAAAACTACTTTTCATGTATAAGAACGTTAAATAAAACTTGAATCCAGCTTTTACAACTTAGAAAAATTACGTTGTATATTCCTTACCAATTCTTCTAAGCCATTTAATTTAAGCGTATAAACGGTTTCTAGCATGTCTCCTAGTTTTCCTTTTGGGAATCCTTTGTTGTGATACCAAACAATATAATATTCTGGTAAGTCTATTAGGTATCTACCTTCGTATTTACCATAAGGCATTTTTGTATGTGCTAATTTAATTAGAAACGTTTTATCTGGCTGTAGTTGCATTAGTTAGATTTATATTTCTCTAATCGTTTTAATTCTTTGTTTACTAAAGCATTCCATTTTTGCTGTCCTTCTCTATCTATAGAATAGTTGGTTTCTGTATCGTAAAGGTGTTGCATGGCTTCTAGGTCGTTATTCGCTTTTTTATGAGCTTTTGTTAGTTCCTTTTCAATAGCGTTACTCACGCTTAATGTTGCAATTTTCTCTCGAAAATACCTGACATGTAATTCTGTAATATTAAAATGAAACTGTTCGTGTGTTAAAATATGGTTGTCTATTAGGTTTTTTTTACACCAAGACTCTTCAGGATAAAAATGTGCAAAAACCTTAGTTTTAAAACTAGTAACAACTTGAGAACTGGTTTTTTGTATAGAATAGCTAAAGGTTATTCCAGAAGCTGTTATAGCAGCTGCATTAGAATTTTCATCTGGCTTACCTTTAAAATCAGTCCACTTTAGTTTATGGTTTTCATGCCATGAAATTTCTTTAGTATCACTACTTTGAAAATACAACAAAAAACTAATAATTATAAAAAAAGTAGTCATAGTAAAATTGTGTTTCATTTTGTTTATTGAAACGAAACATCTACATTGCTTATTGCTTAATCTCTTCGATTTCTAATGCGTTATATTGCACTAAGTAAACACTTTCGTTGTAGAAACCTCCAAATGGCTTCTTTTTATATGAAAACTTATTCTCGATATAAGAGGTGGATGGTGAATAGTCTACAGACTCAAATAAATTTTGAGACGTTACCAAACGTAATACCACGTCCATAGTTATATCAAAACCACGAATAGCGTATGCATTAGGAGAAGTGTTGTATAGCTTTTTGTATTGTTCTACAAATGAATTACTTGATTCTGAATTTAGAATTTTATTAATTGAAGGATATGTAAAATGTAAATTAGATAAGTGGTAATTAGAAACCTCATCATCCTCAAAAGCATTATTTTGGTTTGTAGTGGTTAAGGTTATTTTAGTACCTTCTATTTGCAATCCATTAAGTATACTTGTTACGTTAGATACAAATCCTGCATTATCTGTTTCTAAAAACACTACATTATTACCTGGTTTAATAACATCTATTAAATCCTGCTCTACAATGTAATATGCGTCTTTTTGAGTTTTCTTGTCTAGTCGTGAACTTACTAATTTAGCATTGGTAAACCTACCTTTAAGCATCGTACTTGTTGCTTTATTATTTCGATCTGAAATCACAACAATTTGAGCTGTTGAATCTGCTTTAAAATAATCTACAATTTTAGCTTTTAAATTGTCATCGTTTGGTCTTGATTGAAACACATTTGGCCCTAAATTAACAGTTTTAACTATTGGTGAAATTATAGGCACATTATCGCTTTCTAAAGCACTAGCAACTGCATTAAAATTCCCAGATAGTAATGGACCTATAAAAGCGTGAGTTGCAGAAAAATCGTTTCTTCTAACAATGGTATTAACCTCGCTTAGTCTATTTTGCGTATCGTAAACATCGACTTTTAAATTGATTCCTAATTTTTTAAGAGAATCGAAAGCCACTAAAGTTCCTGTGTAGAAATCTAAAGTAATCGCTAAGGTTCTATCGTTTTTAATTTTATTCTTTGTGTCGTAAATAGAATCTGTATTTATTTTATTAAGCGTAAAAGGCAACATTAGTGCAATGTTTTTAACATTGTAATCTGTTACTTTATTAGATAAATTAACAAAATCTAAATTCTTACTAATCGTATCGCTTGAGGTTATTTCAAATTCTATAGTATTAACTGAGGTATCTAAAGGCACTTTTAAAATCATACCTTCTTTTAAACCAGTAGTTGTTAATTCTGGGTTTAAACGTTCTAAATCTGCTTGTTCTATACCTAATTTAACTTTTAGCCTATAGAATCCTTCTTTTGGCAACACTTTATAGTAACTATACTCTGCCTCTATAGTCTTAACTTTATCTGTTTCTAAATTTGGTACATTAATAGTTTGACCTGGCTGTAATATATTTGGCATGTTAGGATTTAATGCTTCTAGCTCTTGAACTGTAATACCATATTTATAAGCTATTCTCCATTTTCCTTCTTTTGGTTGTACAACATAAGTTGTGTTTTCTGCAACAACTACTTCTGGGACAGTAACGTAGGTGATTTTTTTATAAATAGGTATTTGTAGTTTATCTCCTTTTCTTAGGTTATTTGCATATAAGAACTTATTGTGTTTTTTTATGTCTTCAATGTCTACATCATACTTTTTAGAAATACTATATAGTGTCTCTTTACGTTTTGTTTTGTGTTTTTGGTACCTATCGAATACATTCTCAACAACTTTTTCCTTTTCTGATGTTACAGTTGTTTTGGTAGAAGCTACACTGCCTGCCTTTGGAATAATTAAAATGGAATTAACATTTATTTTTTTTCTAGAATCTGGATTGAGTTTATAAATATCTGAAGCAGATACCTTGTGTTTTTTAGCAATACTTTCTATTGTTTCTCCAGATTTAACTCGATGTGTATTGTACTTCTGTGCGTTTGCAGAGCCACAAGCCAATAGTATAAACAGGCTTAAGATGTATATTATTTTCTTCATATGTATATTGTACGTAATAAGTTGCGTTAGCGGTTGTAATGGTATCTTTTTTTTCCATGTATGGCAAAAAAAGATATAACAAAAAACATGACTTTTTGTAATCCTGAAAGACTTCTAAAAACCTTATAGGTATTAACAAACTGAAACGCCATAATTATTAATATTATTTATAAAATCGGTTACTTCTCGATACTATTTGCTTGTTCTTCTCAAATCACTCGAAATAACAACTTTATTCCCATTCTATTGTTGCTGGAGGTTTACTACTAATATCGTACACCACTCTATTAACGCCTTTTACTTTGTTTATTATGTCGTTACTTGTTTTTTGCAGAAATTCGTATGGTAAATTTACCCAATCTGCAGTCATACCATCTGTACTTTCTACTGCTCTAAGTGCAACACATTTTTCATATGTACGCTCGTCTCCCATAACTCCTACACTATTTACAGGTAATAAAATAGCACCTGCTTGCCAAACTTTATCGTACAATCCAGCGTCTCTTAATCCATTAATAAAAACAGCATCGACTTCTTGCAAAATACGCACTTTTTCTAGAGTAATATCGCCCAAAATTCTAATAGCCAAACCTGGTCCAGGAAAAGGATGACGACCTAAAAGCGTTGGATCCATGTCCATAGATGCGCCTACGCGACGCACCTCATCTTTAAACAAGGCTTTTAATGGCTCTACAATTTTAAGTTTCATAAAATCTGGTAGTCCACCAACATTATGATGACTTTTTATAGTCGCACTTGGTCCTCCTGTTGCACTTACACTTTCTATAACGTCTGGATATATGGTGCCTTGTGCTAAATAGGTTACATCTTCTATTTCATGTGCTTCATCATCAAAAACTTCTATAAATACACGACCTATGGCTTTACGTTTTTCTTCTGGATCACTCTTTCCTGCAAGTGCTTCCAAAAAGCGTGCCGAAGCATCTACGCCTTTTACGTTTAATCCCATGCCTTTATATTGTTCTAATACATCTGTAAATTCGTTTTTACGCAATAAACCGTTGTTAACGAAAATACAATAAAGGTTTTTACCAATGGCTTTGTGTAATAACATGGCTGCAACAGAAGAATCAACTCCACCAGACAATCCAAGAACTACTTTATCGTTTCCTATTTGCTTTTGTAAATCTTCAACGGTTTCACCCACAAATGCATTTGGTGTCCAGTCTGGATTAACATTTGCAATACCTATTAAAAAGTTTTCTAGTAATTGTTTTCCATCTGTACTGTGATATACTTCTGGATGAAATTGTATGGCGTAAGTGGTTTCACCTTCTATTTTATAAGCTGCATTTTTAACATCGTGTGTACTTGCTAAAAGCTTGCCGTTTGTTGGTAAGTTTTTAATAGTATCGCTATGGCTCATCCAGACTTGACTTCCTGAAGAAATACCTTTTAAAAAAGCATCCTCTTCTACAAAACTTAAGTTAGCACGACCATATTCTCTTGTGTTAGATTCTGCTACTTCTCCTCCTGAAAAATGAGCTAAATATTGCGCACCATAACAAACTGCAAGCATTGGTTTTACACCTCTAACACCTTTTAAATCTGGATGAAATGCTTCGGCAGACCTTACAGACATTGGACTTCCCGAGAGAATAACCGCTTTGTAGTCGTTTAAATTTGCTGGAATTTTATTGAAAGGAAATATTTCGGAATAGATATTAAGTTCTCTAACTCTACGCGCAATAAGTTGTGTGTATTGCGATCCGAAAT
This sequence comes from Lacinutrix sp., assembly GCF_029238095.1. GTDB lineage: Bacteria > Bacteroidota > Bacteroidia > Flavobacteriales > Flavobacteriaceae > Lacinutrix. Next base: position 48,904 of record NZ_JAQWGS010000012.1, on the reverse strand, counting down.
CTAAAATAAGTACTTTATCGTGTTGCATGTGCAAAAATAGTAATTGATTTTTTAATTAATAGTTTAACAAAACAAATTTTAAAATAATAACCATTTAACGAAAACTTAAAGGTTCAATTTTGTTATTAATTCATCGAATCCAAAATCATTTGAATATCGTTTTCTGTGGTATCTGGACTAATGAAACAAAAACGAGAAACGGTCTCGAATGTATCACCATTTTTCCATTTGGTTGGTGTTACTAAAGCAAATCCTTTTTTATGGTTTTCGTAGGTCCAGTGTGTATAATCTTCTGGCTTCCAACCTATTCTTCTATAAAGCACACAAGATAGACTTGGCGCTCTAACTAATTCTACATTTGGATTTTCTTCTATTAACTTACCAGCAATTTGAGCCAACTCGATGCCTCGTTCTACTGCTTGTTTATATTTATCTGTACCATGCGTAGCTAGTGAAAACCATAGTGGCAATCCACGAACACGACGTGTAAGTTGAATTTGATAATCTGTTGGATTAAAACCATGAGCACCTTCATCCTTAAAAATATCTAAATAAGAACCTTGTTGCGAATGTGCTTTTTTTGCCAGTTCTGGATTTTTATAAATAACGGCTCCACAATCGTAAGGTGAAAACATCCACTTGTGAGGATCTATGGTAATACTATCAGATCTTTCAATTCCGTTAAATAGATGCCTTACAGAATCTGCTGCTAAAGCTCCTCCTCCATAAGCTGCATCAACATGAAACCAAATATTTTCTTTTTTGCAAACATCTGCTATACCTTCTAAATCGTCAATAATTCCTGCATTTGTAGTTCCTCCTGTTGCTACAACTGCAAATAAACGCTTACGTTGGTGAAAGTTTAACTTATCTATAGTATCGCTGAGTGCTTTTCCTGTTAAGCGCTCTTCAGATTCTACTAATAAAATATCAACATCTGCAACCTTGGCCATTGCTTTAATAGATGAATGTGCTCCAATAGAAGTAATTATTAATCCTTTTTCTCTTTTGTAAGTTTCATCTTCTCTCCAATATTCTCTTGCAGTAACAATGGCAGATAGATTTGCTGCTGTACCACCACTTGTAAACACACCAAAAGCACCTTCTGGTAATCCTGTAAGAGAGACAATCCATTTCATAGCTTCGTTTTCGCAAAATATTCCTCCTGCGCCTTCCATCCAATAAGCTCCATGAATACTTGAAGCAGATGTAACCAGATCGAACATAACTGCTGCTCGTGTTGGTGAAGCAGGCACAAAAGCTAAATTTCTTGGGTGATCTACTGGTACATTTGCTTTTGCTAAATGCTCTTTCCATAAATTAAAAGCATACTCTCCTCCAACACCCTTATTTGTGATAGATTCTCCTACTAAAGCTTTTAATTCTTCGTATTTTTTTGGTTTACCAATAGGATGCTCTGTTGCAGAAATTCTACCAATGGCATATTTCATGATATCCAAAGTCATTTCTATTAACTCAATATCTATTTTATGCATAATTTAATCTAAGGTTAGTATTGAAAACTCTCCTTTTAAAGGCTGTAAAGAGTTAATTAAACTTGGAATTAAATCGTTTCCAAACTCTAAATATAATTCACTAAAATTAAGATTTCGCTCCTGTAAACTACCATTTGGAAACAACTCGTTTTGAATTGTTGTTATACGTTGCACTTGGCTTTTTAACTTTCTTTTTTGTGCTTTTAACAAACGCTTCTCAAGATGTTTTAAACCATTAATTTGCTTTTTTTCTTGAGCTGAAACTGCTCCAAGAAAAGATTTGTCGGTTTTCTCTGCTAATACATATAAATCTTTAAATTGATTTTTTAGGTGATTGATTTGCTTTGAAAAATCAATATTTATAGCTGAAACCTCCTTAATTTTTTTGTTGATTAATATTTCTTGCTTCAAAAAAATAGCTTCGTTAGAAAGATTCAACTTCTCAAGTTTATTAGCTTGCAACTTAGTTTTAATTAAAACCGAATTACGTAACAACAACATTGGAAAGACGACTTTATTCGCTTCAAAATTAGATTTTAATTGAAACCAATAGGCTAATTCTCCTCCTCCTCCAATATAACAGAGATTTGGTAAAATTACTTCTTGATATAATGGCCTTAATATAACATTAGGCGAAAAACGTTCAGGGAACTCATTGACTTCTTTTAATATTTCACTCTTACTCCAACTCATATTAGTGTTTAAAACTTTATAAGTTTCTTTCTCTAAAACAATACGTTCTCTAAGACCTTCAGAAAGGTAAAAAAGGTTTATTGCTCGAGGATTAACTTGAATTCCAAAATCTAAAGCTTCGATTTTAGAATTAACATCTAAAACATTTTTCTCTGAAATTTGCTCTACTAGCTCTCTTTCGATATGCGGAATGAACAAACGTTTTAAATCTCTATTGTTTGCTTCAACAATAACTAAACCATAGTTTTTAAAGAGTTCGTTAGCAAGAAATTTAGTGGCTGTTGCTAAATTATTATGTTCTAAATAAGCAGATTTAAAAAGCTCTCGAAGCACATCTGCTTTTTTTCCAAGACCCAAAGTTTTAGAGAACGTATTAAATACTGCCTCTAATCCTTCTGTACTTAAATCTCCAATTGCTCCAGAACCCTTTTGGTTCCATTGTACTTTTTGTCCTTTAAAATTAAAATAATTAATTTCATTAAAATCATGATCTTCTGAAGCCATCCAATAGATTGGCACGAAATTGTGTTTGGGATATTTTGCTTTTAATTGTTTTGCTAAATTTAGCGTTGATACAATTTTGTGCAAAAAATATAAAGGTCCTGTAAATAAGTTTAATTGATGACCTGTGGTTACAGTAAAGGTATTACTATCTTCTAGAGATCGTATATTATTTATAGTAGCATGAGATGCTTGAGTGTTTTTGTATTGCTTTTTTAGCACGTCCACTAAAACGGTTCTTGATTCTTGTTTTATAGACGTACTTTTTTCTTCTATTTGCGCTTTAAAATTTTCAAGCTTTGGAAAGCGATTGTAAAATGGTGTTAGTGTTTCAGCCTCAGCTAAATAATCACAAATAAGTTTAGAAAAATATCCAGTGTCTTTAAACGAAATACTGTTTGATAGCATAAATAATTTGGTTATTCTTTGTAAATATAAGGCTCTTTAACCAAAAGACTGTGGCAAAATTAACATAAAAACTAAAGAAAATTGATTGGATTTCCCTAAATTTAATAACTATTTTCATTCCTTTTTTAATATAAAAATTCAATGAATCATTTTCAAAAACAAAAATTATTTATCACTTTTTTTCTACTTATTTCTTGCTTTTGCTTGGCTCAAAATATTCAAGAATTTAGAGGAAAAGTTATTGATGAGGATACTAAAAAAGCACTTCCTCTTGCAGATTTGCAGATTATAAACACTAACATTAGTACCATTACAAATAGCGAAGGTGAATTTTTACTTAAAGTACCAAATACTTTCATGTCTAATTCTGTTTTAGTGTCTTATTTAGGCTATAAAAAACAACAAATCCCTTTATCGCAATTTAAAAATAAGAACACAAAAATTGCACTAACAGTTGCAGCAACAGTTTTAGCTCAAGTAGATGTAAATGCTCCAAAAGACGCAGAAACTCTTGTAAAAAAAGCATTAAGCTTAAAAGGACAAAATTACTTAAACAATGAAGTGGTTATGACTAGTTTCTACAGAGAAACCATAAAAAAGAGAAATAAAAATGCATCACTATCTGAAGCAGTTTTAAAAATACAAAAACAACCCTATATTACAAACAGATCAGATGCTATTAAAATAATAAAAGCTAGAAAAAAAACGGATTATTCTCGATTAGATACGCTTGCATTAAAATTACAAGGTGGACCGTTTAGTTCGCTATACACAGATATAATTAAATATCCAGAATTTATTTTTAACGCAGAAGATATAGATGATTATATTTTTAGTTTTAATCAATCTACACAAATAAATAACAAATTGGTTTTTGTAGTGGGTTTTAAACAAAAAGAAGCAATTACAAGACCAATGTATTATGGTCAACTATTTATTGATGCAGAAACTTACGCCTTAACAAGTGCTATTTACAATCTAAATGTGAGTAATAAAGAACAAGCTAGCAAGCTGTTTGTAAAAAGGAAACCACGAAAAGCTACTGTTTATCCTACAGAAGCGTCATATCGTGTTAATTATAGAACTAAAGATGGTAAATGGTATTTTGGCTACAGTAACACATTATTAACCTTCAAGGTAAAATGGGATAACAAGCTATTTAATAGTCGTTATACATTACAAAGTGAAATGGCAATTACAGATTGGAACCTTAACACAACTACATTTAAAAACAAACCTAAAGATAGGTTAAAACCTAATACTATACTAGCAGACCAAGCCTCTGGCTTTGCAGATCCAGATTTTTGGGGAGCATACAATATTATAGAGCCAGAAAAATCTATAGAATCTGCAATTAAAAAAATAAGCAAACAGCTAAAAAAAGATTTATAAACTACAAATATTCTTGGTATTGAAGTATTCTAAAATCGAAAGTATTAAATTTTGGATTATTAGCTTTTAATTGTTTGTACAATGGATTACTACCTATAGAAATATTTGCTGCACCAGAAGAAGACGTTAATGATACCGTTTTTATTATGCGTTGTTTTGAATTAACTTCTAACAATTTATTAGGCATAACGAATTCTTGAATTTTTGGTGTCTCTTTAGAGACTAATTCTAATTTAATATTGTACTCTTTAATGTGTTTACGAAAGAAATACTCTGGTCCATTTTTAGAATTTCCACCAATAAATAATAACGTGTCAATATTAGGAAATTGTTTTAAATAAGCTATTATATCTCGAAGCTTACAATTTTGCATTCCTAAATCTGAAGCATCTACTTTTTCGCGCTCACAACTTTCTACAATATCGCAAACACCTATATTATGCTTTATTAAATACTCTTGGCGTTCTTTAACAGCAGCTTTAGAATTGTTATAACGTAAATTTAAATTGTGAATTTTATCTATAAACAACCATAAGCTATTATAGTAACTTCCATAACAAAAGTTAACGTCTTTTTCTAGTAGATTTCCTGTTGTAAATCTTGGTGGTGGCAAGGTACCAACAATAAGTTTTTTTGTGTCATTTTTTATAAATGGTTGGTATGGATGAGTATGTTTAAACATAAAATCATAAACGCTTTAAAAGCTTTTCTACTTCGTTTATTGTAGTTCCATACTTGCGTTTATTAGGCTTAGTCATGTGTTGAGATTCTACAAAAATTTCATTTAAAATAGCTTTAGCTTCTTCAACTTTATCCTTTTCTATAAAAAACTTTGCTAAAACCAAACGTTCACTATAATTAGAATAGCGTTGATCTATAGCTCTTAAATGTTTTTCGGCAGCTTCGGTTTGACCTGTTTTATCTAAAGCTAGACCGTAAATAAATTCTGATTTAGATTGCTTAAACTCTGGATGGTGTTTTAGTTTTTCTCCATAAGATATAGTGTTATCATAATCTTCAAGATTATAATAAGCAGCAACTAACTTTTCAAGAATGAAATAGTTATTTTGGCTTTCGTCTTTTAAGGCGACTTCGTAATGAATAATGGCGTTTTGGTAATCTTTAATTTCAAAAAAAGCATCAGCTAAATCTAATCGGTTTTGAAACGTTTCGGCAAATTGAAGTTTTTTTTCTAAATCTTTTACTTTTTTTGTAGGTATTAAAACTGAAGTTAAATTTTCTTTAATAATTGAAGCATCGCGTTTATTGTACACTTGTGTAATTAGGTAAATTATAGAGCCAATTGCTGGTATGAAAATGATGATGAAAATCCAGAAATATTGATTTCTGTTCTTAATAACATGATATATACAGAAAGCTTGTAAAGCAACAATAAGATAGGTAAACATGAGTTAAAATTAATTTAAAGTGTTAAATATAGTGAAGAAAGACTCAAAAATTCACTAATTTATGGGAAATTGAAACACATAAAAAAATGGGAAGAGGAGACAAAAAAACAAAACGCGGAAAAATAAGTCGAGGTACTTATGGTGCAAGACGACCAAAAATAAAAAAGCGTGTTCGACCGGAAACAAAAATAGAGATTAATAAAAAAATTAAGCCTTAATTATCTTGTAAAGACTAAGTGGTTTTCGCTAGATAATTCGTCACTTAATCCATAACCATCGGTTGTAAAACCTTTTAAATCATCTATGGTTTGCGCATTTGTATCTACAATATATCTTGCCATTAAGCCTCTAGCTAGTTTAGCAAAAATGGCAATAATTTTATATTTGCCATCTTTAAACTCTTTAAAATCTACAGTTACAACTGGCACTTTAAGTGCCTTTGTATCTATTGCTTTAAAATATTCTTGACTTGCTAAGTTTACAAAAACCTCGTCATCTTCTAATTCTTGGTTAAGTGCATTTACTATGTCTTTCTTCCAAAACTCGTACAAATTTTTTTTAGTTCCTACAGGTAATTTTGTTCCCATTTCTAGGCGGTAAGCTTGCATTAAATCTAATGGTTTGAGTATACCGTACAAACCAGACAATATTCTCACCTTATTCTGTAATGTATCTATTTTATCGTTAGAAATGGTATAAGCGTCTAATCCTCTATAAACATCACCACTAAATGCATAAATAGCTTGTCTCGCATTATCTTTTGTAAATGGCAATTGCCAGTCTTGATTGCGGTCGTAATTTAATTGACCTAAAGCATCACTTACATGCATTAATTTTGAAATGCCTTTTGCAGATTTCTTTCTTAGAACTTTATTTAAGCGTTGAGATTGTTCTAAAAACTGAGCATCTGTAGTTTTTGTTGTTGGTAGTTTACTTTCAAAATCTAAAGATTTTGCAGGTGATAATACGAGTTTCATGACTTTAATTTTTTCTTCTACGAATTTACAATTTACATCTATAATACATAAAATATTAAAACTGAAAAATTCTATGCTTGTATAAGTGTTGATTATGAAATTCGATTTGCGTTAGCGATTTCTCTTTCTTTAATATTTTAAATACATAAAATCGTGAATACAAAGCATTTGATGTGGTATCCTTTTTTGAAGCATAAAAAAAAGATATAACGGAAAGCACGCTCTTTAGGTTACCAAACTAAATATCCATATGCTTACTGTAACCTCTCCATTTCTCTATACAGTCTGACATATCTTGAGGTACAGGTGTTTCAAAACGCATAAACTCTCCAGTTGTTGGATGCTCGAAACCTAAGGTTTTTGCATGTAATGCTTGACGTGGTAATATTTTAAAACAGTTATCTACAAACTGCTTATATTTAGTAAACGTTGTGCCTTTTAAAATACGCTCACCACCATAACGCTCATCGTTAAAAAGTGTGTGACCTATATGTTTCATGTGTACACGAATTTGGTGCGTTCTACCTGTTTCTAGCTTGCAAGACACTAAAGTAACATAAGTTAAACGCTCAATCACTTTATAATGTGTAACCGCTGGTTTACCATTATCTGCTTCGTCTTCTAGATAGACAGTGTTCTGCAGTCTATTTTTAGGATGACGACCAATGTTACCTTCGATGGTACCTTCGTCTTCATTCATATTTCCCCAAACAATAGCGACATATTCTCGTTCGCTGGTTTTGTCTTTAAATTGTTTAGACAAATGTGCCATGGCATGTTCGGTTTTTGCAACCACTAACAATCCACTAGTATCTTTATCTATTCTATGAACCAAACCAGGTCTATCGCTAGAGTTTTTTGGCAAATTATCGAAATGATGAATCAAACCATTTATTAAAGTTCCAGAATAATTTCCATGTCCTGGATGCACTACTATACCAGCTGGTTTATTAACTACCAAAAGCGCATCGTCTTCATAAACAATATCTATAGGCATGTTTTCTCCAACCAACAAGTTTTCAAAAGGTGGATGCGAAAATAGCACGCGAATCTCGTCTAAAGGTTTCACCTTATAGTTAGATTTTACAGCCACTTCGTTTACATAAATATTACCATCTTTTGCCGCAGCCTGAATTTTATTTCTAGTTGCATTTTCTACTTTATTCATTAACCATTTATCGATGCGTAAAGGTGCTTGACCTTTATCTGCTGTAAATGCATGATGTTCGTAAAGCGTATCTCCAGCTTGGTTTTGTTCTGGTAATTGAGGTGTTTTATTGTCCATGTATGTTTAGTTGGGACGATTTCCGTTTCCTAAAACAATATCTATTTTAGAATGCTTAGGTAAAAGTGTTCCAGGTTTTAAGACCTCGCCTTCAAAACGCAAGCTTAGTACTTCGTCTTTACCAATATTATCAATGTAGGTTTTTTTACCAATTTCAAATTCTAAAGACTCTAAAGTTGGTCTTGCTTGGCGAAAAGTACGACTGATAATATTTGGAACAGGAATTTTTCTGTATCCTGAAGGATTAAGTGTAATGTATATTTTTCTGTTTTCTTTTACATTTTCTCCTGCTGGAGGATCTTGATCTATAACAGAAAACTTAGGATAATCTGGATTAAAATTAGCAGAATCTTGAATTTCCATTACCAAGTTATTTTCATCTAATTCAATTTTTGCAACATCTATAGATTTGCCTTTTAAATTTGGAACCGTTTCAAAATTACCGTGATTTGTGCTAATATTTAACCATTTAAAAATAATAAAGCATAAAATTAATAAAGCAACAATAGCTAACCCAAGTTGTTTAAAAAAGGTTTTACTAGTTAGAAATTTAAAAATACTCATAGTTTAAAATTAGTTAAAATAAGTCTGGCAAATATATAAAAACAAAAAGGTTTTCGTTTGCTATTAAATAAATGATATTTTAGCTAAACAAAATTAACTTTAAGGCTTTTTTTGTTTGCTTTACATTAATTTATACGAAGTTTAAACGTTTATAGACTACCGCTGAAGTTTTTGTTAAGCGTAGCCAAAATAAGGAAATATTAAAGATGAAAAAAAATATAGCCATAATTATGGGTGGTTATTCTAGCGAATACCAAATTTCGTTAAAAAGTGGAACTGTTGTTTACAACACCTTAAACAAAGAAAAATATAATGCCTATTGCATTCATGTTTTTAAAGACAAATGGGTTTTGGTAGACGCTAATGACAATGAATTTCCTATTGATAAAAACGATTTTTCTGTTGTAATTAACCAAACAAAAATTACATTCGATTGTGTTTTTAATGCTATTCATGGTTCTCCAGGAGAAGATGGTTTTATGCAAGCTTATTTTAAGCTTATTGGTTTGCCACAAACAAGTTGTGAGGCATATCAAGCTGCATTAACATTTAACAAAAGAGATTGTTTAAGTGTTTTAAAACCTTATGGTATATTAACTGCAGAAAGCTATTATCTTAATTTAGGAGATACTATAAACGAAGATGAAATTATTGCAAAAGTAGGTTTACCGTGTTTTGTAAAAGCAAATAAAGCAGGAAGTAGTTTTGGTATTTCTAAGGTTTATAAAAAGGAAGCCCTTCAAACTGCAATTGATAATGCTTTTAAGGAAGATGATGAAATTATTATTGAATCTTTTCTAGATGGTACAGAAGTTTCGGTTGGTGTTATTACCTACAACGGCAAAACTAAAGTATTGCCAATTACAGAAATTGTTAGTGAGAATGATTTTTTCGATTATGAAGCTAAATACCTTGGTAAATCTCAAGAAATTACGCCTGCAAGACTCACTAAATCTCAAGAAGAAAAAGTGAATACACTAGCAAAAAAGGTTTACGACATATTAAAAATGAAAGGCTTTACAAGGAGTGAATTTATTTTTAAAAATAACGAACCACATTTACTAGAGATAAACACTGTACCAGGTTTAACAAACGAAAGTATTTTGCCACAACAAGCTGCCAAAGCTGGTATTACAATGGCTCAATTGTTTGAAAGCGCGATTGAAGAAGCTCTAAAATAGCATAAAAGGCAAGCCTGTAAATTTTCATTATATTTATAAAGTATAAGTACATAAAATAAAATTTATGAAAAAGACTCTAGCTGTAATAATTGTATTTATTTGTTTTCTACATGCTGTAAATGCTCAAAATGAATTAACAGAATTAAAATTCGATACTAAGTATTTTGATGCAGTAGACCAATATGTAGCGTTTCCTAAAAAAGAAAAAGACTCTACTTTCTCAATATATTTTATATATGTAGATGAAATGGCTGGTTTTAGTATGAGATTCGAAGACCAATTTAGTATTAACAAAAAAGGAAAACTGAAACTGCAACCTAATCCAGATAAAAATACATCTGCATTAATAGCGCGTTTAAATAGAAACACCGCTTTTGTATCTGTTTTAACTAATGAACAAAAAGCAGATTTACAACTGCCTAAACAACCAGAATGGTTGAAAAGTTACAAGCCGAAAGACAGTATCGATGTTGGTTATTTAACAAAAATTGGTTATTTTTATAATCATGATGGTGCAAGCCATAATGCAATAGAACCTCTTTTGAAAGCCTACAAAAAAGAACCGCATTACAAAGGCTTAGAGTTCGAACTTGGTTTTGCTTATAATGCCACAAAACAATTTTCTAAAGCAATTCCTGTTTTAGAAAAAGCGTTAAAAAAAGACGAGAACAATCAGCTATTATACAAAGAATTAGGTTATGCTCTTGTAAACAATAAGCAAATAGATGAAGCTGAGAAAGTTTATGAAAAAGGAATTTCAATTTCAAAAAATATTGCTATAAAATGTGAAATGGCTGTAAATATGGCTCAATTACTTTTTAAAGAAAATGACAAAATAAGATTTAAAAAGTGGGCAGCTATTGCTAGAAAATATGGTGAAAAAACACCACAGTATATTAAATATATTGATTACTTTGAAGCTGAATTAAATAAAAAATAAAAATGAAACGCGCTCTATTTCCAGGATCTTTCGATCCTATAACATCTGGACATTACGATATTATTAAACGAGGTGTTACTTTGTTTGATGAAGTTATAGTTGCCATTGGTGTAAACTCTGCAAAAAAATATATGTTTACGTTAGAAGAACGCATGGATTTTATAAAAGAAGCTTTTAAAGACGAACCCAAAATAAAAGTAGTAAGCTATAAAGGTTTAACCGTACATTTTTGCCAAGAATTAGGCATAGACTTTATACTTCGTGGTTTAAGAAATCCTGCAGATTTTGAATTTGAAAAAGCAATTGCGCATACCAATAGAGATCTTGCTCCTATAGAAACAGTGTTTTTATTAACTGCAGCGAGTACAAGCTATATTTCTTCTTCTATTGTTAGAGAAGTAATAAGAAATAATGGTGATTACACTAAGTTAGTTCCAGATAGTGTTCGAGTAAAATAACACTTTGATTTATAAAAAAACGCTCCTAAAACATAGGAGCATTTTTTTACAACTTATATTCCGATAAAGGCTTTGTAAACTTTTCTGGATTTTCAGCTAAATGATACCTTGGGTCGTCTATAGCTTCAACTATAACCTCTCTAAACTTAGGATTCGCTTTGTACAATAATACTTTACAATCTTCACTTAAATGCTTAAGCTTAATGCTTTTGCCATCAGCTTCATATTTTTCGACTAAATTAAAAATTGCTTCTAAAGCAGAATGGTCACTTATTCTTGACTCTACAAAATCGATTTCTACTTTTTCAGGATCGTTTTTAGCATCAAACTTGTCGTTAAAAGCTTGAATACTTCCAAAGAATAAAGGTCCCCAAATTTCGTAAACTTTAGTGCCATCTTCACGCATACGTTTTCTCGCACGAATACGTTTTGCGTTTTCCCATGAGAATACTAAGGCGCTTATAATTACACCTGCAATTACTGCAATCGCTAAATCGAAAATTACTGTTAATGCAGAAACTGCTACTAAAACAATAACATCACTTTTTGGTATTTTATTTAAAATTCTAAAACTAGACCAAGCAAAAGTACCTATAACTACCATAAACATAACACCTACTAAAGCAGCAATTGGCACTTGTTCTATTAATCCTGAAGCGAATAAAATAAAGGCTAATAATGTTAATGCAGCAACAATACCAGATAATCTGCCGCGTCCACCTCCTTTTATGTTAATAAGCGATTGCCCAATCATGGCACATCCTCCCATTCCACCAAAAAATCCTGTAACTATGTTTGCACCACCTTGAGCTAAACATTCTCTGTTAGAGTTTCCTCTGGTTTCTGTAAGTTCATCTACTAAGTTTAAAGTCATTAAAGATTCAATTAAACCAATAGCTGCTAAAATTAAAGCATAAGGAAAAATAAATTTTAAAGTTTCTAAGTTTAGTGGCACTTTACTAAAAATATCCCATTGAAAACTAGGCAAACCTCCTTTTAAACCTGCTCCTCCTCCATCACGAATAAAGCTGCCAACTGTAGCAACATCTATATTTCCAAAAATAGCAATTGCAGAAACTACTAAAATCGCGATTAAGGCTTCTGGTAATTTTTTTGTAAGTTTTGGTAAACCAAACATGATTGCCATGGTAAGCAATACTAAACCTATCATTATATACAATGCAGCACCTTGCATCCAAACCTTTTCTCCTCCAACAATTTCTTTAAACATACCTAATTGCGAAAGAAAAATCACAATAGCCAAACCGTTTACAAATCCCATCATTACTGGATGCGGAATTAAACGCACAAATTTTCCAAGTTTAAAAACTCCAGCTAACATTTGTATAATTCCCATTAAAATAACGGTTGCAAATAAGTAATAAAGTCCTAAGTTCTCACTAGCTTCTCCCATACCATTACCTTCGGCAACAAGAGATACCATAACGACTGCTAATGCTCCAGTTGCACCACTTATCATTCCTGGTCTTCCTCCAAAAATTGAGGTAATTAAGCCAATCATAAAAGCGGCATACAAACCTACTAATGGATCTACTCCTGCAACAAATGCAAAAGCGACTGCTTCTGGCACTAAGGCTAAAGCAACGGTAATTCCACTTAAAATATCGTTTTTGGCGTTTGCGGTTTGTTTTCTAAAAAATGCTGTCATGGTCTTTTTTTCAAGCTGCAAAAGTACGTTTAATTAATAGATACACAAACTTGGAATTCTTATATTTGGTTTATTGAATTTAATCTGTGCATCAATTATGAAAAAAATATTTATTCTTTTACTTCTTGTAATTTTAAGTTGTAACTCCAAAAAAGAGAAAGAGTACAATTTCACTACTGTTTTCGAAAAATCTAATGGTTTAGAAACAGCAACGTATGCAGAAACCATTGAGTATTACAAGAATTTAGCAGCTACTTATGCCTCAATAAAAATAGATTCTATTGGAGAAACAGACTCAGGAAAACCGTTACACATGGTTACCTTAAACACTGATGGTATTTTTAATTTTTCAGAAATACGCAAAAACAAACGCATTCTTTTAATAAACAATGGCATACATCCTGGAGAAAGTGATGGTATAGATGCTACCATGATGCTTTACAGAGACCTTGCTAAAGGTAAAATTACAGCACCCAAAAACACTGTTATAGTTACTATTCCTATCTATAATGTTGGTGGTAGTTTAAATAGAAACTCAACAACAAGAACCAACCAAAATGGTCCAAAAGCCTATGGTTTTAGAGGTAATGCTAGAAATTACGACCTTAACAGAGATTTTATAAAATGTGATACTAAAAATGCAAAAACATTTGCTCAACTATTTCATATAGTACAACCAGATGTTTTTATAGATAACCATGTTAGTAATGGCGCAGATTACCAATACACGCTTACACACTTATTTACACAACATAACAAACTTGGAGGCGATTTAGGAGCGTATTTACACAATGAAATGATGCCCAATTTAGAACAACAATTAGCAGATAAAGATTGGGACATTACACCTTACGTTAATGTTTTTAATAAAACACCAGAATCTGGTTTTAGTCAGTTTATGGACTCTCCTCGTTATTCCACAGGTTATACAACACTATTTAACACCTTAGGCATGATGGTAGAAACACACATGCTAAAACCTTATAAGCAACGTGTGGAAGGTACTTATGAACTTATGAAAAGTATGGTTGATATTACAGAAAACGATGGCGAAAAAATAAAAAAACTTCGTGAACACGCTAATAAAAAACTACTAACAAATAAAACGTATACTTTAAATTGGGAATTAGATACTAGCAAAACTTCAATGTTAAATTTTAAAGGTTTTGAGGGCGAAATGATACCTAGTGAAATTACTGGAAAGCAACGCTTAAAATTTAATAGAAACAAACCTTTTACAAAAGAGGTTAGCTACCAAAATTATTTTAAACCTACAGATTCAGTAACAATTCCTTCAGCATATATAATTCCTCAAGGTTGGTGGCCTGTAATAGATTTATTAAAGATAAATAACACTGAAATGTTCCAGTTAGAAAAGGATTCTTCATATACAGTAGAGATTTATAAAATTAAAGATTACAAAAGTAGAAACACTCCTTACGAAGGCCATTATCTTCATTATAATACCACAGTATCTTCAAAAATTAAAACGATAACTTTTAAAAAAGGTGATTATTTAATTAAAACGAACCAAACAAGTTTAAGATATTTGCTTGAAACCTTAGAACCACAAGCTCCAGATTCGTTTTTTAATTGGAATTTTTTCGATACCATTTTACAGCAAAAAGAAGGTTTTTCGCCTTATGTTTGGGAAGAGAAGGCTAAACTAATTTTACTGCAAAATCCAAGATTACAAATAGAACTGAATCTAAAAAAATCTTACGAACCAGATTTTGCTGATAATTGGTATGCACAATTAGATTGGATTCATAAAAAAAGCGAGAATTACGAAAAGGCACACCTACAGTATCCTGTTTATAGAGTAAAATAGCACTCTTTTTAGATTAAAAATATAGCTTTTTGTTATTTCTCTGAGTGCAAAAATGCACAAACAAAATAGCAAGTAGCTGCTTGCTTTTTTAGAGGTTAAAAAATGTTATATTATTTTTTAAATTTTGTAAAACCAATTAAAAAATAATATAATTTTGTTTAAAATACACATCGCGATTTACGCTATAAATGAATAAATACATTGTTGTCAATCAACCTGAAAAATGGAATTTTTCGATTGAGAATATTACAGTAATTTCTTCGCAAGAATATCTTACAAATCCTACATTTTCCCTTTTAAAAAAAGCTAGAATATTTAATCTTTGTAAAGATTATTCCTACCAATCTAAAGGTTACTATGTGTCGCTTTTAGCAGAAGCTAGAGGTCATTTAGCCATTCCAACGGTTAAAAATATTGTAGACTTAAAAAACTTAAAACTCGTTCGTATAGTTTCAGACGAGTTCGATGATGTTATTCAGCAAAGCTTAAAAAACATTAAATCCAGAGAATTTACATTAAGTATTTATTTTGGGCAAAACGTCGCTTTAAAATATAAAGAATTAAGTAGCTTATTTTATAAGCACTTTCAAGTACCTTTTTTTCAGGTAAAATTTAGTCATAATACAAAGTGGAATATTCAAAGTGTACGCGTGGTTTCAGAATCTGAAATTCCTGAAGAACACTTAGAAAGTGTGCATGAATTTGCAAACCAATATTTTGCAAAAAAACGTTACGATACACCAAAGTTAATAAAGTCTGATTTTGATTTAGCAATACTTGTAAATCCTAATGATCCTGCACCTCCAAGTAATGTAAAAGCCATAAGAAAGTTTATTGATATAGCTGAAAAAATGAATATTTATGCAGAAATTATTGAGCCTAAAGACTTATCGCGTTTATCTTCTTTTGATGCCCTTTTTATTAGACAAAGTACAGAAGTAAACAACGAGGCTTATGCATTTGCCAGAAAAGCACAACAAGAAGGTATTGCTATAATTGATTATCCAGATGCTATATTAAAATGCTGCAATAAAGTTTATATGACAGAAGCTTTAAACAATGCCAATATAGCGACGCCAAAAACAGTTATTGTTCATAAAGACAATAGAAATAATGTAATTCAAGAAGTTGGTTTGCCTTGTGTTTTAAAAGCACCAGACTCTACCTTTTCTTTTGGTGTAAAAAAAGCAAAAACAGAAGACGAATACAACAGTTTGGTTAATGAAATGCTTAAAGAATCTGATCTTATTATTGCGCAAGAATTTTGTCCATCGGATTATGATTGGCGTATAGGAATTATAGACGACAAACCATTTTATGCTTGTAAATATTATATGGCAAAAGGACATTGGCAAATTTATAACTGGAAAGCAAAGAAAAAGAACGATCAAGATGGAGATGCCGATTGTTTACCAATAGAAGAAGTGCCTAAAAAAGTATTAGATATGGCTTTAAAGTCTTCAAGACTTATTGGAAAAGGCTTATATGGCATAGATATAAAAGTGGTAAACAACAAACCTATGGTTATTGAAATTAACGATAACCCAAATATTGATTTTGGTGTAGAAGATTTACATTATGGGGATTTGGTATATACCAAAATTCTTAACGCTTTTAAAAACAGATTAGATTAAACATGGGAAAAAAATACCACTTGTTTGAAGTTTTTGGCATAGAACTAGAATATATGCTTATAAATAGTAGCACCTTTAAAGTCGCTCCTATTGTAGACACATTATTAATACAAAAAGCGGGTAAATTAACTGCTGATATTGATAATGGTGAAATTGCATGGAGTAATGAACTTGTTGCGCATGTATTAGAATTAAAAACCAATGGTCCTGCAGCAAATTTAAATACCTTGTCTGGGTTGTTTCATAAAAACGTTGTGGAAATAAACCACCTTTTAAATAAGCTAAACGCGCAATTATTACCAACGGCTTGCCATCCTTTAATGAACCCTTTAACAGACACTAAACTATGGAAGCATAGTTATAGTGAAGTGTATGAACTTTACAACCGCATTTTTAATTGCAAAGGTCATGGTTGGAGTAACGTACAAAGCACACATATAAATCTACCTTTTTACGATGATAAAGAATTCGAAAAACTACATGCTGCTATTCGTGTTATTTTACCTCTAATACCTGGTTTATGTGCAAGCTCTCCAATTTTAGAAGGAAAAGAGACAGGTTATAAAGACACAAGGTTAGAATACTATAAAACTAACCAAAAAGAAATTCCTGAAATGACTGGTTTGGTCATTCCAGAAGGTGTTTTTAGTAAAGTAGATTATTATGCGACTATTTTTGAACCTATAAATAATGCCATAAAACCTCACGATACTAAAAATATTTTAGACCATCATTTTTTAAACTCTCGTGGTGCAATAGCACGTTTTGATAGAAATGCTATAGAAATTAGGTTAGTAGATATACAAGAAAGCCCAAAAGCAGATATTGCTATTTGTGTTTTAATAATTGAAGTTTTAAAACTATTAGTAAACAAAGAACTTGGCACTTTAAAAAATCAGAAAAAGTGGCTAAAACAAGACTTATTTGCTATTTTAAACCCAATTATTAAAGATGCAGAAACCTATAAAATTTCTAATCTCGAATTCTTAGAGGTATTTAAAATTAAAGATAATATAACAGTACAAAACCTCTGGAAACACCTTTACCAAATAGCTAAACCAAATATAGATGCATCGCATTATGAAGCTTTAGAAGTTATTTTAAACCAAGGTACTTTAGCAACTAGAATATTAAAGTCTGTAAATGAAGATTTTTCAAAAGAAAACATTACAAAAACTTACAATAAATTAGCATCTTGTTTGCAAGAAAATAAAATGTTTACATCTTGAAACTTATATTAACATGCGAACATGGTGGAAATAAAATTCCGAAACCATACCAATTGTATTTTAAAAATCAAGATCTAGTTTTAAATTCTCATCGTGGATACGACTTAGGTGCTTTAGATGTGTTTAATTATCTAAAACCACTTTCAAATTATTCAAAATATAGCGATAATAGCAGATTATTAATTGAATTAAATAGAAGTTTACACCATAAAAAATTGTTTTCAGAATTTTCTAAAACACTTTCAA
Source organism: Lacinutrix sp. (assembly GCF_029238095.1). Taxonomy (GTDB): domain Bacteria; phylum Bacteroidota; class Bacteroidia; order Flavobacteriales; family Flavobacteriaceae; genus Lacinutrix. Next base: position 30,991 of record NZ_JAQWGS010000012.1, on the reverse strand, counting down.
AAGACGATAAAAAACAACTAATTTCTAATTATTATTTAGAGTTTAGAAATAACGTTGAAGCTTCCATAAAAAAATATATTTATTCAAATAATAAGGTGCTACATTTATCTGTACATTCTTTCACTCCTATTTTAAACAACCAAGTTAGACATTGCGATATCGGTTTATTATTTGACTCTAGAAACATAGCCGAAAAAAAGTTTAGTAAAAATTTAAAAAGTGAAATTTTAAAACAAGATAAAACACTTAACGTTAGATTTAACTATCCGTATTTAGGCAAAGCAGATGGTTTTACAATGTATTTAAGAAAACAATTTCCTGAGAATTATTTAGGGATTGAAATAGAGCTAAATCAGAAATTTTCGATAAAAAATAAAATAAACAAAAACCTAAAGGATGTGCTTTTAATAGCTATAAAAAACGTTTCTTCTTAAAACAACAATTTAATATTTGCATAACTGTTTTCTAAGGCTTCTATACTTTGTGTTTTATTTAACCATGCTACTTTAGTAATTCCTTCGTTTTCTTGAGGAAATAATTCACCTTCAAAATCGGTTTCCATTGCAAACCAATAAGTGATTTTTATTCTCAATTTATCGTTCCTTTTAAATATATGATATGTTGTTTCTAAAGGTTTTACAATTTTTAATCCAGAAACTCCAGTTTCTTCTTCGACTTCCCGAAGTGCAGTTTGTTCTATGGTTTCTTTTTTTTCTGCTTTACCTTTTGGTAAATCCCATTTATTATTTCTGAAGATGTATAATATATCTTTATTCTTGTTATAAACCTTACCACCACCAGCTATAACATTTGGTAGCTTTTTTAAAAATTTCTTTAATATCTTATCTTCGTTATGATGTATAAGTCTTATAGACTTATTTTTTTTCTTCTTAAGCACCTTTAAAGCTTCCTCAATATCTACATCGTTTAAAAGAAAGTTTTTAAAGTCTGTTTCTTTTTCAACCAAAGTTGTTAAAATAATAGGTTTGTCGTTTACAAAAATGTAATACATGTTTAGGTGTGGCAAATAATTAACTTTGGTAAAAATATTATTTTTATTTTAGTTTTTGTTCTCTTAAAAAAATATTTTTTAGCTTTATTTCTTGACCAATACAATTAAAATATTGTTTATTTTTGCAAGTATGATTATCGACAAACACATTGCCAGACAAGCCGCAAAAGTGCTTTTACAAATTAACGCTATAAAATTGAGCCCTAAAGAACCATTTACTTGGGCTTCTGGATGGAAATCTCCTATTTATTGCGACAATCGCATTATTTTATCTTTTCCTCCAGTTAGAAATTATGTGCGTGAACAAATGTCTAAATTCATAGAAGAACATTACGGCAAACCAGATGCTATTGCTGGAGTTGCAACAGGTGCCATAGGTATAGGCATGTTAGTAGCAGAATACTTAGGCTTACCTTTTATATATGTTAGACCAGAAGCAAAAGGTCATGGTCGCCAAAACCAAATTGAAGGTTTTATAGAACGTGGACAAAACGTTGTGGTTATTGAAGACCTAATTAGCACAGGAAAAAGCAGTCTTAATGCGGTAAAAGCATTAAAAGAAGCTCACGTAAATGTAAAAGGTATGATTGCTATTTTTACTTATGGTTTTGATATTGCTAAAACTAATTTTGAAAACGAAAACATACAATTACACACCTTAAGTAACTACGAAAACCTACTAATTGAGGCTGTAGAAACAAACTATATTACAGAGCATCAATTAGAAACCTTATCTGCGTGGAATGAAAACCCGAGCGAATGGAATGCTTCTTGATATCTAAATGCATATAGAAAGGATTAAAACATCCAAATAAAATAAATTAAAACAGTACGCTAATATGAATTTAGAATCCCAAAAAGTAACATTAAATAAATCTGCAGAAGATACTTTTAACTTTTTAAGTAATGTTAAAAACTTCGAAACCTTAATGCCTGAAAACATAAGTAAATTCGAAGTTTTAGGAGAAGACAAATTTCTTTTTGCTCTAAAAGGTATGCCAGAAATTATATTAAAGAAAAAAGAAACAGTACCAAATAGCAAAATCGTTTTAGGTGCAGCTGGTGGAAAACTCGATTTTTCTTTAATTGGAAATATTATTGAAATAGATAGTAATACAAGCGAAGTCCAGCTTCATTTTGAAGGCGAATTTAATGCTATGATGGCCATGATGATTAAAGGTCCTATTAGCAAATTTATAGATACACTTGCAATAAATATGCAAACAGCAGTTTAATAAAGTAAAGTTATTTCATTTAATGAATATTCTTCAATAACCTCATCCTCTAAGAGGATAACTAAATTTCCATTTGAAGAAATACCTTTTATAAAACCAGAAAATAACAAACCTTCAGCATTTTTAAATGTTGAAGGTTTATTTTTTCTAAACAATTTAGATTCGTAATCAGCTTTTAATGCTTCAAATGCATTAGTTTCTAATTTTTTAAAACTGTCCTTTAAGACTACCAAAAATTTAAGGAGTATTTCATCTAAATCAAATACTTTCCCACTACATATTTTTAATGATGTTGCTTTAGATAAATCATTAAAAATAGTTTGGTTTACATTTAACCCAATACCAATAATACAATAGTCTAATTTATTCTGTTTTACTACATTTTCTATTAATATTCCTGCAATTTTTTTGTTAGCTGACAAAATGTCGTTAGGCCATTTAACAAATAAATTAGGCACATTATAGAGTGTTAATGTTTTATGTAGTGCAAGTGCAATTACAATACTTAGATAAAACTGATTAGAGAAAGAGAGTCCATTTAGACGTTTAAACACACTAAAAGTAAGGTTCTCTCCAGCTTTAGAATGCCAATGCTTACCCATTTGACCTCGACCATTAGTTTGCTGTTTTGCAGTAATTACAGTATAATCCTCAAGTGTTTCTGCACTGCTAATCTGTTTTAGATAAGCATTTGTAGAATCGATGGCATCAAGTTTGATAATACGCATATAAATTGGTTATCTTCGTGATTAAAATTTATAACAAATCTTTATCATAATTTTAAAGTATAAAGAACCAAAAAATAATAACTTTGCACAAATTAAATCCTATTAATGACTAAAAAAGAAGTAAACACAGATTCACTTATAGCAACTATAATTAGTGGTATTGAAGATGTAAAAGGAAAAGACATTATTATTCTTGACTTAAGAGAGATTGATAATACAGTGTGTGATTATTTTATTATTTGCGAAGGTACCTCTAACACTCAAGTAAACGCTATTGTTGGTGCCATACAAAAAAAGGTAAGCAAAGAACTTAAAGATAAGCCTTGGCATATTGAAGGAGAAGACAATGCAGAGTGGATTTTAATGGACTACGTGAACGTTGTTGTACATGTATTCCAAAAACATATTCGCGAATATTATGATATTGAAAGTCTTTGGGGAGATGCCAAAACTACAATTATTGAATCTAAATTTTAAAACCATTCATGGCAAATAATAAAAAAACTGAAGCACCTAAAAAATCTAAGTTTAATCCTTATTGGATTTCTGGTGCACTTTTAATAGCGCTTATAACTTTTCAACTTTTTGGAAATAGTAATGAAAACGATAACAAAAAAATTACACCCATAGAATTTTTTCAAATTCTTAAAGATGGTGATGTTCAAAATTTTGATGTTATAAAAAACACAGGCTTTGTAAAAATATATCTTACTGATGAAGCAAAAAAATTAGACAAACATAAAAAAGCTTTAAATTCTAATACTTTATTTGGTAATGGTAAAATACCAAATTATCAATTTCAATATGGAGATTTAAGTAATTTTGAAGATAAGTACATAGAAATTATTGATAAAAATAATTTAACAACAACCTATGACAACGACAGAGAAGAAAACCTTTTTGCAGACCTCTTATTAAGCCTATTACCATTCATTTTATTAATAGGTGTTTGGATATTTATAATGCGTCGCATGTCTGGTGGAGCTGGTGGTGGAGCTGGTGGACAGATTTTTAATATCGGAAAATCAAAAGCAAAATTATTTGATGAGAATACTAAGGTAAAAACTACGTTTAAAGACGTTGCTGGATTAGAAGGCGCAAAAGAAGAAGTACAAGAAATTGTAGATTTTCTTAAAAATCCTGAAAAATATACTTCATTAGGTGGTAAAATCCCTAAAGGAGCATTATTAGTTGGTCCTCCAGGAACAGGTAAAACCTTGCTAGCAAAAGCAGTCGCTGGAGAAGCAAAAGTGCCGTTTTTCTCACTATCTGGTTCAGATTTTGTAGAGATGTTTGTTGGTGTTGGTGCCTCTCGTGTAAGAGATTTATTTAAACAAGCAAAAGAAAAATCTCCTGCTATTATTTTTATTGACGAGATTGATGCTATTGGTAGAGCCAGAGGAAAAAATGCAATGTCGGGAAGTAACGATGAACGTGAAAACACACTCAACCAATTACTAACAGAAATGGATGGTTTTGGCACTAATACAAATGTTATTGTTCTAGCAGCTACAAACAGAGCAGATATTTTAGATAAAGCATTAATGCGTGCTGGACGTTTTGATAGACAAATACATGTAGATTTACCAAACCTTACCGAACGTCGTGCTATTTTTGAAGTACACCTTAGACCACTTAAAAAAGTTGAAGGTTTAGATTTAGACTTTTTAGCAAAACAAACACCAGGTTTCTCTGGTGCAGACATAGCGAACTTATGTAATGAAGCCGCTTTAATTGCTGCAAGGAATAATAAAAAAGCAGTTGAAAAACAAGATTTTTTAGATGCTGTAGATCGTATTATTGGTGGATTAGAAAAGAGAAGTCACCTATTCTCAGTAGAAGAAAAGAAAACTATTGCATACCACGAAGCTGGCCACGCCACTGTAAGCTGGTTTTTAGAACATGCAGATCCATTAGTAAAAGTTACAATAGTACCACGTGGTCGCTCTCTAGGTGCTGCTTGGTATTTACCTCAAGAAGCTTACATTACAAGAACAAGTAAGTTTTTAGACGAAATCTGTGTGACTATGGGTGGACGTGCAGCCGAAAAAATAATATTTAACGAAATCTCTACTGGTGCTTTAAGCGATTTAGAAAATGTAACTAAAAAAGCAAAAGCAATGGTAATGATTTATGGCTTAAATGAAAAAGTTGGAAACATTACTTATTACGATCCAGCTGGAGAAAGTGGTTTTGTAAAACCTTACAGCGAAAGCACTGCAGAGTTAATAGATAACGAAATAAAAAATATTGTAGAAACACAATATGATCGTGCAGTTGAGCTTTTAACCTCTAAGAGAGATGTGTTAGAAAAATTGGCACAAAGACTCATGGAAAGAGAAGTGATTTTTAAAGATGACCTTGAAGAAATTTTAGGTAAACGCCCTTTTGAAAATGTTGCAGAAAAACCTTCTGAAAAACTTTTAACAGATAACAAAGAAGATAAAACAGAAGTAGAATAAAGACTTTAACACTATAATAGTTCTAAAAATCTCAAATTAACGCTTTAGTTCATTTGAGATTTTTTATATTTGATAAAATACCTTAAAGATATTGGTTAATAGCAACAAGTAATGAGCATCTTTAAAAACTTTTTTCGTTCTAAGTCTAATAAAGAATCAGAGGAGACTAGAAACGAAAACACAAGTAAATACATGCCTAAAATTAAACTACCTATAGACGAAAGTTTTACTATAAACTTTAAATCTAATGGTGGCAAGTTCTTGTATTGCGAAAACTTAGAAGAGGTTTTCGAAAATGTAAATCATATTTTTGAAGAAAATAATTGGGAAGATAAGCCTGGCTATTTTTACGATAAGAATTTAGAAGCACGTTTTAAAAATTTAAATCTTAAAAAAAGTGCTTTAAATGAAGCAACCTACTTTTTTACTACTTGCGAAAATTTAATAGCAAACGATGGATCACTTCTTATTTCATCTCATCAAATTGCAGAGAAAAAATTAGCCGAATTTCCTAATAATTTTATTGTATTTGCAACTACTAGCCAATTAGTTTATACTATTGGAGAAGGCTTACGCCAAATTAAAAATAAGAATACAGAAAAAATACCTACAAACATTACTACTATAAAACATTTTAAAGATCTTGATGAAAAAGATTTTTTAACCTACGGTAGTGCTTCAAAAAACTTATATTTATTGCTTCTTGAAGATTTATAATTAATGAAAGAAACTACAACAAGAGCACTTTCAGGTATTCTATACGTAACGTTACTTGTTACATCGCTTTTAAATCAGCATGCATTAATCATACTTTTTTTTGTATTTGGTATTATTTGTATTGCAGAATTTAAAAAGCTTATCAACTTAAAAAGCTTTTTACCATACGTTATTTTCACAATACTCTATTTTATTTTTGGGTATTGGCAATTAGTAATGAATTCCTCTAAAGGATTAGATGAGGCAACACAGATAATGCAAGTTGTTACTATTTTTGTTCAATTACTCTTAATCAAGGATTTGTTTTCAGAGAAAGTTATTCCTTTATTTATTACTAAACGTTTTATATTAACTACTTTTTACATTTCTAGTGCATTTGTTTTTTTAATACTTATCGCTAACTTTAATAATGTGTTTTCACCTAAGCTACTATTAGGCTCATTTATTATTGTTTGGGTTAACGATTCATTCGCGTATTTAGTTGGTAAAAATTTTGGCAAACAAAAGCTATTTCCAAGCATATCACCTAAAAAAACAGTTGAAGGCTTCCTAGGTGGCTTGTTATTTTCTTGTATTGCGAGTTATTTTATTTGGACCTATACCAACACTTTAACATTTAACAATTGGTTAATATTAGCTGTTATTATTAGTGTTATAGGCACAATAGGAGATTTAATAGAATCAAAATTTAAGCGTCAAGCAAACGTAAAAGATAGTGGTGTAATTATGCCAGGTCATGGTGGTTTGTTAGACCGTTTTGATAGTATTATATTTGCAGCGCCATTTATATATTTATTTTTAAGAATACTACACTATGTTTCATAAAGAAGGCCATAAAATTATTGTTATTACTTTTATAATTATTGTTGCATGTTTCATATCTGTAGATCGTTTTATAGATATAGCATGGCTTAAATATATACTATTTGCTACGTTTGCCATTTTTTTATATTTAATTCTTCAGTTTTTTAGAAACCCAAAAAGAAATACTGTAAATAATAATAACAACGTTCTTTCTCCTGTAGATGGTAAAGTAGTTGTCATAGAAGAAGTTTTTGAAAAAGAGTATTTTAAAGAAAAAAGACTACAAGTGAGTGTTTTTATGTCGCCTTTAAATGTACATGTAACACGATATCCAATTAATGGAAAAGTATTATTTAGCAAATACCATCCTGGAAAATATTTAGTGGCTTGGCACCCAAAAGCAAGTGAGGAAAATGAGCGAACAACAGTTGTTGTAGAAAACTCTAGCTATGGTAAAGTGTTATACAGACAAATTGCTGGTGCATTAGCAAAACGTATTGTAAACTATGCTAAAGAAGGAGACGAAGCCATTCAAGGTAATGACTCTGGTTTTATAAAATTTGGTTCTCGTGTAGATTTATACTTACCTTTAGACACTAAAATTAAAGTAAAGTTAAACGAGAAAGTAAAAGGAGGCGAAAGTATTATTGCCGAAATATAAATGACTTCTGAAGAAATAGACATCACATTTAGAGAGGCTGTAGAGTGCATAAATACTCATACAGAACCTTTTCCTGCAGATTTCCTGCTTCGTTTATATGCTTACTACAAAAAGGCAACTAATAACTACGAAAGACCAAGTAGTAGAACACCAATAATTAATGCTTTTAAAACCAATGCCCTTTTTCAAATACAAGGTATTAGTGAAGATGAAGCCAAACAGACTTATATTGAATTAGTTAATAATTACTTTCTATATAGAGAGTAACAGAATTAAAAACTTAATCATTTGGAACTTATTGAGAACTTAATCAACCCATTATCTGTCTGTGGTAGTATTTTTTTTATTATGGGTTTACTTACCTACAAATTCCCACCTAAACATATAAACGCATTATATGGCTATAGAACAAAATCCTCAATGAAAAACCAACAAGCCTGGGATTTTGCACAAACATATTCTGCTAAAAAAATGACGGTTATTGGACTAATAATGATGCTTTTAAGTGTGAATTTTATTGCTTTCGATTTCTCTTCTAAACAAACACTAATTATAAGTCTTATAGTAATTGTGTTTAGTGTATTATATCTTTTATTAAAGACTGAAAATGCAATTCGTGATAAGTTTAAACCTTCTTAATCCAAAACAAATTCTAAAACATTTCCTGTAGCTGCATTTGGAAAACTAATTCCTAAAAGTGCTGAGATAGTTGGCGCTATATCTGTAATTTCTGTTTTAGTTAGAGTACTGCCTCTTTTTATACCATTTCCATAAAACAATAATGGCACATGTGTATCGAAATTAGAACCAGAACCATGCGTAGAGCCTTTTCTACTATAACTTATTACAGCAGGATTTTTAACTATTAATACATCACCAGAACGCTTTTGGTGATAACCATTTTGTAATAAAGCTTTTATTCCTGATGTAAAATTAGCATTTTGCATAGTTTCTGAAGAGAATACCTTATCTATATGTTTATAATTAATTATTTCGTTAACTATGGCATATTGCACATCGCCTATATCTAAGTCTAATTGCTTTAAGCGATTCTTATTTAAAAATATTTGATCGTTACTAATGTTTTCAATTAAATCTGAAGCTGAAAATTCCTTAACTAAAAAGGTGTTCAATTGATTTTTAAATGCATCGTTATCAAAATATCCTGAAGGAATTTTTGCCGTTTGTAAAAATGCTGGAACATCTACTGCACCATGATCTGCAGTTAGAAATAAAGTATAGGCTCCTACTCCAACTTTTTTATCTAGCGCATTGAATAAACGCTCTAAATCTTTATCTAAGCGTATATATGTATCTTCTACTTCTTTTGAATTGACTCCAAAATTATGACCTACATAATCTGGACTAGAAAAGCTAACTGTTAAAACATCTGTATAATTATCTTTTCCTAATTGCTCTGCAGTAATGGCTTCTATTGCAAAATCTGTAACAATGCTATTTCCGTAAGGTGTTGCTTTAATAATATCGAAGCCTTTATTTTTATCTTTTAATGCTGCTAAATCGTACGGAAATGTTGCATTATCTTTGCCTTTAAATCCGCCTTCAAAAGTATTTAAATCACTCCCACTTTCTGTATATGTGTCTATATCATAAAGTGTATTCCACTCTTTTAAATAGCTTTCTGCTGTTTTAGATGCATTAAAATCTTTAACCCATTTTGGAAGACTGTTCATGTAATAGGTAGAAGTTATAAAATGACCTTCCTCTCTACCTCTAAACCAATAAGCAGCATTTGCAGAATGTCCAGCTGGTAAAATAGCTCCACGATCTTTAATAGAGATTCCAATTGTTTTTCCTCTCATTTGTGTAAATAACCTATTCTCATCAGCAAAGGTTGTTGTTTTCATTCTGTGAGGTGACATACGTTCTGCTTTAGAGTCACTTCCAACCGCTAAAACAGTAGAATCTCCAGCGCAATACACATTCTCTTTACTAAACTTATCGTACCAATAATTAGCTATTATACCATGGTTTTTAGGTGAAGTTCCTGTAAAAATTGAAGCATGTCCTGGTCCAGTATAAGTAGGCACATAATTGTAATGGTTATTTTTACAATTAAAACCTTCGTTTATTAAGCGTTTAAAACCACCATTTCCATATTTTGAATAAAACCGCGTTAAATAATCGTAACGCATTTGGTCTACAACAATACCAACTACTAATTTAGGATTAGCATTTAAAACAGTCTCAGTTTTGGTTTTAGTTTGGGTAATATTGTTTTGCGCGTTACAATTAAAAAGGAATAGCCCAAGAAATAAGCTTAATAATAATCTCATATTGTCTTCTTTATATTTTTACCTCAAAAATAAACTATTTTAAATAGCTCTATGAATTCAATTTAAAAATATCATCAATTACATAGCAGATTTTTATACTTTAGCATTGTAATTACTTTTACAGTTTTATTTTTTTTGACTAAATCGTATCTTATCCTAATATGCAGTATCTACATAATATTGGCACATACTTTTTAATGATTATAGAGATGTTTCGTAAACCCACGAAATGGTCTGTAATGAAAGAACTTATACTTAAAGATATAGACGATTTAATAATTGGCTCTCTTGGTATTGTTGCATTTATCGCTTTTTTTGTTGGAGGTGTGGTAACCATTCAAACTGCTTTAAATATTGATAATCCATTAATACCGAAAGAATTAATTGGCTTTGCAACTAGACAATCTATTTTATTAGAATTCGCACCTACCTTCATGTCTATTATTATGGCAGGAAAAGTAGGCTCTTTTATAACATCAAGCATTGGTACAATGCGTGTTACTGAACAAATTGATGCCTTAGAAGTTATGGGAATTAACTCTATAAATTACTTAGTTTTTCCTAAATTAATTGCCATGGCTTTTTATCCTTTTGTAATCTCAATTGCTATGTTTTTAGGTGTTATTGGTGGTTTAATGGCATGTATTTATGGTGGTTATGCCTCTACAGATGATTTTATTACGGGTTTACAACAAGAGTTTAATCCTTTTCATATTAGTTATGCATTTATTAAAACCTTTTTATTCGCGTTTGTTTTAGCAACAATTCCATCGTATCATGGTTATTACATGAAAGGTGGAGCACTAGAAGTTGGAGAAGCAAGTACAACCTCTTTTGTATGGACAAGTGTTGCCATTATTATTATAAATTATCTTGCAACCCAATTATTACTAAGCTAATGATAGAAGTAAAAAATTTACATAAATCTTTTGGAGAAGCTCATATTTTAAAAGGGATTAGCCAGACTTTCTACCAAGGGAAAACAAACCTCATTATTGGGCAAAGTGGTTCGGGAAAATCTGTGTTTTTAAAATGCTTGTTAGGTTTATATGATTATGAAGAAGGAAGTATTGAATATGATGGTGAAGTTTTCGCCAATTTAAGTGAAGCTAAAAAAAGAGATATGCGTGCAAAAATTGGGATGGTATTTCAAGGTAGTGCGCTTTTCGATTCTTTAACCATCGAGGAAAACGTAATGTTTCCATTACGTATGTTTACCAAGCTTACAAAAAACGACATGCGTGAACGTGCCAATATTGTATTAAAGCGTGTAAACCTTGAAGATGCACATAAAAAAATGCCTAGTGAAGCGTCAGGTGGTATGCAAAAACGTGTTGCCATTGCTCGTGCAATTGTTAATAACCCAAAATACCTGTTTTGCGATGAACCAAACTCTGGTTTAGATCCTAAAACAGCAATAGTTATCGATAATTTAATTCATGAAATTACAGAAGAGTATAAAATTACTACTGTAATAAATACGCATGATATGAACTCTGTAATGGAAATTGGAGACAATATTATGTTTCTAAAAGATGGAATAAAAGCATGGGAAGGCACCAAAGACGACATCTTTAGAACAGACAATAAAGTTGTAACAGACTTTGTCTACTCTTCAAATTTATTTAAAAAGGTTAGAGAAGCTGTTTTAAAAGAAAATAAATAATATTTTAAAATAACTTTAGTCTCTTTTTAAAATAATAGAATCAGTTTTAACCTGAATTTTAAGCCAATTCACAAGTTCTGTTTCTTTAATTCTTGCTATACTGTCACTTATTCCTGCATTCCATTTTACTGTTGCAACATCAATTGTATCCACCGATATAAAATCTTTAGAAGCCAACATTTTTGAATAACCAAAAGACTGTAAATCGTTAAATCTAATTTTTGCGTCTTTAGATAAATTTGAAAATGAAATGGTGTTTTTACTTTCGTTTATACTTTTTAATTCTTCCCTTAAATTTGTTATTTCTGTTTGTAAACCTAATATAATATTATCTTTTTCGTCGAGACTTTTTATGGCGCGATCGTAAGCCTCAGAAATTTTATCGAAGCTTCTGTTTTTGTTGCCTTTTATATCTAATTTAAAATCTTTTATTTTTTCATACTTTTTTATTTCATTATTTAAATCGGCAATTGTTGCATTAGGTATCTCTCCATTAAAATATAAGGCTATTGTTTTTTCTTCATAATTAGGTATGTCTTTTTGCAACCATAATTCATTGTTAGATTCTACTTCGCTTTTAACAAAATTATTATAATCATTTTCCAAACCTTTTACTTCAATAAAATGAAGAAAAGCAATGGTTGGCCAGATCATTACTAAAATTGCAATTAGCGATGCCAGTTGAGCTATACGCTTTCTCTTTTTAGAATTTGCATATTTAAGCATTGGAAAACGCAATACTTTTAACACTATAAAAGTGGCTAAAGCGATGAATATAGTGTTAATGGTAAACAAATTCATTGCTCCTAAGAAAATATCAAAATCATGAGCCAAACCATAACCTGCTGTGCATAAAGGAGGCATTAAAGCTGTAGCAATAGCAACACCAAAAATAACAGAAGCAATTGTCCCTTTTTTTGTTCGTGCAATAATTAAAGCTGCACCACCAAAAAAGGCTATAAGTACATCTCTAAGGTCTGGTTTTGTTCGTCCAAAAAGCTCATTAGTCATTAAATCTGCTGTTGGAAAAAACTTAAAAAACAAATACGCTGTTAATAAACTCAACACAATCATTGTTGCTAAGTTTATTAATGATTTTTTTAAAGTATCAATGTCATTTATTGCAATCGACAATCCAATTCCTAAAATAGGTCCCATTAAAGGAGAAATTAACATGGCACCAATTACAACTGCTGTAGAATCTGCATTTAAACCTACAGAAGCAACCATTATAGAACATATTAATATCCATGCGGTTGCACCTTTAAAAGGTATATCTAACTTTATTGCATCTATTGTTGCATCTCTATCTGTATCGTCTCTAAAATCTAGTAGTTCATTAAAAAAAAGCTTTATACTTTGAAAAAATGTTTTAGCTTCTTTTTTTACTGCGTCTTTAGACTGTTGTACAGCTTCATCTTTTTTAGCAGCATCTGCCTTAGCTGCATCATTTTTTGCTGAATCTTCAGCAAAATTAAATTTACTTTCGTCGCTCATAAATTATCCTAAATGTTCGCCAAACTGGTCTTTAACTTTTTGTAATACTTTTTTAATATCTTGTTCTTTTGCCTTTGGAAAGATAAGTAAAACATCCTCCTTATCTACAATAATATAATTTTGCAAGCCATCGATCACAACTACTTTATTTGCTTTGGTTCTTATCATATTACCAGAAGCATCTTCGGCTAATATCTGTGAGTTTACAATGGCATTATCGTTACTATCTTTATCTAACTTGTCGTACAGGCTTCCCCAAGTTCCAAGGTCATTCCAATCGAAAGAAGCTGGTAACACAAAAACGTTTTTTGATTTTTCCATTATGGCATAATCAACAGAAATATTTTCGGCATTGCCATAATTGTCTCTTATAAAATCGTCTTCAAACGCTGTATTATAAGCTGCTATTCCTTTTTCAAAAAGTGAAAACAATTTTGGTTGACTGTTTTTAAAAGCTTCAATTACAGTTTTGGCACTCCACATAAAAATACCTGCATTCCACAAAAAATTACCTTGTGAAATAAAACTTTTTGCGGTTTCGTAATTTGGTTTTTCGCGAAATTGACTTACTGCTTTAATAGCATCTGTTGACTCTTTTTTGTATTCAATATAACCATAACCTGTGTTAGGAAAAGTTGGTGTAATACCTAAAGTCATTAAGGCATTATTATTCTCGCAAAAATTAAAAGCTTGTTGTACATTTTCTGCAAAAGCAAGCTCGTCTTCAATCCAATGGTCACTTGGTGCTACAAGCATAACAGCATCTTTATTTTCTTTCTGTATTTTTAATGAAGCATAAAGAATACAAGGTGCAGTATTACGCATGGCTGGTTCTAAAACCACTTGTCTTTTAGTGACTTCTGGAAGCTGCTCGAAAACCAAATCGTTATAACGCTCATTTGTTAAAATAAAAATATTCTCTTTAGGAATTAGTGTTGCTAGACGATGAAACGTTTTTTGAATAAGCGTGTCTCCTGTTCCCAACATGTCGTGAAACTGCTTTGGGAACTCTTGAGTACTAACTGGCCAAAACCTTGATCCTACTCCTCCAGCCATTAAAATAGCATAATAATTTTTATTCCTATTAATTTTCTTTGCCATGAATTTGCGAATGTAAATTGCTTACTGTTTCTATTATTCTCACTAATTTTAATTTGAGACCACTTCTAAAGAAGGTACTAGCTCAATCTCAGCATTAGGACTGAAAAGATACACTTTTCCTGTACTAATTTCAACACATTCAAAACGTTTTACGCGTTTTTTTACTTTTTTAAAAGTCTTTCTATTTCTGAATTTAAAAACAGTACCTATTGGTACTTCAAAAATATATGTTTTATTGTTGTGTAAATCAAACTGTTTTAAAGCCATTGCTAAATTTGAATCTGTATCGCTAGATGCTTTTGGGTTTTTAAAATGCTTTGCTATTAATGGTAAAACCTTTAATGGAAATACGTCTGGATTTATAAATGGCAACATGAGGTGTTGAAAAGTACGTTTCCATTCTAAACCATGCGGTTTTATAAACTTACCATAATTTTTATAAGCTTCAAAATGCGCAATTTCATGTATAAGCGTAATTAAAAAACGATATTTATTAAGGTTATTGTTTATGGTAATTTGGTGTTTACCATTTGGTAATTTTCTATAATCACCATGTCTGGTTTTACGCTCGTTTTTTATTAAAACCAATAAATCATCATGTTCTAAAAGTTGCATGACTTTTTGTATGGCTTCTTCTGGAATGTGGTTTTGAAGTGTGTTTTGCATTACAGCAAAAGTAAGGAATACATATGAAAAAAAATGCTTGAATCTTTCGACTCAAGCATTTAAGAATATTAATAACTAACCAATAAAAAATTACTAATATTATTCTTTAGGCATTATAACAGAATCTATAGCGTGTATAGTTCCATTCGACGCTTTAACATCTGCAATAACTACTGTAGATTTGTTTCCGTTAGCGTCTTGTAACATTACTTTACCATCTACAACCATAATACTTAGGTCTTGACCTTGTACAGTTTTAACAGTAAATGTTCCATTATTATCTTTAACTGCTTGTATAACAGACGCAGCATCAAAGTTTCCAGAAACAACATGATAAGTTAAAATAGAAGTTAATTTCCCTTTGTTTTCTGCTTCCAATAAAGTTGGTACTGTTCCTTCTGGTAAGGCGTTAAAAGCATCGTTTGTTGGAGCAAATACAGTAAATGGTCCTTCACTACTTAAAGTTTCTACTAATTCTGCCGCTTTAACTGCTGCTACTAGTGTAGAAAAGCTATCGTTTCCTGCAGCCACACCTACTATGTTAGGTGTATCTTGCACTTCTTCTACAACTTGTTCAACATTTTGTGCAACTTCTTCTGTTACAGTTTCTACTTCTTTTTGTTCTTCTTTACAAGAAGTAAATCCTACTAGACCTACAACTGCAAAAGCTAATAATACATTTTTAGTTTTCATAAATTTAATTTTTAAGTTTATACAAATTTAGATAGGAAATTATGTAATACTCTTAAATTTTGTTTAAAGTTTAGTTAAAATTTTTAAACAAAATAAATTTTAGCTCAAAGTATTAATAAAGTAGGTGATTTGACTTTTTAGTTTTTTTAAATTAACTTCGTTTACATCTGATAAAAAACATTGAAATGCTTTTTTATCATGGCATTGGCAACAAGCTCCGCAGAAACTCAAAACCATTTAGTATGTTAGTCAGAATAAAATCATGTCTCAATTGACATTTTACTTGTAATTCAACAATACAAAATTGTTGATTCACTATACAATCCTGTCATATATCGCTTTTCCCATTTTTCAAACCCAAATTATGAATATTTTAGCTTTAAATTTAATATTATGAGAAAATTTAAAAACATAGCTCTAACACTTTGGCAAAAAAATAAAATTATGAAATTCAGTATGAAAAGAAGAAAAAGCACACAAAATTTAGTATATATTTCAATCATCTCTTTAGGTTTCTTATGTATTTCTTGCAAGGATTCACCTAGCGCTTCGATAAACACAGAAAGTGAATTAATAATGAAGATAAATGCTGTTCAGGAACAAGTGATGGCACAAGGAAATATGACAGAAGTAGAGGAACAGGCTTTATTAAGTTTATGTAGCATTGTGTCACATGATGATGGTTTAGCAACTTATACTACTGACAATAGTATGATATTAAAGGATGTAGAAATTGTTCCAGTTTATATTGGTTGTGAAGAACTATCGATAGAAGAAACAAGAGAATGTTTTAATAATAAAGTGTCGACATTTATTGAACGAGAGTTTAACTTGAATTTATCTAAAGATTTAAATCTTTCAGAACCAAAACTGGTAGAAGCATTTTTTATAATCAACGAAAACGGAAATTTAACTGGCATGAAAGTGAGAAATTCAGAAGTAAACGTTCAGGCAGAAATCTTAAGAGTGCTTAGAAAAATGCCTGTAATGAAACCTGCTACTAATAATGGTAAAAGTGTTTCTGTATTATGTTCTATCATAGTAAAATATGGAAATAATGTAGAAGTTGATGTTGTTTATATTCCTGAAAGACCTGATTAATCTTTAACAATACTAACTAAAAAAGCCAGTTGCCAACAATGGCCAAATGTAATTGCTTGTCCTCGCCTATTTTTGAAATTCCTGCGGAATTTCCAACTCGTTGTGTACTTGCAAAGTTAATTGCCAAACCACGCAACTAATCTTATAATAACCCTTAAACGAAACTCCAAAAAAATCCCAAAACATAAATTTATGTTTTGGGATTTTTAAATTTATATTAAAGCCTATTACATACGCTCAGGAACCGAAATCCCTAATAATTTAAACCCATTTTTAATGATATTACCAACAACTTGAGACAATTGCACTCTAAATGCAACAGAGTTTTCATTATGGTTACCCATTACAATAGGTAGGTTTTGAAAGAAAGAATTATAGTCTTTTACCAAATCGTAAGTATAGTTTGCTATTAAAGCTGGACTGTGGTTTGCTGCTGCGTTTTGTATTACTTCTGGAAACAATTGTAATTGTTTTAATAAGTTTTTTTCTTTTTCATGAAGTTCTTCAATAGAAACTTCAACAGCATTAGGAAGGTTATCATTTCCAACTTTAGCTTTTCGTAAAATAGATTGTATTCTAGCATAAGTATATTGAATAAAAGGTCCTGTATTACCTTGAAAATCTATAGACTCTTTAGGGTCGAACAAAATACGTTTTTTAGGGTCTACTTTTAAAATATAGTATTTTAAAGCACCTAAACCTATGGTTTTATATAGCTCGCTTTTTTCTTCATCACTGTAACCGTCAAGTTTCCCTAACTCTTCTGAGATGTCTTGAGCTGTAGATGTCATATCTGCTATTAAATCGTCTGCATCAACAACGGTTCCTTCTCTACTCTTCATTTTTCCGCTAGGTAAATCTACCATTCCATAACTTAAATGAAATAGATTTTTAGCCCAGTCGAATCCTAATTTTTTCAGAATTAAAAACAACACTTGAAAATGATAATCTTGCTCGTTTCCAACGGCATACACCATACCACCAACGTTTGGAAAATCTTTTGCACGTTGTATTGCAGTACCAATATCTTGTGTCATGTACACTGCTGTACCATCGCTACGTAAAACTATTTTTTCGTCGAGTCCATCTTCGGTTAAATCGCACCACACAGAACCGTCTTCTTTTTTATAAAACACATTGGTTCTTAGTCCTTCGTTTACAAATTCTTTTCCTAATAAATAGGTTTGGCTTTCGTAATACAGTTTATCAAAATCGACACCTAAATTTTTATAAGTAACATCGAAACCTTTATAAACCCATTGGTTCATGCTCTCCCAAAGTGCTACTACTTTTTTATCTCCAGCTTCCCATTTTTGAAGCATTTGTTGGGCTTCGAGTAAAATTGGTGCTTCCTTTTTTGCTTCGTCTTCAGTTTTACCTTCAGCAATTAATACTGCAATCTCCTTTTTATATTCTTGGTCGAACTTTACATAATAATTACCTACTAGCTTATCGCCTTTTAAACCTGTAGACTTTGGAGTTTCGCCTTTACCATAACGTTGCCAAGCCAACATACTTTTACAAATATGAATACCACGATCGTTAATAATTTGTGTTTTGTAAACGGTCTTTCCAGAGGCTTTAATAATTTCGGCAACACTATAACCTAAAAGGTTGTTACGTATGTGGCCTAAATGCAATGGCTTGTTGGTATTTGGTGATGAGTATTCCACCATTACAGCATGATCTTTAGTTTTAGGTTGTAAAACACCAAAATTCTTGTCTGCCTTTAAAATATTAAAGACGTTGAGATAATAAGCATCTACAATTTCAACATTTAAAAAACCTTTTACAACATTAAACGCTTTAACTTCCTCTACATTTTGCACTAAAAAGTCACCAATAGCCTCTCCTATTTGTACAGGATTACCTTTTACTACTCGCAACATAGGAAACACAACTACAGTAATATCTCCTGCAAACTCTTTACGTGTTGCTTGAAATTCTACGGTTTCTAAATCGGCATTGTATACCGTTTTAACAGCTTGTTTAACTGCTTTTGTAAGTAGTGTTTGAAGGCTCATTTGTGATTGTTATTTTAAAGGCACAAATATAGCATTAATTGCTCTAAATAGAGATATAGTTTTAATATCTCTATAAGTTAATACACCATAAAAAAAGGCAGTTCTTGGTGTAGAACTGCCTAAATTTATAGTAATAGAGTTAAATTATGCTTTTGGCAAAAAGACTTCTGCCATCATACAACGTGCGCTTCCGCCTCCACAAGTTTCAATAGTTTCTAGTGAGCTTGATAAAATGGCACAGTGTTTTTCTATTTTATTTATTTGCGCTTGAGTTAGAGAATTGTAAGCTGCCTGACTCATAATTAAATAACGCTTATCGTCTTTCCCTTTTACTTGTAACATATTGCCAGCAAAATTAGCCATCTGCTCTTCAGTAATTTTTATAATCTCCTTATTATCTTCAGTAAGGTTTTTTAATACGTTTTTACGTTCTTTTTTATCGTCTATAGTTTCTAAACAAATAACAGCAAATGTTTCTGCTAAACACATCATAACATTAGTATGGTAAATAGGCATACGTTTACCATCTACCGTTTGGTTTGCAGTGAATACAATTGGTGTGTATTCAAAATCTTCACAAAATTCAATAAATAAACTTTCGTCTGCTCTTGGTGATAATGCACAATAGGCTTTATCGTTTACACGATCTAGCAACAAACTTCCTGTACCTTCTAAAAAAACACCTTCGTTTTCTGCTTCGGTATAATCTATTATATTATTGATTTTAAAACCTTCTTTCTCTAAACGCATAAAAACTTCTTCTCTGCGCTCTTTTCTTCTGTTTTCTGCAAACATAGGATACAAACCTACATTACCATTTTCATGAAAACTCACCCAATTATTTGGGAAAATAGAATCTGGAGTATCCATTAATTTGTCATCATCTTCTACAATTACATTAACACCTACTGCTCTTAACTTTTCTACATAAGCATCAAATTCTTGTTGTGCTTTTGCATTAATTTCAGCATTTTTAAGGTCTAAATCCTCTTGAAAATAATTATTAATCGCTGTCTGCTCGTTCATTCTAAAATGAACAGGACGAATCATTAATATGGTATTTGTAGTTTGTTGCATTATCTTTAGTTTATGTTGTAAAAATAGAGAATAAGAAAATTATTTATTCTATATTTTATCACATTTATTTTTTAAGTCTTTTTTTCAGCCAAAAGAAGATTATTAAACCAATTATTAATAGAGGCCAAATATTAACTAATACAATCACAAAAGACTCAATAAAACACCAACCATTGGCCAAACCTTGCTTTGTTTCATCTAAAAATGTTTTGGTGTAAGCTTCAGGCTCTTCAACATATTCTACAGATTCGTATAAATCTATTTGAATGGTACTAAAAGCCACTTTACTACTTAAGTATTTTAAACGTCCTTGAGCAGATTCTATTTCCTCTTGAATAATTCGCAGTTTGTCTTCTGTAAGTAAGATGTCTTCTACTGTTTTTGCGTTTTTGCGTAAAATAGCTTCATATCGCGCTTTGACTTCTCGTTTAGTTTTAAGCCTGGTTTCAAGGTCTATATACTCTTCAGTAACATCTTTTGTTGTTATGTTTTCGTACTCTACAAAATCTACAACTGTATTTACAGAATCCATTACGCTATCAAAATACTTTTGTGGCACTTTAATGGTAAACCTGTTTTCTTTCCTGTACAAATTGTTATCGAATCTTAAGTCCGAAATATAAGCACCATGCTGTTGTGCTATTACTTTAATTCTTCGCGTTGCATTGGCCACATTATTCACCTTATATCTAGCAGATGCTGTTTTAATGATTTTTAAATCTAAAGGCACATTGTTTTGATTATTGGTGAATTTTGAAACGACTTTTTCTTCTTTTACCATTTCAAAATCGTTACTAATATCAACACTTTCTGCTGCCACAGATTCTTTGTATTCCTTTTGATTACAGCAACATACTAATGTAAATAGCACTATTACTAAAATTTTAAATCTGTTTTTTACGTTCATTGCTTTCATAATTTTATATTTTTAAAGATTACTAGAGCAAACGTATAACCATAAGTTGTTTTTCTTTTGAAAAACACTTGTAAACCTTTTGCAAAACGTTTTACAATTTTTAAAGCACTAATTTTTAGACCAATAGAGTAATTTGAACACAGAAGATCAACATCTTTTTAAACACTTAAAAAAAGCTATTGAAGCTTCTTTTTTAAAGCGTAATCGCTCTAACGTTCCAATTGAAGATTGGAAAGGCGAAGATATAAGTGCTTTCCAAAACGATTTATTCGATAAGGTTAAAGGAAAAGTTAGCGAGAAATGGTTTTATACTTATATTAAAAACGAGCCTGAAAAATTACCAAGAATAGATGTTTTAAATCTACTAAGTACTTATATAGATTATAAAAACTGGAGCGCTTTTAAAGCAGAACACAGCTTAAAAGTAACAAAATCTAAAAAGAAAAAAGTGTCGAAATTATGGCTCTTGTCTATTATTCCACTTTTAATGATTGTATTTTATGGCAATTCTAAAAATACTTTTGAGTTTTGTTTTATGGATGCTATTAAAAATGAAAACATCACTTCTATTCCATTAGATATAAAAATATTACAAGATAACGAGTCTCCTATTTATTTTAAAACAGATAGTGCTGGTTGTTTTTCTTTTAAAACAAAAAACGATATTATAAAATTTGTAGTGCAATCGCCTTACCATAAAACAGATACTATTGTAAGAAACATAAACTCTAACTATAACCAAATTGTAAAAGTAAAACCAGATGATTATGCGTTAATGTTGCATTACTATGCCAACGGAAATATTAAAGATTGGAAAGTTCACATCGAAAAACTTAAAGCATTAATTGCTAATGACGCAAAAATTTACAGACTTTTTAAAAACAATATGGATATTGAATTGTATTCTAAAAATGAATTTATAAACCTACTAACCATACCAACAAAAAGCCTAGAAACAATAGAAATACTTGATAAAACAATTGCTAACGGAAAAATTGAAACACTAAAATTTATTGTAAAATGAAAAATATACGCTTAATTTTTATTGTTTTCATTATAGTTTCTTGTAAAAGTGAAACAGCAAAAAGTTCTGATACTTTAGAGCATGCAACAGAATCTGTTGAGATGGAAGTTGAAGAGATGTTGGTTGAAAAAAACACAGAAAACAATACTACTTTTCTATACAAAAACATGACCACAGAAAAGCTTCAAGAGTTTTTAGACTTAATTGCTTTACAAAATAAGCATCCTGAATTTAGTGAGGAAATAAAATCTCAGCTTAAAAATTATACTAAAGATTCGCTTTCTAATTATAAAACAATCGAAGACGTATTAATTAAAAACATTGAACTACAAGGAGCTATTATTAAACTTAACGATACTATCGAAAAAATGAAGATTACTTTTGACTTAATATCAAAAAACGACATAAAACAAGATTCTATTTGGGCAGAAGTTACCACTCATGGTGTAGAACTAAATGGAAAACAAATGCAGTCTAGAAAGGTTAGATTTAATAAAATAAAGTAATCATTACTTTCTAGAACTATTGTTTCCACTTAATACCACAACCAATACTAGGTTTTTGGTTTTCTAGAGGTGACTCATTATTTAAAACAGCATTTATTGCTTGCCTTAAATCCTCACCTGTAACTGGAATATCATTTCCTGGTCTAGAGCCATCTAATTGGCCATGATAAGTAGCTTTTAAATTGGCATCAAACACATAAAAATCTGGAGTACAAGCAGCATTGTAAGCTTTGGCTACTTCTTGTGTTTCATCGTACAAATATGGAAAAGGATACTTTAAATTAGCTGCTAGATGTTGCATTAATTCTGGACTATCCTGTGGATAATTCTCAACATCGTTACTACTAATGGCAATAAAACTTATACCTTGAGTTAAATATGTATTTGCTAAAGCAATCAACTTTTGGTTTACATGAATTACAAATGGACAATGATTACAAATAAACATAACCACAGTACCTTTAGCACCTTTTAATTCTTGAAGCGTTACTGTTTTTCCAGAAACCACATCAGGCAAAGCGAATTCAGGTGCAAATGTTCCGTTTTCAAAAGTATTAGACTCTGTAAGTGCCATATAATTTATTGTACTACCTCTGCATACAAATCGAAATCTGCTGCTTCAATTACTTTTACTGTTGCAAATTCACCTGTTTTTAAATAGGTTTTTGTTGCATCTATTAAGACTTCATTATCAACATCTGGAGAGTCGAATTCGGTTCTACCAACAAAATATTCGCCTTCTTTTCTATCGATAACGACTTTAAATTCCTGACCTATTTTTTCTTGATTCAATTCCCAAGAGATTTGAGATTGAATTTCCATAATTTCATTGGCACGTTCTTGTTTTACCTCTTGTGGCACATTGTCTTCCAAATTAAAAGCGTGCGTGTTTTCTTCATGAGAATAAGTAAAACAACCTAAACGTTCAAAACGCATCTCGCGAACCCACTCTCTAAGTTCTTCGAAATTTTCTTGAGTTTCTCCAGGATAACCAACAATTAAAGTGGTACGAATTGTCATTTCTGGTACTTTTGCTCTAAACTCCTTTAATAGTTTAGTCGTTTTTTCGTGTGTTGTTCCACGACGCATACTTTTTAAAAGTTCGTCGTTTATATGTTGTAATGGTATATCTAAATAATTACACACTTTTGGCTCACGCTTCATAACATCAAGCACATCCATAGGAAAACCTGTAGGAAATGCATAATGCAAACGAATCCACTCGATACCTTCAATTTTTACAAGATTTTCTAGTAACTCTGCAAGGTTTCGTTTTTTATATAAATCTAATCCATAATACGTTAAATCTTGTGCAATAAGCACCAATTCTTTAACACCGTTAGCTGCAAGTTTTTCAGCTTCAGTTACTAAATGCTCTATAGGTTTACTCTTGTGTTTACCCCGCATTAAAGGGATGGCACAAAAACTACATGGTCTATCGCAACCTTCAGCAATTTTTAAATAGGCATAATTTTTAGGTGTTGTAGTTAAACGTTCACCTATAAGTTCATGCTTATAATCTGCTCCTAATGCTTTTAAAAGTCCTGGTAATTCTGTAGTTCCAAAATATTGATCGACGTTAGGTATTTCTTTTTGTAAATCTGGTTTATAGCGTTCAGACAAGCATCCTGTTACAAACACCTTATCTACGTCTCCATCTTCTTTTTTTTGCATGTATTCCAAAATGGTATTTACACTTTCTTCCTTAGCATTATTAATAAAACCACAGGTATTAATAACTACAATATTGCCTTCCTCTTCATGTACAACATCTTTACCACTGGCTTTAAGCTGTCCCATTAACACTTCGCTGTCGTAAACATTTTTACTACAGCCTAATGTTATTACATTGATTTTGTTCTTTTTAAGTGACTTCGTGCGCATATCTTAATTTTGGTCTGCAAAGATACGCAATGATTTACGATTTACGATTGCAGAATTTATATTTAAGAGATCTACTATTTAAACCTTTTGTGAATTTGGTAGTCCTAATTTAAATACATCGATTTTGAAATTTAAAAATTTAATACTTTTAGTTTTTGTTATTGTTAGCTGTTCTTCAGAAAATGAAGAACCTCAAGCAAATATTTCTACTCCTGAAACTACTTATTTTCCTCCTTTAAATTCTGATGTTTGGGAAACTACATCTCCAAATGATTTGAATTGGAATACAAACGCATTACAACCACTTTTAGATTTCTTAGAAGACAAAAACTCTAAAGGATTTATTGTACTTCATAATGGTAAAATTGTAGTAGAACAGTATTTCAATACTCATAATGAAAATGCCAATTGGTATTGGGCAAGTGCAGGAAAAACATTAACTACTGCTGTTTCTGGTATTGCACAAGATGAAGGCCTTATAAATATAAACAATAAGGTGTCTACTTATTTAGGTACTGGTTGGACTAGCGCTTCTTTAGAAAAAGAAAACTTGATTACTTGCAAAAACTTACTTTCTATGAACTCTGGTTTAGATGATAGTTTAGGAGATGTGGTTGCGCCAGAAAACCTTCAATATATAACAGATGCTGGCGAAAGATGGGCTTACCATAACGTTTATGTAAAAATGCAAGATGTGGTTGCACAAGCCACTAACCAAAGTTGGTCTAACTATTTTAACACAAAACTAAGAGATAAAATAGGCATGTCTGGAAGCTGGATTTCTTTAGGCGATTTAAGTGTGTATTGGAGTAATACAAGAAGCATGGCACGTTTTGGTTTGCTAATGTCTGCTAATGGAACGTGGGAAAACTCAGAAATAGTTTCAAGTAACTTTTTAGATCAAGCCACCTCAACCTCTCAAGATATTAATGAAGCGTATGGCTATTTATGGTGGCTTAACGGAAAGAATACTTTTCATTTACCACAAACGCAGTTTGAATTTAATGGCGCTTTAATTCCCAATGCACCAAACGATATGTATGCTGCTTTAGGTAAAAATGACCAAAAAATATATGTTGTACCTAGCAAAGACCTAGTTATTGTTAGAATGGGAGAAGCTGCAGACGATTCTAATTTTGGTCTCTCCACTTTTGATAACGATTTATGGGCCAAAATTAATTTAGTAATAAATTAATTGCGAACCTCAAATAATACTACAACACCAGTTTCGATATATTTTTTTAAGCCTTTAAGTAATAAAGCCCAGAAATAGGAAGTGTTACGAAACTCGTGATTATTCTTTTGCCAATTAGTATGCGTAAATTTCAACAATGCAATGTATTCATGAGTTTCTAAATGGAAACCAAAAGTAGTAGGATTCCAATCTGCATCAGCAGCTGTCCTTTTTAAATAAATTGATTCATTTTGCTTAAGTTTAGAAACTTTACAATACTAATTGTATTTATCTGCAAAATTAAGATTGTATTCTTCACTCAATTCTGGCTTTCCTGTAGATTTTAATGTCCACCAATTGTTTAGATGTTTTGGTTGTGTTAAAGCGTTGAAAACGTTGTTTTCTTTTGAAGTTTTAATTAGAATTAATTACTTAAAAAACGAATCTACAAACTCATATTTATTAAAAACTTGTAAGTCTTCAATACCTTCACCAACACCAATATACTTTACTGGAATTTGAAACTGGTCGCTAATACCAATAACTACTCCACCTTTTGCTGTTCCGTCTAGTTTAGTAACTGCTAAAGAAGTTACCTCTGTTGCAGCTGTAAACTGTTTTGCTTGCTCAAATGCGTTTTGACCAGTAGAGCCATCTAAAACCAATAAAACATCATGTGGCGCATCGCCAACTACTTTTTGCATCACGCGTTTTACTTTAGTTAACTCGTTCATTAAATTAACTTTATTATGCAAACGTCCAGCAGTATCAATAATAATAACATCTGCATTTTGATTTACTCCAGACTCTAAAGCATCAAAAGCAACACTAGCTGGATCGCTTCCCATGTCTTGTCGTACCATTGGCACATCTACTCTATCTGCCCAAACTTGAAGTTGATCTATTGCAGCTGCTCTAAAAGTATCTGCTGCACCAAGTACAACTTTTAGACCTTGCTTTTTAAACTGGTATGCTAATTTGCCAATGGTTGTTGTTTTACCAACACCATTAACACCAACAACCATTAATACGTAAGGTGTTTTACTTCCGTTGTTTTGTTTTGGTAATTGTGGTATGGTGTATTCTGTTTCTTCACCAGAATTGGTTTTACTTAATAAACCTGCAATTTCTTCACGAAGTATTTTATTAAGTTCATCTGTTCCTAAATATTTATCTTTTGCAACACGTTCTTCTATACGTGTAATTATTTTAAGTGTTGTATTTACACCTACATCACTAGAAACTAGTACTTCTTCTAAATTATCTAAAACGTCGTCATCTACTTTAGACTTTCCTGCGACTGCTTTACTTAGTTTACCTAAAAAGCTGGTGCTTGTTTTCTCTAAACCTTTGTCTAAAGTTTCTTTTTTTTCTGAAGAAAATATTTTTTTAAAAAAACTCATCTGTTGTTTTCCTATTGTATGGTGAATAGTTTAGTAAATAACAATAGTTAAGCCTTTTTTAAAAAACTGCTACTTTGTCATTAATAATTGTAAAGAAACGTAATATTTTGAAATTAAAAAAGCTGCTTTCTTTAAAGAAAGCAGCTTTGATGTATTGTATAGGATATAGTTTATTTCTTGTTCAAGAAATTATCTACAAATTCTGGTGCCATAATTGCTTCTACAAACATGTAGGCTCCTGTTTTTGGAGATTTTTCCATTCTGATTGCTTTAGACAATCTTTTTGACGATGTCTGTAAAGACGCTACGGTTTTCTTTGCCATTCCTTTATTTATTTAATTTCTTTATGAACAGTCATTTTCTTCAAGATTGGATTAAATTTCTTAATCTCCATTCTATCTGGTGTGTTCTTTTTATTCTTAGTTGTAATATAACGAGAAGTTCCTGGTTGTCCAGATTCTTTATGCTCTGTGCATTCTAATATTACTTGTACTCTGTTTCCTTTTTTTGCCATTTTCTTATTCCTTATATAGCTTGGCTATTATTTATAAAATCCATTAGATCTTGCATCTTTTAACATTGCTGAGATACCAATCTTATTGATTGTTTTTAAAGCAGAGGTAGACACTTTTAAAGTTACCCACTTATCTTCTTCAGGAAGAAAAAAACGTTTTTTGATTAAGTTCGCGTTAAATTTACGCTTTGTTCTATTCATTGCATGCGATACGTTGTTTCCAACCATTGCTTTCTTTCCTGTAAGTTCACAAACTCTTGACATTACTTATAACTTTAAATTGTTATTAAAATTCGAGGTGCAAATATATGAAATGTTTTAGTATTGACAATCTGTTTTTTTATCAATTTTTAAAAATTTCTTTTTGAAGAAGCTCTAAAGCCTTATTTACCGCCTTATTTATTACTCTTGTTCGGTTATTTCCAAGGTTTAATTTCTGTGAAATAACATGTTTTTTTGATGCTATCGCTATATAAACAGTACCTATTTCTGCATTTGCATCTCCTTTTGTAGGTCCTGCATTTCCTGTTGTTGCTATTGCATAGTCTGAAGCATATAATATTCTACACTGTTTTGCCATCGCTTCTGCAACTTGAGTACTTACTACCGAGTACTTATTTATTAATGCTTCTTCTACACCTAAAACATCTATTTTTATTTGCGTTGCATATGTTATTAAACCACCTTTAAAATAAGACGATGCACCAGCGTGTTGCGTAAAGATTTCTGCTAGTTTTCCACCTGTACAGCTTTCTGCAACAGAAAGCGTTTTTTTATGTTCTATTAGTTTTTTTGCTATTAGCACTTCTAAATCTCCATCCTCTTCAAAACCTGTAAACACTTCTTTTATTAGTGGTAAAACAGCTTGCACTTGTTTTTCTATCTCAATATCTAAGGCTTGCTCATCAAATCCTTTGCCTGAGAGTCTTAATCTTACTTTACCTAAATTAGGTAAGTAAGCTAACTTAACGTAATTTGGTAAATTATCTTCCCAATCTTCAATTATAGCTGCTAAAGCACTTTCTCCAATACCATAAGTAAGGAGCGTTTTATGTTTTATAAAAGGTCTCTTGTATTTTACTTTTAACCTTGGAAGCACCTCTTGTTCCATTAATGCTTTCATTTCAAAAGGCACTCCTGGCATAGATATAAAAACTTTTTCTCCTTTTTCTATCCACATTCCTGGAGCACTACCAACCATATTCATAAGCACTTTTGCTTTTGAAGGCACTAAAGCTTGATCTAAATTTACTTGCTGAATTGGTTTTTTAATATAATCTCTCCAAAGGCGTTCTATGTTTTTAGTAACAGCAGTATTTCGTACTAAAACATCGTTAAAGTAATTACAAATAGTATGTTTTGTAATGTCGTCTTTTGTTGGGCCAAGACCACCTGTTAAAATCACAATATCTGCATTCGCTTCGGCTTCTGCCATAGCTTTTAAAATATGTTCTTTATCGTCTTGAATAGATGTTATTTGATAAACAGAGACACCTATACTATTTAGTGCTTTACCAATATATGCAGAGTTAGTATCTACAATTTGCCCAATAAGAATTTCGTCTCCAATGGTTATAATTTCAGCTTGCATTTGTTATAAATTAAAGTCTGCTTTAATTTCTGAAGTTGCTTTTTCTATAGCATCAAGGACTAAAATTAACTGATTGGTCATGTCTTCGTCTTCTTTTTCGAATTTTGCCCAATCTTGAATCTCGATTAACTTGTCTAATATACCAAGCTCGAAAACATCTATAGTTGGCTTCATTTTATGAGATACTTGATACGCTTGAGGCTTATTATTGTTTTCTACTGCCTGTTTTAACAACATAGCATCTGCTGGCACTTCTTCTAAAAAAGCTTGCGCTAAGGCTAAAAGAAAATCTTCGTCATTGTCTGCTAATTCTCTTAATCTATGTAATTTATAATGTTGTTCCATTTTATTTTACTGTAATAGAAAATAGCTCTTTATCTTCTAGATATCCTTTTAACTTATCGTTAGCAAACACTTTACTAACACCTGCTGGAGTTCCTGTAAATATAACATCTCCAATCTTTAAAGTAAAATATTTAGAGACATATTCTATAATCTCATCAATTTTCCACAACATTAAACTGGTATTTCCTTGTTGTACAACTTGGTTATTTTTTTTAAGACTAAAATTTATATTGTTTAAATCTTGAAACGCTGTTTTTGGTAACCAACTCCCAATTACTGCTGCTCCATCGAAACTTTTTGCTTTTTCCCATGGCAAACCTTTAGCTTTTAATTGGGTTTGTAAATCGCGTGCTGTAAAGTCTATTCCTAATCCAATTTCTTTATAATATTTATGTGCAAATTTTTTATCGATGTATTTACCTACACGATTAATTTTAACCAAAACTTCTACTTCATGATGCACAT
Source organism: Lacinutrix sp. (assembly GCF_029238095.1). Lineage (GTDB taxonomy): Bacteria > Bacteroidota > Bacteroidia > Flavobacteriales > Flavobacteriaceae > Lacinutrix. Next base: position 1,428 of record NZ_JAQWGS010000012.1, on the reverse strand, counting down.
CGTTAGAAAATTCTGGAATAAAAAACGGTTGCTTTTTCAATAAAATGGCTGTGTCAGGTTTTAAAAACACAACAGGATCTGTTGGTTTTTCGTTTTCCAACTCTTTAATATGATCTGTGTAGTTTCTACCTATGCAAATTAGTTTCATAATTTGATTGTTCGATTTTTTGGATTGTTAAACTTTAAAATGCTTCTCGATACAATTCTTCATGCTTCAGAATTACTCGAAGTGGCAATAAACATTAGTTATTGTTAAATCTTATTATTAAACGCTCTTAGCTTTATTGCTGTTAGCACCTTTTTGGTATACAGAGGAAAATCGGCATTTAATAACCAACCAAAATAACCAGGTTCTTTATCTAGAACATCTAGTACTTTTTTATTTTTATGTTTCCCAAAACTAAAACACTCTTCGCCTGCTTCATTATAATTAATAAATCCTGCAAAATCTGCAAACTTTTTATGGGCACTAAACTCTGCAAGAAATTTAGAATCGTTCTCTAAATCTTCATAACGGTCTAATTGTGCCTTTAAAACCTCGTATGTTGCTAAAGTATCTGCTTCTGCAGAGTGTGCGTTTTCTAAACTCTTATTGCAGTAAAATTTGTACGCTGCACTTAATGTACGTTTTTCCATTTTATGAAAAATAGTTTGCACATCTATTGCTACTCTACCTTTCATATCAAAATCCATGTCTGCTCTCAGCATTTCTTCTGCCAACAGAGGAATATCGAAGCGGTTAGAGTTAAAACCTGCTAAATCGCAATCCTTAATCATGCTATTAATTTCCTTAGACAAAGCTTTAAACGTAGGCTCGTTTGCCACACGCGCATCTGTAATGCCATGAATTGCTGAAGTTTCAGCTGGAATTGGCATTTCTGGATTCACCAACCATGTTTTACTTTCTTTATTTCCGTTAGGAAACACTTTTAAAATTGATATTTCTACAACTCTATCTTTAGAAATATTAATTCCTGTAGTTTCTAAATCGAAAAAGCAAACTGGTTTTTTAAGGTTTAATTGCATGTTATTTATAGTTTTGCACCAAAACTTGGTACAGTTTATGCAAATATAAATGTATTATGTTATTTTTACTTTGATTCTTTAAATTTTACAATGAAAACCTACCTAACACTACTTACTTGTTTACTTATTACTATCTCATGTTTTTCACAAAATGAGCATGAGTTTGTTAAACTCTCTGAAGAAAAGAAAGGCAAACGTTTAAAACTTTATGCGACTAATACAGATTCTATTGCTTACGATGTGTTTTTAAGAGTGGTTACAGAAGACTTTAGACGCAGTAGTAACAGACCAACAATTATGAATGTTCCTGCTAAAAGTAAAGTAGAACTTATAACTTTAATACAATTAGTTGGTACAGAAGGTAAATACACAACTACTTTTATAGTAAACGAAGTCGCACCT
>NZ_JAQWGS010000011.1 GCF_029238095.1 Lacinutrix sp. | reverse complement strand
TTTCTTGACGTAGTTTCTTTTTTTGTTTCTCTAAAGATTTTAGCTCTGTTTGAATTTTTAACAATTCATCAGTAGAGCTTGTTTTTTTTGAGTTCCTGTTTAACTCTTTAATTTTAGATTTTACATCACGTAATTCTTTTTCTGAAGCTATTATTCTGTCTTCAGCCCATTTATGTAACTTATCTACTTCTTGCTGAAAATAGTCAGTATCTTTTGCTTTAAGAGCTTCTAGAAGTAATTCTTTATGTGTATTTCTAGACTCAGAAAGTTTTACTTTTTCAGATTCAGAAAGCACCCTGTTTTTATTTGCAGAAATCACAGGCAGTTCTAAAATACGTTTACAAATATCATTAGAAATTTCTTCACCATCTTTAGTAAAACCTACAAATAATAAATTGTCTGTAACATCAAAAGAATTGACTTCAAAATTCTCAAGATGCAACACACCAGAATTACCAACAAGATGCTCTATTGAAGCTATATTTAGCTTTGTGTTGGTGTAGTCAAAAGTTAATTCTGTAAAAGCAAGTTCCTTCCTTTTAAAATCTTGTATTAAGTGTTGCGCAATAGGATGACCTATTCTGTAACGATGAATATCTTCCCTGTCTTTATGAACAGTATATGGACCTGTTGGAACATGCTTTTTTAAAGGGTTTTGGTTTAGAACAAATGATAGGTTTTTATTGTCAAAAGTTGCTTTACCGTTTAAACCTAATTTTGTGATTTCCCATAACCATTGTTCATATTTTGACACATGGTTTTTGGCTTCATCTAAACGTGTTTTAAGCTTATCAATAACATCTGCATCAAAATTTTCTAAAAGCTTTTGTTGTGTGGATTTTATTTTATTGTCAATCTGTTCTTCTAGTTCTTTTTGAAGACTATCAAAAGAGGATTCTATCTCGTCTTTTGTTCTACAGTTTTGATAAATTTTTGCAATTCTTTTTTCAAAATCTACACCAGAGCTTATACTACCTAAAACTTCATCTGAAGCACCAAACACACCATTAAAAAGGCTGAATTTTTGGTTTAATAGGTCAAATACTCTTTGGTCTGCTGCATTTTTAGTATTTAAAAAGTTGATAACAACAACATCATATTTTTGACCATAACGATGACATCTACCTATACGTTGTTCTATACGTTGAGGATTCCATGGTAAATCATAGTTAACTAACATAGAGCAAAACTGAAGATTAATACCTTCAGCAGCTGCTTCAGTAGCTAATAAAATTTGACTTTCATCAGATTTAAAATGGTCTACAAGAGCAGCTCTAATATCAACAGCTTTAGAGCCAGTTATTTTATCAGAATTCTTGTTTTGTTCAAGCCAAGATTTATAAATAAGTTTTGATTTCTCATCATTATTTGTTCCATTAAACAAGGTGACTTTATTCTTGTAACCATTATTTTCTAATAAGTTTAAAAGGTAAGTTTGAGTTCTTCGAGATTCTGTAAAAATGATAGTTTTTTGATTAGCTCCAAGTTCTTTAAGTTTATCAAACCCTTTTGAAAGAGCAACTAAAAGTTTATCTCCTTTAGCATTGTGCTCAATAGAACAAGCAAGTTCATGAAAAGCTTCTAAGTCCTTTAATTCATTTTTAATGGCAGCAATTTGTTCTTCAGATAAAATTTCAACTACATCTTCAATTTCATTGTCTAGTTCATCTTCTGAAGTTTTATACTCTTCTTGAATTTCATCAAACAAATCATAATCCTCTAGAATTTCAGAATCAAGCTTTTCAATATGGTTTTTATTAATCTCATTTTCTTTAATTGTAGCTTTTAAGCGTTTAATTAAATTTTGTAATGTTCCAGAAATTGCAAAACTAGATGAAGCAAGAAGTTTTCTTAGAATAAGAGTCATTAAATGCCTCTGACTAGCTGGTAAAGCATATAATTCTTCTCTTTGAAGGTATTCTGTAACCATTTCATATAAAGCGTGTTCTTCATCAGAAGGAACAAACTGCTCTGTAATAGGAATACGGTTAGTATAGTTTATATACTCTTGAACTTGTCTTCTTAATGTTCTGTTACAGATAGGAGCTATTCTATCCTGTAAGTCCTCAAATTCAGTTTCATCTGCTCTTGAAAACTGAGTACGGAAACTTTTTAAATCACCAAAAATATTACTGTCAATAAAGGAAACTAATCCATACAGCTCAAGAATTGAGTTTTGTAATGGTGTTGCTGTTAATAATACTTTCTTTTTATCTTCAAGAGCTACTCTTAATGTATTACCAATTTTATTAGTTGGCTTGTAGGAGTTTCTAAGGTAATGAGCTTCATCAATAATTACTAAATCCCAAGAAGTTAATTGTACCCATTCTGCTTTGTTTCTAGCAAAATGATATGAGCAAATTACTATGTTGTTCTTATTGTCAAATGGATTTTGTTTTCCTTTTTTTCTAGCTGCATTAAAAGATTTAGTTTCTAATACTTTTGAAGGTAAATAGAATTTATCTTCTAATTCTTGAGACCATTGTTTTCTTAAAGAAGATGGGCTTATAATTAAAATTCTTCGCTTACCTTCAGCCCATTTCTGTGACAACAATATTCCAGCCTCTATGGTCTTTCCTAAACCAACTTCATCTGCTAATATTGCGCCTTTTGATAAAGGAGATTTAAAAGCAAAAAGAGCAGCTTCAACTTGATGTGGGTTTAAGTCTACTTTTGCATCTAATAGAGTTGCTCCAAACTTTTCAGTTGAGTCTGAAGAACATCTTTTAGATAATTCGTAAGCGTAATATTTTGATTGATAATGATTAATCATATTCTTTTTAACTCCTTATAAATTTCTACAATAAATTAATTTGTTTAACTTGTTATGAGCTAGTAGTTTTTTTCTAGTTAGTTTATGTTTTGTTTAAATTACTCAACATTGTGATTTTAATTAACCTTTAATCATCAATTATTTTAGAATGTGTTTTTATATAGTAACAAAGCTCTAATGTAATCAATTTATTGTAAAGTTTTAAGACCTATTAGACCAGAATAAAATAGAAATCACTGCCAGTTTTACTGCCAATTTACTGCCAGTTTTTAGGATTTTACTGCCAGTTTTATGTATATTTGAGACTTAACCTTGGTAGTAATTATTGTAATTAATTAACTATTTATAGTGCTTTTAATGTTGTTAAGTTTGCCTTAAACCCTTTGTTTACTTGAGTTTATAGCAAAAAAAAAGAGTAACCATTTCTGATTACTCTTATAGTAGCGGGAACTGGACTCGAACCAGTGACCTTCGGGTTATGAGCCCGACGAGCTACCTACTGCTCTATCCCGCGATTTATATCCTTAACAATTTACTTAGCTTTTAACTCTTGGCTCATAATACCAATCAAATTATTTTGGACTGCAAATATACAATGCTTTTTAGATATTACAAGTATATTTTACAAAAATTTATTGCTCAATATTTATAGCCTCAAAACCAACAAGTTCTGAAGCCTCAAATACTGGTGTTAACTGCATTGGATTACAACACACCTCACAATCCTCTACATAAGATTGTTCTCTTACACTTGAATCTAATAACATGGATATGGTTTCCCAACAATAGGGACATTGAAAAAAATGCTCGTACATTACTTTTTTTATTTAAAGTCCAACATAATAGTGCCTCTTATCTTAATGTAATCAATTAAAATGTAAATTTTTAAACTTTAAAATTCTACATCTAAAAGTTGTCCACTTATCTGTAACAAATCTAACTCTGCAAGCTTAGCAGCAAACTTTGCTTGATTTCTACTCAATTCTGCATTAAGTAAGTTTAGTTGAGCTTGTCTAAATTCGATAGAGTTTACTAGATGCCAATAATGGATAGTATAATTTTGCGCATTAATTTGGTTTTGAAAGTAAGACAACAAAATTAGACTTTAGTTTAAACCTTAAACGTTAAAAAAAACCTAAAAAAATTAGTTAAATTCCTCCAACTGAAGCGTAATGTGCTCCCAGTTTTCCATGAGTTTTTCTAATCTATCTTTTTTTGCCTGATAGTGCTCGAAAAAATTAGTTTTTGCTACTGTTTCTTCATAGTTAACAGCCAACTCGACATCTATCTCTTTAATTTCTTTTTCAAGCTGATTGATTTTAGACTCTGTATTGCTTAGTTTATTATGAAGTGATTTTACTTTTTTCTGTTCTTCGTAAGATTGTTTGTTTTTTTCTTTAGGCGTTTCTTTAACAACTGTACGTTTTTCTACTTCACGTAAATTATCGACTTGACGCTTATCAAGATAATAATCGATATCTCCTAAATACTTCTTTATTTTTTCGTCTTTAAATTCGTAAACCGTAGAGGTTAAACCTTGTAAAAAATCTCTATCGTGAGAGACTAGAAGCAATGTGCCTTCAAAACGTTGAAGTGCATCTTTTAATACATTTTTAGACTTGATGTCTAAATGATTTGTTGGCTCATCCATAATAAGTACATTAAATGGCTGTAGCATAAGCTTTGCTAATGCTAAACGGTTACGTTCGCCTCCAGAAAGTACTCTTACATATTTTTCGGCTTCTTCTCCTCGAAATAAAAACGAACCTAAAATATCGCGAACTTTACTTCTATTGGTTTCGTTTGCAGCATCAATCATGGTATCTAAAACGGTTTTACTACCATCTAGGTATTCGGCTTGATTTTGTGCGAAGTAACCTATTTGCACATTATGTCCTAATTTAAGTGTGCCTTCATGTTTAATATCTCCAACTAATATTTTTGCTAATGTAGATTTTCCTTGACCGTTTTGACCAACAAATGCCGTTTTTGCATCACGTTCTATCATTAAATTCACATTAGTTAATACTTGATTGTCTCCATAGTTTTTAGAAATACTTTCTGCTTCGACTACTATTTTTCCTGGTGTAATAGACACTGGAAAGTTTAGAGTCATAACACTATTATCATCTTCATCTACTTCTATACGATCAATTTTATTTAACTTTTTAATAAGCGATTGTGCCATAGTTGCCTTAGAGGCTTTCGCTCTAAATTTTTCTATAAGCTTTTCAGTTTGCTCAATTTGTTTTTGCTGGTTTTTTTGTGAGGCTAGTTGCTGTGTTTTTATTTCATTTCTTAGAACTAAATATTGCGTGTATGGTTTAGGATAATCGTAAATACGTCCTAAAGAGATTTCTATGGTGCGATTGGTAACATTGTCTAAAAACATTTTATCGTGAGATACTATAGCTACAGCTCCTGCATAATTTTTTAGGAAACCTTCAAGCCATATAATAGATTCTATATCTAAGTGGTTTGTAGGCTCATCTAATAATAAAACATCGTTATTTTGAAGTAATAATTTAGCCAACTCTATACGCATACGCCAACCACCAGAAAAAGTATCTGTAAGTTTCTCGAAATCTTCACGTTTAAAACCTAAACCTTGAAGAATTTTTTCGGTTTCACCTTGGTAGTTGTATCCTCCAATAATTTCGTATTGGTGTTGAGTATCGTTTACCTCGACCATTAAGTCATGATAGGCTTCGCTTTCGTAATCTGTACGCTCTACTAATTGTGAGTTAATGGATTCTAATTTTGCTTCTAAAGCTTTAATTTCTGTAAAAGCTTGATATGATTCTTCTAAAACCGTTCGACCTAAAACAAAATCGATATCCTGCTTTAAAAAGCCAATTTTTAATTCTTTATCTCCTGCAATTTGTCCAGAATCTGGTTCTAACTCTTTTGCCAAAATTTTTAGCATGGTAGATTTTCCAGCTCCATTTTTACCAATAAGTCCAACTCTGTCTCCATTTCCTAATTTAAATGTAATGTCTTCAAAAAGGTATTCTCCTTGAAATGATATCGATAAATTATGAATGTTTAGCATTGATTTGTGACTTATGTTACTTAACTTTAATTAAGATAGTTTAATTTTGTATTATAAATTTATGACGACAAAAGTACACAAATATTATGTTTAACAAAGGATCTAAATTATACGGAATAATTACTGGTGTTTGTCCAAAATGCCATGAGGAATCTATGTACACAAATAAAAATCCTTATGATGTTACTGAACTCTTCAGTATGCATGAAAATTGTAGTAACTGTAAGACTAAGTATAAAATTGAACCTTCTTTCTTTTATGGTTCTATGTATGTTAGTTATGGTGTAGGTATTGCATTTGCGGTTGCTGCTTTTGTAATAAGTTTTGTGCTATTAGAAAGTTCTATAAATGTTGCTATTGTTGCTATTGTTGCTTCTCAAGTACTATTTTATCCTATAATTGTTAGGTTGTCTAGAAATATCTGGATAAATCTTTTTATGAATTACGATAAATCTTTGGCTAAAAAATAACGTTTTTACTCATCGAATCTAGCTATGTTTATTTCGTTATCTAATGGTGTGCTATTTTCAATATGATTAAATAATTGTTTAGCAACATAAGGACCTATAATTACACCTCGCGTTCCCAAACCATTTAAAACCGACATATTATTATACGTTTTGTGCAAACCAACTAAAGGTTTTCTATCTTTTACTGTAGGCCTTATTCCTGCCATTTGGTCAATAACTTCAAAATCGCATGTAATAAAGGCTTTTAGCTTATTCAATAACTCCTCTTTCGCTTGAACTGTTATGGCATTAGTTTTATCATTTTTATGGTAAGTAGATCCTATTCTATAAATATCATTTCCAAGAGGAATAATAAAAACACTAGACTTTAAAACAAAATTTAGTTTTAGTTTAGGAGCTTTAATAGTAACCAATTCGCCTTTACTGCCTTCTAGTGGCAAAGTGTTAAAAAACGGATTGTTTTTAAGACCATAACCTTCTGCAAAAACAATATGCTTTGAAACTATATTTTTGTATAAAATCTTATGTTCTTCTTCTTGAATAAGATTATAATCTATAGTCTCATTTATTAATATGTTTTTGTTTTTCAGGTGTTTTCTATATTCTGAAATTAGTAATTTAGTATCTACTCTTCCAGTCTCTAATACTTCTCCAAAACCAAATTCTGCAATTATAAATGGATTGCTATTTTTATGAATTTCTAAAGACATGTAATCTGAAAGCCCTTCTCTGTCTGATCTTGAAAACCAATTGTTTTGTTCTTCTAACGATGTAAAACGTCGTCTTACAGGTACTTTGAAATCTAGTTTTATATTCAGGCGTTTTTCTAATATGGTTAGCATTGGCAAAGCTAAAGCAAGTTGAACTTTACTTTGCCAAACAGGAGTAAAACGTTTTAACGTTACTGGGTTATATAAGCCACCAGCAACTGTAGAAGATTGTTGAGAATTATCGTCTATTACAATAAACGATTTATTATTACTTATTAATTGTTCGCAGAAAGAAATACCTGCTAAACCACAACCTACTATTATATAATCTACTTGCATAAAACAAAGATAATGGTTTATACCATTTTAGTTATAAAAAGAAGTCTAACTAAATTGAAAAACAAGAGATTCTTCGCTTCGCAGAGAATGATAACAAAAAACGCTCACTTAAGTAAGTGAGCGTTTTAAAAATTTATTAAGTTATCGTGTTAATATGACCACATATTTAACTCGAAGTTTCTTATTTTTTCTTTAATTCTTTCAGATTCTAAAAGTTGCATTAATGCGTTTTCTGGAATATACTCTTCGATCTTTCGATCTCCAAATACATTTTCTTCCTTATAAATAATACCATTAAAACGTCTAGCGTTTAAAATATGATCAAAAGAAAAAGGAACAGAACTATTTTTCTCGTTAAAAGATTTTGCTTCATGCAATACTTCTCTAGCATCAGGAAAGAACACCCAAAATAATGGATTTGGTTCTTTATTGGCTTCATCATCAGAATCTAAAAAGTTAACATCTGGTGCTGCTGGTGCAATACCCAATAAACGATATTTTAATTCGCCTTGACGCTTATCGAAATACCATAGACCTTTAATAAGGTATGCACTAATGTTATAAGAAGAAATCTCAGTTTTAGTTATATACTCAGGATCAACACGACCTTCTGAGTTTAATTGATCATAACCAATATCTAAAGTATCTATTTTAGTTGTTATATCTTTTAACTCTTTAGTCGTTCTAGTTCCTGTGAAATAAGAATCGTAATACACGTCCTTAATATCACCATCTTTAATTGCTCTGATTAAAACATCGTATAAAGAACGCCTGTTTGCTCCAATGTTATTAGTATCTACAGGATAGTATAAGGGAAAATTAACACGTTCATCTAAAACCACTTTTTCCCAAGTCATTTTTGCGAACATAATATCTCTATCGTCAACATAGCCATATTCTAATGGTTTATCGTTATCTAAAGCTTTTTGTTCTTCCGTTTTAACTCCTATCTCTCCTGGAGATTTGGCATTTAAAATGTTAGCTTGAGCAAATGCGCTAGAAGAAATTAGGACTCCACAAACGATTGCTAATAAAGATTTATAATTCATTTTTTTTCTTTTTGTTTGTATTAATTTACAGCAAATTAGTTAGCTAGCTCGATAACTATTGGCGAAGCTGGTTTAATAGCTGGACCACTAGATCTTGACTTAATTTCAAAAATTGTAACATCGTCACCTCTTCTTGCTTTGTTAATTGCAGCTTTTGCTTGACCACTCATTTTATTACCGCTAACTGTAATACTAGGTTGTCCAGGAACTTTAACTTTAAATCCAGTAACAGTTAATGGCAAATCGAAATCAAAATCTTCTAACTCAGCCATAATAGTACCAGCAGCAACGTTAGCTTTTGGTAATTTACCATTAGACATACCTGCTAATTTTCCAGCAGGCTTTGGAATATCCTTAATTCTGAAGGTCTTCTTATCTGAGGCCTTAGAACCATCGTCAAGTGTAGCACTTACGCTAATAGTTACTTCTTTGCCAGTTGTAGGTACCATATTGTATTTACCTGTTCCTGAACCTTTGCTTAATCCTGAACCTGATGCAGAGACTTTGTTATCTGGTACACCAGCAAAAGATATAGTCATTGGGTTTGTTACACCTCTATAAACTACATTCATTTTATCTGCAGAAATAGTGGCAGAATTTGGTCGTGGCACTACTACATAGTTTCCTACAATAGGAATATCAAGTGGCTTACCATCTTCTAAAAAAGTAAATGTTCCTTTAATTTCTTGCTCACCGACATTACCAACAGTAAAATCTAATTTAGCAGCACCTGTAGAATCTATGGCTTCTGAAATATTAACTTCTTTACCATTGACCGTTAATTTAGTTGGAGTTACATTAGCATACTTACCTAAAACTACTTTTCCTTGGAACTTTTCTCCAGCAAAGAATGCTGACTTATCTGCTAATACAATAGCTTGATATTTCTTTAAAGATACAGCTTCATCTAAACTGTTACCCAAAAATAGGTTAAACATATTTGCCTCTGTCATCTTTACATCATTCTGCATAGCAGTTAATTTAGTATAAGATGCAATCGCAGGAAATCCTTGAAAATTGTAATCTAACCAACTTTTTTTGATTCCTTCTTTTGTCTCAACCTCAGCTGTACTAAAACGTCTATCAAAACGCTCTATAGCTTTCATATATTTTACATCACCACCAAGAATATCTTTAATTTCTTTCTTGTATGCTTCAATAGTAGCAATTACTTCTTGACCTTTTTTTGTCATACGATCACCAGTAAACCACATTTCGTCAAGGATATCTGTTTTATCCATTGCTTCAAATGGTAATTTACCTGTATCAGGATCAATTGAGTAGCCACCTTCTCTTAATAAGTCTTCTTTTAAAGTCCCAATGTATTTATAAAATTTATCTGAAGCTGTATTTACTAGTGTCGCTTTGTTAAAAGGCACTGCAAACTCTTCTTTCTTTTCTTCAGCTTTAGTTTCTAAATCTGCTAATAAGGCGCCATTTTTTTCAGTAGCTACTACATTAGATTCAGCAAATTTAGCGTCCATTAAGCCAAATGCTGAAAGTACTTCTTTAGACATATTCATAGCCATCATTGCGATGAATACTAAATACATCAAGTTAATCATTTTCTGCCTTGCAGATGCTTTTCCTCCTGCCATGTTTAATTAGTTTTTATTTGTTAATAATTTAGTTATATAAAACTAATTAGTTTTTGTTCATTGCAGATAACATACCACCATATACTCCATTTAATGAAGATAAGTTAGATGCTAAAGATTGCATTTGTTCTTTTAATTTAGTTGCGTTTTCAACAGCTTCTTCGTTAATGGTCGCTTGACGACTTGCAGACTCCATTTGTACTTTATATAGGCTATTTAAAGATTCCATTTGTGCAGCAGCAAGAGACATTTCTTCTCCATACTTTTTTTGTGCAGCCATTGCGTCTAATGTTGGAGAGATTCCTCTTGCAGCGCCTTCGAAATTTTTAATACTATTTCCTAAGCTTGCCATTAATTCACCATCAATTTTAGCGTCTTTTAACAAACTATCTAATTTTTTAGATAATAAACCTTCAGCGTCTTTAGGCTCTTCTTTTTTTCCTTTTTTAGTAGTCATTCCACCTGCTAATTCAGGATATACTAAAGACCAATCTAAATCTGATTGTTGTCTTTCGAATGCCGAATATGTAAATACTAAAGCTTCCACAATCATACCTAATGTTAAGATTTCTGAACCATATGGCCAGTGCTGAATTTTAAAAAGAGCTCCAACAATTACAATTGCTGCTCCTAATCCATAAATCATATTAGTTACTGTGATTTTACCTTTTTGTGCCATAATTTCTAAGTTTTAATTTTAAGTAGTTTATTTATTTATTTAAGTAAGGTTTATTTTTATTCTAATTTAAGCTATATTATTTCCCTATTGAATTTGCAGTAACTTCTGTTCCCATGTAATCTTGTACTGTTCTAAAACCAATGTAACTTCTTGCAGAATCTGCATATTCATAATCTCTTGAACTTACTTGTAAAAAGTATGCTACATCTTTCCAAGAACCACCTCTTACCACTTTACGTTGATTACTAGCTTCGTTTACACTTGGGTTAATTGTTGATGCGTATTCGTAAGATGAAGGGTCGTATGACGCATTCACCCATTCTGAAACATTTCCAGCCATATTGTATAAACCAAAATCGTTTTCTTCAAAAGCATCTGCTTCTACAGTATATAATGCTTGGTCTGCTGCATAATCACCACGTAACGGCTTAAAGTTTGCCATAAAACAACCTCTGTCGTTTTTAGCATATGGTCCTCCCCAAGGAAAAGTAGCAGCTTGTAATCCACCTCTTGCAGCATATTCCCATTCTGCTTCAGATGGTAAACGATAAGAATTCACATAGTGTCTTTTCTTTTCTTTTCGATAAGAATTGTGTAGTAATGTTCTCCATTGACAGAATGCTTTTGCTTGTTTCCAAGATACACCTACAACTGGGTAATCTCCATAAGCATCATGCCAGAAATAATCGTTGTGCATAGGTTCATTATAAGAATAAGCAAAGTCTCTAATCCATGCAGTAGTATCTGGATAAATTTCTACTTCTTCTTTAATTATAACATCTTTACGACGTAAATTTTTATTTTTTGCAGCTTTTTCAATGTCCATGTAAGAGTATTGAAACTTGAATTTAGACACATCCCAAGTACGTTGTCCATTGTATGATTCTTCGATTGGCAAATACATAGTATCCATAACTTCTACATAGTATTCGTCTGGATATTCTGCAGTGTCAAAAAACAAATCTACCTCACGGTTTAGTTTTCTTCCTTCGTAGCCTGTTTCACCAAGACCACTATAATTATCAATCATGTATTGTTCGTATGGTGTTAAATTTGCTGGATCTGCATCTTTAAATGCAAATTCACCAATACCACCAGTACCAGGAGTTTCACCAACCTCATCAGCTAATATTGCTAATTTTGTTCTTATTGTTGAATCCCTAACCCATTCTACAAATTGACGGTATTCACTATTAGTGATTTCTGTCTCATCCATATAGAAAGCTCTAACTGTAACTGTCTTTGCAGGTGCATCTTGAATACCAGCCAAATCATCATCAGCTTTACCCATAATGAATGCTCCTCCTGGAACTAAAGTCATACCAAAAGGTTTTTCGGGATGCCATTTTTTTCCTTTAACACCAACTAGTTGGCCTCTATCTTTAGAACCACAACCGGTTAAAAATGCTAAAACTACTGTTAATAATACAAACTTCTTCATATTCATTATAAACTCGAGGTTAATTATATACTCCTAAATTTTCAAGAGCGTAAACATATTTATATATTTTCTAAAAAGCAACTTTTTATAAGAAAAAAAACACATTTCATCGTAGTAAAATTGCTTTTAAACGATTAACGAAATGTTAATTTTTATAATGCCCTATACTTATACGCTGTTTTTTTGATACGCTTTATACCATCTGTTTGGTATTTTACCATTGCAAGCTTCTAAATAATCTTTGTGCGTGCAAGGTAATAACGTATGCTTTTTTAATTTATTATTAACATTTGCTAAAAAAGGTATTTCTATCCACCAACGCCCTGTTTGTGTGCTTTTATAGAATACTAATTCTTCTGCGTCTGCTAAAGTAGTGAATTTTTGATGATTATTGTCATCTAAAAAATCGTCATCTTTGACGCGACAGTTAACACCTTCAATAAAATACCAGAGCATTTGAGCTATCAACATTGATGTAACCTCATCGTCATAAGATGGTTTATATTCAAATATCCCAAATGTTGAAACCTTGTTACTTATTCCTGCATAACGTGCAATGGCGCATATTTCTTTACCATCTAATCCGTTTGGAGACAACCGTTGTTTTAAGCTTACTTCTGAGGCTTTTACAGCTCCTAAATCTAAACTTACAATATTTGCATCTCGCATCACTGGCTCAGCAAGCGTAATATCGTTAGAAATCTCGCCTAATCTATAAGCTTCAAAATACAAGCGCTCCATTAGGTCTATTTCTTCTTGTGAGTTAAAATAAGTTTGATACCCTAAAGCCGCATAATTAAACAAGTTATAGGGTTGATCTAGAATTATTTTACCAACAAAACTATTATTTTTTATGGCCTTAGTTGAGTCTCCTAAATCGAAACGAGAATCTACATTTACGATATTTACCATAGGCATTAAATTATCGTAAGCACGATAGATAGCGTAGGTTAAATCTTGACTACCTCCAAGAACAATAGGAATGACTTTTTTTTGAATTAATATTGAAACCGTTGTCTTTAGTGCAAAATAAGTGTCTTCTACTGCTTCTCCTCTATTTATATCTCCTAAATCTGCTATTTTAGTATTCCAACTTCCAGGAAACAGTGCATAAAAAGATTTTCTAATTTCGTTAAGCTGAAACTCTTCGCCTATATAATTAATGTCGTTTCTGTTTTCTAATACACCAATAAGCGCAACTGAAACTCCTTCTAGATCAGGAATACCGTTTTGAGCTGAATGTACTTTCAATTTTCTTCCAAGCGCTTGCATTGATAACAACTCGTTGTGAGCTAGAACCACATCTGAAACTGGAGATAAAAAATTAAAGTTCATACAGTATTATTTATTTTTTTGCGGCTGTTTTCTTTTTAGGAGCTGCTTTTTTTCTAGTTTTCTTTTTTGGTGCATTTTTTTCAATAATTCCTTTTACTTGTTCTAATGTTAAAGCTTCAGCCTCTGTTGTTTTTGGCAATTCTATTTTTACTTTTCCTTGTAAAATATTAAATCTTCCCCAACGTGCTTTTTCTACACGAATACCTTCTTCTTCCCAATTATGAATAACTTTATCTATCTCTTTTTGAATTTTAGTTTCAATTAATTCAACAATATCGTCATCTGATAAATTGTCCCAATCGTATTTTTTATTAACATTTATGAACATATTATTCCATTTAATAAATGGTCCAAAACGTCCTTTCCCTTTTTGCACAGGCATATCCTTGTAGGTATATATAGGAGCATCTGCTTTTTGCTTTTCTTGTATTAAAACAATAGCATCATCCAACTCTACTGATAAAGGATCGGTACCTTTAGGCAGTGAAACAAAAACATCTCCAAATTTAACATACGGTCCAAAACGTCCATTGTTAACTTCGACTTCTTGTTCTTGATATTTACCTAAGTTTTTTGGAAGCTGAAATAAATCCATAGCTTCTTCAAATGTTATACTTGCCAATTGTTGATCTGGACTTAAACTTGCATACGTTGGTTTTTCATCATCATCTGCTTCGCCCATTTGCACCATTGGTCCAAATTTACCTAAACGCACACTCACACGTTTTCCAGTTTTGGGATCTTCACCTAAAATACGTTCGCCTGATTCTCTTTCTGCATTTTCTTGAACATCTACAACCTTAGGATGAAAATCTTTGTAAAACGTTTTCATAACTTCTTTCCAGTCTGCTTTACCATCTGCAATATCATCAAACTGATCTTCTACATTTGCAGTAAAACTATAATCTAAAATAGTCTCAAAATGATTAACCAAAAAGTCTGTTACAATAATACCAATATCTGTTGGCACTAATTTTCCTTTATCACTACCAACTTTTTCCGTAAGCAAATTATCTTTTACTTGTCCTTTATTTAAAACTAGCTGTGTGTACTCACGTTCTACACCATCAATAGTTCCTTTTTCTACATAATTTCTATTTTGAATTGTAGATATCGTAGGTGCATAAGTAGATGGACGACCAATACCTAGCTCTTCTAATTTTTTTACTAATGAGGCTTCTGTAAACCTATAAGGCGCTCTTGTGTAGCGCTCTGTTGCAGTAATACTATTATTTAACAATATTTCACCAACCTTCATAGCTGGCAACATCCCTTCTTGTTGTTCTAAATCTTCGTCGTCTGTACCTTCTAAATAGACTTTTAAAAATCCATCGAATGTAATCACTTCTCCATTTGCAGTAAAGGTTTGTTTGTGTGATGCTGCATTTATTTTCACATTAGTACGTTCTAGTTTAGCCTCGCTCATTTGTGATGCAATAGCACGTTTCCAGATTAACTCGTATAATCTTGTTTGATCGTAATCTAATCCTGCTGAATGTACAGAAAAATTTGTAGGTCTAATTGCTTCGTGTGCTTCTTGTGCTCCTTTAGATTTTCCTTTATAATTTCGTTCTTTAGCATATTCTTTACCATAAGCATCAATAATCTCTTTTGCTGCGCCTTGCTTAGCTTCGTTAGATAAATTTACACTATCAGTTCTCATGTAAGTAATTAAACCAGCTTCGTAAAGGCGTTGTGCCATAGTCATGGTTTTACTTACTGAAAAATACAATTTACGCGATGCTTCTTGTTGTAATGTAGACGTTGTAAATGGTGCTGAAGGTGATTTTTTTGCAGGTTTTTTTTCTAAATCTGAAACCTTAAATGTAGTATTAGCATTTTTTTCTAAAAACTTAAGAGCTTCAGCTTTTGTAGTAATAGACTTTGGTAATTTTGCTTTAAACGACTGTCCTTCTTCATTAGAAAATTCTGCATCTACTCTATAAGATGCTTGGGCTTTAAAATCTTGAATTTCTCGTTCGCGTTCTACAATAAGTCGTACTGATACTGATTGTACTCGTCCTGCAGACAATCCTCCTTTTACTTTTCTCCACAATACAGGAGATAACTCGTAACCTACAATCCTATCTAATACACGTCTTGCTTGTTGTGCATCTACCAAATCGTAGTCTATTTGTCTTGGGTTTTCTACAGCTTTTTGTATTGCAGACTTAGTAATCTCATGAAAAACAATACGTTTTGTTTTCTCTTTATCTAAATCTAGAGATTCTGCTAAGTGCCAAGCAATAGCTTCTCCTTCGCGATCCTCATCACTAGCTAACCATACCATTTCTGCTTTTTTAGCTAACTCTTTTAATTTTTTTACAATTGCTTTTTTATCTGAGGATACTTGATATTTTGGATCGAAATCACCATCAACATCAACTCCTAATTCTTTGGAAGGCAAATCAGAAATGTGCCCATAACTTGATTCTACTTTAAAGTCTTTTCCAAGAAATTTTTCGATTGTTTTTGCTTTTGCAGGTGACTCAACTATTACTAAATTCTTCGCCATTCTTAGGATTTTTGAGGTTACAAATGTATATCAAAAAAAATATATGAACCTAATTTATAAGCAAATCAATCTAAATTTAAGCTTCAAACAACTATAAATTAAGCCTTACAAACTATGTAATTTTATATATTTTAATAAGAATTTATTTTTACTTCAAATTTAAATTAATCAAATGTTTTTTATATAATTTGCTTTAGAATTAAAATTCTTATTAAAAAATTAACACACTGTCAGATTGTCATATTCTATAAATTAATCTATCTTTGCGTCTACCTTTTAAAGAAAAGGCACAAAACTTGACCTATGGTGTTTTCAAAAAATTTATGGAAGAAACAATAGACGAAAGCAAACAAGGAGCTGCTTTAATTTTAGAGCAAAAAGAAAACAATTCAAAAAAGCTATTTATTGAAAGCTATGGTTGTGCTATGAATTTTAGCGACAGTGAAATTGTGGCCTCTATTTTAGACCAGCAAGGCTACAATACTACTACTAATTTAGAAGAGGCAGATTTAGTATTGGTTAATACGTGTTCCATTAGAGATAAAGCCGAACAAACCGTTAGAAAGCGTCTAGAAAAATATAATGCTGTAAAACGCATAAACCCTAAAATGAAAGTTGGTGTTTTAGGCTGTATGGCAGAACGCTTAAAAAGCAAGTTCCTAGAGGAGGAAAAAATAGTTGATCTTGTTGTTGGCCCAGATGCATACAAAGATTTACCAAATCTTCTAACAGAAGTAGAAGATGGACATGATGCTATAAACGTTGTATTATCTAAAGACGAAACTTATGGAGATATTTCTCCTGTACGATTAAATAGTAATGGAGTAACTGCATTAGTATCTATTACACGTGGTTGTGATAATATGTGCACCTTTTGCGTTGTCCCTTTTACACGTGGCAGAGAACGTAGCAGAGATCCGCAAAGTATTGTAGAGGAAGTAAACGATTTGTGGAACAAAGGCTATAAAGAAATTACATTACTTGGCCAAAATGTAGATAGCTACCTTTGGTATGGTGGAGGATTAAAAAAAGATTTTGTAAAAGCTACAGAAATGCAAAAAGCTACAGCTGTAGACTTTTCGAAATTACTTCAAATATGTGCAGAAGCGCAACCTAATATGCGTATTCGTTTTTCTACTTCTAATCCTCAAGATATGAGTTTAGACGTCATAAAAACAATGTCTAAATATGATAATATATGCAACCATATTCACCTGCCTATTCAAAGCGGAAGTAACCGAATTTTAAAAGCAATGAACAGATTGCATACTCGCGAAGAGTATTTTACATTAATAAATAATATTCGCCAAATTATTCCTGATTGTGCAATAAGCCAAGATATGATTGCTGGTTTCCCTACTGAAACCGAAGACGATCACCAAGACACACTAAGTCTATTAGAGTCTGTAAAATACAACTTTGGCTACATGTACTCGTATTCTGAAAGACCAGGAACGCTTGCTGAACGAAAATTTGAAGATAATATTCCAGAAACAATAAAAAGTAGAAGATTAAGCGAGATTATTGCGCTTCAATTAAAACACAGTGAGTTTAGAACACGAGAGTTTTTAGGAAAAACTATAGAAATATTAATAGAAAAAGAATCTAAAAAATCTAAAGACCAATGGTCTGGAAGAAGCCAACACAGTATTGTTGCCGTTTTCCCTAAGGAAAATTACAATATTGGTGATTTTGTAAAAGTAAAAGTAACAGATTGCACAAAAGCGACACTAATAGGCAAAGCTGTTGGGTATTCAAAAAAATAATTAAACACATACTTATGAAAAAATTAATTGCAATAGTATTCACCTTAGCCTTATTTACTGGCTGTGAAAACGAACCTTTAGATAGCGATTTTAGTATTTTAAACAATCCTAATATTCTTACAGACCCAAACGATCCTACAGATCCAGGAAGCGGTAGTACAGATCTTGCTTTATCAGTTTACGAATTAGATACAGATATTAGTTTTACTTTTTTTGGAGTCCCAATTCAAACCATAACAAATAGCGATATTACTATTACCAACAACATAATTACTTCTAGCAATATTTTGTTAACGGTTGCAGGAAGTCCTCCAGCTACAGAAAACCAAACGATTACTAGAAATGGTCTAGGACAAATTATTAGCGATATTAGCACAACACCTTCTGGCACTGTAACAAACGAATATTATGTTACCTATTCTGGTAATGATATTTCGCAAATAACCTATAATTATTATGACTTAGAAGACCCTACTTTTGATGAAGAATATATCTATAATTTTATATTTAGCGGAAATGAAATTACAAGAACAGAAGTAGGATCTACAATAGAAACCGTTTTTACTTTAGATAATTCTGGAAGGTTAATTAAAAAAGAATCTTTTGATAGTTCTATAAGTATACAAGCCGAAGAATTAACTTACAATAGCGATGGTAATGTATCCAATAGTGTGCTTTCAGGAGAAAACAACAGTACAATCTCATTTGGTTACGATACTTTCAACAATCCGCTAAAAGTAGTTTACGACGAGCAATACTTACTAAGTTTTTTAAGCGACGAATATGATGATGAAATTGGCTCTCCTATTGCGCAATTTCATGCCACAAAAAACTGGAGCAGTACAACTATAGATGGTGATACTTATAATTTTATTTTACAATACGATGCTGGTAATAGAATTTCTACAAGAGATATTTCTTACAGTTTCGATGGAGGATTCTCATTTGTAATTAATGAACGTTTTAACTACCTAAATTAAAGTTTAGTAAAAAAGAATATGGAATCTATTCAAGCAACAAAACAACGTTTCGGGATTATAGGAAATAGTGCCACATTAAATCGTGCTATTGAAAAAGCAATCCAAGTATCGCCAACAGACATCTCTGTATTGGTTACAGGAGAAAGTGGTGTTGGTAAAGAAAGTATTCCAAAAATTATTCACCAACTCTCTCATAGAAAACACAGTAAATATATTGCTGTAAACTGTGGTGCAATACCAGAAGGCACTATAGATAGCGAGCTTTTCGGCCACGAAAAAGGGGCTTTTACAGGTGCTACAGCTACACGATCTGGTTATTTTGAAGTTGCAGATGGTGGTACTATTTTTTTAGATGAAGTTGGAGAGTTGCCATTAACTACACAAGTACGTTTATTACGTGTACTTGAAAATGGTGAGTTTATAAAAGTAGGTTCAAGTAAAGTACAAAAAACTAATGTACGTATTGTTGCTGCTACAAACGTTAACATGTTCGAAGCTATTAAAAAAGAAAAGTTTCGTGAAGATTTATACTACAGATTAAGCACTGTAGAAATAAACCTTCCTCCTCTTCGTGAG
Source organism: Lacinutrix sp. (assembly GCF_029238095.1). Lineage (GTDB taxonomy): Bacteria > Bacteroidota > Bacteroidia > Flavobacteriales > Flavobacteriaceae > Lacinutrix. The sequence continues at coordinate 57,808 of NZ_JAQWGS010000011.1, read as the reverse complement.
CGACAGGAAGATATACATTTACTCTTTAGAAAATTTGCCAGCGATTTTGCACTAAAATACAAAATGCCAACTATAAAATTAACAGAAGAGGCTATTCAAAATCTTATAAAATACCGTTGGAATGGTAATATTAGACAGTTAAGAAATGTTGCTGAACAAGTTTCGGTTTTAGAAGAAAATAGAACTATTTCTGCAACTACTTTAAACGGTTATTTACCTTCAGCATCTAACAACCTTCCTGCAGTAATAAAAACCTCTAAGTCTGAAAGTGACTTTAGTAGCGAACGTGAAATTTTATACAAAGTTTTGTTTGATATGAAAGCCGATTTAAATGATTTAAAGAAGCTTACCATGGAGTTAATGAAAAACGGTAACGTTAAAGATGTGCAAGAAGACAATCAAAGTTTAATTGAGAAAATTTATGGCGAAAGCACTTCAGAAGACAATTTAGAAGACTTACAAGTATTAGCTATTCCTGAGAAATCTGAGGCCACCAAAAACCATATTAAAGAAACTAATGATAAGTATCATTTTGCTGAAGAAATAGAGGAAGAAGAGACCCTATCTTTGCATGATAAAGAATTAGAACTCATTAAAAAATCTTTAGAGAGACACAGTGGTAAACGAAAGCTAGCTGCCGAAGAATTAGGAATTAGCGAACGTACACTTTATAGAAAAATTAAACAATTTGATTTATAATTTTTCGTTATTTTAATTTCATATCAAGTAAAATAGTAAATGAAATACTCAAAACATATCCTTTTATTAGTAATTACACTTTCACTCTTTAGCTGTGGATATTATTCGCTATCGGGAACAAACATTCGAGACGATGTAAAATCTTTTCAAGTTAATTACTTCCAAAATACAGCTGCTCAAATAGAGCCAGGATTAGATAGAGATTTTACACTTGCATTACAAGATTTAATTCTAAATCAAACCAATCTAGAGCTAGTTAATTCTAATGGAGACTTAGTTTACGAAGGTGAAATTACAGAATATCGTATCTCTCCCACAACAGCAACAGCAAATAATACAGCAGCACAAAACAGACTGTCTGTTAGTGTTCGTGTTCGTTTTTATAATAAAAAGGCAGAAGACGACGATTTTGAAAACAACTTCTCTTTCTTCTATGATTACGAAGGAGGTGCTCTACTTTCTGGAAGTTTAAAAGACACTGCTCTAGATGAGATTTTCGAACGTATTACTCAAGATATTTTTAATGCATCTCTAGCGAAGTGGTAAATGAATCAAACTGATTTTTTAAATATAATTAAAGCACCTCAACACATTAACAAGTCTCAAACCCAAGATTTGAAAAATGTAATTGAAGCTTTCCCGTATTTTCAATCTGCAAGAGCACTCCATTTAAAAGGCTTAAAAAATGCCGATAGCTTTAAATATAATAGTGCCTTAAAAACAACTGCAGCCTATACAACAGACAGAAGTATATTATTCGATTTTATAACTTCAGAAATATTTACTCAAAATGAAATCTCTAAATACATCAAGCAAAGTAGTGGTCATTTATTAGACATTAATGTTGATGCAGAAGACATTTCTATTAAAAAACGTGTAGTTATAGACACTATCTTAAAACAGCAAATTGAAGACACTAAAGACACTTTAGATCCAGGATTATTTCAATCTAAAACAGAAAATCATAATTCTAAAACTGAAGCATTACAAAAAACAGAACATGTTTTAAATCTTGGAAAACCACTTGAATTTAATAAAAACGAAACCCATTCCTTTAACGAGTGGTTAAGCTTAACGCGTTATACACCTATTAATCGTGAAGAAAAATCGTTACAAAACGAGCCAAAAGAAAATAAAACTAAAGCGTCTAAAAGCAAATTAGCAAGAGCAAAAAAGTTTGAACTTATCGAAAAATTTATTGAGGAAAGCCCAAAGTTAAGCGCTAAAAAAACACCAGCATCAAAACAAAACATTGCTAAAGCACAGATGATACAGCCTGAAGCCCTTATGACAGAGACTTTAGCACGTATATACCTTGAGCAAAAAAACTATACAAAGGCAATTCAATCTTATAAAATATTAAGTTTGAAATATCCAGAAAAAAGTGGTTTCTTTGCAGACCAAATTAAAGCAATTAAAAAATTACAAGAACAAAATAATTAAAGGAATAACATGTTTACAATATTATTAATTTTAATCGTAGTGGTAGCTTTTTTACTAATAGTAGTAATAATGGTACAAAATCCTAAAGGTGGTGGATTATCTTCCTCTTTTGGTGGAGGTGGAACTCAACAATTAGGTGGTGTAAAGAAAACAACAGACTTTTTAGATAAAAGCACATGGACATTAGGTGCTATTTTAGTAGCATTAATTTTGGCTTCAAGCCTAACTATTACTCGTAGTGGAGTTGTACAAGACTCTAAAGCCTTAGATCCAGATGCTATTTCTACTCCTGTAGAACCTGCAACTACACCAGCTACAGACGATTCTACAAAAACAATGAATACTGAAGAGTAAAAACAATATATATCTTAATAAAAATGCCAGCTTTTCAGTTGGCATTTTTTGTTTCTATTTGTTCCTGAGTTTAATCTGTAAGTTTGTCAGTTACATTTTAATGGCACATTTTTAGCTTAGTTAACTAATAGAATAATACATAACCGTCTTATCTGTATAGATTAGGACATAACAACAATAACAATGAGTAAAATAAACATTAAACCACTAGCAGATCGTGTACTAGTTGAAGCACTTCCTGCTGAAACAAAAACTGCTTCTGGATTATATATTCCAGATAGCGCACAAGAAAAGCAACATAAAGGTACTGTTGTTGCAATAGGAAACGGAAAAAAAGACGAACCACTAACAGTTAAAGTTGGAGATACTGTACTTTATGGAAAGTACTCTGGCTCCGAAATAAAATTAGATGGTGTAGATTATTTAATGATGCGTGAGGAAGACATAATGGCTATTATATAATCCTGTCGTTCCTGCGAAAGCAGTACTCTGTTTTACTAACAAATAATTTCAATTAATAAGATTCCTGCTTCCGTAGGAATAAAAAATAAAATTTCAATTATGGCAAAAGATATAAAATTTGATATTGAAGCTCGCGACGGTTTAAAACGTGGTGTAGACGCATTAGCAAATGCAGTAAAAGTAACCTTAGGACCAAAAGGAAGAAATGTAATTATTAGTCGCTCATTTGGAGCACCTATAGTTACTAAAGATGGTGTAAGCGTTGCAAAAGAAATAGAATTAGAAGATGCTCTTGAAAATATGGGAGCACAAATGGTAAAAGAAGTTGCCTCAAAAACTAACGATTTAGCTGGAGATGGAACAACAACTGCTACTGTTTTAGCACAAGCCATTGTAAAAGAAGGCTTAAAAAATGTTGCAGCAGGCGCAAATCCTATGGATTTAAAACGTGGTATCGACAAAGCTGTAGCTGCAATAGTAGAAGATTTAGGCAAGCAAGCTAAAGAAGTAAAAAATTCTTCTGAAAAAATTAAACAAGTCGCTTCAATCTCTGCTAATAACGATGAACTTATAGGAGACTTAATTGCCAAAGCTTTTGGTAAAGTTGGCAAAGAAGGTGTAATTACTGTAGAGGAATCTAAAGGAACAGATACTTATGTAGACGTTGTAGAAGGTATGCAGTTTGACAGAGGTTACTTATCGCCTTATTTTGTTACTGATAGTGAAAAAATGATTGCAGATTTAGAGAATCCTTATGTGTTGTTATACGACAAAAAGGTATCTACAATGAAAGATTTATTACCTGTTTTAGAGCCAGTTGCACAAACTGGAAAACCATTATTAATTATTGCAGAAGATTTAGATGGTGAAGCCTTAGCAACTTTAGTAGTTAATAAATTACGTGGCTCTTTAAAAATTGCTGCAGTAAAGGCTCCAGGTTTTGGAGACAGACGTAAAGCGATGTTAGAAGATATTGCTATTTTAACTGGTGGAACAGTAATTTCTGAAGAACGCGGCTTTACACTTGAAAATGCTTCTATTGAAATGCTAGGAACTGCAGAACGTATTACTATAAATAAAGACAATACTACTGTTGTTAATGGTGCTGGAGACAAATCATTAATAAAAAATAGAGTCAACCAAATCAAGTCGCAAATAGAATCTACTACTAGTGACTACGATAAAGAAAAACTACAAGAACGCCTTGCTAAGTTAGCAGGTGGAGTTGCTGTATTATATGTTGGTGCTGCTAGTGAGGTAGAAATGAAAGAAAAGAAAGATCGTGTAGACGATGCTTTACATGCTACAAGAGCTGCTGTTGAAGAAGGTATTGTTGCTGGTGGTGGTGTTGCTTTAGTAAGAGCCAAAAAAGTGTTAGAAAAAATTACTACAGAAAATTTAGATGAAACTACTGGTATACAAATTGTTGCAAGAGCGATAGAATCTCCTTTACGTACCATTGTAGAAAATGCAGGAGGCGAAGGTAGTGTGGTAATAAACAAAGTTTTAGAAGGCAAAAAAGACTTTGGTTACGATGCTAAATCTGAAACTTATGTAGACATGCTTAAAGCTGGTATTATCGATCCTAAAAAAGTAACACGTATTGCATTAGAAAATGCAGCGTCTGTTGCAGGAATGATTTTAACTACAGAATGTGCTTTAATAGACATTAAAGAAGAATCTGCTGGTGGTGGAATGCCAGGCGGAATGGGTGGAGGCATGCCAGGCATGATGTAATGGCAAATCGCCAGAGATAAATTAAAAAAACGCTTCTAGATTGATTTCTGGAAGCGTTTTTTATTAAGGTTCGTTTAACGGTCTAGTATAAGTATAGTAAGGGATTTGTTTGTTTTTATATAGGTTTAAAAACTAATGTTGAGAGCACAAAACTACCATTAGATATAGCCTTGCAACCCTTATTATACTTATACTTTGTTGTGAGCAGTTGTCAATATCAAAATAGGCTTTTATATGTTATGGTTGTCGGTTTAGACCTATAATATGCCTTAGCAATTTCTTTCATAGTATCTAGTCTATACTTTTCCATATTCTGTCGGTCATTATATTTTTTTAGCATTAAATCCCAATCTCTTTTTTCTTCTTGATCCACTTTTTTTGCAACTTCATTTATTAATGTTTCAGCTTTTTTCAGGCAAGGCGAACTTACATCGATAAAACTTAAAAATCTTAAAGCATTAGAATAATTATTTTTAGAAATTTCAGTTTTAGCTTTCAATAAATTTGTTTCACAAGTCTGCTTTTGATAGGCGTTAAATGCTTCAATAGATTTGTCTTGAACAGTAGCATAACAACTTTTTGCTTCTCTTGGAACTGAGGATAACAATGCTATTGCTTGGTCAAATTTTTGAGTTTTCATTAAAAAATTTGAATCATCCAAAATTTGATTGCAGTTATCATTATAATATGTTAGTATTTTTTCTTTAGCTTCAAAAATAAACTCTTTAATCTTATTGTTGGTAGTTGGGATTTTTGAAATTGCATTAGCTATTGCTTTTTCTTTATTGTAACCACTACCTTGAATAGATTTTGAATATGAAGAAAATATTTTTTTGGTGCTGTATTGTTGTATAAAAAGATTGAATTCAACTTCAATAACTACCAAATTTCTCATACCCTCTATCACTGACTCGTCAAAGATTTCCAATTTTGGATAAATTAAAAATTCATTGGTATAACCACTACCAGAAATCCCATTTTTTGTCACAATGTGTTGTATTTTAGATTCTATCTTAGAAATTGATTTCCTTGATAAATACTCGGTATTATCGGGTAAGATGACAGATAAAGAAATACTATTTAAGTCATTAGTATTGTTTTGCGCACTTAAAATCGCAAAATTTAGAATGTATAAAAGTATAAGTATTTTTTTCATAGTTTATTGAATTATAACGTTAATTTTACCAGAACCTTCCATATCCGTTTTTACTTCTAATCCTAGAGATTTAATATACTTCCTCAATGCACGGGCAACTTTAGATGCCATATAATTTCTACCGTTTGAGTCTTTTAAAGGTATTCTGTAGTCATCAATAATCATTTCGCTTTCACTAATACCTTGAATATGATAATAGTTTTTAAATGAATTATCATCGAGCCAATCTTCCATTAAGTCCGATATTAAGTCACCATCATCATTTATTTCAGAGTCCATATTGTAATCAGAATCGGCATTAAATCCAATATTAATTCTAACAGATCTTCCATTTTCAACAATATCTCCAAATTTATTGTTTAAAGTGTTTAAAAATTCTTCCGCACAACTTTCGACTGCTTTTTGAGATAATTTTGCAATATCATCTGTATAAAACTTACCAGATTCACCAACTTTATTTGAAAGAGATTGACCTGTGAATGAATCATAGCCTTGTAATATTAGTTTTACAGAGTTTCCGCTACTTGATTTTTGAACAAAAACTTCAACTTCTACATAAAAATCTGCACCAGACAACCTGATAACATTCGCTTTTAAATCTGTTTTGTTACCGCTATTTAAAGTAGTTTCTTTTAGAGCTATTTTTAAAGAACCAACAAAATCTTTGGTTGTAAACCCTCTGTTATCGAAAGCTTCTTTAACTTCAGTTATAGCGATTCTTTTGTTAAAATCATCTTCTAAAATTGTTCTAATATCCTGTCCTTCCTTAGTGTATGGCAAAACCATTATTGTAGGTTGAACAGTATTAACTTTTTTATCTTGCGCAACACTTACGCTAAGTGAAAACAAGCACATGGTTATTAATAAAAATTGTTTCATAATTAAAATCCAAATTTTCTTATAATATTGTTAGTCTCTAAATCTTTTTTCAATGCCATTGTATTTATTTTAATGTCATTTACTACAGAAGTTACGCCTTTATTTTTCTGGCTAGGTGATGATTCATAAATACTCATTATGAATGATTTATATCTGTCGCTAAAAAAACTTTTGAAATAATTTTGATGTTTTAATAAAATCTCATTTTCATTGGGGCCAATTAAGGGATTTTCTATATGTGTATTTGGGATTCCTCTAAAAAATAAAATCTCAAATGCTTTTTTTTCTGAATCAAAGATAGCTTCTTCTATATTCTTACCGAAACCAACACTTCTTAATTCAATAGTCTTATGCTTATCTTCATTTACAATATTTACTTCTGCTGTAAGAGGAACAGTTATTTTTTTAGCACACGATACCAAAATGCAAGTAATCGTAATTAATGTTAGTACTTTTCTTATCATAATATTAATTTTTTGAATGACACTCTATTTTAGCACCTGAATTAAATTTAGTGAATATTGCTTCGCCACCTTTAACAACTTTTGCTTCTGAAATTTCATCACCCTCAACCTTTGTTATTTTTATTTGACCGAGTTCTTTTTTTCTTATTAAGGTTTTTCCTCCAACCTTTTTATTTATTAATTCAAATACTGTAAATTCTTGTTTGTTTTTTGCACCATTTAAGTTACCAGTATTTATTAAAATTGATTTCGCTTTATTTGAAGATGCTTCTGTTATTTCTATAATTAAAGTCGTTACAGGGAAGTGTTTACCAACAAACTTATCGATTGCTTTTTGTGTGCCTTTTAACGAATTAAAAAAAGCTTTTTCTGGGGTATTATCACCGCCAACTAAAGTACTACCAAGACCTCCTATAAAACTTTGTTTTGGTCTAATTAACTCACTAGCCAAAACTTGCCCAGTTGCAATATCTATAACTTGTAGTGAAAAAGAAATTTTACAATCATAGGAATCGCTATTGTCAATTGTATTTTTAACAATGTCTACTTGACTTATACTACCTGTTACTATTTGTTCGGCACCTTCCAAACTAGATTGTTGAACTGTTTTACCATCAATAAAATCTTCACTTTTTTGCAATTCTTTTTCTGCTTTTAGTTTTCTAAGGTTTGTTCTGTCAACAATGTCAAACCTGTTCGTAGCATAAAAAGCTTCCTTGACTTTGTCTTCTATTGCCTTTACATATTTTAAGGAAACATTGGATGATATTGTTTCAAATGAAGTTATTGCAACACTCTTTTTTTGAGCAAATACAAAAATGTTTAATAATAGTGTAAGTGTAATTGTTAATTTTAGTTTCATTTTATTTTTTTTAATTCTACCTACTTCAAAATTCAGTTGGCTTTTCGGTTTATTCCCAACATTATATTCAAGTCAAATTAGTCGTATCATTTGACAGGTAATAATAGTAATTTTTCAGTTGTTTAGCAATTCAAAATGAATATGTTAAACAAAGTTAGTTTATTTTATTCAAAAAGTCAAGTCAGTTAATTAAACCAAACGGCATACTTCTGTCTACGTAGTTCAAGAGCCAAAGCTTCTTCTATTTTAAGTGCTTCTGTTCTTGTAGCAATTGAATCTATATGGTTGTACAAACTTGGTCTTAAATACATGCCATACTTTTCTACAATATTAGAAGACAACTTGTATCCTTTTTTATTTCTATAACCAGTTTTGTGTTGTGTAAACCGTTCTTTTGGTGTTTTACTTGTCATGCCAACATACAAACATTGCAACACACCATTAAATTGTGGGTTTGCATTTCGAAACTTAGTGTTTTCTGTAAACACACGTTTCGATAATTCTATTACATAAATTCTGTAAGGCATAGTGTAAATATAAAAAAGCCTGAATGTACATTCAGGCTTTATATATAATTATTCCTTTTTAGTTATTCTTTTTTATGGTCTTCTTGCACTTCTTCATCACGATATTTACAACAAGGATGTACTGTTTCGTAGGCTTCGTCTGTAGCTTTTAATGTTTTAGTATCATGGCCAACTGCTACAATACTTTTTTGTATGGTTTCAAGATTTGTTTTACGCTCATCAAAAATTAATTTTAATTCATGCGTTTCTACATTCCAAATAGCAGACTTTACGCCTTTGGTATTTAAGCTTGCTTTTTCAATACGCTTTTTACACATTAAACAAACACCATCTACTTCTAAAGAAGTGCGTTCATTTTTGTTTTGAGCAAATGTTACTGTTGTTATTAAAAAGGTTAATACTAATGTTACTTTCTTGATTAAGTTTATTGATTTCATATTTTAATTATTTTATTATAAAATTCTTTACTTCTCGGGAATTAAGTTATTTAATTTTAAATCTAAGTCCTGCATAATAGTTAGCTCCAAAAATTGGGCCATATACAAAAGTAGTATCAAAACTCGAACCAAAAGGATTATCTGCCGATACTATTGGGTTCTCTTGTCTGGTGTTGAATATATTTTCTCCACCTAAATATACTTCAAATTTTGGAGAAAACACTTTAGTTACTTGAGCATTAAAAGTCGCTACAGTCTTAGAATACTCTGATAATTGGTATTGTATTGGGTTATTTTGTGTAGATGATAAACGTTGAGCGCCTAACCAATTATAGGTTGCATCAAATTTCCATTGTCTAGATTCGCCTTCATCTACTTCTGTTTCATAAGATGCATTTGCAAAAAAACGATGTTTTGGTGTTAATGGTCGTTCTAACTTACCTGAATTAAATTGCGTTTTAACATCATAGTTTTTATAAGCCAAACGCGTATTAAAATTATTAAAAGGCTCGTAATGTAATTCTACTTGAAAACTATTGGCATAACTCTCTCCAGCTAAATTATAAAAATTTACTTGTTGCGCGTTTTCATAATCGACTACCACTTGGTTTTTAAAATCTGTTCTATAAAAGTCTGCTATCACCTCTCCTTTTCTTCCAAATACTCTAAAGCCTTGTAAAAAAGACACGCCATAATTCCATGCAATTTCTGGATCTAAGCCATAAATTGCTCCAGTGGTATTTAAAATATTTATGTTTCGTGATGTCGAAAACAGTTTTTGGTTTTCGGCAAGAATATTAGCACTACGTTTTCCTCTTCCTACAGATGCTCTAAACACTCCTTTTTCCCATGTGGTATAACGCAAATGCAAACGAGGTGTTACAAATGTGCCTAATAAATTATGTCTATCTACTCTTAAACCTGCTGTAACATTTAATTTATCTAGGTTAAAATAATTATACTCTAAAAAACCACCAATAGAGTTTTCGGTTCTATTAAAATCTGTTGTATTTACTAATTCATCGTAATGATCGTAAGTATAACTTATACCAGTTTTAATTTTATGTCGAGAATCGCTTATTATAGTATTATAAATTACATTAGCATATAAACTATTATGCTCAATATCGTATGTATTTAATCCAAAATAAGAGTCTTGTTGGTGACCACTAAAAGCAGCTTGAACACCAATACTTTGCCATGGTAATTCTGCATTAACATAACCTAATTTAGCACTAACCTCATAACGCTCGGTGTCAATTTCACTTCCCCAATTATTGGTTGTTAATTTATCTGTTTCTGGATTAAAATCTATTTCACCAGTTTGTTTATCATCTTTTAAATACTTTAAATTTATAAAACTTACCAAGCCTTTTTCTGGATTAGTATATTGCCAACGGTTCATTACATTAACTTGATTATACAAAGGCATATCTAAAAAGTTATCGTTATTTACATCGTGTTTTGTGTTTAAGGTACTGCCGTGTAAATAAACTCCTGTTGTCCATTTATCGCTAACTTTTGTATTAAAATGCGTGTTTAACTCTAGACGTGCGTTACTTGCTCCATAAAGGTTTACAAATAGTTTATCGTCTGTTGTAGGTTTTACTAATTCTGCATTTATTTGTCCTGTAATACTTTCGTAACCATTAACAACACTTCCTGCGCCTTTTGTAATTTGTATACTTTCTACCCAAGTTCCAGGAATAAAACTAAGTCCAAAAGCTTGAGAGGCACCTCGAATAGATGGAATGTTTTCTGTGGCTATTAATATGTAAGGACTTGTTAAACCTAACATTTTTATTTGTCGAGTTCCTGTAACAGCATCTGCAAAATTTACATCTATTGAAGGATTGGTTTCAAAACTTTCAGACAGGTTACAACAAGCCGCTTTTAAAAGCTCATCGCTACTAACGTTAATTACATTCTGAGACGATAAATAAGAAATTGAAGATGGTTTTTTTCTTGATGTTATTTCAATTTCATCAAGTTCGCTTGTTGGTTTTAAATAATGCGTTATAGTTTTTGGGCTAGAAATTAATAATGTATCTGTTTTATAACCTACATAACTTATAATTAGTTTGTTATACTCTTTTTTATAAGGAATTGTAAATTTTCCATCAAAATCTGTAACATCTCCAACTGTAGTTCCATACCAAATAACGTTAGCTCCTGGAAGTGGTGTTTTACTTGCGTTATCTTCAAAAACAGTGCCTTTTAATTCCGATTGAGAGATCGCAAATAATGGCAATAATAGTATTATATAAATTATCTGCTTCATTATAAATAGGTATAAGTTAACATAATAATTGCCATAACAATCATAATTGTATTCTCTATAAACGTCGCCTTCGTCATTGGTAATTTAAGTGCTGTTCCTAAACACGCACATTGTATTGCTTTTTTATCTAAAAGCGTTTTGGTTACGCCAATAGTTGTAATACCCAGAATAATAATGGTTATTATTAAAGCCATTGGAACTTGAATACGCATTAAAAAAAGGATTCCTATGGCAAGTTCTAAAAAAGGATAGATTTTAGCATAGAACGGGATTTGCTTTGCTAGAGGATCGTACATTTTAAAAGATTCTGGAAAACCTTTTAGGTCTAGGATTTTAAAGAAACTAAAAACAATATAAAACAAGCCCATAAAATCGAGCATGAAACTACTCCATTCCCAATTTTTATAATGCATTAAAATGGAAGCTGCAGTTATGTAACCAAAGATTATAAATAATGGTTTTAATTGTTGAAGGTCACTTTTTTGTGCTTCAATTTTAGAAGTTTTAAAAATGTTTTCTTGTTCTTTTTCTGAAATTAAAAACTTTTCTGGTAGTGCTTCCTGAAGCGATTTAATTGAAATGTATTGAGACATTTCGACTGTTACTTCTTGAGCCTCAAGATCTACAGTCGCTTGAGTTATGTTTGGTAAAGCATTCAAATGTTTTTCTACTGAAGCTTTACAAGCATTACAGGTCATTCCTGTAACTGTATATGTATGTATCATTGTATTTTATTTAATAAATTATTTCGTAAACTAATGTTTCCGCGTAAGCGAAAACTAAAGAAATAATATATTAAATTAAGAAGGTTTCATCTAGAACTTGTATGTCATAAATGAGGTTTGGAGGAACATATTCCTGATGCGAAACAGTTTGTTTAGGCAAGCCTATAACTAACGAAGTATAGCTGTAAACATGAGATACAAAAACGATTTGTAGACTGAAATTTAAATCGTCAAAACTATTTACTTTTAATTTATCTTGACCTTTAATTACATCTATTTCATTTTTACAACAACCTTTCTTAGTTGTTGCTTTCTCTGTAAAATCTCCATTACAAGATTTTGCTTTTGTAAAAACAGCAGTGTCTATTAAATTAGATCCACAATAGTGAGACTCAACAGTAAAAGACAGTGTTGAGAACAACACTGCAAATGCCATTAAAAAGGAGAAACTTCTATTTACTAATTTAATTTTCACACTACAAAGTTAATTAAATTTTAAACAGATAGCTTTAAGTTTTAAGCTTTAACATTAATTTAAGCGCTTTTTCTTTGATAATAAAAAGCAGGAAGTAGCAATAACAAGAGTATGGGTTGGATTAAAAACCTTCTAATATTAAAAAACAAGTAGTAGTCTTCTTGTTTAGGATTAAGAACAAAGTATAAAAACAAGCCTAACAGAATTACATAAAACATGATATAAATTAATACCGAAAACTTAACGACACTATTATCTTTAAAAAACACATATAAAATTACTAACGAAATTAATGTATTAATAACATACCTTAATGTAGTTGAAAGTGTTAATTTTAAAACTTCGCGTCTTGGAGAATCGAGATACAAATAATCACTCTGAAAGAATTTTAAATAAGGATCGTAAAACAATTCATCTTCAAAAGCACGAATTAATAATAATAATAATCCAAAAAGCAAAAGGAGCCAGATATATTTAATAAACTTACTCATTCTTTTTACCAAGATTAGAAAATTTATTCACCCAAAGCATCCATAATAAAAAAACTATCCCATAGATAACAGCAGGAAAAATTACTGTGTGTAAAAGTTCACCATGCCATGGATAATAATACAAGCCAAGTGTTAAAAGTACAATTCTAAAAAGGTTTACAGTATAAATAATGACACTTCCCAACACTAAAAACAATACGGTTACTTTAAATTTACCTGAAAAAGCAATCACGAAAGACACAAATAAAATAATAACACTTATACCATTACAGCCTTCTATTATTCTCACAATATATTTTCCTTCTAAAATTAGTTTCATTGAAGGCTCCTGTTGATGCATTAAAACTTGAGCACTATACCCAATACTATTTAGTAAATATTCAGTTTGTGATGCAACAATATTTGTAACATAATCTGGATAAAATTGAGAACCAATAGATGCGCTTAAATAGTATTTATAACCAAAAGATAACACACTATATACTAACAAAAATGTAAGAATAAATTGTAATACAGACTTATATTTTATAAAAAGTGTTTTCAAATTTAATTATGAAAATATTTAGATTTAGAAAGCATGAAATTACACCTTTTTAAATACTTTTACCAAAAAAAACACCCTTATGATTTTTGAAACGTTAAAACCAAAAGCTGAAACAATACTTTCTAAAAACGAAAATACTGTAAATGAGCGTTTAATGAAAATATGTGAGCTATTAGAAGCAAATGTAAGCCATTACAATTGGGTTGGTTTTTATTTTAAAAATGGTAATAAAAATGAACTAAAATTAGGTCCTTATGTTGGTGAGCCTACAGACCATACCATTATTCCTTTTGGGAAAGGTATTTGCGGACAAGTAGCATTAAGCAATAAAAATTTTGTTGTACCAGATGTTGCTGCTCAAGACAATTACATTGCATGTAGCATTACAGTAAAAGCTGAAATTGTAATTCCAATTTTTGTGAATGGTGAAAACATTGGGCAAATAGATATAGATTCTAATACTCCTGATCCTTTTACTGAAGAAGATGAGCGTTTTTTAGAGTTTGTTTGTGCAAAAGTTTCAGATATACTTTTGCAAATCCCAAATTAAAAAAAACTAAATCCCAAAGGCATACTAAATAATCATTAACTTACTTTTAAACAGATTTTTAGAAGCAGGTTAAACATCTCATTTTCAAAGCACCTATTTAAAGGCTCTGTTATTTATATTTTCATTTTTTGAAATTTTGTTTTTGAACTTTGAAATTTAAACCACGTTGTTAACAACTAACACTTTTAGTTGAAAACCCATTTGCTTTTTTAAGTAAATATCATTTCCTTTTTTTGTAAATTTGATGGCTTATTAACACAACTACTAATGAGCAATAACAAAACAATTAAATCTGCATTAATATCTGTATTTAGCAAAGATGGTTTAGAACCAATTGTTAGAGAACTTAACGCACAAGGCGTTACAATTTATTCTACTGGTGGTACAGAAAAATTTATTAACGATTTAGGTATAAAAGTCGTTCCTGTAGAAGATGTAACATCTTACCCTTCTATTCTTGGAGGTCGCGTAAAAACATTACACCCAAAAGTTTTTGGTGGTATATTAAATAGGCAAAACCATGATGGTGATATTGCCGAAATGACAGAATTCAACATTCCACAAATTGATGTTGTTATTGTAGACTTATATCCTTTTGAAAAAACTGTAGCTTCTGGAGCCACAAACCAAGACATTATAGAAAAAATAGATATTGGTGGCATTTCGCTAATTCGAGCAGCTGCCAAAAATTATGCAGATGTTATTTGCGTCTCCTCTGTAGGAGATTATACTGAGTTTTTAGAATTAATTACGGACAAAAAAGGAAACTTAACAGAAGATGACAGAAAACGTTTTGCTGCAAAAGCTTTTAACGTTTCTTCTCATTACGATTCTGCCATATTTAATTACTTTAATACTACCCATGAAATTGCGGCTTTAAAGGTGTCCGAGACTAATGGTAAAGTATTACGCTATGGCGAAAACCCACATCAAAGAGGCTTCTTCTTTGGTGATTTTGACACTATGTTTAACCAGTTGCATGGTAAAGAATTAAGTTATAATAATCTTTTAGATGTAGATGCAGCAGTAAACTTAATGGACGAGTTTAAAAACGATGCGCCTACATTTGCTATTTTAAAACATAACAATGCTTGTGGCCTAGCACAACGCGACACTTTACATCAAGCTTATGTAGATGCTCTAGCAGGAGATCCTGTTTCTGCCTTTGGTGGTGTATTAATTTCTAATTCTGAAATTGATATAGCAACTGCAGAAGAAATACATAAATTATTTTGCGAAGTAGTAATTGCTCCAAGTTTCTCGGCAAAAGCAGAAGCACTCTTAAAAGGCAAGAAAAACCGTATTCTATTAGTATTAAAAGATGCCGAATTGGCACAAACTACAGTTAGAACATGTTTAAACGGTGTGTTAGTTCAAGATAGAAATAACGTAACAGACAAAAAAGAAAATGTTAAAAACGCAACTACTAAGGCACCTACAACTGCTGAGTTAGACGATTTAATATTTGCTTCTAAAATTTGTAAACACACAAAATCGAATACAATTGTTCTAGTAAAAGACAAACAATTGTGTGCAAGTGGAACAGGACAAACCAGCCGTGTAGATGCTTTAAACCAAGCCATACACAAAGCACAATCTTTTAAGTTTAATTTACAAGGCAGCGTAATGGCAAGTGATGCTTTCTTTCCTTTTCCAGATTGCGTAGAGATTGCTAAAAACGCTGGAGTATCTGCAGTAATACAACCAGGAGGCTCTATAAAAGACCAATTAAGTGTAGATTATTGTAATGATAATGGTGTTGCGATGGTTTTTACAGGAACACGTCATTTTAAACATTAAACAAATTTCTTTAAAAAAGGAATCTTTTAATAATATTAACTTGCCTGATATATTTTTCTATATATCAGGCTTGCTTGTTTTATTTCGGGACGCTTCATCAAAAACATCCTTTAATAAAGAAAAGTTAAATAAGATGAGAATTATGAATAATATTTAATCTTTTAAATACTATTAATTAACAATTCCGCGAAAGCGAATAAGGTCATAAAAAACCGTCTAAAATTCTTACAAATATCTTTTTTGTTTTATTCTTATGCTTCTAAATCCTTAAGCATTAAAAATTTATATAAGAAGTATATAAAATAAAGGCTGTTTTTTTCGTTAGTTTTGTTACTTTTACAGCAACTCTTTAATAACTTCATAAATTACTACTTAACGCATGGGATTTTTTGACTTCTTAACAGAAGAAATCGCAATAGATTTAGGAACTGCAAACACATTAATTATCCACAACGACAAGGTTGTTGTAGATGCACCTTCCATTGTTGCGAGAGATCGTATTTCAGGAAAAATAATAGCTGTTGGTCAAGAGGCCAATATGATGCAAGGGAAAACGCACGAAAACATAAAAACAATTAGGCCTTTAAAAGATGGTGTAATTGCAGATTTTGATGCTTCTGAGCAAATGATAAGCATGTTTATTAAAAACATACCTGCGCTTAAAAAAAAGTTATTTACACCATCGTTGCGTATGGTAATATGTATTCCTTCTGGAATTACAGAAGTAGAAATGCGTGCAGTAAAAGAAAGTGCAGAGCGTGTAAATGGTAAAGAAGTGTATTTAATACATGAGCCAATGGCTGCTGCTATTGGTATTGGTGTAGATATTATGCTACCTAAAGGCAACATGATTGTAGATATTGGTGGTGGAACTACCGAAATTGCAGTTATCGCTTTAGGTGGTATTGTTTGCGACAAGTCTGTTAAAATTGCAGGTGATGTGTTTACAAACGACATTATCTATTACATGAGAACACAACACAACCTTTATGTTGGTGAACGCACTGCCGAAAAAATAAAAATACAAATAGGTGCAGCGACCGAAGATTTAGATTTACCACCAGAAGACATGAGCGTTCAAGGACGTGATTTATTAACTGGAAAGCCTAAGCAGGTTCAAATTTCTTACAGAGAAATTGCTAAAGCTTTAGATAAATCTATTCTTAGAATTGAAGATGCTGTAATGGAAACCTTATCGCAAACACCTCCAGAATTAGCAGCAGATATTTACAACACTGGAATTTATTTAGCTGGTGGTGGCTCTATGCTACGTGGATTAGACAAGCGTTTATCTCAAAAAACAGACTTACCTGTTTATATTGCTGAAGATCCTTTACGTGCAGTAGTACGTGGAACAGGTATTACGCTTAAAAATATTCCTAAATACAAAAGTGTTTTGATTAAATAAAACTACCCTTAATAAATGCAACAAATAGTAAACTTTATACTAAGAAACAAAACGTTTCTTCTGTTTGTGCTATTGTTATTTGTTTCGGTAATGTTAACTATTCAATCTCACAGTTACCACAGAAGTAGATTTATAAATTCTGCTAATTTTTTAAGTGGAGGTATTTATAACGCTTCAAATTCTATGAGTGAATACTTCGATTTAAAAAACCAAAACAAACTACTTCAAGAAGACAATAAACGCTTAAAATCAATTCTGTATAATACAAAGCAAACACCAGACACTAATTATATTGACAGTACAAATTACAATAAAAAATATAAATTTACAGCTGCTCAAGTTATAAGAAACAGTTACGCAACGACCAATAATATTTTACTATTAAACAAAGGAGATAATGATAGTATTAAACAAGATTTTGGTGTGGTGTCTAGCAAAGGTATTATTGGTATAGTAGAAAAAACAAATAGAAATTATGCAACAGTACTTTCTATTTTAAATACCACGAGTAGTATTAGTGCTAAATTAAAAAAAACACCTCATTTTGGTTCACTAAAATGGAACGGAAACTCACCAAACACAATTCAACTTTCCGAAATTCCAAAAATTGCAACTGTAGCAAAAGGAGATACTATAATTACATCTGGTCGTTCTGCCATTTTTCCTAAAGGGATTCCAGTTGGTACAATTTCTAATTTTAAACTAGATAATGCCGAAAATTATTATGAAATAGACATTGTGCTATTTAATGATATGACAAGTATTGAACATGTTTATATTATAGAAAATAAAGATGCTAAAATTATAGAAAACATATTAAAAGATAATGACTAATTTATTATCTATACATACCATTCGTTTTATTGTATTGTTATTAATACAAGTTCTCCTTTTAAGTCATGTTAACTTTTTAGGCAATATAAATCCGTATCCATACATTTTATTTGTTTTACTATTTCCTGTAAAAAACAACAGACTTATTTTTATTTTATTAAGTTTTCTTTTAGGTTTATTAATTGATATGTTTTTAGACTCAGGAGGTATACATGCTGCTGCAACTGTAACCATTGCTTTTATAAGACCTGCAGCACTAAAGTTTAGTTTTGGAGCAGTATACGAGCATAATGCTATTAAATTTGGCAATGTAGATTTTGGGCAACGTATTACTTATATTACCATACTTGTTTTAATTCACCATTTCATTTTATTTTTACTTGAAATTTTTAACTTTTCAAAGATATTTTTAGTACTCAAAAACACGTTATTCTCAAGTATATTTACTATTTTATTATGTGTATTAATAACTATAATTTTTGGTGGCACAAATAAAAAATGAGACAGTTTTTACTCTTTCTTTCTGTTATTCTTGTTGGTGTATTATTTACAGCAAGACTATTTTATCTTCAAATTTACAATTCAAACTCTGATAGTATTTTTGATGATAATGCTATTAGAAAGGTTTATGATTACCCAAAAAGAGGGTTTGTTTACGATAGAAACGGAACGCTTCTAGTAGCAAACCAACCCTCTTACGATGTAATGGTAATACCAAGAGAAGTAGAACCTTTAGACACCTTAGAGTTTTGTAGACTACTAAAAATTGACAAAGCACGTTTTATTAGTCAGTTTGAAAAAGCCAAACATTATTCATGGCGAATAGCTTCTCCATTTGTATCTCATTTATCTAAAGAAGACTATGCTGTACTTCAAGAAAAAATGAGAAAATACAAAGGTTTTCACATTCAAAAACGATCTTTAAGACAATACGAAACTACTATTGGTGCCAATGTATTAGGAGACATTGGCGAAGTTAATAATAGAGATATTAATAATGATCCATATTATAATTTAGGTGATTTAATAGGAAAACAAGGTGTTGAAAAATCTTATGAAGCTATTTTACGCGGTAGAAAAGGCATCAAGTTTTTTCAAAAAGATAGATTTAATAGAAACATAGGACCATACAATGATGGTGCAAATGACACCTTACCAGAACCAGGTAAAGACATTAAAATAACTATAGATTCAGAACTTCAAGCTTATGGAGAATGGTTGATGCAAAATAAACGTGGTGGTATTATTGCTATAGAACCTAGTACAGGAGAAATTTTAGCCATGATTGCTGCTCCTAGCTACAATCCAAATGATTTAGTAGGAAGAAAACGCTCTAAAAACTTTAATAAGTTATTAAGAGACACCATAGCTAAACCTTTATTTAATAGAAGCTTACAAGGCGTATATAATCCTGGTTCTCCTTTTAAACTGATGAATGCACTTGTTGCCTTGCAAGAAGATGTGATAAAAACTAACGATAGGATTGTTTGCCAAAATGGTTATAAATTTGGAAATCGTTTTATGGGTTGCCATTGTGGTGGAGGTTCTAGAGATATGGTCTTAGGTATTCAAAAATCTTGTAATGCCTATTTTGCAAACCTTTACAGAAAAATATTAGACAAAAATAATAATGCATCAAATGGTATAGATGTTTGGAGTAACCATGTAAAAAGTTTTGGCCTTGGTAATTATTTAAACAACGACTTAGTTGTGGGACAAAAAGGCAGAATTCCTGATAGAGATTATTACAGAAATGCTTATCCAAAAGAATTCTATTCTACATACACATTATCTAATGCCATTGGTCAAGGTGAAGTAGCTACAACTCCTATTCAATTAGCAAACATGACAGCAGCAATTGCTAATCGTGGTTATTATTACACACCTCATATAATTAAAGCTATTGATGGCGAAACCTTACCAGAAAATTTTACAAAACCTAACTACACAACAATAGCGAAAAAACATTTTGATCCTGTAATTGAAGGCATGTTTCAAGTTTATAAAAACGGAACCGCAAGTGGCCTTCAAGTAAAAGACCTAGAAATTTGTGGAAAAACAGGAACTGTAGAAAATTTTGCTATTATAGACAGTGTGAGAACACAACTAACAGATCACTCTATATTTGTTGCATTTGCTCCAAAAGATAACCCTAAAATAGCCTTAGCAGTTTTTGTAGAAAACGGTTATTTTGGAAGTAGATTTGCCGGAAGAGTGGCGAGTTTAATGATTGAAAAATACATTAACAAGACCATTTCTAGAAAAGATCTAGAAGAATGGTTACTCACACATAGTTTAGAAAACGAATACGCTAAACCTCAATCTGGAAAACCTTTTAAAATTAATAGAGAAACAGAATATCAAATTATTCCTTTAGAAGAAAATATAGCCTTTCCAGACAAAACTAATATTAAGCTAACACCTTAATGAGACAAACAGATAGACATTTTAAGTTCGATTGGATTACCATTTTACTGTTTTTTATACTAGCAGGTTTTGGTTGGTTAAATATTTTATCTGCTTCACATACTGGCGAAATTATAGACTATTTTAGTTTTACAGAGTTTTACGGCAAACAGCTTATTTTTATCATCCTTTCGGTTATTTTAATCATTCTTATACTCTCTATAGATACTAAATTTTATGAACGTTTTTCCAGTATTATCTATTTTGCTTCTCTCCTCTCTTTAGTTGGCTTATTTATATTTGGAAAAAATATAAATGGTGCCACTTCATGGTACGATTTAGGAGGTATGACTTTGCAACCAAGTGAGTTTGCAAAAGCAGCAACAGCTTTAGCAGTAGCAAAATATGTTAGTGATTTACAAACAGACATTAAGCTATTTAAACATCAAATACGCATTTTTGCAATTATTGTTATTCCAGCATTTCTAATTTTATTACAAAAAGATGCAGGAAGCACATTAGTTTATGGTGCATTCTTCTTTGTACTCTATCGCGAAGGGCTTCCAAAAATATATTTAATTATAGGTTCGCTTTTAACTGTTTTAGCGATTTCTGCTTTAAAATTTGGTGTAATAATTACTATGTGTATTACAGTACTACTTGTCTTTGGTTACTTTTTTTCTCTCAAAAAAAAACCTTCCTTTTTTCAGCCAGTTTTAACCTTAACAATTGCACTATTAATAGCTTTTGGAGTTCGCTATACGTATAGTACACTTTTACCAGTCCACCAAAAAGACAGAATTACAATTTGGCTAAGTTTAGAAAAAGATGCAGAAAAGCTAGAAAAGATGAAGAAAGAGGCTGCATACAACCTTTTAGAGAGTGAAAAAGCCATTAGCTCAGGAGGACTAAAGGGCAAAGGTTTTATGGAAGGTACTAGAACCAAAGGTAAGTTTGTACCAGAACAACATACAGATTATATTTTTACAACTGTAGGCGAAGAATGGGGATTTATAGGCAGCTTTAGTGTAGTCCTTATTTTTGTGTTACTTATTCTACGTATTTTACACTTAGCCGAACTCCAAAAATCGCAATTTAGTCGCATTTATGGTTACTCGGTTGGAGCCATACTATTTATCCATTTTTTAATTAATATTGGTATGGTTATGGGTTTAATACCAACTATTGGTATTCCGTTACCTCTTTTTAGTTATGGTGGCTCTGGACTTTGGGGATTTACAATTCTTGTGTTTATTTTTATAAAATTAGACTCTAACAGAATAAACGAGTGGTAACAAGTATTATGTTACTTTTTACAACATTTAATTAACATAATTAAACAAACTTTATTATTAGCTTTGTAACTCTATATTTTTTCTATTGAAAATAACCGAACAAATAAAACAACCCATTGCTTACGAAATGGATCTTTTTGAACAAAAGTTCCGCTTGGCAATGGCTTCTAAAGTTCCGTTATTAAACAGAATTACACATTATATCGTTACAAGAAAAGGCAAACAAATGCGACCAATGTTCGTGTTTCTTGTCGCTAAAATGGTATCTAATGGTGAAGTTTTAGACAGAACCTATAGAGGAGCTTCAGTTATAGAGTTAATTCATACCGCAACACTAGTACATGATGATGTTGTAGACGATAGTAATAAACGTCGAGGTTTCTTTAGTATAAATGCCCTTTGGAAAAATAAAATAGCAGTGCTTATTGGCGACTACTTACTCTCTAAAGGCCTATTACTCTCTATAGATAATAACGATTTCGATTTACTAAAAATTATTTCTGTAGCAGTTAGAGAAATGAGCGAAGGCGAGTTACTACAAATTGAAAAAGCCAGAAGATTAGACATTACAGAAGCAGTATATTACGAGATAATAAGACAAAAAACAGCGACCTTAATTGCTGCCTGCTGCAGTCTTGGTGCAGCATCTGTAAAACCAGGATCTGAAGATGTAGAAACCATGCGAAAGTTTGGAGAGCTTATTGGTATGGCATTTCAAATTAAGGACGATCTGTTCGACTATGGCACCAACAGCATTGGTAAACCAGTAGGTATCGATATTAAAGAGCAAAAAATGACTTTACCGCTTATTCACGTACTAAACATTGTAAGCAAAAAAGATAAAAATTGGCTTATTAACTCCATTAAAAACCATAATAAAAACAAAAAACGCGTGAGCGAAGTGATTGCTTTTGTTAAAGATAATGGAGGCTTAGACTATGCTGTTACAAAAATGAAAGCATTTCAAACCGAAGCCCTACAAATATTGCAAAAATTTCCAGATTCAAGCTACAAATCTTCTTTAGAATTAATGGTAAATTACGTGATTGAAAGAAAAAAATAATTTTTTTTTAATCACGAGGCAACCTTTTGCACACAAATTGCGTCTTTATATATAGAACCACTAAACTAACAGTTTTTTGAAAGTTATTCAACTCTATAAAAATGAAACGAGGCTTATAAAAAGAGCTCAAAAAACAATCGTGAAGCACAACACGTATTGTACGAGTTGCATGCACCAAAAATGTTAAGCGTTTGCAGATACTATATTAAAGATTTACAACAGTGTATCTTACACTAAATCTAAAAAAAGTGAAGCCGTTAAATACGACATTCGCACAAGCAACGACCTTGTTATGGCTTTTGGGTTAAATAATGCTATTATAGATGGACAAAGCCTTAGCGACTCGCCATACAAAATTGGAGGCTCTGGTTTTGTAGAATTAGGTTGGAATTGGAAAACAAGACTTGGTAAGTCTGGAAATTCACCACGATTAAAATATGGTTTTATGTTTCAATGGAATAAATACGAACTTAAAGACAATAAAATATTAGTCCAAAATGGTAATACTAATACATTAGAAACATTTTCATCAGACTTAAAACAATCTGAATTTAGAAATACAAACTTAGTTTTCCCTTTATACTTTGAGTTTGGACCAATGAAAACCATTGAGAAAAAAGACAGAGTACGCTATATCAACAATGGTAAATTTAAATTTGGTATTGGTGCTTATGGAGGTTTAAATTTAGGTTCACAACTTAAATTACGTTATAAAGAAGATGGAGACAGAGTGAAACAAAAAATAAGACGCGATTTTAACGTTAGTAATTTTGTTTATGGTTTAGGTACTTATGTTGGTGTTGGTGATATGAGTCTTTATGCCAAATACGATTTATCTGAAACCTTCAGAAATCAAGCTATAAAGCAAAATAATATATCGCTTGGATTAAGAGTAGACTTAGATTAAAAAATTTGTGTTAGTTTCTTTAATTAAAAAATCTGTAAACTTTCAAAAGCATTCTAATTATATTACATTTACATCGTTATTCTGCAAAAGCTTAAAACTTCA
This sequence comes from Lacinutrix sp., assembly GCF_029238095.1. Classification (GTDB taxonomy): domain Bacteria; phylum Bacteroidota; class Bacteroidia; order Flavobacteriales; family Flavobacteriaceae; genus Lacinutrix. Next base: position 33,907 of record NZ_JAQWGS010000011.1, on the reverse strand, counting down.
AAGTAATTGATTTCAAAATCTACCATAGACCAAGTATACGAAACTGCTCGATTAGAGGAGGTGATTGGCGATTTTGTGCAGTTAAAAAAAGCAGGTAGTAACTATAAAGGGTTAAGTCCGTTTAGCGAAGAGCGTTCACCAAGTTTTATGGTCTCACCAGTAAAACAAATATGGAAAGATTTTTCTAGTGGAAAAGGTGGAAACGTAGTAGCTTTTTTAATGGAACACGAACATTTTACCTATCCTGAAGCTATAAAATACCTCGCTAAAAAATACAATATCGAGATTGAAGAAACCAAAAAGTCTAACGAAGAAAAAGAGGCACAAGACAGACGCGAAAGTCTATATTTAGTTAGTGAATATGCAAACACCTATTTTAAGCATATTTTACATAAAACAGACAAAGGTAAAGCCATAGGTTTAAGCTATTTTAAAGAACGTGGTTTTACAGACGAAACTATCAAAAAATTCGACTTAGGTTACTGTACAGAGGCTTGGAGTGGTTTTACAGACGAGGCTTTAAAAAAAGGTTACAAGCTAGAATTTTTAGCAGAAACTGGCTTAACTATAGACAAAGGCGATAAACAGTTTGATAGGTTTAAAGGTCGTGTTATGTTCCCAATACAAAGTATGAGTGGTCGTGTTTTAGGCTTTGGTGGACGTATATTAACCAATGATAAAAAAGCAGCAAAATATTTAAACTCACCAGAAAGTGATATTTACCACAAGAGTAAAGTGTTATATGGTATTTACCATGCAAAACAAAGTATTGCAAAAGAAGACAATTGTTATTTAGTTGAAGGATATACTGATGTGATACAGTTTCATCAAACTGGTGTTACCAATGTTGTGTCTTCTTCTGGAACCGCTTTAACTAGTGATCAAATTCGATTAATAAACAGATTAACAAAAAACATTACTGTACTTTTTGATGGAGATGCAGCTGGAATGAGAGCCTCTATAAGAGGTATCGATCTTATTCTTGAGCAAGGCATGAATGTTAAGGTTTGTAGCTTTCCAGAAGGTGAAGATCCAGATAGTTTTGCAAAAACAAATACACTAGAAGAATTAAAGCATTACCTAAATGAAAATGCTAAAGATTTTATTCAATTTAAGGCTTCGGTTTTATTTGAAGAGTCACAAAACGACCCAATAAAAAAAGCAGAGACCATTAGAGATATTATTAACAGTATCGCTAAAATTCCAGATCGTATTAAACGCGAAGTTTATATACAAGAATGTTCTAGAATTATGGATATTAGCGAAGACGTACTTTTTAGCACGCTAGCACAACTCACACAAAAAGAAGCAAACGATCAAGCCAAACAACAACAAAAACCACAACAAGCCTTTGAAGTTATTAAACACCAAACGCCTATAACAAAAATTGATGTACAATATGTTTTAGAACGAAAAATTATAGAAATTTTATTGCTATATGGAAACAAAACTGAAGATTTTGAAGACCTCGTTCTTAAAGAAAATGAAAAAGGTGTTCTTATTTTAGAACCAGTAATACAACAAGCCAAAGTATTTGAAAAAGTGTTTTTAGATTTGCAAGATGATGAAATGGAATTCTCTAACGAACAGTTTAAAACTTTATATTACAAGATAATAGAAACTTTAAATCAGAATCCAGATTTTTCATCAGAACAATTTATTAATAACGAAAATCAAGAAATTAGTAGTGAGATTACTAATATTTTAATGGAAGATGAACGTTACGAATTGTCTGATTGGGAACGAAAAAACATTTTCCCAAAGTCTAAAAAAGAAAGTATTGCACAATTAGTAAGCGAAACCATTTTAAGTTTACGTTGCCATTTAATAGACAAAAAAGTAATTGGTTTTCAACAAAAAACTATAGAAAACAAAAACGAAGTTAATAGAAGTATTTTAGAAGAAGTAAAAGATTATTCTGGTTTAAAAATGTTGTTATCAAGAAAGTTAAATCGTGTACTTTAAAATGACTAAGAACTAATTAAGCCAAATTATTTTTAATATTTGGATTAATAAACATCAAATCTTTAGCAAATTGAATTTTATTTTTTGGTGAAATTATTAACTCTTCAAATTTTCCATATTTAATTTCAATGCGATCAAATGAAGCTGCTGGTGATGAAATAATATTAGTTGATTTTGAAATTTCTTTTATATCTAGAATATTAATTGGTTTGTAAGTAAAGAAGCCACATCTTACTTGTAGTTGGCTTTCTTCAATTAAATATTCTGTTTTAAAAAACATATGTAATATAAATACATAAACTATAATTAAAAATAATAAGAGTAAGACTAATGCTTTATAAACTCCATCAATAATTAGGTTTATAATTATTGGACTAAAAAAAACAATAAATAATACAACCAACAATCCATAAGATATTTTAGACGAATATTTTTTAGCCATAACAAATTACATTATTTCTTTAGGAATTTCACAAACAGGAATTGGTATCATCTTATGTCTGTTAGCAGTGTTATAGCGTTTAAAAATAGTAAACACTTCCTTTTTTCTTCCACTAAAATCATTTGCTGTACTACCTTTTTCACTCTCTAGCATAGCCCATTCTAATTCTGGGTAAGATGCTCCTATTTGGTCTTCATCACTTCTGGCATCACCAAAAAGTCCGTCGCTTGGTGCAGCTTTCATTATTGAACTTGGCACTTTTAAAAACTCACCAATAGCATAGACTTCGCTTTTAAGCAAATCAGCAATCGGACTCAAATCTACACCTCCATCTCCATATTTGGTGTAAAAACCTACGCCAAAATCTTCAACTTTATTTCCTGTTCCAGCAACTAACAACCCTAATAAACCAGCATGATAGTATAAAGTGGCCATCCTTAATCGCGCTCTAGTATTTGCTAAAGCCATATCAACAACTTCTTGTTTGCCTTCTAGAGACACTTCGGTTTTAAACTCCTCAAAAACAGGTGTTAAGTCTGTACGTGTATCGCTAACATTTGGAAAACGAGATTTTAATTGCTTAATGTGCTCTTCTGCTCTAGACACATGACTAGCAGCTTGATGTATTGGCATTTCTATGCACAAAACCTCTAATCCTGTTTTTGCACATAAAGTAGAAGTAACTGCAGAATCTATTCCACCAGAAATTCCTACAACAAATCCATTAACTCTTGCGTTAGTAGCATAGTCTTTTAACCAATTAACAATATGATTAACTACTTTTTCTGTTTGCATTTTTTAAAGTATTTAAAACAAAGAATAGTACCTTTGCCTAACAAAAATAAAGTAAACACTTTAGGAATAAAAATGAAAAGCCTTTTGAAACCTATTTATTTTCTTTTACTGTCTTCTCTAACACTATTTTCGTGTGAAAAAGAGGACAAAATCGAAGCTGAAATCTCTAAAATTAGTATTGATTTTACAGTTGAACGTTTTGATAAAGCTTTCGCAGAAGTAACACCTAATACCTTACCTCAACTTAAGGAAGCCTATCCGTTTTTATTTGTAAAAAGTTATGATGATGCTTTTTGGCTAAACAAATTAAAAGACACTTTACAACAAGAATTACAAAACGAAACCATTAAAAAATTTGAAAATTTAAAAAAAGAAACAGTAGAAATAGAATCTTTATTTAAACATGTAAAATATTATTTTCCAGAATTTAAAACACCAAGAGTCATTACTGTTGCAACAGATGTAGACTATAGAAATAAAGTAATTGTAACAGACACTATAGTTGTTTTACCATTAGCAAATTACCTTGGCAAAGACCATTTTTTTTACGATGGTATTCAAGAATACATTGCAGAAGATCTAGAACCTAAACACCTAGTTGTAGATTTAGCTACAAATTATGCTAAACACTATACTTTTAATCAACGCAGAAAAACATTTTTAGACGATTTAATATTCGAAGGCAAACTGTTGTATTTTAAAGACAAAGTCATTCCGTTTAAAACAGATGCAGAAAAATTAAATTATACAGAAGCCGAATATAATTGGGCTAAAGCCAACGAAGAGTATATTTGGCGCTATTTTGTAGATAAAGAATTGTTATTTAATACAGACACAAAACTACCTAGCCGTTTTATTAATCCTGCACCTTTTTCTAAATTTTACTTAGAACAGATAGACAGCGAGTCTCCAGGAGAAATTGGAAAATATATTGGCTGGCAAATAGTGCGCGATTACATGAAAAATAATACTATTTCTTTTAAACAAATGCTTACCAAAAGTACCGAAGAAATATTTGATAATGCAAAATATAAACCAAGAAAATAATGGCAAATTTAAAATCTAAAATCACTTTAAACGTAGAATTAGACGAGAATCGAGTTCCAGAAAAACTTAATTGGACCGCAGAAGATGGTGGTATTACAAATGCTGAAGCTAAAGCAATGATGCTTTCAGTTTGGGATAGTAAAGCACAAGAATCTTTACGTATAGATTTATGGACAAAAGATATGCCTGTAGATGAAATGAAAGTGTTTTTTCATCAAACCTTAGTGGCCATGAGTAATACATTTAATCGTGCTACTCAAGATGATAAAATGACAGCAACTATGAAAGATTTTTGTGATTATTTTGCTGAAAAACTTGAATTGAAAAACAAATAACAACACGCTTTATATCGTTAAAAAATAGTGTTTTATCGATAAAAATTATTTATTGATTTATTTTTTTAATGGAAATAAAAAAATTATTTATATTAGAAAAATTATTAACTAAATTTTATTTTTTATGAAAAAAATTACTTTATTAGTTTTATGTTTATCAGTATCATTATGGTCTTCTGGACAATGTACTAGTATTGGTGGTGGAAATTGGCCAACCGGTCTTATAACAATGCTTAATGATGGTGCTGTACAAACGATTGCTACTAACAATTATGGAGCAGGAGAATATACTGCAATGACTGGTTTTGTAGCAGGAAACACATACACAGTTAATGCAACGAATATGAATGGTATTTATATTACAATTGCTGAAATAGATTGGGCTGCACCTGCAATAGGTGGTACTGTATTAGGACATGGAACTCCTTCTGTAACTTTCACAGCAACTACGCCAGATATTATTCTCCACTGGCATTTAGATGCAACTTGTGATGAATCTGGTGCCGAAAATACGTTAACAACAATTCAATGTACTAGTGCTTCATGTAGCTGTACAGCTGGTGCTGCTCCAGACGCTGCAGTAGCTCCTAGTCCTGTAGATAATGCTGTTGATGTACCTATTGATGATACAGATCCTGCGAATCTAGCCGTTGGCCCTTTTTCTTGGTCAGATAATGGTGAAGCAACAGTTTATGATTTTAATATTGTAGGTGTTGGTACTGCATCTGGCGTTGGAAACCCAGTAACCATTAATTATACTTGGGCATATAATACTACTTACCAATGGTCTATAACCTCAACAAACTGCCTTGGAACAGTTACAAGTGTAGACTATACATTTACGACAGAAATGGACCCTTCATTATCTACTGAAGAATTTGAATCTAACAATTCAATCTCTCATTTTTATAATGTAAATACTAATGATTTAACTTTTAAGTCTTCTAGTTTACCATTTACTAATGTAGAAATCTATAGTATTTTAGGACAACAAGTATTAAACAATAAACTATCAGAAACTAATGAAACTATAAACCTATCAAATATAACAGATGGTATTTATATAGCTAAAGTTAGTGTTGATGGAAGAACTGAAGCAATTAAATTTGTGAAAAAATAAGTTTCTCAAACTTATTTTAAAATTTTAAAGCCTCATTTTTATAAATAAAATGAGGCTTTTTATATTACTTTACTTAGAATAGTACAATTATGTTTTATTAGCCAGCTGTCCGCAAGCTGCATCAATATCTTTGCCTCTACTTCTACGTACATTTACAACAATACGATTACGTTCTAATTCTGCAATATAATTATCTATCGTTGTATTTGAAGCTTGTTGAAATGCTCCATCATCTATTGGGTTGTATTCTATAATATTTACCTTACAAGGCACATATTTACAGAACTTCACTAAAGCCTCAATATCTTTCATACTATCATTTATGCCATCCCAAACTACATATTCGTAAGTAATTTTACGCTCTGTTTTTTTATACCAATATTCTAAAGCTTCTTTTAAATCTTTAAGTGGAAACGTTTCGTTAAAAGGCATTATACTTGTTCTTACTTCGTCTATTGCAGAGTGTAAGGATACTGCAAGATTAAACTTTACGGCATCGTCTGCCATTTTTTTAATCATTTTTGGAACACCAGATGTTGAAACTACTATTCGTTTTGGAGACATTCCTAAACCTTCTGGAGATGTAATTTTATCTATGGCTTTTATAACATTATTATAGTTCATGAGTGGTTCTCCCATTCCCATAAACACAATATTACTTAGTGGTCTATTAAAGTATAATCTACTCTCTCTGTCTATGGCAACTACTTGGTCGTAAATCTCATCTGGATTTAGATTACGCATACGTTTTAAACGTGATGTTGCACAAAATTTACAATCTAAACTACAGCCAACTTGACTAGACACACAGGCTGTCGTTCTGGTTTCGGTTGGGATAAGTACAGATTCTACTATTAAGCCATCGTGTAACTTTACAGCATTTTTTACTGTACCATCACTACTACGTTGCATTGTATCTACCTCAATATGGTTAATAACGAAGTTGTCTTCTAGCATTTGGCGGGTTTCTTTAGAAATATTTGTCATATCCTCAAAAGTATGCGCACCTTTACTCCACAACCATTCGTATACTTGGTTGCCACGAAAGGCTTTATCTCCTTCTTTTACAAAGAACTCTCGAAGTTGTTCTTTGGTTAATGCTCGAATGTCTTTTTTCTTTATTTCCATAGTGTTAGCACAAAGGTAATTAATTATTGATGTTTGCTTAACACTTTTTGTTTTTTACTAAAAAAACTAATGGTAAGCCAGCGTTAAGGATGGAGGCACTTGTTGAAGCTCCTCGCAGAGAGCGACTGCCGAGAGCCTGACCTGCTTTTGCTTTAAAAGAGCAAAAGTAGGTAACGCCATAAAAAAACCTCTTTTAACTTAGAGCGAAAAGAGGTTTTATTTTTTTGTATGTTATTGATAATTAGATAATTAACATTGCATCTCCATAACTGTAGAATTTATACTTTTCTTTTATCGCTTCGGCATATGCTTTTTTAATAAAATCGTGTCCTGCAAAAGCAGAAGCCATCATCATTAATGTTGATTTTGGTGTATGAAAATTTGTAATCATACTGTTTGCAATACTAAAATCGTATGGAGGAAAAATAAATTTGTTAGTCCAACCATCTATTTCATTTAAGGTTTGGTTTGAAGATACAGAACTTTCTACTGCTCGCATAGCTGTTGTACCTACTGCACAAATACGACGTCTATTTTTTAACGCTTTATTTATTTTCTCTACTGTTTCTGAGCCTATCTGCACTTCTTCACTATCCATTTTATGTTTAGATAAATCTTCTACCTCAACAGAGTTAAAGGTGCCTAAACCTACGTGTAATGTTACTTTAGCAAAGTCTACTCCTTTAATTTCTAAACGCTTTAATAAGTGTTTAGAAAAATGCATTCCTGCAGTTGGAGCTGCTACAGCTCCTTCCTTTTCTGCAAAAATAGTTTGATAACGCTCCTCGTCTTCTGGTTCTACTTCTCTTTTAATATATTTAGGTAATGGTGTTTGCCCTAACGAGGTTAATTTTTTACGGAACTCTGTATAAGAACCATCGTAAAGGAAACGTAGTGTTCTTCCTCTTGAAGTTGTATTATCTATAACCTCTGCAACTAAACTTTCGTCGTCACCAAAGTATAATTTATTTCCTATTCTTATTTTACGAGCTGGATCTACAAGTACATCCCAAAGACGTTGTTCTTCGTTTAATTCGCGTAATAAAAAGACTTCTATTCTGGCTCCTGTTTTTTCTTTGTTTCCAAAAAGGCGAGCTGGAAAAACTTTTGTATCATTAAGAATCATGACATCGTCCTCATCAAAATAATCTATAATATCTTTAAATTGTTTATGTTCTATGGTTTGCTCTTTACGATTTAAAACCATTAAACGTGCTTCGTCTCTATTTTCCGATGGATATTCTGCCAATAACTCCTCGGGTAATTCGAAGTTAAAGTGTGATAATTTCATTTTCATGCTTGACGTGTTTAGGTTTAGAAAGTTGCAAATATACAATCTCAAGATAGGCGTTGTCAAGTAAATGAGTGATTATTATTTATTAATTTCTATTCCTAAGCTATTTAAGTCTTTCCAAAACGTTGGATACGATTTTGAAACCACAGTATAATCTTCAATTTCTACTGGCACTTTTAAGGCTAAAGGTGCGAAAGCCATGGCCATTCTATGGTCGTTGTAGGTTGCGATTACCATATGTTTTTTTATTTTTTTTGAAGCTGAAAGATGAAGACTCTCATTTGTGATTTTTATTTGCCCACCTAATTTTTCAATTTCTGTTTTTAACGCTTCTAATCTATCGGTCTCTTTGATTTTAAGGGTGTGTAATCCTGTTAAATTAGATTTTAAACCTAAAGCAAAAGCTGTTACTGCGATGGTTTGCGCAATATCTGGTGCATTTGCCAAATCGAAATCAATACTAGTCTCTTGGCTAATTGTTTTTATTTTTTCAATAACAATAGATTGTTCTTTATAGGTTGTTTTAACACCAAAACTTTTATATAATTCTGTTAGAGCAGAGTCGCCTTGTAAACTATTTTTAGTGTATGATGACAATTCTATAGTAGTTCCTATTTTAGAAAGTGCAACAATACTGTAATAATATGAGGCAGATGACCAATCGGATTCCACAGTTAACAACGTGTTTTTTATAGCTTCTCTTTTTGGATTAACCGTTATGGTGTTATCTATAAATGTTGAGGCTACACCAATACGTTTTAATAAATCTAAAGTCATATTAATATAAGGCACAGATGTTATCTTTCCATTTAAAGTAAGTACAATACCATTTTCGAGTTTAGACGCAATTAATAATATCGCCGAAATGTATTGGCTACTAACATTTGCCTTTAAAGTCACCTTATTTTTATTGAGTACTTTACCGTGTATTAAAAGTGGTGGATAGCCTTCTTTTTCTTGATATGAAATATTAGCGCCTAATTGATTTAAGGCATCGACCAAAATTTTAATTGGTCTTTCTTTCATGCGTTTAGAACCTGTAAGTATGGTTTCTCTATCTTTTTGAGTAGCAAAATAGGCTGTTAAAAAGCGCATGGCTGTTCCTGCGTGATGAATGTCTATTTCTTCTTCTGTGGAAGCTAAGGCTTTTGTCATTAATTGAGAATCGTCGCTATTAGAGACGTTTTCAATTTTTATCTCTGGATATAATGCTTGAAGTAATAACAATCTATTAGACTCGCTTTTAGAGCCTGTAATTTGGATTGAAGACTGTTGTTTTATATAAGACTGTTTGAGTTTTAAATTCATTTTATAATTTGAATACTTTGAAGAATTGGAAGTTTATTTTAGCTTCTGGTTATTGTGGTGTCTATCGTGATCACGCTTCGTTTTTATATCTAGCTTTTTATCGAAAGCCTCCTGCAAATCTATTCCTGTTTGGTTTGCAAGACATAAAACAACAAACATTACATCTGCTAATTCTTCGCCTAAATCTTTATTTTTATCACTTTCTTTTTCACTCTGTTCTCCATAGCGTCTTGCAATAATTCTAGCAACCTCTCCAACTTCTTCTGTAAGTTGTGCCATATTGGTGAGCTCATTAAAATAACGAACACCATGGTTTTTAATCCAATTATCTACTTCTTGTTGTGCGTTTTTAATGTCCATTGTCTTTGTTTTTATAGTGCAAAAATAATAAAACTATTAGGCATGGAATACCAATATATTTTAATTCGTTTAAAATAACTTGCATACCCCAACTCGAAAAGAATTCGCTAATTCCAATTGGTGATACTTTTATAACTTTCCACGGAAAGAAAAACCGTTCATTATTAAACGGAATAAAAAAACCAACACCTCTTCCTCCTGTTGTTATAGCATCTAAAACACCATGAGAGAGCGTAGAAAGAAAGATAACTATAAAGAAAAGTTTCTTTTTTGTTTTTGTAAAAATGAACGACAAAACTGTTGCCCAAAACAGAGCAAAAACTATTGAATGAGTAAAACCACGATGTCCAAAAGGATGTGAATATGGTATTTTACCAAATGTTATAACATCTAAATCTGGGACTAAAGCAGAGCCAATAGCTAAGAATAGCAGTAATTTATTGGTCTTCCCTTTAGCGATTTTGACTAATGTAAAACCAACTAATCCATGACCAAAAATTGATGCCATATTTTTTTAAATTATTTTTTTAATGCTATTTTAGACTTATCGTGCTTTACTATGTTGCTGTAAAATTTCCGAAAAGCCTTGTAATCTTCCTTTGTATATTTACCTTTATTTAAAGTTAATTTTCGTGTATACTTTAACTGATTATCTGTTAATTTTTCAATTTTAGCATTGTACTCTCCAAACTTACTGGTTAATGAAACTGCATCAAACAAGGCTTCAACAGTTAAAGTATTAGAGAGAGTGAAAATATATTCATCTTCATCTACAAAACCTCTATCTATCTCAAAAGGCAAGGTTCTTTCTTGATATCGTGGTGGAATGTATGTATTTTTATTAAACACATTTGGTATTAATAGAATTCTGTTTCCTGCTCTTGAACCATATTTAGAAGCCTTTAATTTTAAGTTTTCTGTGTAAACAATATTGTCTTTATTATTATTAAAACGCATAGAAACTATCTCTAGATTATTAATATTATCGTATTTATTTTTGTAATAAAGTGTTTTGTCTTTGTCTTCTTTGTCCTCTAAACTTTTATACTTATTATATTGCGTTCCTTTAGAAGCAATTTCAAGTTTTGCTGTAAATGCTCCAGTTTCATCTAAAGTTATTGATGCTTGACTTTTTTGAGTATTACCTTCTGTATTGTATACAGTTGTATGTACGATTTTACCACCTTCTGGAGTAATAATTAAAGCGTCTCTATCGTCTGTAAAATTAGCAATATAGCCAAATGGTGTGGTTTGACTGGTGCATTCTAAAAACACATAATTGTCTTGATATGGCATTGCTAGAATGGCATGGTTTCCTTGTTGCGAAGAAAACGCTTTATCTATACTTTCTATATCTCTTTTACCATAAATAAGGGTGTAATAAGAATCTATACCAACAGCTTTCAGTAATGCTTTTGTATAATTAGACAACGCTTTACAATCACCATAACTTAATTTATCTACATCGCTTGCTAACATTGGTTTCCAACCTCCAATACCAACTTGAACGCTTATGTAACGTGTTTTGTCTTGCATATATTTATAGACTATTTTGGCTTTCTCTATATCAGAACTAGCAGCTGATGTTAGCTTTGTGATTTCGGTAATTACGTTTTCAGGTAAGACTTCTGTGTCTTTATTTAAGTCTGTATCTACCCACTTACCAAAAGACTGCCAGCTTGTGTTTATTCCTTTTACGCCTTTCATATCAAACTCTTGTAAAGCCAACTTTAACTCTGGTGCAAATACAGAAAAATCTGGTGCAAATGCTTCAGCTTTTATAGCCTTCAAATTATTAGCTTCAAAATGGAAATCTGAAACCTCTGTAATGTTGTAATTTTCAAAATTTGATGTTTTCTTTTTTAAAATAACTCCTGAACTATTAACCACTTTAAAACTTGAAAACTCTGTACTAATAAAATAACCTTCTATAGGTATCCACCTTGGCATAAAAGCGGTTGTAGAAGTAACATATTGCGCTTCGAATTCCACTGTATATGGATAGCTTGATGGTGTATAACTTAAGTACTTCTCTCTATTATCTGAAAACAAAGTACCACCGGAAATTGAACTTACATCTTTAAACTCTTTTTCTTTAAAACTTTTTATTTCTTCACCTAAAGCATCGTAAACTATAGCTTTAACCTCTTTAATATTAACAGCATCATCGTATCCTAAATAAGCTCCTGTTTTTTTTATACCATACTCGTTTAAAACTGTAACTATGCGATGCTCTGTTACAATCATTTTATTGTAATCTTTAATTTCTATTTCTAAAGATTGGTGTCTAATTACTGCATTTGCATGCTCTTTTAATTCAGAACTTATGGTGAATGCGTTGGTTTTACTTGATTGAGAAGTGCCAATTACACTAAATAGTAAAAAAAATAAGTTTAATGCTAATTTATGGGACATTTGGTTGGTTTGGAAATTAAAAAAATAACTAATAGCAATTTGATAATAAATATAAATGAAAAAAAATTATTCTCTGTTTTTAGAATCTATAATAATGGTAACTGGTCCAGAATTTATTAATTGTACTTTCATATCTGCTCCAAAAATACCAGTTTGTATTGGTTTTTTTAGCACAGCCTCTAAAGTTGTGTTAAATGTTTTATAGAGAGGTATTGCAACTTCTGGTCGTGCGGCTTTAATATAACTTGGCCTATTCCCTTTTTTTGTACTTGCATACAATGTAAACTGACTTACCACTATGGCGTCGCCTTTAATATCTAATAAAGAGGTATTCATGACACCATTTTGGTCTTCAAAAATACGAAGATTTGCAACTTTATTAGTTAACCAAGTAATGTCTTCTTGAGTGTCTTCGGCAACAATACCTAAAAGAATTAAAAGTCCGTTGTCTATTGAAGCTACAGTTTTGTCTTCAATTGTAACACTTGCATTTAAAACTCTTTGGATAACAACTCTCATTTTATACTCCTATTATTCTTTATCCCAAATATCTGTTCTGTAATGCTGGTCGTCACCTTCAATAATTTGAATATAGCTTCGGTATCTAGAAGCTGCAATTTCATCTTTTTCTAAGGCTTCTTTTACAGCACATTTTGGTTCTTCTATATGTAGACAATTATTAAATTTACAGTCCTGACTTAATTTAAAAAACTCTGGGAAATAATCGCTGATTTCTTCTTTTTCCATATCTACAACACCAAAACCTTTAATTCCTGGTGTATCAATAATTTTTGCATAAAAACTTAAGTCGAACATTTCTGCAAATGTGGTGGTGTGTTGTCCTTGAGAGTGTTGCGTAGAAATAGATTTTGTTTTTAAATCTAAACTAGGTTCAATAGTATTTACTAAAGTAGATTTCCCAACTCCAGAATGACCAGTAAATACACTAACTTTACCTTCCATTAAAGCTTTAATTTTATCTATATTCTCTCCAGTTTTGGCCGAAACACTTACGCATTCGTAACCAGTATTTCTATAGATATGCTCTAAATATTTTACCTCTAAAATAGTATCTTCATTATAGGTGTCTATTTTATTAAAAACTAATATTGTTTTAATGGAATACGCTTGCGCTGTTACTAAAAAACGATCGATAAAACTGGTAAATGTAGGAGGATTATCTATAGTAATTAATAGAAAAACCTGATCGATATTAGAAGCGATAATATGTGTTTGCTTAGATAAATTAACCGATTTTCTAACAATATAATTCTCGCGATCGTGAATTTTATTTATTACACCTGTCTCTTGGTCACTTTTAGTATCTAATTCAAAATCCACATAATCGCCTACAGCAATTGGATTTGTGCTTTTTATACCTTGTAAACGAAATTTACCTTTAATTCGGCATTCGTAAGTTGTACCAAGCGCTGTCTTAACGGTGTACCAACTTCCTGTAGATTTATATACTAGTCCTGTCATTCAATACAAAGATGCCACTATTAATTAATATTTAAAAATGATTAACTAATAATGGCATGTTTAAAAAATTACTAAAACTTACTATCCTTTAAGAATTTTCTCTTGATGATTAATAGATTCTTGGTGAATAGCTTTAAAGAGTTTTAAAATAAACTCTTCGCTTAAACCTTTTTCATCACCTTGAAGCACCATTTTTCCTAAGATTTCGTTCCAACGCTTACTTTGTAAAACAGCAACATTTTTCTCTTTCTTAAGTTTACCAATACCATCTGCTACTTGCATACGCTTACCCATTAAATCGATAAGTTGATTATCTACAACATCTATTTGAGCTCTTAGGTTAGTTAACTCACTATTGAAAGCTTCCTCAGGATCACTAACTTTTCGGATTTTTAAATCTTGCATCATTTTAATTAGTGCTGTTGGTGTTACTTGTTGTGCAGCATCACTCCATGCATTATCTGGGTCTGTGTGTGTTTCTACCATTAAACCATCGAAATTAAGGTCTAATGCTGTTTGAGACACATCAAAAACCATATCACGCTTTCCTGTAATATGCGATGGATCGTTAATTAAAGGTAAGTCTGGAAATCTGTTTTGAAACTCGATTGCAATTTGCCATTCTGGAATGTTTCTATATTTGGTTTTTTCGTATGTTGAAAACCCTCTGTGTATCGCTCCTAGGTTTTTAATACCAGCAGTATATAATCGTTCTATTCCACCTAACCATAAGGCTAAATCTGGATTTAATGGATTTTTTACCAACACTATTTTATCGGTTCCAGCTAAAGCATCTGCCAATTCTTGCATAATAAATGGACTTACGGTAGAGCGTGCACCAATCCAAAGTAAATCGACATCATTTTCTATCGCTAACTTTACGTGTGCAGCGTTTGCTACTTCTGTACAGGTTTTCATTCCTGTTTCCGCTTTTACCTTTTTAAGCCAATTTAAACCTAATGCACCAACGCCTTCAAACATTCCTGGACGTGTACGTGGTTTCCAAATACCTGCTCTAAAATAACTTACGTCAGTATCTTTAAGCTCGTGCGCTATTTTTAAAACTTGCGCTTCTGTCTCTGCGCTACATGGTCCAGCAATTACTAATGGATGTTCTAAATTCATGGCATCCAACCAGTTCCTCATTTCTTTTTTATTTTCCATATTACTTTTTTTTAATACCTGTCAGGTTTTTAAAACCTTACAGGAACTTATTTTATTCCGTTTAATATCTGTTTGATGTAATTGGTATCTTTCATTTCATTAAAAACACCTTCGAAATCATCATTTTGCATCATGTTTTTAAACTTTGTAAGATTGGTAATGTAATCTTCTAAAGTTTCAACCACGTTATCTTTATTTTGTTTAAAAATTGGTGTCCACATGGCTGGAGAACTTTTTGCCAAACGTACTGTACTCTCAAAACCAGAACCTGCCATATCGAAAATATCACGTTCGTTTTTTTCCTTTTCTATTACTGTTTTTCCTAGCATAAAAGCACTTATGTGCGATAAATGCGATACGTAAGCAATGTGTTTATCGTGAGATTCTGGATTCATATAACGCATTCTCATGCCTATTTCTGTAAACAGATTTAATGCTTTCTCTTGAAGTTTGAAAGCAGTTTTTTCAACTTCGCAAACAATGTTTGTTTTATGCTGAAACAAATCTAGAATTGCTGCTTTGGGACCAGAAAATTCTGTTCCTGCAATAGGATGCATGGCTAAAAAGTTTCTTCGCTTTGGATGATGTTCTACCACCTTACAAATATCTAATTTAGTAGAACCGACATCTACAACTAAACCAAAGTCTGACACTTTATCTAATACTTTTGGTAATAAAGCAACAGCAGCATCTACAGGAATAGATAATACAATCAAATCTGCTTTATCCAAATCCTCTAACGTAGCTTCTGCGTCGATAACTTGTAACTCCAGAGCTTCCGACAAATGCTGTGCGTTATTATCTATACCATAAATAGTAGCTTCTGGTCGTTTTTTCTTTATATCTAAAGCCAAACTCCCTCCTATTAATCCTACACCAATTATGTATATGTTATTTATTCCCATCTGTCTTTTAGATAGCTTCCCAAAAGGAAGAATTATATTATTTTATATTTTATACCTGTCAGGTTTTAAACAATTTACAGGAGTTTATACTCTTGAAATTGCTTCTTTAATCTGTTCTGTTGTTGCACATAACGAAAAACGCACATAACCTTCACCTTGACTACCAAAAATAGTGCCTGGAGCTATGAAAATATCGTATTCTTTTAATAGTTTATCTATAAATACTTCGGAAGAAAAATTGGAGGGCAACTTTGCCCAAACAAACAATCCGCTTGCATTTTCATTGTATGTGCACTCTAATTTTGTCGCTAGTTCCCAAACTAATCGTCTTCTTTCTTGATAGATAGCATTTAAATTTTCGAACCAAGATTGCGATACTTTTAGTGCTTCAATGGCTCCTTTTTGAATGCCATAAAACATACCAGAATCCATATTACTTTTTACTTTTAAAACTGCATTTATAAGCTCTTTATTTCCTGACAACATACCAACTCTCCAGCCAGCCATATTAAAAGTTTTACTTAAAGAGTTTAGCTCTAAACACACATCTTTAGCGCCTTCAACACTTAAAATACTTAAAGGTTCTTTGTTGAGAATAAAACTATATGGATTATCGTTTACCAGCAAAATATCATGTTTTTTTGCAAAGGTAATTAATGATTTAAACACTTCTTTTGATGCTTTTGCTCCTGTTGGCATGTGTGGATAGCTAATCCACATTATTTTTACTTTACTTAAATCTTGAGCTTCAAGTTCTAATAGATTAGGACACCAGTTATGTTTTTGATCTAAATTGTAAAAAACAGGCTTTGCTTCTAATAATTTAGTAACCGAGGTATAGGTTGGATATCCTGGATTTGGAATTAAAACTGCATCTCCTTTGTTTAAAAAAGCCATTGAAATATGCATAATACCTTCCTTACTTCCCATAAGAGGCAACACTTCTCCATCCGCATTAAGAGTTACGTTAAAATGTGTTTTATAAAAACCAGAAATAGCTTGTCTTAATTCTGGCAAACCTTGGTAGCTTTGGTATTTATGAGCATTAGCCTCTTTTAAACTATTTGCTATTGCAGTAATTACATTGCTTGGAGGTTGCAAATCTGGACTACCAATACCCAAATTAATAATAGGCTTGCTATGAGATTTAAGGCTATTTACTTCCTTTAACTTCTTAGAAAAGTAGTATTCTTCTACGCTATGTAATCTGTTTGCAACTTCCATTATAATTTTGCATTTTTATATTCTCCTAAAACCTTAAAATGTGTAGCCATTATTTCTATTATAGTTTTTACTTTTTCAAAATCTTTATAACTGTCAAAAGTCACATCTACAAAAAAAGCGTACAACCATGGTGTTTCAATTTTAGGAAGTGATTGTATTTTGGTTAAATTAAGCTTACAATCACTCATTACATTTAAAATTGCTGCCAAACTTCCGCGTTTATGATCGAGTTCGAATTTAATAGAAGCTTTATTTATTTCAGTTTTTGGAATTTCGGAATTATTTTGCCTAACAATAGCAAAACGGGTTTCGTTGTGTTTAATGGTTTGGATACTTTCTGCCAGAATATCTAACTTAAAAATTGAAGCTGCCAGACTACTAGCTATTGCAGCAATTCCTTTTATCTTTCCTTGAGAAATACGTTGTGCAACTTCAGCTGTATCTTTATCTTCAACCAACTTAATATGTGGATAATTTTTAAAAAATACTTTGCATTGCAGTAATGCCATTGGATGCGAATACACTTCTTTTACATCTTGAATTGTTTGATTTGGCAAAGCCATTAAATTGTGCTGAATGTCAAGATAATGCTCACCTACTATGTGTAAATTATTAGCATCTATTAACGCATAATTTGGTATTATAGATCCTGCAATAGAATTCTCTAAAGCCATAATTGCAGCTTCGGTTTTTCCAGACAATAAAGCTTCTACAGTTTCATCAAAAGACAAACACTCGTTTACAGCAGTTTGCTCACCAAAATAGTCTTGCGACACAATATGGTGAAACGATCCTTTTACGCCTTGTATAGCTACTATTTTAATCAAATTATTTTTGTTTTTAGATATAAAAAAAGTCTCGATGTACATCGAGACTTTTTTAAAATATATGTTTATTTCAATTACATATAAGCAGTCTCGTTCTTTTTGCAAAAAAAGAAATAGTACCAGCTGTAATATGTATTTTGAATTGTTTTCATTGTAATTATGGTGCTAATGTAAATAATTAAATCACAAATAAAAATACTAAAGCATGAATTTTAGGGTTTTAAGTAAAGATTTAAAGATTTACTAACAATGTGCTTTATAAATTACAGAATGTTTATTTTTGAAGAAAGAATATAAGATGTCTATAAAAGTTGAAAATATAACTAAGGTTTATGGTGAGCAAAAAGCACTACATAATGTGTCTTTTGAAATTGACAAACCTGAAATTGTTGGCTTTCTTGGTCCAAATGGTGCTGGTAAATCTACTATGATGAAGATATTAACCACTTTTATCAATCCAACAAAAGGTGAAGCAGCAGTAAACGGACACGACATTAATACCAATGCAAAACTTGTGCAACAAAGTGTTGGCTACTTGCCAGAGCACAATCCTTTATATTTAGAACAGTACGTTCGTGAATATTTAGACTTTAACGCAAAGGTTTATAAAGTAGATAAAAGTAGAATTGAAGATGTGATTAATCTTACTGGCCTTGCTCCAGAGGCTCACAAAAAAATAAGTCAACTTTCTAAAGGTTATAGACAGCGTGTTGGTTTAGCAAATGCGTTATTGCATAATCCAGATGTTTTAATACTAGACGAGCCTACTACTGGTTTAGATCCTAATCAATTAGTTGCTATTAGAGACTTAATTAAATCCATAGGTAAAGAAAAAACCGTATTTCTATCTACTCATATCATGCAAGAAGTTGAAGCGATGTGTGATCGTGTTATTATAATTAATAAAGGCGAAATTGTAGCCAATAAAAAACTAACTGAACTACGCGAAGGACAAGAACAAATAGTTATTGTAGAGTTCGATTATAGAGTGGAAGATGCATTTTTACTAAAATTACCAAACGCAAAAAGCGTTAAAAACACACATGATTTTATTTACGAAATCACCTTCTCTACAAAAGACGATATGCGTTCTCATGTGTTCGATTTTGCTCATGATAATGAATTGAAAATTTTACAACTAAACCAGAAAAACGCAAGTTTAGAGAGTATGTTTAGGGAGTTAACTGCTTAATTCTAGTCTTAAATGCAGCTTTTTATTTGTTGTGATGCTCTCAGGTTTGTTAATACTAATTACAAAAACTAATACCTTTATTTATGAGTTTAGAGTAATTAAATTTGTGATTCGCTGTTTCAAAAAGCATTTATAAAAATAACTTTAGAAAAACCTAACACATAATTTAGTGAAACAATCTAAGCTAATACTTCCAATAATTGTCATCTCACAATTCTGCTGTACATCACTTTGGTTTGCTGTTAACGGTGTAATGAGTGATCTTTTAGCAACTTTCAACCTTAAAACCAGTGCTTTAGCGCATTTAACATCTGCTGTTCAATTTGGTTTTATTCTAGGCACACTAATATTCGCTGTTTTAACTATTGCAGACCGTTATTCGCCATCAAAAGTATTTTTTTATTGTGCTTTACTTGGCTCACTATTTAATGTTGGATTAATATGGGATGGACATAGTTTAGGAAGTATTGTTTCGCTTCGTTTTATTACAGGCATTTTTTTGGCAGGAATTTATCCTGTAGGCATGAAAATAGCTGCAGATTATTATAAAAAAGGTTTAGGTAAGTCTCTTGGCTTTCTAGTAGGCGCATTAGTTATTGGCACTGCATTTCCTCATTTAGCAAAAGCAATTACCAATACATTTCCCTGGCAATCTGTACTAATCTTAACATCGTCTCTTGCTGTGTTAGGTGGTTTATCGGTATTTATTATGGTTCCTGATGGTCCTTACCGCAAACCAGGAAATACGTTAGACGCATCAGCTTTTTTTGATGTCTTTAAAAATCATAAATTTCGTTCTGCAGCCTTTGGTTATTTTGGTCATATGTGGGAATTATATGCTTTCTGGGCATTTGTACCAATAATACTAAAAACCTATAGTAAAGCACATCCTGAAGCAGTATTTAATATTCCTGTATTGTCTTTCCTAATAATAGGAATAGGTGGTTTTGCCTGTGTACTTAGTGGATATCTTGGGCAAAAATTTGGAGCCAAACGAATAGCCTTCTTAACATTATTATTATCCTGCGTATGTTGTCTTGTTTCTCCATTGCTCTTTGAAACTAAATCTGAGAGTTTGTTTATTGGTTTTCTGCTTTTTTGGGGAATGGTTGTTATAGCAGACTCACCACTTTTCTCAACATTAGTAGCTAAAAATGCATCGGCAGAAATAAAAGCTACTGCACTTACTATTGTAAATTGTATTGGGTTCTCGATAACCATAATTAGCATTCAGCTTCTTAATACATTACAGGAATCAATAAATCCCATCTTTATTTATACACTATTAGCAATAGGACCAATTTTAGGTTTGATAGCATTATATAACAAGAAAAATAATAGTATACAACACCATTAATAACTAAAGACAATGTCTTTTTGTACTCATAAAATCAATAGGCTTTTTAACAGTTCATTTCTATTTATTAAATGAGTTAATTATCAACCAAACCGCAACTAATTTTTTACTGTTTTATTATAAAAATTACAACCAAATGCATCATTTTTTAAGAATATTACCCTTACTACTTTTAACAATTTTTAATTGTACTGCACAACAAAACGAATTCTCTCATTTTATACCTAAAGGATATGTAGCGGTTGAAAAACAGTTTGGAGACTTAAATAATGATGATGAGGTAGATTGTGTAATTATAATTAAAAAAACAGATAAAAATAATATCGTAAAGAATAGGTTTGATAAAAAAGTAGACCAAAATAGACGAGGACTAATTATATTATTGAAAAATGGCAATAGTTATCGAATTGCAGATAAAAACTATGATTGCTTTTCATCTGAGAATGAAGATGGAGGTGTCTATTATCAACCACAATTATCTATTAAAATTAAAAAGGGAAACCTAATTGTAAACTACAATCATGGTAGATATGGCTTTTGGAACTATACTTTTAGATTTAAAAATTCTCATTTCGAATTAATCAATTACGATGCAACTCATGGAGGCGCTATAATTGAAAGCGAATTGTATATTGATTTTTTAACGAAAAAGAAGCTAGTTATAGAGTACACAAATACAAATGAAGAAAATAATGAAACGTTTAAAGAAACTTGGTATGATATTGAAATAGAACCTCTATTAAAATTATCAAGCATCAAAGATTTTGACACGCTAGAAATGTATCATTTTTAAAAACTAACGTACGGAATCTTAAACTCAACTTTTTAGCAAGTAGAAACTTAACATTTGTTTTAAGCATATATTATTCAAAAATAACTCGTCCTGTATATTGCTCTGTAATATCTATATTTGGAGGTGTTGTTACCGAAATAATATTTCCTGTGCTTACCAAGTTGGCTGTTAAAGATTGTTGTGGATTTACAATAATATCGTTAGTACCACGATGTTCAACTACTACATTCTGAGAAATAAAATTTCTACCTTCAAAACGCGCATCACCAGATGCAAACTGAATATTTAGATTATCTGTATTACCTTCAATAGTTAAGCTTGATAAATTATTAAGTATAACGTTTAGAGCACTATTTTCAATGTGCATATTAAAAACACCAACGGTATGAAATTCTCCGGAGTAATCCTCTGACAACAAGGTTATATTTGGATAGGTTAAAACACCATCGCTTCTGGTTGGTAAACCTGTGCTGCTTCTTATTTCGGTTAAGTTTGGAGCTGTAACGTATATTTTGGTAATTCCATATTCACGTGTTAAATTACAACCATTATTATTAATTAATAATAGTTTTCCGTTTTCAACTTTTACTTCAATGTCATCCATTAAATACTCTCCTGTTTCAACTAAAACTTTGTGTTCTGGACCTTCTTTTACTATAAGTTCTATTCGTTGAAATACGGTAACTTTCGTAAAAGCTGTGACTGTAAATTCTTTTTGAATAATGTCTCCAGAATTTTGAATACAATCTGGTGCATTTTCGCTATTGCAAGAAGCAAGTATCACAATTGATAAAATGAATACTATTTTTTTCATACTTAATGTTTATTATAACATTTTTTTTAATGTAATAGATTAAAGTCTAATTCCTATTCCAAATTCTACTGCTTCTGCTTTTGCTCCATGAGCTTTTAAGGTAAGCGCGCCAAAAAACGTATCTCCAAAATAACGTTTAAATCCTATTCTGTTATAAACACGACCTTCGTAATCGTAAGGATAATAGACGTAGTAACCTAGTTGAGCTTCAAAAGACATTTTATTAATAAATAACTCATGACCTATAAATACACCTACGCGTCTATAATCTTCATCTCCACTTACATTATCTTCAGGAAAAGCAACAGCATAATACTTTATAGATTCTTTTAAAAAGTTTGAAAAGAAAACTTCTGTCCCTAATTGAATAGCACTTTTTCTATTTAAACGCTTATCTGCATAGGCTGATAGAATATAAAATGCATACTGTCCAGAATTATTTACATCACTTTCGTTTACACCACCTCTTATGGCAAAGTTGTACTTTATTTTTTCTGTAAATTGGTTGTCTTCAGTCGATGCCTTATATTCTGGTTGTTTATCATACCCAAACATGTAATTTGCGCCTACATTAAAAGTAAATGTATTGGTCGATGCATTTGGTGCTTTAAAATTAGCATTAGAATAATGGATAATAGATATTCCTGCTTGCAATCCAAATCCTTTATAGATATTTTGTTTATCGTAGTTTAATTGAAAATAAGTAGAGCTTAATAAATCTGATCCATAAGCATTGTTTCTAAAATTAGTAACCTTATCATAAGGGTTTGTTGTGTAAGCAATACCTTGTGCTAATCTAAGTTTTAGGTTTCTTTTTAAAAAGTAGAAATTATAATGTGCATACAATCCATAATTTTCTCCAAGATATTCGTTTGCCATGTCTTGATAAATAAAAGACACACCAAAATCTGGATAATTATATCTACTCTCCCAAGCCTCTCTGCCAAAAGTTTTCTGATTAAAACTTAATATTAAACCATTTTGATGGCCTGTAATTAAGTGTGCAATATCTGAGTTGTGCTCGAAAATTGTTCCATAAAAATAATTAGCATCTATTGTATAAGGGCTTTTTTCTTCTTGGCCAAAAGCATAAAAAGAAAGCAATAAAATATAAACGGATAATAAATACTTCATGTATTAAATTAATTAGTTGGCAAAAGTATGGAAATTATTATTACTTAAATTCTTTCAACAACGCCAATTAAATAAGATTGAGTTAAAAAATGTGAAATAAATTTTCAATCCATTTAATTTTTTTACTTTTGCTAAAATTAATTTTGAGGACGGATTTGACTGATTGCAACCTCTATAAAAAATGCTAAAGGCAGTGTAAACTACCTTCGACGCATTCGTCAAATCCTTTAAATATAATAAAAAAATTATGGCGTATTTATTTACATCAGAAAGTGTTTCTGAAGGACATCCAGACAAAGTTGCAGACCAAATTAGTGATGCATTAATAGACCACTTTTTAGCTTTCGATAGCGACTCTAAAGTAGCTTGCGAAACGCTAGTAACTACAGGACAAGTAGTGCTTGCAGGAGAAGTAAAGTCTAACACTTACTTAGATGTGCAAAAAATAGCACGAGACACTATAAACAAAATTGGTTATACTAAAAGTGAATACATGTTCGATGGGAATTCGTGTGGTGTTTTTAGTGCCATTCACGAACAAAGTGAAGACATAAATCGTGGTGTAGATCGTGCTACAAAAGAAGAACAAGGTGCTGGAGACCAAGGTATGATGTTTGGTTATGCTACCAATGAAACTGAAAACTACATGCCTTTGGCTTTAGATTTATCTCACAAAATTTTAATTGAATTAGCAGCATTGCGTCGTGAAAATAAAGACATTACTTATTTAAGACCAGACTCTAAAAGTCAAGTTACCATAGAATATAGTGATGATAATGTACCACAGCGCATCGATGCTATTGTAGTATCAACACAGCATGACGATTTCAATACTAATGACGAAGTTATGCTTGCAAAAATTAGAAAAGATATTGTAGATATTTTAATTCCTAGAGTTATTGCAAAACTTCCAGAAGACATTAAAATATTATTTAATAACGATATTAAATACCATATAAATCCTACCGGAAAATTTGTTATTGGTGGACCTCATGGAGATACAGGATTAACAGGACGTAAAATTATTGTAGATACTTATGGTGGTAAAGGTGCGCATGGTGGTGGTGCTTTTTCTGGAAAAGATCCTAGTAAGGTCGATAGAAGTGCTGCTTATGCAACAAGACATATTGCTAAAAACCTAGTAGCAGCAGGTGTTTGCGATGAAATATTAGTACAAGTTTCTTATGCTATTGGTGTTGTAGAGCCTATGGGTATTTTTGTGGATACTTATGGTACTTGCCCATTTAACTTAACAGATGGTGAAATTTCTGAAAAGATTTCTAAGGTTTTCGATATGAGACCTTCTGCAATAGAAACACTTTTAAAATTACGAAACCCTATGTATAGCGAAACCGCTGCTTATGGTCACATGGGAAGAACAAACGAAACGGTTTCTAAAACTTTTTCTCAACCAAATGGAGAAGATATTACTGTAGATGTTGAATTATTTACTTGGGAAAAATTAGATTATGTAGACAAAGTAAAAGCCGAATTTGGCTTGTAAAAAATAAGATAAAAAATCGTTTGCGAGTATGATAAACAATATTATATTTGCAATCGTTTTTGGGGAGATACTCAAGCGGCCAACGAGGGCAGACTGTAAATCTGCTGACTACGTCTTCGCAGGTTCGAATCCTGCTCTCCCCACATTTTAAAAGTCTATACGAAAGTATAGGCTTTTTTATTTTATAACATAGTGTTACCTTGAAACAATTAAAAATCGTGAAATGAATAAAACCGTTACAGAAGCCATTACATACAGACGTTCCATTAGAGCTTATCAAGACACAGAAATAGACACAGAGAAGGTAAAACAATGCATTTACAATGCATCTTTAGCGCCTACTAGTAGCAATTTACAACTTTGGGAATTTTATCATGTTACAGACACTACTAAACTAAACCAATTAGCAAAAGCTTGCTTTAACCAAAGTGCAGCAAAAACAGCAAAACAGTTAGTTATAGTTGTTACAAGAAAAGATTTATGGAAACAACGTGCTAAGGCAAACATTAGCTTTTTAAATAGTGTTTATAACAAACCAGATTTAACAGCACGAGAACAAAAACGCAAAAAAATGGCTACAGATTATTACAAAAAAATAATCCCAACCATCTATACAGATTTTTTAGGTGTTCTTGGATTGCTAAAATATTTTACATTTCAAATTGTAGGTCTTTTTAAACCTATTTACAGACAAGTAAGATCTAGCGATATGCGAATTGTAGCGCATAAAAGTGCTGGATTAGCTGCTCAAAATTTTATGATGAGTATGAGTGAGATTAATTACGACACTTGCCCAATGGAAGGTAGTGACACTTTAAAAGTAAAACAAATATTAGGTTTACCAAGAGGCGCAGAAATTAATATGGTTATTAGTTGTGGTATTAGAAAACCTGAAGGTGTTTATGGACCACGATTTAGAATTCCATTTGAAGAGGTTTATTTTAAAGTATAAAAAAAGCGAGCATTTAGCTCGCTTTTTCTTTAACTGTATTTTTAAATTCTATAAATTATAGATTGCTCTAAACGTTAAGAATCTAGGTTGTATAAAATACTCACTTGTACTTACTGAGAATCCTCCAACATTGTTAGTTAAATTTGAGTCTACATCTAATATATTAGTAGCTTTAATCTCATACTCCCACTTACTATCGTTTTCTTTTCTATACATTAAATTTGCATTCCATAAACCAAAACTATTAGTATTATCTCCAACAGTTTGTTTTGTATATCCATAATCTGTTCTAAACGTGAACTTTTTAAATATTAAAGCATCAAACTCTATAGATGGTGCATTTGTAATAATTTTAGTAGTTCTATCACCTTGATTGTTATCACTAGTAGTATACTTGTAACTTAGTTCGAAATTTGGTGCTTCTCTAAAGTTAGAACGTAACGTTGGCGTGTAAGTTTGAGAAAAATTCTTGTTTACAGATAACCGATTATTAATAAATTGATTGAATTTAGAATAATTAAAATTACCTCTTATACTCGCTTGCAACTTTCCAAAACGTCTTTGAAAACGACCACTTGCAGTAAACGTTTCATCTTCTAATCCAGAGTTAAATGGTGTACTACTTCTTATTACAGAACCTGGTTGGAATATAGATTGTGTTCTTACATTATCTATATTTTTACTATAGTTTAGGAATGCAAATACATTAGTATAATTAAACATATTAAAACTAAAATAGCTCAAGTTTAAATTATGTGATAACGAATTCTCTAAATTAGCATTACCAATAAAAGTTGAATTGTAATTATTTAATACTAGACCTCTAGCAAATTGATTAACATCTGTAAATTGTGTTTGCATACGGTATGAAAAGTTTAAGTTTTCAGACGTTTTTAATTGTACTCTTACATTTAAATCTGGTAATAATCTGAAAAAATTATCTGTTGTTTCTGTATTAAACTGATTATTTTTAACACCATAAGCATGTGCAGATAAGCCAGGACTTATAGTAAATTTACCTGTTTTATATCGATAGTGCATTCCTAAATACACATCACTAAACGTATACTTTATATCGTTAACATCTGATATACCTGTTATACTTGGACTAGAATCTAACTCGTTACCATTATCTAACGTTTGAAAAATATCTGAATCGAATTGTTGATTGCTAAATATTGTACCTAAAGTAAAGTTAATATCGCTCTTTTTATTTAAAATATTCCAATAATCTAGTTTTGCATCTAACTGGTTTGTTTTTACAAATTTCTCTTGATTAACATTATAATTAACTTGAGTTCTATCGAAACCTAAATCTTCAGCTGTAGCATCATAAGGATCTTCGTCTGGAAGCATATCGTTTGGATCTGTTCCATTATCATTATTTGTAGGATCGTTTTCTAATAATGCATTATAAAAAGGATCTTCATTTTGCAATAAATGTTGAATAGATAAAGCAAAAATATTAGTCTCGTCTAGAGTGTAATAATAATTTAGGTTTTGATTTAATCTAAAAGGTGTTGCATCTTCAAGCTGATTTACAGAACCAACCACATTAGAAAAGGTTCCATTTATTTGTTCATCTTTAGACATACGACCAATAATATCATAATCTAATTGATTGTTAGGATTTGGCTTGTATTTAGTACTTAGCTTTATTAATCCTAAATCACTTTTTTGTTTGGTGTTACTTTGGGTAAATTCGTCTGGAATACCAAAATCTGGATTAGTATATAAAACCGAACTGTTTTCTTGCAACTCAATTCTACTACTTGAAAAAATTCCAAAACCAGATAAGTCTAGAGCACTGTTTGGAGAGTAACTAAAGTTAGCTGCTCCAAACTTTGTATTTAAAGATTTTGCTTGGTTGTTTTGTAGCTGTCTAAAACTTAAATCGTTGCTTCCTAGATTTATATTAGTTCCGCTCTGTTGACTTGGCTGTTGAAAACCACCACCAAAATTAAAAATATCTCGTCTAGACAATGCTAATTCTCCAATATTATTAATATCTCCAATAACGTTAATACTCTTTTTAGGGCTGTAATAAAACAATTTTGGTTGTGCTAAATACAATTCGCTATCTGGTGAGTCTCCAACACCTGCTGTAACGGTTCCAAACCAGAAATTTTTCTTTCCTTCTTTAAGTTTAATGTTAATAGCAACATTATCTTGGTTATTGGTTACACCACTTAATTGACTATTATTAGAATAATTTTTTAATACCTGAACTTTGTCGATTGCATTTGCAGGAATGTTTTTAGTGGCAAGTTTAGAGTCTCCATCGAAAAAATCTTTGCCATCTACCATTACTTTTCCAACAGTTTTCCCTTCTACTTCAATCTCTCCATCATCATTTACCTCAACTCCTGGTAATTTTTTTAAAACATCACCTAACTTTCGCTCTGTTCCGTTTTTGAAAGAATCTGCATTGTAAGTAATAGTATCTCCACTAATTGTTACTGGCATTTCGTATACCAGCTCTACTTCATCTAGAGTATTATCTTCAACTAAACTAAAGTTTTTGCTTAAGGCTTCTTCTGTTGTTGTTACTTCTATTTCGAATGTAGTAAAACCAATATAGCTAACTTGTATACTATACGTTGTGTTTTTTCCTAAGCTTAATTTATACTTTCCAGCATCATTAGTTACAGCATAAGATTCTAGAACTTTAGACTCTTTATTAATTGCAATAACATTAGCGAATTCTAAAGGTTCTCCAGAGCTATCTGTTACGACACCTTCGTATTTAACTTGTGCAAAAGTTGTACTTGCTACTATTAAAAATAATAGCGTGAGTATATGTTTCATAAATGTGGTTTGGTTATTTTTTATAAGGTGTGTTTTCAATTATTTTCCGCGTCCTCCACGGTTTCTTCCACCATACATTTCACGCATCTCTGCCATCTTTTTTGTTACAGTTTCTGTATATTCTGCTCTAGTTACCTCTTGACCTTTAGAAGGCTTCTTTATCTCTATTTTTTCTTCAGGATTCATTACAATTTTAGAACATAAAATAGTTGTTCTACCAGAATTGATTTCTAAAATTAAACCTGGTAATCCCCAAAAATCTCCAGGACCATTATTTACTGGAATTTGCATCGTGTACCAAGCCACAACTTCTTCTTCTTTTGGAATCTCGATATCATCCATTGTAAGTGTTGTGGTTTCTTTTTCTGTAGATGCCACAGCAGAACTATCTTTTGCCTTATCTGCTTTATTAGCATCGTCTTTACCAAAAGTACTTACTGTTCTATCTCCTTTTGCTTCAGTTTCGTCTTTCTTTTTATCTTTATCTCTATCTCTTCTTCGCATTTTAGTCCAGTCTGTCTGGTCTACTGGCTTCATTGCGGTTGCTTTCATACACATATACTTACCAATTTGCTTGGTTTCACCTGTCATTTTCCACTCTAGCTTTTCTAAGGTATCGCTTATTAGAAACTGTTTACCCATAAACTCTTTATCTTCGAGTACAACACCATCTTTTAGGTTCTTGTATTGTGTTCCAGAACCCATTCCCATACTCATCATCATACCTTTTCCACCACCTGGAGTATCTAGTTGCTCTTCTTCTTTATAAATAGACTCTGTTTTGTTAAAAGTAAGTAGAAACGTTTTTTCGAACATACTTTTCATACGCTCCATAATCATTTTCTTACGTTCTGGACTCATTTCTTTTCCTCCCCAACCATCCATATCAACAGTCGTTTTAGACATGTAGGTTGCTTGACCTTGAAAGTCGTCTTGAGCAAATACAGATGCAGCTAAGCATAAGGTAATACAAGTTAATAGTGCTTTTAATTTCATGTGTTTATCTCTTAAATTTGTTTTGTAAAAATACAGTTAATTACTGTAAGACGCGAAAAAGCAAAAAATGTTTAATTTTAAAGTGTTAAATATTTCACAAAAAAATCATCCTCTTATTTTAGCTCCTAAATCAATACAAAACATTTGTTAAAAAAGTGGTTCAATTTTTGTACTTTTCACTTCGCAATGAAACAACTACTTTATTTCCTTTTTTTTATTCACTTTTCAGGTTTTACTCAAGACACTATAAAAGCAGAACTTGAAAGTAAAATCGATTTTAAAGCCGATTCTATAGTTGGTGTCGATAATTTTGGAACTATTTTTTACACTTTAAACAATTCATTAATAAAAAAGCAAGAGGATAAATTACTAAAATATAGCAATCTCCAATTAGGGCCAATAACATCGGCAAATAGCTTTAACCCGCTAAAAATTAATGTATTTTATAAAGCATTTAATACCGTTATTATTTTAGATAATAGGTTAGCTGAAATCTATAAAATAGACTTTAACCAAACCAAACCGTATAAAAACATATCTCATGTTTCTACAGGAAGTGATAATACAATATGGGTTTTTAATCAAGACCTAATGCAATTAGAATTGTACGATTATAAAAATAATACCATGCGTGCAAAAACACTACCTATAGAAGACAATATTATAGATATGGCAAGCAACTACAATTGGTGCTGGCTACTTACCAAGAAATTTATTTACAAGTACAATTATTTTGGAAGCCTTGTTTCAAAGACACCTAACATTAGTTATACCAACATTGAGGAGTGTAATGAAAACATTATACTAAAAAAAGACAATACATTATTTTACAGTGCAAAAAACACCGAAACCATTAAACCTATTAGTATTTTAAATTTGTTAATAAGTCAGTTTTTTGTAACCAATCAATTCGTGTATATTTACACAGATAAATCGCTGTATACTTACCAACTAAAATTAAAATAATATGCACGTTGCCATTGCCGGAAACATTGGAGCTGGAAAAACTACGCTCACAAAATTACTTGCTAAACATTACAAATGGGAAGCACAATTAGAAGACGTAGTAGACAATCCATACTTAGATGATTTCTACAACCAAATGGAACGCTGGAGTTTTAATTTACAAGTTTACTTTTTAAACAGTCGTTTTCGCCAAGTCGCACAAATTCGCGAAAGCGGAAAAGATATTATTCAAGACAGAACCATTTACGAAGATGCGCATATTTTTGCACCAAACCTTCATGCAATGGGCTTGATGACCAATAGGGATTTTGAAAACTATTCTTCACTTTTTGATCTTATGGAAAGTTTTGTCCAAGGTCCAGATTTATTAATCTACTTACGCAGTTCTATCTCTAATTTAGTAGCGCAAATTCACAAACGTGGTCGTGATTATGAAAACTCAATTAGTATCGATTATTTAAGTAGACTTAACGAACGTTACGAAGCTTGGATTCATGGTTATGACAAAGGTAATTTACTAATTATAGATGTAGACGACTTAGATTTTGTCTCTAATCCGGAAGACTTAGGGCTTATACTTAATAAAATTGATGCTGAAATTAATGGTTTATTTTAATTGTTATTTCAAGCTAAACCTAAGGCAAGAATACATAAAATAAAATTAGTTTAAACAATAAATCCCTTGTCACGAGCATGAACAATAGCTTGCTCACTACTTTTAACCAATAAAGCAGGCGTTGTTTTATACTGTTCAAGCAACACTTTGACACGTGTTATTTTCTTTTTATGTTTTACACTACGTAAATAAATAGCTTTAATACGCTCTGGAAATTGCTTAGCAAGTTCAATATAAATATCTGGATCATGCTCACCACTATCTCCAATTAAAATAAAAGGTAAGTTAGGATAGGTTTTAAGTAAATTTAGTATTTCTTTTTGTTTTTGCGGCTTATCATCAACTGCTTTTCGCTTTAGCATATCGCTAAAATTTCGGAGTAAAATAGGACCTTTGGGGAAATTATTTTGTCTTAAAAACAACTCTAAATATCTGTATAAATTCCACGGACTATGGCTAACGTAAAATATAGGATTAGCATTCTTACCAGATTGTCCTCTATGTAGTAAATGATAAAACTCTGCTGCTCCTTTTAAAGGCAGTCTCATTTTTGCAGACTTAAAAATAGTATTGTAAAGCAGTCTCCACTTTAAAGTAGATACAACTCCAGTGTGTAAAATCGTATCGTCTATATCACTTACAACACCAAAAGTTGCTTTAGTAGATGGTATTAATATCTCAGCTGGAAAACAATTACTGTTTTGTATGTTCCGTTTTATATTTATAGTGTTATAAGACACTTCGCAAGCTAACCAGCCTTCTTTATTTGCTAAGATTTTTAATCCCTGTAAATTGGCTTCAACTTTAAAGTAACCTTTGTTATCGCTTTTAGTGTTTAAAATGGTATCATTTGGTAATTTTATGTCTATGTCAACGTGTTTTACTTTATCCGTTTCCATACGTTTCCAGGTATTAATTAATAACCTAAAAAAACCACCTTGTTCTAAATCTATAGATTCGTCTTGTAAGGCTCTTCCACGCAAATAGAAATGCGTGTCTGTTCCATAACTTTGAAACGCAATTATTTGTAAGGGATCTTTTTTTAATCAACTCATAGCTTCAAATTAAGCATAAAAAAAACCTGCTAAACTAATTAGCAGGTTTAAATATAATATTTAAAAGAATAAATTATTTTCTTTCCTTTTCTTTTTCAGCATTAGCATATTCGCTAGCCTCATTAGTAACATCATCTAAAGTGCCTTCAAAAGTTTTTTCGGTAATTTCAGTTTTACCATCTTTAGTAATTTTGGTAGTTACAGTTGCTTTTGCTGTCTCATCTTTCATTGTTCCATTGTCAACAGTTTCAATAGAAATCTCTCTAGATACTTCTACGTTAGAATTATTTAAAGCCATCCCTTCTTCTGCATGTCCTCCTAAAATAGGCGCAATGACTAATCCAATTAAACAGGTTAGTTTAATTAATATATTCATAGATGGTCCAGAAGTGTCTTTAAATGGATCTCCTACTGTATCTCCTGTTACTGCTG
Source organism: Lacinutrix sp. (assembly GCF_029238095.1). Lineage (GTDB taxonomy): Bacteria > Bacteroidota > Bacteroidia > Flavobacteriales > Flavobacteriaceae > Lacinutrix. The sequence continues at coordinate 1,477 of NZ_JAQWGS010000011.1, read as the reverse complement.
CTTTATGTGCGTCAGAACCTTTGTAAGTCATTTCTCCATTTATCTCAACTCCTGCTTCAAAAGATTTCTTAGCGTTATCCCAAGCACCACCAGCATTATTTTGGAAAATTGCCCAAAGTACACCAGAAACTGTAACTCCTGCCATATAACCTCCTAACATTTCGGCTATTGCTAAATTATTCATTCCAAATAGCATTGGCACAAAAGCAATAACTAATGGAAAACCGATAGTTAATAAACCTGGTAACATCATCTCTTTTAAAGAGGCTTTAGTTGAAATTGCCACACACTTATCGTATTCTGGTTTTCCAGTACCTTCCATAATTCCAGGAATGTCTCTAAACTGACGACGAACTTCTTCTACCATTTCCATAGCAGCTTTTCCTACTGCATTCATTGCTAAAGCAGAGAATACCACTGGTACCATTCCACCAACAAATAACATGGCTAAAACTGGTGCCTTAAAAATATTAATTCCATCGATTCCAGTAAAGGTTACGTAAGCTGCAAATAAGGCTAAAGAAGTTAATGCAGCCGAAGCAATTGCAAAACCTTTTCCTGTTGCTGCTGTTGTATTACCAACAGAGTCTAAAATATCTGTACGCTCTCTTACAATTGGTTCTTGCTCACTCATTTCGGCAATACCACCTGCATTATCTGCAATAGGTCCAAAAGCATCAATTGCTAATTGCATAGCTGTTGTTGCCATCATTGCTGATGCAGCTAGAGCCACACCATAAAATCCTGCAAAGAAGTAGGATGCCCAAATGGCACCTGCAAATAAGATTACTGAAGGAAAGGTAGAAATCATACCAGTAGCTAAACCAGCAATGATATTTGTACCAGCTCCTGTGCTAGATTGTTGTACTATTTTTAAGATTGGAGATTTACCTAATCCTGTATAATATTCTGTTACTGAAGAAATGACAGCACCAACAACCAAACCAACTAGAGTTGAATAAAATACATTGATTCTTGAAATTATTCTTGGAATTTCTTCTCCAGCTGCATCTAAATTTTCTCCAAAGAAAACCATAGATATTTGTTCTGGTAACATATATGTGATTAATCCATAACAAGCTGCAGCAACTAAAAGTATAGAAGTCCAATTTCCAATATTTAAAGCGCCCATAACTTGAGTTTCTTTTGCATCGTTACTTTTAATTTTTACAAGCATTGTTCCTATAATAGAAATGATAATACCTGCACCAGCAATTGCCATTGGTAATAGGATAGGTCCTATTCCTCCAAAGGCATCTGAAATAGTACCTCCCATGTCTTTAATTACATAGTTACCTAATACCATTGCAGCTAATACCGTAGCTACATAAGAACCAAATAAATCAGCTCCCATACCAGCAACATCTCCAACGTTATCTCCTACATTATCTGCAATTGTAGCAGGGTTTCTTGGATCATCTTCAGGAATTCCTGCTTCAACTTTACCAACTAAGTCAGCACCTACATCTGCAGCTTT
>NZ_JAQWGS010000010.1 GCF_029238095.1 Lacinutrix sp. | reverse complement strand
GATGATTTAGTTAATTACTATGTTCCTGATTAAATAGATTGTTAATTCAAAATCTCTTGGCGTGAAATAAATGTTCGATATTTCAATCGAGTTATCTACTAAAACAATAAAACGGTTATACTATTATAAAGTGTAACCGTTTTTTTATTTATGCACAATAATAAAAAAAAGTCGTCGTTATAAAAAAAACAGAACCTGATGAAAAAATCAATTTTACTATTTACTTTCTTACTAACGATTCTAAGTAGTTGTAAAAAAGATGATAATAAAAATCCAGAGGACTGTTACTCAAATAATAATGCACGGTCCATAGTTCACGATGGTATCAATAGATAATATGTTTTATATATACCTAATTCATATGATGGAACATCTTCTGTTCCACTAATGCTTAATTTTCATGGGTTTGGTGGTAGTGCAAGTGATTATATGCAAGAAGCAGATATGCGCTCATTGGCAGAAGCTGACACTTTTATTTTAATCTATCCTCAAGGTATTTGTTTAGACGGTTTATCCCATTGGAACGCTTGTCCATTAGGAGGAGACAATAAAAGTGATGCTGATGATTTTGGTTTTGTTGAATCCATTATAACTGAGATCTTATCTCAGTATAATGTAGATATGGAGAGAATTTATGCTGCAGGATACTCAAACGGTGGCATGATGGCATATGGGCTCGCAAATTATAAAAGCGACTTAATTGCTGCGGTAGCATCTGTTTCCGGAGTAATGTTAGATTGTACGGGACCTACAAATCATCCTATGCCGGTAGTACATCTTCACGGAACATCTGATGGAGTACTACCATATAATGGGAACAATGACTGGAACTCTGCACAAAGTACATTAGACCACTGGATTAATTTCAACAATACAGTTTTAACCCCTACTATAACAAGTGAAAATAATATTGAACGTTATGTGTATGACCAAGGAGATAGCTCAGTTTCTGTTGAGCATTATAAATTCATAGGAGGAGAACATGTTTGGTTTAGCGCCACTTACCAAGGTCAGAGCACATCTGAATTGGTTTGGAATTTTGTATCGAGATATGATATTAATGGATTGAGATAAAGAATAAAGGTCACACTAATGGATGTAAATTCTTGTCTTTTGATATGGTCCTTGTTATTAAAATTGTTTCTAAAAAATCTCTTGGTGTAATACTTAAGTTGAACTTTTCATAATAAGAGTCATTATATGATGAGTATCAATTAAGTTTTTTGGAGTTATACTAATGTTCGATATTTCAATAGAGTTATCTACTATAACAATAAAACGGTTATACTTTTATAAGTTGTAGCCGTTTTTTTATGAATAAAAGTCAAATGTCGTGTCAATGACGTGTCTCATCTCTGCTGAAAATTCAAAAAAATTTTAATTTTGCACTATGGATTTAGGAGATAAAATAAAATCTGCCAGAACACAGAAAGGGATCACCCAAAAAGAATTGGCAGAAATAACAGGACTCACAGAACGTACGATTCAAAGAATCGAAAATCATGAAGTAGAACCTTCTGTTTACTCCTTAAACAAGATCTCAGAAATCTTATCATTTGATTTTCAAACCGAAAAAATGCGCATTATGAAACGACGTAATCAAATTATTTATACCGTCATGATTGTTTGGACAATTGCCTTAGCCTTCAACCTCTTTTTCACCGAATTCAGTTTTGATAATCGTTGGTGGGAAATCGTAATATGGTTCATGACTTTAGTATTTGTTGTTACAGGTCAGATTTATATTCCTTACCGCAGAAGAAAGTAACCTAAAGTCATTATAGACTTACATGTGCTGCAACTTTTAATAATAGGGGGAGCAAGTTATAAACCACTTACAGAAATGTAAGTGGTTTTTTTGTGCACAAAATTTGAACGTAAATTTTTAGTCAAACTAATCAAAAAGCATATTGGAGTAGAAGGTTCTATATTCTACTTAGCTTTTAGTTCTGTCAACATTTCTTTGGTAATAGCATCTAAATCAAAACTGTGTTTCCAGTTCCATTGTTCGCGTGCTTCATTATCATTTATACTTTTTGGCCATGAATCTGCAATGTTTTGTCTAAAATCTGGTTTGTAAGTTATTTTAAACTCTGGAATGTGTTTTTGAATAGATTCAGTAATTTCTTTTGGAGTAAAACTAATACCAGATAAATTATATGAAGACCTAATTTTAATGGTATCTGCTTTTGCAGCCATTATATCTATTGTTGCTTTTATAGCATCATCCATAAAAAGCATTGGTAATGCAGTGTTTTCAGATAAAAAACACTCATATTTATTATGTTTTAAAGCTTCATGATAAATTTCAACAGCATAATCTGTAGTACCACCACCAGGTAATGTTTTCCAGCTAATAATACCAGGATACCTTATACTTCTAACATCTACATCATATTTTTGGTGATAATATTCACACCAACGTTCTCCAACTTGTTTTGTAATACCATAAACAGTTGTTGGTTCCATTGCTGTGTATTGTGGTGTGTTTTCTTTTGGAGTAGAAGGTCCAAATACAGCAATACTACTTGGCCAAAAAACATGATCAATAACTTTTCCTTTTGCTAGATTAAGGACATGAAATAAAGAATTCATATTTAAATCCCACGCTTCCATTGGATATTTTTCTCCTGTTGCACTTAGCAAGGCAGCCATTAAATAAACTGTCTTTATATTATTATTTTTACAACAATCCTTTATGGCATTAAAATTTTTAGCATCAAGAATTACAAAAGGACCTGAATTTACTAGATCTAGTTTTCTGGTGTTAATATCACTAGCAATTACATTATCAATGCCATGGATTTCTCTCAGTTTATAAGTCAGTTCAGAGCCTATTTGTCCACAAGCGCCAATAATTAAAATTTTTGATGTCATAATATTGCTAAATAAAAGTGACTCAAAAATAATAAGATTTTAGTCAACAATAAGAAAATTAATAATTATTAATATGTTATTTTGTTATCGAATTGTTTTTTATGATTTTACTAGGAACATAAAAGGCTGAATACAATATATTTGTATTAACAAAGTTTAATATTTTAATGAAAAATAGCATAATAATATTGCTTCTAGTTATGCTTTCAGCATGTAAACAGGAAGTAAAAACCGACACAGACGTTACTTTAATTGAAAACGATACTACAAAAGTTACCAAAGAAGACATTTCTAAAATCAACTATATCGAGTATGGTATAGACAAAAAAGCTAAAGTAACATTAGACTCTTGGGAAGCTTACAATACAATATCTAGAGCTATAAATGGAGTAAAACAGGCAGATTTTACTTTTTTTATGGCAGACGAGGAGGTGTTTAACACAACACTTAATGATATTGAAACTACTACACCAGCAAATATAAATAGTGAACCAATTAAAGCTAGAGTTCTAATTCTTAGAACCAAGTTACTAAAATTTAGAGCTATTTTAAGTTTGAACACTTCTACAAAAAAAGATAAACTAATTGCTATTAAAGAACTTTTTCAGTCGTTTTCTTATGTTACACTTCAGGTTAATAAAAAATTCGAAAAAGAAGCACAGAATATAATAAAACCACAAGAGTTATGAGATTAATAGTAGTATTATTTTTAAGTATTTGTTTTGTATCATGTAAAACAGAAGTCAAGATAGATAGTCAATCTCAAGACATTACAAACGAAACTATTACAAAAAACATTAATAACACTTTAGATAGTTGGCATAAGGCTGCAGCCGAAGCAAACTTCAATAACTATTTTAGTTTAATGACTAACGATGGTGTTTTTATTGGAACAGACGCTACAGAAAATTGGCAAAATGAAGCTTTTAAAGCATTTTCTAAGCCCTATTTTGATAAAGGAAAAGCATGGAGTTTTACTGCAGTAAATAGAAATATTTACATCTATGATAATCAAAAAATAGCTTGGTTTGATGAGTTGCTAGACACACAAATGAAGCTTTGTCGTGGTTCGGGAATATTAAAGTTAGAAAACAATAAATGGAAAGTGGCACATTATGTACTATCTATTACTATACCAAATGATAATGTTTCAGAAGTTGTAAAAATGAAAGCAGTTTTTGATAGTACTTACACTAAAAAGCTCTTATTCAAGAATTAAGTGTTTGTTTATAACGACCAAAGGTGTTAAAGTTGTAAATAAAACAATTCAATTGCTTACTTTTACTTTTCTAAAAAAAATAGCAATGAAAAATTTACTTGTTTTAACCGCATTCTTCTTTTTTTCTTTTTCCTATGCACAATACAATAATAATGCGCCATGGATGGAAAATATAGATGTAGAGGCAAGAGCAAAAACAAACAATCCTGTAAAGTTTAATGAAGTAGTTACCGCTTTTAATACCTATTGGGAAACTAGAGACCCAAATGTAAAAGGAAGTGGATATAAACCATTTAAACGTTGGGAAAACTATTGGCAAAAATTTGTAAATGCCGATGGTTTATTACCAACGTCTCAAGAACTTTGGGAAACTTATTTAAGCACTAAAAACAGTGCAAATTCTAAAAACTTCTTGACAGACGAGAGTGACTGGATGCCTATTGGTCCATTTACCCACACAAACACTGGCTCATGGTCTTCTGGTCATGGACGTGTTAATGTAATAGTGAAAGACGAAGCTACAGCTGGAACTTATTATGCTGGAGCACCAGCTGGAGGTTTTTGGAAATCTACCAATGATGGTGCAACTTGGGAAACATACACAGATAATTTACCTCAAATAGGTGTGTCTGGAATAGCTGTAGATTATGGTAATCCAGGAACAATTTATATAGCAACTGGAGATGATGATGGAGGAGATTCGGCAAGTATTGGTGTAATGAAGTCTACAAATGGTGGTCTAAATTGGAATACTACTGGATTAAATGCAGGAAATACTCCAAGCAGCATGAACGATATTTATGTAAGCCCAACCAACTCTAATATAATTTGGGTTGCAACAAACAATGGTGTTTATAAATCTACCAATGCTGGAATAAGTTGGAATAATAACAATAATACTCAAGGCCAAAATATCAGAGATATTAAAATTAATCCGCAAGACGAGAATATAATTTATGCTGTGTCTTCTAATCGTTTTTTTAAATCAACAAATGCAGGAGGCACCTTTAGTATTAATAATACAACTGCTGCAGGATTACCATTAGCAAATATTTCTAGATTAGTAATAGATGTTACACCAGCAAACCCAAACTTAGTTTACGTTTTAGCTGCCGATAATGCAAACGGCTTTAAAGGGATTTATAAATCTAGCGATTTAGGAAACACATTCTCAACAGTTGCGACACCAGGTTCAGTTGGTGATATTTTCGAATCTACCCAAAGTTGGTTCGATATGGCATTTGGAGTTTCAGACACCAATGAAAACGAAATTTATACAGGTGTATTAAACGTATGGAAAGGTATTGTACAAAATAATGGCCAAGCAACATTTACTAAAATTAATAGTTGGAGCGCTCCATTTAGCTCAACTTATACTCATGCAGATATTCATTTTATTAGATTTTTTGATGGAGAATTGTTAGTAGGAACAGATGGAGGTTTTTACAAATCTGATAATGCTGCAGTAAGTTTTACAGATTTAACTTCTGGAATGCAGATAGGACAATTTTATCGTATTGCAGTTTCTAAACAATCATCAAATAAAATGGTTGGAGGCTTACAAGACAATGGAGGTCATGCTTTTAATAACAATACTTGGCAAAATTATTATGGAGCAGATGGAATGGATACTGCAATAGATCCTGCAAATTCAAACCTATACTATGGGTTTATACAAAGTGGTGGTACCTTATATATTTCAAATACCTCAGGAGCTGGAATAAGTAGTACTGTAGGAAGTCCAGAGAATGGAAATTGGGTTACACCTTTATTTATGAATAGTGATAGCGAGTTATACGCAGGATACAATTCAGTGTATAAGTTAGAAAACGGAGCTTGGGTTCAAGTATCACAAAATTTTGGAACACGAGTAGATGTAATAGAAATAGATGACCTAAATCCAGATAACATGTATATTGGAATAAATGGTTCTTTAAGAAAGAGTACTGATAGAGGTTTTACTTTTTCTTCTGTAGAGTCTTTTCCTGGCGTAAATATTACTTCTATAGAAGTTAATACAGCAGATAGTAACATAGTTTATGTAACAACCTCAGGAACAAATGGTCAAGTTTTTAAATCTATAGATGGTGGATTAAACTTTAATAGCATTTCTTCAGGTTTACCAAACGTTACTAAGAATAGTATTAAACATCAAAATCTTCATTCTAAAAATCCATTATTTTTAGGGACAAGTCTAGGTGTATACCGTTATGATGATGATACTTTAACGTGGGAATTATTTAATACAGGTTTACCAAATGTAGACGTTACAGATATTGAAATTAATGTTTTCGATAATAAAATTACTGCTGCCACCTACGGAAGAGGTATATGGCAATCTCTTATTCCAACAGAATTAGCACCAACAGATGTTAAACTAGTTACATTATCTGGAATTGGTACAACTATAGAGTGTAATGCTAACATAACACCACAAGTAGAGATAAATAACAACGGAATTAGCACCATTACATCAGTAGATATTACATATACTGTAGATGGAGTTGATACTATTTTTAATTGGTTTGGTAATTTAGCTTCGGAAGCTTCAACAACAGTTACATTACCACAAATAGCTTTGTCAAAAGGTATACATACTTTTAAAGCCTCAGTTAATACAGCTAATGATGCTTACATAATAAATAATAACTCTGAAGAAAAAACAATTCTTGCAAATGCTTCTGCAGCAGTTCAAGTGATAAATTCATTCGAAACTGTGGACGAAGAACTACTCGTTGTAGATGATGGTGCAACAACACAATACTGGGAAAGAGGTATACCAACAGGAAATGTTTTATTCGATTCAGTAAACCCTACAAATCAAGTATATGGCACCAATTTAGCTGGTCAATACACAGATAATACTAAAAGTTATTTAGTAAGTGAATGCTACGATTTAACTGCGCTTTCTAGTCCTGTTATTCAGTTTGATATGGCATTTCAATTAGAAACAGATTGGGATATTGTTTATATGGAATATTCAATAGATCAAGGTTTAAATTGGGCTGTTTTAGGAACTGCATCAGATTCAAACTGGTACAACAGTAATACTTTGCCAGGTAACGATTGTTTTAACTGTCCTGGTGCACAATGGACTGGACAAAGTACAACTTTATCTAATTATAGCTATGATTTATCAGCATTTACAAATGAAACTAACATGATGTTTAGATTTGTTTTTCATTCAGATCAATCTGTAACAAGAGAAGGTGTAATTGTAGATAATTTAGTGGTTACCCAAAACCCATTAAGTGTAGATGAGTTTAATACAAATGGTTTTGCAGTATATCCTAACCCATCAAATGGTCTTTTTAATATAAAAACAAAAACACCAGAAGCTTTTAGTTTTGATGTATACGACTTAACCGGTAAATTAGTATTACAACAAAAAAATGTTAAAGCAAATCATAATCAATATCAATTAGATATTAGTGGCTATGCCTCTGGAGTGTATTTCTTAAATATTTACAATCAAAAGCAAAAAATCACCAAAAAATTAATGCTTAAATAAACATAATTACAAAAAAACAAAAAACACATTCAAATTTTGGATGTGTTTTTTTTGTTAAATGAAATGAAAACATCAAATTATCTATGTAAATTACAGACTAATAACTAATTAAACACTAAATATTAAATGAAAACTAATTTTAAATCATTGTCATTGCTAGGTGCTTTTGCATTTGCAAGCATTTTGGCATGTAAAGAAGAACAAAAAAAAGATATAGTTCAGTTAGAAGAAACTTCAGGTATTAATTTGGATTTCATGGATCCTTCTGTAAAACCAAACGACGATTTTTTTAAGTTCGTAAATGGTAAATGGTTAGAAACTAACGACATTCCAGACGATCGTACTTCTTGGGGAAGTTTTGCAGAGCTTAGAAAGAAAACAGACGAAGATGCTTTAGCAATATTAAAAGCAGCAATGAACACAAATAAAGACCTTGAAACAATAGAAGTGCTTCCTGGTTCAGATCAAGAAAAGGCTGTACACTACTACCAAACAATAATGGATACAGTAGGTAGAAATGAACAAGGGTTAAAACCGTTTGAGCCTTATTTAGCAAAAATTAACGCTATTAAAAATAGTGAAGACTTACAAGCCTATATGATAGAAATGGAGCCATTAGGTGGAGGTGGACTTTACGGTTTTGGTGTTGGCGCAGACCCTAAAGACAGTAATAGAAATGTTGCCTATGTTGGTGGTGGAAGTACAGGATTACCAGACCGAGATTACTATGTTAAAGACGACGAAGATTCTAAAGAAAAAAGAGCAAAATATCTTGAGCATGTAGCAAGAATGTTACAGTATTTAGGTGATACTGAAGCAGAAGCGAAAACACAAGCAGATAAAATATTAGCATTCGAAACTAGAATAGCAGAAGCTAAAATGGATAAAGTAGACAGACGTGATGCACGTAAACGCTACAATCCAAGATCTATAGAAGACTTACAAGAAATGGTGCCAGCTGTAAATTGGAGAAATTTCTTTGATGGTATAGGAGCAAAAAAACTAGATACTGTAATAGTTGGTGATTTAGGCTATTTTAATCGTTTACAAGAAATTTTAGCAGAAGAAAATGTAGAAGATTGGAGAGCTTACCTAAGATGGGACGCTTTTAATAGTGCAGCAGGACGTTTATCTACAGAATTAGACAACGCAAACTGGGAGTTTTATGGTAAAACTCTAAACGGAGCAAAAAAGCAACGTGCTCTAGATGAACGTGCTTTAGGAAGCTTAAATGGTACACTTGGTGAAGCATTAGGAAAACTATATGTAGACAGAAAATTTCCACCAGAAGCTAAAGCAAAAGCAGAAAAAATGATTCAGAATGTAATTTTAGCATTCGAAAATAGAATCAATAATCTAGATTGGATGAGTCCAGAAACTAAGCAAAAAGCTATTGAAAAATTAAAGGCGACTCAAATAAAAATTGCATATCCAGACCAATGGAAAGACTACGCTACTTTAGACATAAAGAGTACTCAAAATGGAGGCTCTTACCTGCAAAATGCTTTAAATGCTAGAGCATGGAATTTTAAAAAAGATATCGACAAATTAGGTAAACCTGTAGATAAGAGCGAATGGTATATGGCACCACAAGTTGTAAATGCTTATTTTAATCCAGCCTATAACGAAATTGTGTTTCCAGCTGCCATTTTACAACCACCTTTTTACAACTACACAGCAGATGATGCAGTAAACTATGGTGGCATTGGAGCAGTTATTGGACATGAGATTTCTCATAGTTTCGATGATTCTGGTTCACGTTATGATAAAGACGGAAACCTTAACGATTGGTGGACTAAAGATGATTTAACCAAATTTGAAGGCTTAGGCGCAGACCTTGCTGCACAATATGATGCCATTGAAGTATTACCAGATGTAAACATTAATGGTAAATTTACTTTGGGAGAAAATATTGGTGATTTAGGAGGAGTTTTAGCAGCTTATGATGCTTTGCAACTTAGTTTTAACGACAATGGAAGACCAGAAGATATCGATGGTTTTACAGCAGAACAACGTTTCTTTATGAGTTGGGCAACGGTTTGGAGAACGAAAATGCGTGATGATGCCTTAAAAACAAGAATTAAAACAGATCCACATTCTCCAGGAATGAACAGAGCAGTACAACCGCTTTTAAACGTTGATGCTTTTTACGAGGCATTTAATATTAAAGAAGGAGATAAAATGTATATTTCACCAGAAGATCGTGTGAGAATTTGGTAGTATTTACATAGCTTAATTATAAAAAGCCTCGTATAAAACGAGGCTTTTTTTATTTTTCACAAACTAGATTTAGTAAAACTAGTGTTTATTCAATAACAATTGTTTTCTTAACTACAATTGCATCATTTAAAACAAAAGGTTTTGGTATCATATTTTTACTACGTTCTGGTACTGTAAATTGAGTATTGGTTAATAAATCGAAAGACGATTCATACAATTCTAATATTGTATTTTTTTGATTAGCAGGAATAGTAATTTCCATTACTAAAGGTTCTTTATCTACTAAAAAGGCACTAAATAGTCTGTTGTTTTTTCTTTCTGTAAAAACATGAGTGCTATCTTTCAGTTTTTTAACTAAAACACCATTAATATTAAAAGCATTGAAACGACTTTTTGCGTTACAAAACATGTCTAAACGTTGAACATCACGTTGAGGTGTAATAGTAATTTTAAAATGCCTGTTGTGTTCAATAACGGTATCGTTTGTAATTTCAATTATAGGAAGTGCAAGCGCTTTTAAAGGTGCTTTTTTACTGTAAGTTAACGTTGTGCCATATTTACTACTAAAGATAGTACTAGTGTTTGTAATGCGCTCTGGTGTCTTGCTTAAAAAATTTTTTGTCCAGGAATCTAAAACATAATCGTAAGTAGCCCAATTAGCTTCATTAGTATCTGTATTTAAATTGTAAACTAAACTATTAGGTTTAGGTGAGTTTTCTGTAAAACTTGAATTAAAATGCGCTTTAAAAAATAGAATTATTCCGAAGCATAAAAACACATAACTCCATCTTTTTTTATGTTTAAAAAACCCGAAAACAGGCAAAAGAAACCCAAAAATTAAAACTACAAATACAGCACTTACAAAAACTATTTTTAAGCCCAAACCTACTGGAAACATTTTAACAAAAGGAGGCATTATAAAAAGCACAGGTATTGTTAGTAATGCCAATAAAATAAGATTTGGTTTTTGCTGCCTTATTAAAAGAAATAAAGCAAGTAATGCAAAGTAAACAGGGATAATAAAAAAACTAGCACCTTCAAGCTTTATAGCAACACCAACGCATATTATTAACCATATAGTTAGTGGTGCGACAAGTATATTTGCAACATTGTGTTTTAAATCTATCTTACTATAAAGGTAGAAGCAAATGGATATTGTTAAACACACAAAAAACCAAATATAAGTATGTCCATTATATGTAAAGCCATGAAGAATTTCGTTGTATTCTGGATAGAGTAGTAGTATGCTTTTCCAACCTAAAAATGTTAGAAATCCACCAAACAGTAAAGCCAATATAAAGGTTATAAAACCATGAGCAATTGCTTTTGTTTTAAAAACGGTTTGCTTGTAGCCATACATTAAAAGAACAATAAAAATAACTATAGCAACAGACAGTAAAGTCAAAATCCATGAAAAAGGATAGATAACCGTTTTTACAAATGGCGCATTAAAATAAATGTAATCTTCATTAGCTTTAATATTATTTAGATTTATATTGCTAAAGTGCTGTAACAAAGGCATGAGGTAACTACCTTGATGCTCTAAAGTGTTTCTATCTAATCTTTCAAAATTATCTTTTACGGTATGGTAATCGAAATGGTCGTCTATAAATGCAAAATTAAAACCATCAATATTACCGTCGCGTCTAAAAACAGTTAAATCGGTATCGTTAGGTAGCATTTTATAGATACTATAGGCTAGAGAATTAGCTACAGGAAATTGTGGATTTGCAGCAACAAATTCCTTCATTAAATTAGCGTTTCCATCATTAGTTTCTATAAGCATATAACTTGGTCCACCACTACCACGTGCTTCAAAATTTAAAACTAAACCAACATCTTTTGCCCATTCATGTTGTTTAACAAAGATGTCTGCTCCATTTAATCCTAATTCTTCAGCATCAGTAATTAGAATAATAATATCGTTTTTTGGTTGAATGTTTTTTACTAAAAAGGCTCTTAAACCTTCTAAAATAGTCACGACTCCAGATCCAGCATCACTAGCTCCAATTGCAGAGTGAGGATTGCTATCGTAATGCGTTAGTAACATTAAGGCTTTACCTTTATCGCTTCCCTTTATACGCGCTAGTATGTTTTTAGATTTTGTCAGGTTATTCCAAGTTGTTATGGAGTAACCTTCTTGAATTTCAGTTTCTAAACCTAATTTTTTTAATTCTGAAACAATATAATGTCTAACATTTTTGTGCTCTTCTGTGCCAACAAAATGTGGTTTTTTTGAAATTTCTTTTAAATGAATAAGGGCACGTTCTGTAGAAAACTCAGTTTTTTCTGTAGTTAAATCTGAAATTTTTGTGGGTAATAAAGCTTGAAAGCTTATATAAATTGAAACTATAATAATTAATAAAGCAATGCCTTTTTTTAACATCTGTATTGAGTTTAACTAGTTGATATAAAAGTAGTAAATTATTAAGAATGTTAACACTTTAGGTTAAATGCCTTAAAATGAGTAACTTTAGTTTGTGTCTAACATTAAAAAATAATTATATTATGGGAATTAAAAGCTTTCAAGGTGCACGTAAAGTGACTCAACAAAATAAGAATAATAATCAAGAAAATTTTAAAGTTAGCGATTTTATGACGCGAGACTTAATAACTTTTAAATCTACTCAATCTGTTGAAGAGGTTGTTAATATTTTAATTAAACATAGAATTTCTGGAGGACCTGTAGTTAACGAAAATAATGAATTAATTGGCATTATTTCTGAAGGCGATTGTATTAAACAAATTAGCGACAGTAGGTATTACAATATGCCTACAGAAAATAATGCTATCGAAAAATATATGGCTAGAAACGTTGAAACTATAGATGGTAATCTTAATGTTTTTGATGCTGCCAAACAGTTTCTAGATTCAAAAAGACGTCGTTTTCCAATTGTTGAAGACGGAAAATTAGTTGGACAAATAAGCCAGAAAGATATTTTAAAGGCTGCTATGCAGTTGAAACAACAAAATTGGAAGTGATTTATTTTCGTTTTACTAATGCATAAAAATCACCATCTAAAGGCAAGTAACCTTGGTCGTATACAAAATAGTACACATTGCCTGCTTTAGTAGTATAGGTGCTTGTAAAGTAATTAAAATCGAAACCTTTGGCTTCTAATTTTGTTTTAGTGGTTTTTGTTTTCTGATCTGGATTTAGACTTTCTAGAATACGCCAATTTTTGCGTAAACGGTTATTTATATTTCTAATAAGGTTTTTACCATCTTTATTTACCTTGTTATTGTGGGCATTTCTACAGCCATCACTACAGAATTTTTTATCTATTCTACCTACAATTTTATCTCCACATTCTGGACAAGTCTTATTCATAAATTTGGGTTTTTAATAGTATACCAACGTAAGTTCATTTGTTCTTGTTCAAAAAAGAAATCGGTTTTGTATTGTAATCCTATTTTTAAAAGTGCGTTATGTGATGCTTGATTGCTTATCTCTGTAGTAGCATACAACTCTGGAAGTTTCATAGTGTTAAATGCATAGTCTACAGACGCTTTACCAGATTCTGTTGCATAGCCTTTTCCCCAAAAACGCTCTATTAATCTATAGCCAACATCGTAATATTTGGTAAAACCGTTCATGTTGTATTCGGTATTAAGTCTTAAACCAGACCAACCAATAAAATCTCCTGATGCTTTTTCAATAACGGCAAACCGTCCAATACCACGTTCTGTATATTGTTGTAAAACACTATCTAAGATTTTTTGAGCTTCGGTTTTAGTTTTTATTGGTTTATTACCTAAATATTTGTGAACGTTTGGGTTGGAATCTAATTTAAACATACCCTCTAAATCTGATTTTCTAAGTTCGCGAAGTCGTAATCTTTCGGTTTCTATATTAAACGCCATTATTGTTTTTTGTAATTAAATTTTACCTCTTCTGTTTCGCCATTTTCTTTAATAACAACATAAATATTAATTTCGGTATCGCTTATTTTTTCGAAAGTAAATTCATCAAAATACACACGATTTCCTTCAATTTTAACCAATTTAGCATCTACAGTTTCGTCTTTTTCTTCCCAACCTTTAAAGTCGTTTCCAAAGTGTTTTAGTTGAAATATTAAGGTTTCATCTACCTGTCTAATACCTCCAAGTTCGTAAAACACAACTTTGCCATCGCTTACTAATTTAAAACTAAACATCATAGAATCACCAAGAGGTGGACTCCATATTTCTTCAGTAATGCCACCAAAAGCTTCACCTTTCCAGTGACCTTGAATCCAAGATACTTGATTTAAATTAGCTTTTGGAGCTATTCCGTTTTCTGGAAATTTAACTGTGTTTTCTTGTGCTATACAACAACTAAAAAACACGAGAGCTATTATAAGTAGAGCGTTTTTCATTTTTTAAATATTTTTTGAAAGATACAAATTATTCGTTTACAAACGACTACAAGTGTTTACAATCGACATTAAATGCGTAAATACCGACTAAAATTTGGATGCTGTTTTATGTTTGCAGTGTTGAATGGAACTAATGAAATTCAATATAATAAAAACCTTATCTTATGAATACGTTAAGAAACAAAGTACAGTTAATTGGAAATTTAGGAAACGATCCAGAAATTATTAATCTTGAATCTGGAAACACGGTTGCAAAGTTTTCTATTGCAACAAACGAAAGTTATAAAAATGCAAGTGGAGAAAAAGTAACAGACACACAATGGCACAGAATTGTAGCTTTTGGAAAAACAGCACAAATAATAGAGAAATATGTTACTAAAGGCAAAGAAATAGCAATAGAAGGAAAATTAACCACAAGAGCTTGGGACGATAAAGATGGTATAAAACGTTACACAACAGAGGTGGTTTGTAACGAGTTATTAATGTTGGGTGCTAAGTAAACACTACTAGTATTGTTAAATTAAATCAGGCTCACAATCGTGAGCCTATTTTTTTATCGCTTAGAAACAACCATATACACAGGGAAGTGATCACTATAACCACCATTATAGCGTTTACCAACATAAGTTCTGTATGGACTTCCTTTATATTTACCTTCGTATTCTTTTAAATACGCTTCATCAAAAATATTTGCTTTAACAAAACGCAGCGTATTTTTTTTACGCTCGAAAAAATTATGAGTCATTAAAAACTGGTCGAATAAATTCCAGTTTTGGTTATGGCTCGTTGTGCCTCTATCATGAGACAATAATGTACGCATTGGGTTATATAAACCATGACTAAGTTCTAAAGCTTTAAGGCTATTGCTATTTGGGTCATCATTAAAATCTCCCATAATAACAATTTTTGCTTCCGGATTTTTATCTTTTAAAAAGCTAATTATTTCAGTTACTTTTTTTGAGGCCTTCATACGTTTTTGTTCGGTCTCTATATCACCAGTGCGTCTTGATGGCCAATGGTTTACTATGACATGGAGCTCTAGACCTTCAAACAACCCACTCACTAAAAGGATGTCTCTTGTATAATCTATACTTCCATCATCATCAAGTAAATCTACAGTAAACGTTTTAGAAAAAGCAACTTTAAATACAGTTTCATCGTATAACAACGCCACATCAATACCACGCTCATCTGGAGAGTTATAATGCACAAAGCTGTAGTTGTGTTCTTCTAAATGCTTGGAGTTAATTAAATCTTTTAAAACAGCATCGTTTTCTACCTCTGCTATGCCTACAATTGCAGGATGCCTTTTCACTTCTTTTAAGCCAATGTTAGAAATAACATAACCAATTTTGCGTAGCTTATTATTATAACGTTTTATAGACCATCTTTTTTCAGAAGATGGTAACATGTCGTAATCTCGAGTTATTTCGTCATCATAAACATCAAAGAGGTTTTCAATATTATAAAAGGCTATGGTATGCCGTTTTTCTCTTGGTTTAAAGAAGTTTAGTCTCAAATTTTTAGTTTTAATGTTGCTAAAAATAGCAAATATTATCTGCTTGCAATTGATTAACTTTGTACTTTAAAAATAGTTATGCTAGAAAAGAAAGATATAGACCTAGAAAGCGCAGTTTTAATAGGTGTAATTACTAAAGATCAAGACGAAATAAAATCTAAAGAATACCTAGACGAGTTAGCGTTTTTAACTTACACAGCAGGAGGAGAGGTTAAAAAACGATTCTCACAGAAAATAGATATGCCTAATCCAAAAACTTTTATTGGTACAGGTAAAATGGATGAAGTGCGACAATATATTCATGATAATAATATTGGTACTGCCATTTTCGACGATGAGCTTTCTGCAGCTCAAGAACGTAATATTAGCAAAATACTAGAGTGTAAAGTTTTAGATAGAACCAATCTTATTCTCGATATTTTTGCACAACGTGCGCAAACAAGTTATGCAAGAACTCAAGTAGAATTAGCACAATGCGAATATTTATTACCTCGATTAAAAGGAATGTGGACTCACCTTGAGCGTCAAAAAGGTGGTATTGGAATGCGTGGACCTGGTGAAACCGAAATTGAAACCGATAGACGTATTGTTCGTGATCGCATTTCTCTGCTAAAAGAAAAAATTAAGGTAATAGACAAGCAAATGTCTGTACAACGTGGTAATCGTGGTAAAATGGTACGTGTTGCTTTAGTAGGTTATACCAACGTTGGTAAATCTACTTTAATGAACACGGTTAGTAAAAGTAAAGTGTTTGCAGAAAACAAATTGTTTGCAACTTTAGATACTACAGTAAGAAAAGTAGTCATCCAAAACCTTCCTTTTTTATTAAGCGATACAGTTGGTTTTATAAGAAAACTACCAACACAACTGGTAGACAGTTTTAAAAGCACATTAGACGAGGTTCGTGAGGCCGATTTATTATTACATGTGGTAGATATTTCACATCCAAATTTCGAAGACCATATCGCATCGGTAGAAAAAGTTTTAGGCGAAATAAATAGTGGAGACAAACCAACCATTATGGTCTTTAATAAAATTGATGCTTACCAACCTAAACCATTTGATGAAACAGATTTAATTGCAGAGCGTACAGAAGAGCATTACAGCCTTCAAGAGTGGAAAAAAACATGGATGAATAGAGTTGGAGAAGATAACGCGCTATTTATTTCTGCTTTAAATAAACAGAATCTTGAAGATTTTAAAAAACGTATTTACGACGAGGTTCGCGATATCCATGTAACCCGTTTTCCATACAATCATTTTCTATATCCAGATTACGACTATGATAATATGGGAGAAGAAGAGTAGAATATTTTTGGCGTTACCTAAAGGTCAGGCTGTACGCTATATCTTTTTTTGCCATATATAGCAGCAAAAAAAGGATGTCGCTACCATCCTTAACGCAAATAAAAAAGGTGAAACAGAAATGTTTCACCTTTTTTATTATGTATAATAGAAATTATTATAAGTTGTAACTTAAACCTAATAACCAGTAAGATTGTAATTTATTGTCTGCAGCAGGTAACATTACGTTTTGAAAATTAGCAGCTTCTTGTTTATTGCTTCTTAATCCAAAATCGAAGCCAACACCAATCATTTTCCATAAAGTATAGCTAAAAGAGTTCGTCCAAGTAACGTTAGATAAATCTCCATCTTTATAACTTTGGAATGTAGATAAGTTAGATTTAAAACTTATAGCTCCAATTTGTCTTGTATAATCTGCAACAATTTTTGCACCCAAAGAAGATTCGAAAATAGCATCGTTTTTAGCAAAAACAAAGTTGTAGTTTAATGGATGAATAACAACTACCAAGTTCTCCATAGGAGTCCATGTACCACCAACACCAAGATCTAAATATCCAGGATCGTTAAAGTTATCTAATAGAATAGTTCTATATTCAGCCAATCCAGAAACCGCAAACTTTTCGCTTAATTTTCTACCGTATAAAGAAGAGATATTAAAAACGTCTGTTGTTGGGTTAAAATCTTCACTATCTAAGTTAGTATCCTTGTTATCTAATTTTACCCAGTTTAAGTTTGAAGTTAATGCGTTTCTCCAGAAAAATTTCTCTTGTTGTAAGTTTGCAAATGCATTAATAGAAACACCAATGTTTCCAGAAGCATTATTTGGAGCACCTTGAGAGTACCAGTTGTTAAAGTTAGAAAGCGTACCACCTATAGTACCAAACATTCCTTTTTTCCAACCTGGAAGTGCATTAATTTGAGCCTGTAAAGCATCAGCTTCTGCTTGAGCAGCATCTGCAATCGCTTGTTTTTCAGATTTTTGAGTTTGTAACTCTTCTTTAGTTTGTGCATTTATCGAAACCATTCCGATAAAGAACACAGATAATAGTAATAATTTTTTCATGTTTGTTTTATTTAATATTTACTATTCGCACGTTTTTAAAAACGACTGCAAATATATGTTTTGTTAGTGTTTAACCAAAAAACGAAAAAAACATAAAACCTTAATAAACAGGTATTTGTAAAAAATAACAGACTAGCTAACGTTTAAAAAGTGGTACAGATGAGCAAGCTTCACCATACATTAAAGATTTTGCTACGGGCTTTAATTTTTTAATGAGCATCGTGTAAGCGTTTACTGGTACTGGTTTATTGGCACAACCTTTAATAATTATAGGTTTGTTTTTAAAAGAATCTACATCTATTTTGTTTATAATGTCTTGATAAATGGAAGTTTCTAAATCGTCTAAAGTTCCAATAACGGCCTTTTCGACAAATGGTTCTAAATTAACGACTAAAAGCATATATGCCCAAGCAGGCACTATAGCATCTGTAGAACATGTTAAGGCTACGTATTGGTTTTGGTGTTGAGACCAATTGTAATTTTTTACATATTCCCGAAAATCTTTTTCTCGTAAAACGAGACCTTCTAGTAGCCAATCTTTTATATCAAACAACACACGTTTGCCATCTGGATAAAAATCTTCAAGATCAAAAGTTACTAGTTTACTGTTCGCTACGCGATTTATTATTTCGTTAGACAATTTTTACTATTTATTAAAATATTAATAAAAATTAAAGCATACCAAGTTCAAGCTTTGCTTCTTCACTCATAAGCTCTTGAGTCCATGGTGGATCGAAAGTAATTTCTACTTCAGCGTTATTTACGTCTTTTATTGATTTTACTTTTTCTTCAACTTCTAGTGGTAATGTTTCTGCTACTGGACAATTAGGTGTTGTTAACGTCATTAATATTTTAACGTCGTAATCTTCGTTTACAAAAACATCGTAAATTAAGCCTAGTTCGTAGATGTCTACAGGAATTTCTGGATCGTAAATGGTTTTAATTACTGCTACTATCTTTTCTCCTAACTTTGTTGTATCTATTGTTTCACTCATAATATTCATTTCTTTTTCATTTCTGTAAATACAGAAATAGTTTTGATAAAATTAGATTACTTATTTTACAGTAATAGTGCTTAATCTAATTGTGTTTGGTATGCAATGGCATACATTTTTAATTGTTTTATCATACTTACTAAACCATTTGCTCGTGTTGGAGACAAATGTTCTTTTAAGCCAATAGCATCAATAAAATCTGTATCTGCTTCTAAAATAGCTTTAGGATGTTGGTTAGAGAAGGTTCTAATTAAAATAGCAATAATTCCTTTAGTTATTATGGCATCACTATCTGCTGTAAACGCAATTTTATCATCATTCAATTCTGCATGAACCCAAACTTTACTTTGGCAGCCTTTAATAATGTTATCATCTATTTTAAATTGGTCGTCTATTAATGGCAAATCCTTACCTAAATCTATCATGTATTGATAGCGTTCTTCCCAATCTTCAAACATTGCGAATTCGTCTATAATTTCTTCTTGTATCTCTTTAATGCTTTGCATTTTTATAAAAATTTTACAACTGCAAAAATACAAAATTCTTTAGTTCTTTTCTTTACTTGATTTTGCAATCTTTAAAATCATTTCAACAATAGATGCAATTTCTTGATTTGGTTTCCCATTATCGAAAGGAGGTGTTTGGTAGGTTTCACCATTTTTATAAACAGTTAGGTTTGTTATTGCTGCACCATCATATTGAAACGCTTTTGATGGCGCTTCCAATGTATTCAGGTTTTTTAAATTATATTCTGAAACTAGTTTCATTATTGCATTCCACTCTTCATCACTACATGGTTTAACTGTTGGTTCTACATTAAAACTTTCTTGAACACTTACTGTTTTATTCTCTAAAACTATTTTATTTAAATAGCCTCTAGTGTGTGCTCTGTACTCAATTTTTATAGTTTCTTGAGCTATTTTGGCATCTGTTGCTTTGATTGCATTAAGCAATGTTGTTTTATTATTAAGTAAGGTTATGGAATTATTTTTAATTTTAAAGTTGTTAGTTTGGTTTATAGCTTTTAGCATTTTACTTTCAATATCATTTTCGACTTTCGAACAGTATTTTTTTGTAGAAGCTAAGCCTTTAAAATTAATAGTGTTTCCTTCTATAGTATAGTTCCCAAAAAATGTATTACATCCAGAAAAACCAGAGACTTTATTGTTTTCATTGTCAAAATCTAAATGCATGTTTTCTGGTAAATCCTCAGTACTATTAAAAGAAGTAATAACGTATTTTCCTGAAAGTTTCTCTGTTTTATTTTCGTCTGAAACTTCTTTCATATTTGTTTTAGATTTAGTGCTTCCACAAGAATTTAATGCAAAGACAGTTAAAAGAATAGTAATGATTTTCATGATTATATATTTATTTTAATAAATATAAACAAAAAAGGCGCCAAACTTTTAAGAGAGCATCATTTTAGCCTTTTTAACACCATTAACCAAAACGTCAATTTCTTCTTTTGTATTATAGAATGCAAACGAAGCACGAACAGTTCCTGGAATATTATAAAACGTCATGATTGGTTGTGCACAGTGATGACCTGTTCTTACAGCAATTCCCATTTTATCTAATAAGGTTCCTATATCGTAAGGATGAATACCTTTAATATTAAAGCTAATTACAGACGTCTTATTTTTTGAAGTACCATAGATTTTTAAATCTTCAATTTTTAATAGTTCTTTTGTACCATATTTTAAAAGCTCATTTTCGTATTCTGAAATGTTGTCAAAACCTATAGCATTCATATAATCTAAAGCAGCACCAAAGGCAATACCACCAGAAATGTTAGGTGTGCCAGCTTCAAATTTATGAGGTAATCCTGCATATGTTGTTTTTTCGAAACTTACTTGGTCTATCATCTCGCCACCACCTTGATATGGAGGTAATTTTTCTAACCATTCTTGTTTGCCATACAGCATACCAACTCCTGTTGGACCACATATTTTATGAGCTGAGGTCACATAAAAATCAACATCTAGAGCTTGTACATCTGGTTTAATATGCGGACAAGCTTGAGCACCATCTATTAAAACAGCAGCTCCTACATTATGAGCTTGTTCTATTATAGTTTCTATAGGATTTATAGTGCCTAATGCATTAGAAATATGATTGACGAAAACTAACTTCGTTTTATTAGAAAGCAATTGAGTATAACTATCCATTTCCAATTCGCCTTCTAAGTTCATAGGAATGACCTTTAAAATGGCACCAGTTTTTTCACATAGCATTTGCCAAGGCACAATATTACTGTGGTGTTCTAAAGCCGAAACTATAATTTCGTCTCCTTTTTGTAAAATAGAAGCAAAACCACTTGCGACTAGATTAATACTTTCTGTTGTTCCAGCAGTTAAAATAATCTCGTAGGCATGTTTAGCATTAAAATGTGCTTGAATTGTTTGTCTTGCAGCTTCATATTTATCTGTTGCTTCTTGACTTAAAGTATGTACTCCTCTGTGAATATTTGCATTGTAATTACTATAATAATCTACAATAACATCTATAACTTGTTGTGGAGTTTGCGAGGTTGCAGCGTTATCAAAATACACTAGTGGTTTACCATTTACTTTGCGTGAAAGTATAGGGAAATCTGCTCTTATTTTCTTCAAATTTAACATACTACAAATTTACGTTTTGTTTAATAAAAGATGTATAAAGAAAATATAAAAGATAATTTTTTTAATATTTATTATATATGCATTTAAATAAAATGTATATTTGTACTATGTATAGTAAAGAATTAACAAAAGGGACATTACAACCTATTATTTTAAAACTCATTAGTGAGCGAGATCAAATGTATGGTTATGAGATTACTCAAGAAGTAAAGAAATTGACACTTAATAAGATTGACATTTCTGAAGGTGCTTTATATCCTATTTTACATAAGTTAGAAGCCAAAGGCACATTAGAAACCGAGAAAGTATTTATTGGTAAACGTGTAAGAAAATATTATAAAGTGACATCTGAAGGAAAAAAAGCAGTAGAAGAAGTAACCGAAGAAATTAATAATTTTATTGCGACTTTAAACTTAATTTTTAATCCTAAACCTATTATATAATGCAAATAGAAGACAAACATGTTGAGTTTATAGAGAACAGTTTAAAGTTTCATGGTATTAAATCTGAGGCTTTAAAAGAAGATTTAGTAGACCATATCTGCACCTATATTGAAAGTCAAGATTCTAACGATTTTAATAGGCTTTATCAAGAGGCATTACAAAAATTTGGTGGTTATTCTAGTTTTCAAAATTTACAATTAGAAACTAATTTTCAAAAGTTTGCTAAGCAAGCAAGAGTTATTAATAACTTATTGTTTATGGTTGGTTTAGCTATGGTTATGCTTTTAGTAATTGGTTCTTTATTTAAAATAATGCATTGGCCTTATTCAAGTGCACTATTAATTGTTGCAATAGTATTATTTGCTTTTGGAGTAATACCGCTTATTTTTTATTCTAAATATAAAAAATCTAATCACAAATTTTCTTAAACCTTTACACATGAAAAAATCATTTTATATTGTTGGCTTTTTAACCTTTTTTATTTTAGGAATTGGAGCCATGTTCGAATTTTTAAATTGGCCTTACAGAGGAGTTATAGTTTCTATAGGCTTATTGTTTTTAAACTTTGGGTTAATGCCTTTATATTTCTATCAAAAGTATAAATTAGCTAAACATTAGAAATAAAAAAGCCTCAAACTTATATTAGTTAGAGGCTTTTTTATCTGTTTTGGATTTTGTTACTATAAGTCAAACCCAATATTAACACCTAATTTCATGGCGATTAATTTAGTGATACGTTGTTTTAATTCTGGAATTTTTACAGAATTTAAAACGTTGTTACTAAAAGCAAACATTAATAAAGCTTTTGCTTCTTTTTCTGGAATACCACGTTGTTTCATGTAAAACAAGGCGCTTTCGTCTAGTTGTCCAATAGTACAGCCATGAGAACATTTTACATCGTCTGCAAAAATCTCTAATTGAGGTTTTGTGTTTATAGATGCTTTATCACTCAATAAAATATTATTGTTAGATTGAAACGCATTTGTTTTCTGGGCTAGCTTTTCAACAACAACTTTACCATTAAATACACCTGTTGAACTATCTGCAAAAATACCTTTATAATCTTGGTGACTTTCGCAATTAGGTTCTATATGGTGCACTAATGTGTTATGGTCTACGTGTTGTTTTTCGCCTATAATAGTAATGCCTTTCATTGTAGAATCTAAACGCTCTCCATTTTGATAGAAGTTAAGATTATTACGCGTTAGTTTTCCTCCAAACGAAAATGTGTGCACTAAACAATGGCTTTGATCTTTTTGATTTACAAAAGTACTATCTATTAAAGACGCATTTTTGTTATCGTTTTGAACTTTGTAGTAATCAACAATAGCACGTTTATTTGCAAATATTTCTGTTACACTATTTGTAAGTACTGGATTATCTGTTAAACTTTGATGACGCTCTATAATTTGAACATGAGAGTTTTCGTCTACAACAATTAAATTTCTAGGTTGAAGCATTAAAGCCGCTTCGTTTCCTGTAGAGAAATGTATAATTTGAATTGGTTTTTCTACCAATTTATTTTTTGGAATGTGAATGTAAGCACCTTCACTCGAAAATGCCGTGTTTAAAGATGCTAAACTATCTTTTGTGGCTACTTTATTAAAATAATTTTCAATAATCAGCCTGTATTTTGGCTTGTTTAAAGCCGATGACATTAAACAAACATCTATACCATCGTGAGTGGTTTGAGACAAATGAGACGAGTATTTACCATCTATAAACACAATTTTATAAGTGTCTATATCGTGAATAAAGTACTTTTTTATATCTCTATATTCTAATGCGTTTTCTTGTTTTGGAAATACGCTATAGTCATGTTTTAAAATACTATTTAAAGGGGTATATTTCCAAGCTTCTTCCTTTTTTGAAGGAAAGTCATTAGTTTCGAATGTCTTGATGGCTTCACTACGAATATCGTGAACAGGAGAATGTATATCGATAGTGTCTTCGAATGCTAAAAAGGATGATACTAATTTTTCTTTTAATTCCATTATTATAAGTCTTCAGTAATCAGTCTTCAGTCTTCAGTCTTCAGTTCACTCAAAAGGAAACAACACTTTGTTACTTGATTACTTTTTTAATATTGATAGTAATTACATTAGAGTAAGTAACTACTTACTGCAAACTAATCACTGCTTACTAATTTTACGCATTTACTTCTTCTTTAACCCAGTCGTAACCTTTTTCTTCTAATTCGTGCGCTAATTCTTTTCCGCCAGATTTAACTATACGACCATTATATAATACGTGTACAAAGTCAGGAACAATATAATCTAACAAACGTTGGTAGTGCGTAATAACCACTACTGCATTGTCTTTAGATTTTAATTTGTTTACACCGTTTGCTACAATACGTAAGGCATCGATATCTAAACCAGAATCTGTTTCGTCTAAGATTGCTAGTTTAGGTTCAAGCATTGCCATTTGAAAAATCTCGTTACGTTTCTTTTCTCCACCCGAAAATCCTTCGTTTAAAGAACGTGATAAGAATTTACGATCTATTTCTAGCATTTCAGCTTTTTCACGAATCATTTTTAGCATGTCTTTTGCTGGCATATCTTCAAGACCTTTTGCTTTTCTAGTTTCGTTTATTGCTGTTTTTATAAAGTTTGTTACAGAAACTCCTGGAATCTCAACAGGATATTGAAACGATAGGAATATGCCTTTATGAGCACGTTCTTCGGCAGCTAAATCTTCTAAATCTTCACCATTTAAAAGAATTTGTCCTTTTTCTACTTCATATTCTTCTTTACCAGCAATAACTGATGCTAAAGTACTTTTTCCTGAACCATTTGGTCCCATAATAGCATGTACTTCACCAGCTTTTACTTCAAGGTTAATTCCTTTTAAAATCGATTTATTCTCAACACTTGCGTGTAAATTTTTTATTTGTAACATAGTTTTATTTTCCAATTTTAATCACTTCATTTTTATTAGTTAATGCTTTAACACTAATAATTTCTTT
The DNA here is from genome assembly GCF_029238095.1 of Lacinutrix sp. Taxonomy (GTDB): domain Bacteria; phylum Bacteroidota; class Bacteroidia; order Flavobacteriales; family Flavobacteriaceae; genus Lacinutrix. The sequence continues at coordinate 42,688 of NZ_JAQWGS010000010.1, read as the reverse complement.
AATTTCTATACTGTTAGGCCAACCTTCTTTCCCTTCTTCTTTAGGTATAATTTTACCTCGAACTTGCACCTGTATTCCGTCTGTTGGTTCAGTTCTATATGGTTTTCCCATGGTGTAAAGTTCTTTCATTTTATCGTTTAACACGACACCATAAATAGAACTACTTCCTATTTGTAGCACTGCTGCATCTGCATAATACGAAAACTCTCCACCTAAAAGCGTTAAGCCGTCACTTTGTTTTGCAGTTTTCCCATAAGGATTTTCGTTAGCTACAGTTGTTTCTTGTTTTGTTTCTTCTTTACAATTAGTAAAAAGTGAAAGACATAAAAGGAGCATGAAAATTTTCTTCATTTTATTAATGTTTGGTTTATCCTACTGAGCCCTCAAGGCTAATTTCTAATAGTTTTTGTGCTTCTACAGCAAACTCCATTGGTAATTTATTTAGTACTTCTTTACTAAAGCCATTAACAATTAAAGCAATTGCTTTTTCTGTATCGATACCACGTTGGTTACAATAAAAAATTTGGTCTTCGCCAATTTTACTTGTGGTGGCCTCGTGCTCAATCATGGCGCTTTTGTTTTTTGCTTCTATGTAAGGAAAGGTGTGTGCACCACACTCGTTACCCATTAACAAACTATCGCACTGAGAGAAATTACGAGCATTATCTGCTCGAGAGCTAACTTGTACTAAACCTCTATATGAGTTTTGAGATTTTCCAGCAGAAATACCTTTAGAAATAATGGTTGATTTGGTGTTTTTTCCCAAATGAATCATTTTAGTTCCAGTATCTGCTTGTTGGTAATTATTTGTTACTGCAATAGAATAAAACTCTCCTACAGAATTATCTCCTTTTAATACACAACTTGGATATTTCCAGGTTACTGCGCTTCCAGTTTCTACCTGTGTCCAAGAAATTTTTGCATTTTTCTCGCACAGACCTCTTTTGGTTACAAAGTTGTAAACGCCTCCAACACCTTTATCGTTTCCAGGATACCAGTTTTGAACCGTTGAGTATTTTATTTCGGCATCGTCAAGAGCAATAAGCTCTACTACAGCAGCGTGTAATTGGTTTTCATCACGACTTGGTGCAGTACAACCTTCTAGATAAGAAACATAACTACCTTCGTCTGCAATTACTAGTGTGCGTTCAAATTGTCCTGTTCCACCTTGGTTTATTCTAAAATAAGTAGATAATTCCATTGGGCATTTTACACCTTTTGGAATGTAGCAAAAAGAGCCATCACTAAATACAGCACTATTTAAGGCTGCATAGAAATTGTCTTTTGTTGGCACAATGGTACCAATGTATTTTTTAACAAGTTCGGGATGTTCTTGAATAGCCTCAGAAATAGGCATAAAAATAATCCCTTTTTCTCCTAATGTTTTTTTAAATGTTGTTGCTACAGAAACAGAATCTACAACAATATCCATAGCTACATTATTCATTTTCTTTTGTTCGTCGACAGAGATTCCTAACTTTTTATACATGGCTAGCAAATCTGGATCTACATCGTCTAGTGTCTTATTAGGATCTATGGTTTTTGGGGCAGAATAATATGCAATAGATTGAAAGTCTGGTTTTTTATAATTTACGTTTGCCCAATTAGGCTCTTCCATAGATTTCCAAACTTTAAAGGCTTCAAGTCTCCACTCTGTCATCCATTCTGGCTCTTCCTTTTTCTTTGAAATGGCACGAACAATATCTTCGTTTAATCCAATAGGAAATGTATCAGACTCAATATCTGTATAAAAACCATATTCGTATTCTTTAGTTTTAAGTTCTTCTCTTAAATCGTCTTCTGTATATTTCGACATAATGTGTTCTTTCAATTTTTATAATGAGAAACTTTCTCCACAACCACAAGTTCGGTTAGCGTTTGGATTATTAAACACGAAACCTGTGCCATTTAATCCACCAGAATATTCTAATGTTGTACCTATAAGGTATAAAAAACTTTTTTTATCTATAATGATTTTTACACCATTATCTTCAAAAATTTTATCCTCTTCTTTTTGATCTTTATCAAATTTTAGGTCATAAGATAAACCAGAGCATCCACCACTTTTAACTCCAACACGAACAAAATCTTTTGTAGGATTAAAACCGTCGTCTTTCATTAATTCAACGACTTTCTTTTTTGCTGTTTCAGAAACTTTTATCATAATCTTATATAGATTTACTCTAAATAGAGTGCAAATATACAATATTAGTCGCTTTTAACAATGAGTGCTAACATTATATTAGCATATGGTTTAATAGGTATTACTTATACAAAATAAGTTTTAAAATATTTAGTCTTGAAAACCAGGATTAGAAAGAAAAGAAGGGTCTGATAGCGTTAGCAGGAAGGCTTTTAAATCTGCTTTATCTTGAGCAGATAGATTAACGCCTCCTTGGTCTACTTTTTTCATTAAAGCATCTATAGTGGGAGACTGTTGTAATCCAGTGCTGTAAAATTCTATTACTTGATCTAATGTTGCAAATCTACCATTGTGCATATATGGAGCAGTGTACGCTAAATTTCTAAGTGATGGGCTTCTAAATTTCCCATTGTCGCTTGGATCACCTGTTACTCCACCTAAGCCAAGGTCTGTAAATGTGGCATCTAAACCATTATTATGAAAAACATTATCTGTCCATAATGGGTTATTTGGGTTTCCATGGCAATGAAAGCAGTCTCCTTTTTCTTCATCCATGAATACGTTTAAACCATTTTGTTCTTGTGGTGTTAATGTTGCTTGTCCCAGAGAAAATCTATCGAATTTTGAGTTTGCAGATATAAGTGTTCGTTCAAATTGAGCTATTGCTTTTGTTGTTAATTCTTTAGTTATCGTGCTAGTTTTAAATGCTAAACGAAATAATTCTGGATAGTCGTTGTCTACTTGCAATCTATCGACTACATCATCCCAATCGCTATGCATTTCAATTGGATTTTGTACAGGTTCTATGGCTTGACGCTCTAGACTAAGTTCTTTTCCGTCCCAAGTAAAACGTTCTCCATAATTCCATGCTAAATTAAATAAAGGCATTGAGTTTCTAGTACCAAAAATACCATCTATGCCATCGCTTGTTGGAGTGTTATCTGTAAATGCGTTTTGTGGTGCGTGGCAACTTGCACACGCTATTGTTTGATTTGCAGAAAGGGTTTTATCGAAAAACAGTTTTTTTCCTAAAGCAACACCTTCAACCGTCTGTGGGTTGTTATTTGGTATTACTGGTGGAATGATATTATTTGAAAAAATTTGCGGAATATTAAGAGGTAATGGAGTAGGTTCATACGTTTCTGTATCTGAGGCATTTTCTTTAGAACAAGCTAAAACGGAAACGATTAATAATAAATATGCAATCCAGTTTTTCATTTTTATTGGGTAATTCCTTCTACATTAAATACGCTCATTACATTTTCTTGCATCATTTTTTGCGCATTATAATTTGGCATTAGTGGTGTGTCTAGAACATTTAAATCCCATGTGTTTGGGTTTTTAAAGAATTCTGAAATATTCATATTTACATTAATTGTTGCATTTTTTGTTATGTTTAGTGGTGTTTCTAATTCAATGATAGCAAAGTTTTGCTCAAAATTACCAACACTTACTCTTGCTGTTCCATTATGATAATTAAATGGACTTGGTGTTGTGTCTACATTGTACATGCCATCAAATTGAAGAAAATGGTAGCCACCACCTAACATAGTAGGCCAATTCCAAGAAGCACTATTTAAATCTAAATAGGCACCATCTATATTATCTTCTTCATTAAATCCCCAAACAAATTTTAAAGTATAGGTTCCTGTAGGAATAGAGTTGTTTTCTGGTGTAAAATTATAGGTGTCTTCGTTCTCTAAATCTGTAAATTTATAACCATCGAAAGTAAAAGTTGTTCCAGAACTATTTACTAATTGTAGTTTAGAAATAAGATATCTTATACGAGTTATGTTAATATTTTCGCCATTTTCATTAGTTAACGTTTGGGTCGTTAAATTAGAACTATTTATTAATGTGTTATCCCAAGTATGCGAAAATTTAAAGTTTATGTTTGCATTTGAAAGAGCGTTGTCATCCATATCTTCACCACATGAAGTTAATGCTAAAGCAACACACATTAATAAAGCAAAAATCTGTTTCATTATATTCTGTTTTTATTCAATGTTAATTATCAATAAATCTGTAAAACCTTTGTTTTGAATTATATCTTCGTCGTTACTTGTTGTATCACCAACGACTACCACTTTTTTATTATTTAATTCTACTATTCCATAGGCAAAATCTATATTTGTTCCTCCCACAGATTTTTCCCATTCAATAGAACCGTTGCTGTCTATTTTAACTGCCCATGCATCATTTTGTCCTTTATTTTCTGAGACATCTACATCGTTACTTCTTGAGCTGCCAGCAACTAAAAAGCCTCCATCTTGAGTAGGAGTTATATCTCTAGCGACATCGAAACTTGTTCCACCAATAGATTTTTCCCAAAGTAATTCTCCGTTAGTTGAAATTTTAATTAACCATAAATCTGCAGCTCCAATATTATTAGAGACGTCTACATTGTTACTTCTAGTATCTCCAGCAATAATAAAATTACCATCGTTAGATTTTGTAATTGACCAAGCTTCATCAATTTCATCTCCTCCAAAAGATTTTTCCCAAACTATTGCTCCTGTATTAGAAATTTTTACAACCCAAAAATCGTAAGAACCAATGTTGCTTGAGATATCTGTATCCATACTATCTGAACCACCAACAATAATAAATTCGTTATCATCTGTTTCAACAATTCCTTCAGGTGTATCTGTAAATAAACCACCATAATATTTACTCCATTCTATAGTTCCAGAAGCGTCTAACTTTATTGCCCAATAATCTCCACCTGCATGTCTATTACTGGTTCTAGATGTATTCCCTTCTCCATTAGATGCAGTGACATCTAAAACTCCAGTTACTAAGTATCCAGAGTCACTTGTTTGTATGACAGATATACCATAATCTGCACCTTGATAACCGTAAGATTTTTGCCATAAAATATTACCTGAAGCGTCTAGTTTAGCTAACCAATAATCATTTTGACCTTGATTTCCAGAAACGTCTTCGTCGTTACTAAAACTTGAACCTAGAATTGCAAAACCACCATCTGTAGTTTGAATAATATCGCTCCCTTTATCATCTGCTGTACCTCCGAACGTTTTATTCCATTCTATTTCATTTTCTGCATTGAATTTTAGTACCCAAAAATCGAAACTTTCGTTTTGTTTATCTAGAATATCTCCATCCATACTTTGTGTAAAACCAAGCACAGCATAACCACCATCGCTCGTGCTTACAACTTCTTGTGCACTATCATTTTTTGAACCACCAAATGTATTAACAGATTCTAGTATTCCTATTGCTGATGGATTGTTAAGTGTAATATTATCATCATCATTTTTACAACTTAAAGCAGTAACTATAACTAGTAAATAAATTAGTATGTGTCTTTTTTGATTCATTTAATTACTTTTTCTTACAATAAAAAGACCACCTTCAATATCACTTAAAATGATATTACCACTAGCAAAATAAGGATAAACACTCCAAAGACCATTAAAATTATCACTGTTACTGTTTGGAAAAGTATCAAAAAATGCAATTTCTGTCATTGCATTATTAGAAGCAGAAATATTTGTGATATCTAGTATTCTTAAACCAGCTCTGTAGTTAGCGAGATAATATTCGTTTCCTTTAACATAACCGTTATGGTCTATTGCAGCTGTCTCACCAGTATAGGTTGACGATAATATAGGATTATCCAAATCTGTAAAATCGAAAACTAATGTTTTTGTATTAAAACCAAAACTTTGTTCGTCTACTTCATCTCCTAAAATAAAATATGCTTGATCTTCTGTAAACCAACCTTGATGTGCATAAGCTGTTTGTGGGTAGGTAAAGTCACTAATTGGAATAACATTAGATTTATCTGTGACATCTAAAATAACAACTTTGTCTGTATTACCATTACTACCAACATATATTTGTTTTCCTGTATAGTCTGAGTCTGGCCCATTATAAGTTACTACTTGAGCATCATGAGAGTATCCTCCAGCTGTATAATCGTCTATAAAAGTGGGATTTGTTGGATTAGATATATCAACAAAAATTGGGCCACCACCATTAGTTGAAGAACAACCTACTAAATAAGCTACGCCTTCACTCTCGTTTATTACAATATTATGACAACTTCCAACACCATTATATACAGCATCTGCATTAAAAGTTTCTGGAGGATTTGCTACAGTTCTTAATCTTGTTAAATCAAAAACCTGCATACCATGTGCACCAACATTATCGGCAACAATAAAGGCATGGTTATTATAAACTTTTACATCTCTCCAAAAACTTGTTCCTGCATTTGTGTCTAATCTTCCTAAAAATACTGGATTTATAGGATTAGTAACATCTACAAACGCAGTACTATTTGTTAATGCTACTAATGCATATTCTTTACCATTAGTTGGGTCTGTCCATCCCCAAATATCACTACCTTCCACACTAGCACTTCCTCCTAAAGTTTGTGCGTCTATAACAGCTAATAGATCTATTCCATTACATGGATATATTCCTGCCATTCCATTTTCACAAGGTGAAAGAGGTTGATTGTCACATACATCACCTAAACCATTGTTGTTAGCATCTGCTTGGTCTGGATTTGCTATTAATGGACAGTTATCTAAGTCATCATTTATACCATCGTTATCAGTATCTACAAAAGTTGCAATGCTTACAGGTTCATCCTGACAACCTTGAATTACAACACTTAATGTGAAACAAATTATTAGAAGTGATGCAATTTTTATTGTTTTTTTCATTTTCTGTAATTTTTATTTTATAACCAGTTTCTTAGTTAAAGAATTATTTATCTTAACTAAATAAACTCCAGAGTTATAATCTTTTGTAGGTAAAACGAATTCTTGTTTATTTATATTGCCTTTATTAAATACCCTTTGTCCTATAATATTATATATTTCTACAGTTATTATTGAGTTGTCGTTATTACTTTTTAATGTAGAAATAGATGTTGTTGGGTTTGGCGATAATGAAAAACTAGAAGATTGAGTAAACTCAATTGTATTAAGTGTGCCACTTTTTCTTACAATAAACATCCCTCTTTCTATATCACTAATTATAATATTTCCGCTTGAGAAATAAGGATAAATACTCCAAGCACCATTAAAACTTGCTCCATTACTACTTGGGAAAGTGTCAAAAAAACCAATTTCGGAAGATGAATTGTTAGCTGAGATAAGTGTTGGGACATCTAGAACTCGCATTCCAGCTCTATAGTTAGCTAAATAAAACGTGTTGTTTTTTACATATCCATTATGGTCAATTGCAGCAGTTGGTCCTGAGTAGATGTTTATTAAATCTGGTATTTGATCCATATTTACATCAAGATCAAAATCTGCATTAAGATCTTGAAAATCGAAAATTAAAGTCCTAGAATTATTACCAAAACTTTGTTCATCTACTTCATCTCCTAAAATAAAATAACGTTGATCTTCTGTAAACCACCCTTGATGTGCATATGAAATTTGAGGATAATCGAAAGCATTAATTGGGACTACATTAGACTTATCAGTTACATCTAAAATTACTACTTTATCTGAATTCCCATTACTTCCAATATATATTTGTCTATTAGTAATTCCATTTGCTGGATCGTAATAATCTGTATCTGGTCCAGTATAAGTAACAACTTGCGCATCGTGAGAATAACCACCTAATGTATAATCGCCAAGAACAGTTGGATTAGCAGGATTTGTAATATCTACAAAAATAGGACCTCCTCCATTTGCCGAATTACAGCCTACGAGGTAAGCAACACCTTCAGATTCATTAATTACAATATTATGGCAACTCCCAATCACTAAATCTCCAGGACCACCATCACCTTGATATCTTAATACTTGATTACCATCGAAAGTTAAATCTGGATCTACACCATTTCTTAAAATGGTTAAATCAAAAACTTGCATACCATGATTTCCAATAATATCTGCAACTATAAACGCATGATTATTATATACTTTTACGTCTCTCCAAAAAGAAGTGTTTCCATTTGCTGTTTCTATGCGTCCTAAAAAAATAGGATTTACAGGATTTGTAACATCAACAAATGCAGTACTATTTGTTGTGCCAATAATGGCATATTCTTTTCCATCTAATGAATCTGTCCATCCCCAAACATCGCTACCTTCAGGATTACCTAATGAGGTTGCTAAAGTCGATATTGGGATTCTAGACATTAAGTCATAGTCATTACAAGGATAAATGCCTGCCATTCCGGATTCGCATGGAGTTTGAGCATTTGTAACGTTAAGAAAAGAAAATGATAGCAATACTGCTAAAAAGTAATTTTTAAACATGAGGTTTATTAATAATTAGGGCACCAACAAAATTAATTAAAAAAACTATATAATATTCAGTTTTACTGTTAAAATGCTAGTATTCTACTTTATGTTTTTTTATATATTTCTTAATATCGGATTGAATACCTTCATCCATTCTTTTGAAATCACTAAAGCTTGTAATTTTAATCACCTTAATTGTTTTTATAAATCAAATAATTAAAAAATAATTTTGCTTAATTTGTGTTTCAACTTCTTATTTTTGCAATATGATAGAAGATAAAAATCAATCAAGAACTCCATTAAGCAAACTAGGAGAGTTTGGGTTAATAGAACACTTAACTGAGCAATTTGAAATAAAACAAAGCTCGACCATTAAAAGCATAGGTGATGATGCTGCTGTTTTAGATTTTAAAAAGAAACAAATTGTAGTTACAACAGATATGTTGGTTGAAGGTGTGCACTTTGATTTAAGTTATGTGCCCTTAAAACATTTAGGCTATAAATCTGTCATAGTCAATCTATCTGATGTTTATGCAATGAATGCAGAAGCAACTCAAATTACAGTTTCTATAGCTGTTTCAAATCGTTTTCCATTAGAAGCATTAGAAGCTTTGTATGAAGGTATAGCGTTGGCATCAAAAATTTATAATGTAGATGTTGTTGGAGGAGATACTACATCTTCTACTTCTGGATTACTAATTTCTATTACTGCAATTGGAGTAGTTAATGCAGATGATGTTGTCTATAGAAAAGGCGCAAAACCAAACGATTTATTAGTGGTTTCTGGAGATCTAGGAGCAGCTTACATGGGACTTCAAATTTTAGAGCGTGAAAAAGAAGTGTTTAAAGTAAACCCAAATAATCAACCAGATTTAGATGCTTATACATACATAATGGAGCGTCAATTAAAACCGGAAGCAAGAAAAGATATTATTAAACTCTTAAAAGACTTAAATGTAAAACCAACTGCAATGATAGATATAAGCGATGGTTTATCTTCTGAAATTCTACACATCTGTAAAGCTAGTAAAGTGGGTTGTGATGTATATGAGGATAAACTGCCTTTAGATCCTCAGGTTATTTCTAGTTGTGAAGAGTTTAATATAGACAGTACTACTGTTGTACTAAATGGTGGCGAAGATTACGAATTGTTAATGACTATTTCTCAAGACGATTTTCCAAAAATAAAAGCAAATCCAAATTTCACTGTAATTGGTTTTATGACAGATGAAAATTCTGGAGCAAATCTAGTAACCAGAGCAGAAACAAAAATTCCGTTACAAGCTCAAGGTTGGAAAAACTTTGAGAGTTAAGAAGATATTTTGTAGGCTTTATGTAATTCTTTTCTTATTTGTCTAGCTTGTCTTTTACTGTATATTCTGAATAAAATAGAGTTTATTTCTCTAAATTTAGGAGTAAGTTCTATTAATCCACCATCACTATTGGTAGTTAATTCTTTACTGCAATTATCGCATTTGTATTCACTAACGTGGTATGTTACTTTTTTAGAAACTTCAAATCGATGACCAAAAATATTACAATATACAGACATAGGTTTTTTATTTAAAATAGTTGGGACTATTGATTAGTTAAACTTAAGTATAAAAAACAAAAAACCGATTAAAAGTTATGTTTTTTCGACGAAACGCATTGTTTTTGTAATAAATGCCTTACTATTTTCTATATGACTCATGTGTCCTTCACTAAAAACATGGGTTTCAATACTATGCAATTTTGTATACTTTAGGATGTTTTCTGAATTTAAAATAGTGTCTTTTTGTCCTAATAATACCATTTTTTTAAAGGTAGCTTTTGCAAAGAAAGTTGAATAATCTACACGTTGCATCATGCCTTCGTTAGCAGCCATATAACCTTGAAGAGGAGTTTTTAAAGCAATTTGTAATGCAGTATTATAAGCTTCAGTCTGTTTTAGTTTGCTTTCTTCACTAAAAAGATTAGCAAAACTCATGCGAACCATATTTTCGTAATTGGTTTGTACCATTTTATTTGCACGAATTCTTAATTGCTTTCTCTCATTGTCATCAGCTTCATAAGTAGAATTTAATAAGCATAAACCTTTAATACTTTCAGTGTGTCGTTTTGCAAAAGCTAAAGCCACATAACCACCCATGGAGTGTCCAATAAGAATGTATTTACGAAGTTTTAAATGTTTTAAAACGGAATTTACGGCTTCAGCCATATCTTCCATTTTATGAACGTAGCCTATGGAACCTGTTTTACCATGACCTAATAAATCGATACAAATAACTCTATTTTTTTTAGACAATTCAGGAACAATAATATTCCACATAGATAAATCTTCTAAAAAACCATGTAGTAAAACAATGGCTTTTCCAGAGCCTTGGTCTGTGTAATGAATCTTTAAATTTTTAAACTTGTGGAAAAACGACATAGATTGAAATTAGTATCTTGGCAAAGATAATTTTTCAGAAATGAATAATAGAAAAACAATATTAATAATTGGTTTTGCCATATTCGCCAGTTATTTTGGTGCAGGTAACTTAATATTGCCACCACAACTAGGTTTTAATTCTGGACCAGACTGGTGGCTTGTAACGCTTGGTTTTATAGCATCTGCAATTATAATACCATTGCTAGCATTATTTGGTCATGCAAGATTGCAAGGCACTATGTTAGACTTTGGTAGCAAAGTGTCTCCTTTATTTAGTTTAGTGTATTGTTTATGTGTTTATATAATTGCTATTACCTTACCTATACCTAGAACAGCTGCTGTAACTCATGAAATGGCTATTCAGCCATTCTTTAATTCATCCTCTTTATTAACGAGTACTCTTTATTTTGGAATTGCTTTCATATTTATCATGAAAAGGGACAAAATATTAAGTATACTAGGTAAGTTTCTTACGCCTTTAATAGTTTTAATTCTTTTAGCAATAATAGGTATTGGACTTTTTACTTCACCAGAGAGTATGAACCCATCAGTTTTAGACTCTCCAGCTATAATAGCAGGATTACTTGAAGGCTACCAAACGTATGATGCACTTGGAGGTGTTTTAATTGGAGGTGTTGTTATTATATCATTAAATCTTGAAGGAGGTATTTCATTTGAAGATAAAAAAGCAATCATTGCAAAATCAGGTTTAGTAGCTGCCATTGGATTATTTTTAATATATACAGGAATGATTGCAGTTGGAGCATTACATAATACCGAATTTGAAGCTTCCATTTCTAGACCAGAATTATTAACTAGTTTAAGCATAAAAACTTTAGGAAACATAGGCAATGTGTTTTTAAGCGTATTAATAGCATTAGCCTGTTTTACTACAGCAGTTTCTGTTATTGTTGGTACAGCAGATTTTTTTAAAGGCCTATTTAAAAATTCACAAATAGTTTATACTATTACAGCTGTTATTTCTTGCTTAATAGGTGTTTTTGTTGGACAGTTTGATGTAAGTTATATTATTGTTGTAGCCTTACCAGCGTTAATGTTTATTTATCCAATAACTATAATCCTTATTATATTAAATGTAATACCACAAAAATATGCTTCCTCAACTGTTTTTAAAGGTGTTGCTTTGGTAACTTTTATATTTAGTATTCCAGATTTTTTTAGTATTTTTATTGCCAAAAGGAAGTTTAACGAGTCTAAAAGCACTTATTCCATTTGCTAATCAAAATTTAGGATGGCTTTTACCAGCAATATTAACATTTGTAGTATTAAATATTAAAACGATTACTACAAAAAAAACGATGCTATAATTAAGAATAGCAAGACAATATTTTTATCTATCGTTAAAACGAAGTTTCATTTTTTCACAAAACACCCTCAAGTCTTAATCTACACCTTTTTTGTTTGGTTTTGACTCAATGGAAAAGAAAAACCAAACGCAGCAGAACCTGTAAACTGTTCGGCAGATGGATGAAAATAATATGAGAATGAAAAATCAAATCTATGTTTGCGACCAATCTTTAAACCTATACTTATTGGAATATGAGGAGTTAAACCGCTTTTCTTTACATTGGTAAAAGGAGTAATAGTCTCAAAAGAACCTAAAGAAGCACCTAGTCCACCTTCTAAATAAGGAGCGATCCAAGGAATAGGAAAAGTAAGCCTAACCTTTCCACCAACCATAAAAGCTTGTGCAGTAGACTTAAAACCAAATTGTGCTAATTGTGCATCACTATCATTAGAAGTTGCTAATATTAGTCCAGCATAAGGTCTAAAATCAATCCATTTAGAATAACGCAGCACATACTCTCCTTCTGCATAGAAACCGGAACCCATAATATCAACTTCATCAAATGGGAAGCTATCTCCAAAACCTAAAGAAGCATCTATAAATCTTTCTGGTTGAGATTGAGCTTCCGAATGAAAAGAGAAACACAGAGTCGAAAAAATAACTAAAACAAGCTTATTAAAATTAGAAAGCATAAAAATAGTTTTTAAGAACAGTCTCTTTGTTAAAGTTAAGATTTATTCATTAATGCCTCAATCTCATCAGCTTCAATTGGGATATTTCGCATTAAATTAAAAGGCTCTCCACTTTTCTGCACAACGACATCGTCTTCTAATCTAATACCAAAACCTTCATCTGGAATATAAATTCCAGGCTCTACAGTAAACACCATATTTTCTTTTATAGGTTCATGTAATAAACCATAATCATGCGTGTCTAATCCCATATGATGGCTTGTGCCATGCATAAAATACTTTTTGTAAGCAGGCCAATCTGGATTCTCGTTTTTAACATCTGCCTTATCTATTAAGCTTAAGCCTAATAATTCGCTTGTCATTAATTTACCAACTTCTTTATGGTATTCTGCCCATAGCGCTCCTGGAACTAATAGTTTTGTAGCGTCGTTTTTAACTCTGTTTACAGCATTGTAAACTTCCTTTTGTCTTTTTGTAAATCTCCCAGAAACAGGAATAGTACGCGACATGTCGCTAGAATAATTTGCATATTCTGCACCAACATCAAGCAATATTAAATCACCAGCTTTACACTGTTGGTTGTTTTCTATATAATGTAACACGTTAGCGTTATTTCCTGAAGCAACAATTGGAGTATAAGCGAATTTTTTAGAGCGGTTTCTTAAAAATTCATGCATAAATTCTGCTTCAATATCAAATTCCCAAACGCCAGGTTTTACAAATTCTAAAACACGTCTAAATCCTTTTTCTGTAATATTACAAGCGTTTTGTATTAAGTCTAATTCTAGTTTATCTTTAACAGAGCGTAAACGTTGTAAAATTGGATTGCTTTTTGCAACGCGATGTGCAGGATATTTATTTTTTAACCATTTTGTAAAACGGTCTTCGCGAGTTTCTGTTTCTATGTTTGCACGATAATGCTCATTAGTATTAATGTAAACGGTTTCAGCTTGAGTCATCATTTCAAATAGCAACTTTTCTTTGTCCTGTAGCCAATACACAGTTTTAATTCCGCTAGTTTCAAAAGCAGCGTCTTTGGTTAGTTTTTCGCCTTCCCAAACAGCAATATGTTCGTTTGTTTCTTTTAAAAATAAGACTTCACGATTTTTTGGGTTTGGAGAATCTGGATATAGTATTAAAATACTTTCTTCTTGATCCACACCACTTAAATAAAAGATATCTCTATGTTGCTCAAAAGGCATTGTACTATCTGCACTTATAGGATAAATATCGTTAGAGTTAAATACAGCAATGCTATTAGGTTGCATATGAGCCATAAAATTTTTACGGTTTTTAATAAAAAGAGAAGAATCTATTTTGTGGTATTTCATTGAGGAATTTATTTTTATTTCCATTAGCAATGGAAATTTTATTAATAATAGTATTTTTTTTAGTGAAGTTAAAAAATCTCTGAGTCGTAAAAATAACATTTTATTACTAAAAAGCATTTCAGTTTTGCTCATATTTAACAGAATACTTACCTTCAAGGTCTTAAATATTATCTACATGAAATTCAAAATTTTTCTTGCATTCTGTTTTTTAGCTATTCTAAATACTGAAGCCCAACAAGCCACATTAAATTCTAATAAGGTTGAAGAAAGTCTTCAGAAAAAAACGAAACGACAACAAGAGTCTTTAGTTAAAAATGTTCCTTTTCAAAATATTGGACCAACGGTAATGAGTGGTCGAGTTGTGGATTTAGCGGTAAACCCGGAAAATTCAACAGAATTTTATGTTGGTTATGCCTCAGGAGGACTTTGGCACACTACAAATAACGGAACCACTTTTATGCCAATTCTAGACAGCTCTCAAACCCAGAATGTTGGTGATATTGCTGTAGACTGGAAAACTAGAACTATTTGGGTAGGAACAGGAGAAAACAACGCCTCGCGTTCTTCCTATTCTGGAATAGGTATGTTAAAATCGACCAATAATGGCGAATCATGGGAACATGTAGGTTTGCCAAATTCGCAGCATGTTGGACGTATTTTAATAAACCCAAACAATGGAGACGAAGTTGTGGTTGGTGTTACAGGAGCTTTATATTCTAAAAGTGAGGATAGAGGCATCTATAAAACAAAAGATGGTGGTAAAACATGGAGCAAAACACTATTTGTAGATAATGTTAGTGGTATTATAGATGTGCAACATGCACCAAATAACTATAATGTTATGTTTGCATCGTCTTGGACTAAAGACAGAAAAGCATGGAATTTTGAT
The DNA here is from genome assembly GCF_029238095.1 of Lacinutrix sp. Lineage (GTDB taxonomy): Bacteria > Bacteroidota > Bacteroidia > Flavobacteriales > Flavobacteriaceae > Lacinutrix. The sequence continues at coordinate 27,672 of NZ_JAQWGS010000010.1, read as the reverse complement.
GGTAGTGGAAACAATTCTTCCATTTATAAAAGTGTTGATGCTGGAGAAACTTGGACTAAAGTATCTACCGATGCTAGTGGTTTTCCAATAGGTGAAGGTGTGGGTAGAATAGGATTGGCAATTTACGATGATAATATTGTTTATGCTATTCATGATAGCCAATTTAGAAGACCTTTAGAAGGAGAAAAAGAACAAACTAGAGGGCTTAAAAAAGACCACTTTAAAACGATGAGTACTCAAGTCTTTTTAGATCTAGATGATAAAAAACTTAACGGATTTTTAAAAACTAATGGATTTCAAGAAAAATACAGAGCCGAAAACGTAAAACAAATGGTTCGTAGCGGAAATGTAAAACCAATTGATTTGGCTCACTATCTTGAAGATGCAAATTCTATGCTGTTCGATACACCAGTTATTGGTGCTGAGGTTTATAAAAGTACAGATGGTGGGCAAACCTGGAACAAAACTCATGAAGATTATTTAGACGATTTATACTATAGCTACGGTTATTATTTTGGACACATTCATGTGGCTCCAGATAATCAAGATCACATATATGTTTATGGTGTACCAATAATAAAGTCAAAAGATGGCGGAAAAACATTTACGTCTATAAGTGCAGAAAATGTGCATGCAGACCATCACGCGTTATGGATTAATCCAAAAAACACAAATCATTTAATTAATGGAAACGATGGAGGCGTAAATATTACATACGACGATGGAGAAAGCTGGATAAAAAACAATACTCCAGCAGTAGGGCAATTTTATGCTATAAATGTAGATAACCAAAAACCATATAGAGTGTATGGAGGTTTGCAAGATAATGGTGTTTGGGTTGGTGCTCATAATGCTCCAGAAAATAAAGCTTGGCATCAAAATGGCGAGTATCCATGGAAAAGTATAATGGGTGGCGATGGTATGCAAATTGAAATTGATAATCGCAATTCAGACATAGTGTATACTGGTTACCAGTTTGGAAATTATTACAGAATTAATAGAGAGACAGGAGCGCAAAAATATATTCAACCAAAACATGAATTAGGCGAAACTCCATATCGTTTTAATTGGCAAACACCTATTCATTTATCTAGGCACAATCAAGACATTTTATACTTAGGAGGTAATAAATTAATGCGTTCTATGGATAAAGGCGACACTTGGAAAGCCATTTCACCAGACTTAACACAAGGAGGTAAAAAAGGAAATGTAGCCTATGGAACATTAACAACCATTAGCGAATCGCCTTTCGATTTTGGTTTAATTTATATTGGTACAGATGATGGAAATGTGCAACTTACTAAAAATGGAGGTGGCAGTTGGGAAAACATAACAGCAGACTTACCAAAAGATTTATGGTTGACTAGAGTAGTGGCATCAAAGCATAAAAAAGAGCGTGTTTATGCAACATTAAATGGTTATCGATTTGATGATTTTACTAGTTATGTCTATATGTCTGAAGATTATGGAGAAACTTGGACCACTATTAATTCTAATATCCCAAATGCTCCAGTAAATGTTATTCGAGAAGATCATGTAAATAAAGACATCTTATACTTAGGCACAGATAATGGCGCTTATGTGTCGTTTAATAATGGAGAAATGTGGGAAGCTTTCTCTAAGAACTTACCTGCTGTTGCAGTACACGATATGGTGTTGCAAGAAGCAAGTAACGATTTGTTACTAGGAACGCACGGAAGAAGTATCTACAAAACAAATGTGGAGCCATTACAAAAAATGAATACTGGTTTAATGAACGAAGCCGTAACTTTATTTAATATCAATAAAATTAGAGCAAGTAGTCGTTGGGGAAATAGCTGGAGTAAATGGATGAAACCTTACGAACCCTCAACACAAATTAAGTTTTTTGCTAATACAGCAGAAAAGAAGATTATTGAAATTAGAAGTGATAAAAACACAGTCTTAAAAACCATAGTAGCTAATGCAGATTTAGGTTTTAATTATGTTGATTATGATTTGTCGATAACAGAAAAAGGAAGAAAGAAGCTTTTAAAAGAGAACACTAAAATAGACATTAATAAAGCTAAAAACAACAAATATTATTTACCAAAAGGAGAATACTTAATTTATATTAATGGAGTAACTACTAGTTTAGAAGTAGAATAATACTTTTATAAAAATAGCGTTATATAGTTTTATAAAAAACATATTCAAAATGAAAAATATAATATTGACTTTACTTTCAGTTGCTGTTTTTTTGGTGTCGTGTAGTAGTGATGAAAATGAAACCGTTGTAAATAATTCTGAAGCTAATCTTATCATTAAATTTAAATTCGATCCAAATCAAGAGCGATTAAATAATATTGGGCAACCTTCTACAATTCCTGTAGGAAACGCAGCTCAATCTCCAGTTGTTTCTAGAATGAGTGCTAATTATATAGAGCTTGCACCTTCTGCTTTTACTGCATTAGGTCAAGGCGAAATACTCTATCAAGGCGCAGAAACTACACAAGGAGGAAGCATTGCAATAGATTTTGAAAATGCGCAGTTTGCCGGAAATAACCAAACGTTTGTAACCATTCCATTAAGCGATGTTGCGGCAGGAAATTACGAATGGGTTCGTATATCTCTTGCCTATCAAGAAGGAGGTATAAATCTTATTGCAAATGGAAATGAAATTACTGGAACTCTAGGTAGTTTTGTTGGCTTCAATAATTATATTACTTCTTTTAACATAAACGGTAGCACATTTAATGTAAACGATAATAAATTACAAGGCTTTTGGGCTTTTGAAGCCTTAGGCTTTACTTCTCAAGGTCAAGCGCCAGAAGGCGCTACAACAGTTCCTAATCCATTATTTAATTCATCTCCAATTCCTCAAGGCTCTTGTGTGGTAACAGGAGAATTTTCTACACCATTTATTATTACAGGAAATGAGACAGATGATATTGAAGTGGTTTTATCGTTTTCTATAAACAATAGTTTTGAGTGGACAGAAGTTAACAACGATGGGAAATACGAGCCAGCTGCTGGAGAGCAAGTTGTAGATATGGGACTTCGTGGTTTAATTCCTAGTGTATCTAATTAAGCAAATTATATTTATTAAATAATTGCTAGGTTTAACTTTTAACTTATACCCATTCTAAATAGCATAAATAATAGTTAAAATTTGTTTCAATATCCATTGAGCCTTATCTTTGTAGTAACTATACTTTAACTACAAAAACAATGAGCGGAATTTTAAATTCTTCAATAGGAAGAAAGTTTGCGATGGCACTTTCGGCACTCTTTCTTATGGTATTCTTACTTCAGCATTTTACTATTAACTTGCTTTCTGTTTTAGATGGAGACACCTTTAACGATGTATCTCATTTTATGGGAACATTTTGGGTTATTCAGTATCTACTACAACCAGTGCTAATTTTTGGCGTTATTTTCCATTTTGTAATGGGATTTGTTCTAGAAATTAAAAATAATAAAGCAAGACAAATCAGCTATGCTAAAAACAATGGTGGTGCAAATTCTACTTGGATGAGTAGAAACATGATTTGGAGTGGTCTTGCAATCTTAGGATTTATGGCATTACATTTTTATGATTTTTGGTTTCCAGAAATAAACATCAAGTTTATAGAAGGTGATATGTCAGGCCTTATAGACCCAAACAATGCAGATAGTGGTTACAGATACTTAGAGCACTTACAACATAAATTTGTTGACGGTTGGAGAGTTGCACTATATGTTATATCATTTGTATTCTTAGCATTACATTTATTACACGGTTTCAACTCAGCATTCCAATCGGTTGGAGCAAATAACAAATATACTAAAGGATTAAAAGGGTTTAGTAAAGTTTATGCAATTGGAGTTCCATTAGGATTCATTTTTATTGCGTTATTTCACTATTTTAATCATTAATACACAGAGAGATTTATGGCTTTAGATTCTAAAATACCTCAAGGTCCAATTGCAGACAAATGGACAAATTATAAAAATAATATCGATTTAGTAAATCCAGCAAACAAGCGTAACATAGATGTTATTGTTGTAGGAACAGGATTAGCTGGTGGATCTGCAGCTGCTACTTTAGCAGAGCTTGGATATAATGTAAAAGCATTTTGTTTTCAAGATTCTCCAAGACGTGCGCATTCTATTGCAGCACAAGGTGGAATTAATGCAGCAAAAAACTATCAAGGTGATGGAGACTCTACTTACAGATTGTTCTACGATACTGTAAAAGGAGGCGATTACCGTTCACGAGAAGCAAACGTGTATCGTTTAGCTGAGGTTTCTACTAATATTATCGACCAATGTGTTGCACAAGGTGTTCCTTTTGCAAGAGAATATGGTGGATTATTAGATAACCGTTCGTTTGGTGGTGTTTTGGTTTCAAGAACTTTTTACGCAGCAGGACAAACAGGACAGCAATTATTATTAGGTGCCTATTCTGCAATGAACCGTCAAATAGGACGTGGAAAAATTAAAATGTACAATCGTCATGAAATGCTTGACGTTGTTAAGGTCGATGGTAAAGCGAGAGGTATCATTACTCGAAATCTAATCAATGGTGAAATAGAAAGACACTCAGCCCACGCTGTTGTTTTAGGAACAGGAGGTTATGGTAACGTGTTTTTCTTATCTACTAATGCTATGGGAAGTAACGTAACAGCTGCTTGGAAAGCACACAAACGTGGTGCTTACTTTGCAAACCCTTGTTACACACAAATTCACCCAACTTGTATTCCTGTTTCTGGAGACCATCAGTCTAAACTAACCTTAATGTCTGAGTCTTTACGTAACGACGGACGTATTTGGGTTCCAAAACATAAAAAAGATGTCGAGGCTATTCGTAATAAAACATTAAAGCCTACGCAAATAAAAGAAGAAGATAGAGATTACTACTTAGAGCGTAGATATCCTGCCTTTGGAAATTTAGTACCTCGTGATGTAGCCTCTCGTGCAGCAAAAGAACGTTGCGATGCTGGTTTTGGTGTAAATGCAACAGGAGAAGCAGTATATTTAGATTTTGCTTCAGCTTTTATGCGTTATGGAAAAGAACAAGCACACGTTAAAGGTTTAGATGAAAATGATGATGTTTTAGTTAGAAAATTAGGACAAGAAATTGTTAAAACTAAATATGGAAACTTATTCCAAATGTATGAGAAGATTGTAGATGAAAATCCATACGAAACACCAATGATGATTTATCCAGCAGTGCACTACACAATGGGTGGCGTTTGGGTAGATTACAATTTAATGACCACTGTTCCAGGACTATATGCAATTGGAGAAGCAAACTTCTCCGATCATGGTGCTAACCGTTTAGGAGCTTCTGCTTTAATGCAAGGTTTAGCAGATGGTTATTTTGTATTACCATATACTATTGGAGATTATTTAGCTGATGATATTCGTACAGGTCCAATTTCAACAGACACAAAAGAGTTTGAAGAAGCCGAAGCAGAAGTTAGAAAAAACATTGATCATTTAATCAATAATAATGGGTCACATTCTGTAGATTATTTCCATAAGAAATTAGGAAAAATTATGTGGAACAAATGTGGTATGGCTAGAAACGAAAAAGATTTAAAATCTGCAATTACTGAAATTTCAGAACTTAGAGCAGAATTCTGGAAAGACGTTCGTGTACCTGGAACTGCTAACGAGTTTAATGAAGAATTAGCAAAAGCAGGTCGTGTAGCAGACTTTCTAGAATTAGGAGAATTATTTGCAAAAGATGCTTTGCAGCGTGAAGAATCTGCAGGAGGTCATTTTAGAGATGAGTATCAAACACCAGAAGGAGAAGCTGTTCGTCGTAAAGAATTTCAATATGTTTCGGCATGGGAATATAAAGGAGAACCTAAAGACGCAGTACTTCATCAAGAAGCATTAGAATACGATAATATTAAGGTAAAAGAAAGAAGTTATAAATAAGAAAAGCTATGAATTTAACGTTAAAAATTTGGCGTCAAGCAAACGCTAACGATAAAGGGAAAATGGTTGATTATCAAATCAGCGATGTGTCACCAGATATGTCTTTTCTTGAAATGTTAGACATTTTAAATAACGAACTAATAGAAAAAGGAGATGAGCCAGTAGCATTCGATCACGATTGTCGTGAAGGCATTTGTGGTTCTTGTTCTCTATATATTAATGGAGAAGCTCATGGACCAGACAGAGGCATAACAACTTGTCAATTACACATGCGTATGTTTAAAGATGGAGATACTATTTTTATAGAGCCATTTAGAGCAAAAGCATTTCCTGTAATTAAAGATTTAGTTGTAGACAGATCAGCTTTCGATCGTATACAACATGCTGGAGGATTTATTTCGGTGAATACTTCAGGAAACACTATAGATGCAAATGCAATTCCTATAAATAAAGAAGATGCAGATGAAGCCTTCTCAGCAGCAACTTGTATTGGCTGTGGAGCTTGTGTAGCAAGCTGTAAAAACTCATCGGCAATGTTGTTTGTAGGAGCAAAAGTTTCTCAGTTTGCCTTATTACCACAAGGTAAAATAGAAGCAACCGACCGTGTTTTAAATATGGTAAAACAAATGGACGACGAAGGTTTTGGTAATTGTACTAATACAGGAGCTTGTGAAGTAGAATGCCCAAAAGGTATTTCTTTAGAAAATATTGCACGTATGAATCGTGAGTATTTAGCAGCAAGTTTAAAAGGATAATAAATAACTAAAGTCTATTTAATAATAAAAAGGACCTAAGCTTATGCTTGGGTTTTTTATTAGATTTACTTAAAATTTTTAAAAATGAACAAAACATATTTATTATATGCTTTAGTAATTTGTACAGCGTTTGTAAGTTGTAAAACGCAAACTACAGAGGCACAAAAAAAGGAAGAAAACAAAACAGTTTCGATAGAGTATTCCTATTCTACCAAAGACCTGTTAAACAATATTAAAACTCTATCTTCTGATGCTTTTGAAGGCAGAAGAACAGGAACTAAAGGAGCAGAAAAAGCTAAAACATATATTATAAATGCCTTTAAAGAAGAAGGAGTTAAACCGCTAGGTGGAGATTTTGAGCAACACTTTACATTTGGAAACTATAATGCAGTAAATATTCTAGGTGAAATAAAAGGAACTGGGAATACCAACAAGTATTTTGTTTTATCTGCACATTACGATCACGAAGGTGTAAAAAATGGTAAAATATATAATGGAGCAGATGATGACGCTTCTGGTATAAGCGCATTAATTGCTTTTGCTCAGTATCTTAAACTCAATCCGCCTAAATACAATGTAATTTTGGCAGCCTTTGATGCAGAAGAGTTAGGCTTAAAAGGCGCTTATCATTTTGTAAAAGACAATACCATTCAACAAAGAAATATTGTTTTAAATTTAAATATGGACATGATTAGTAGAAGCGAAAAGAACGAACTCTTCGCAGTTGGAACGCGTTATAACCCACACTTAAAACCAACCATTGAAAACTTTAAAGATTTAGGGAAAGTAGATTTATTAATTGGTCATGAAGGTATAGGAGATGGTGACAACTGGACCAATTCAAGCGATCATGCTGCTTTCCATAAAGCAGAGATACCTTTTATATACTTTGGTGTTGCAGATCATGAAGATTACCATAAACCTACAGACGATTTCGAGCGTATAGACAATCAGTTTTATCAAGATGCAGTAGAAACTATCATTCAAGTGTTTATACAACTTGATACTTTAGAGTTATAAAACTAATGCAAGACTCTTTTAAATACTATCTGCAACAACTCGAAACTTACAAAGCTGAGGTTTCAAAATTATATAAACAACTTACAGGATTAAGCACTATTAGACTTTTGGTTTTTATTGCTACTGCTGTAGGAGTTTATTTTACAATTAGTAATTGGCAATTAGCTGTTGGCTTTGCTTTATTAGGTATTGTTTTATTTTTGTATTTACTATCAAAATACACGGCTTTAAAAGCAGAATACAACTTTAAAAAAGCTTTAGTTGCAATAAATGAAGAAGAACTAAAAATTGGTTCTGGAGATTTTTTTTATAAAACCGAAGGTCTAGAATTTCATGATCCTCAGCATAATTATGCTTTAGATATTGATTTGTTTGGTCGTGGTTCTTTTTTTCAATTTGTAGATAGAACAGCCACAAAAATTGGAGCGCTTGCATTGTCTAATGCTTTAAAGGCTAATGCTATTTTAAATATCGAAAAAAGACAAGAAGCTATTAAAGAACTATCAACAAAGCCAGAATGGAGACAACAGTTTCAAGCAAAAGCTAACTTAATAAAGGTTGAGACTAAACCAGATCAAATTATAAAATGGTTACACCAGCACCAATCCTTTTTACCAAAGGCTTTAAAACGGCTACCATTAATCTTTTCTATTATTTCAATTACGCTTCTTGTTTTAGGAATTACTAAAATAATTTCAATATCATTTTTTGGGTATTGGCTGTTAATAGGTTTGGCAATTACTGGTAAATATTTAAAAAAAATAAACGATTTAGCTGCTAACACAGATAAAATACGTGATACCTTTAGGCAGTACGCACAACTACTAAATGCAATTGAAAATGAAACTTTTAGTTCAGAATTATTAATTGAAAAGCAAAAGGAAATTCAGTTAGAAGGTAAAAAAGCGTCGGCTATTTTAACCGATTTATCTAAAGCTATGGACGCCTTAGATAACAGAAATAATTTAATTTCAGCAATTTTTGGGAATGGTTATTTTCTAACAGATATAAAAAACAGCTTTATAATAGAACAATGGATTGAAACTTACAATAATAAGGTGAACGATTGGTTTAAAGTTGTCACTTTTTTCGATGCTTATAACAGTTTAGGAAATTATGCCTTTAACCATAAACACTATATATATCCAAAGGTTTTAGAACAAGGTAAGCAAACAAAAGTTACTGCATTAGGACATCCATTATTAAAAACAGAGAAACGTATTGACAACGATTTTACTACAGATAACGAACAATTTTTTATAGTTACAGGAGCAAATATGGCAGGAAAAAGTACGTTTTTAAGAACTGTTTCTTTACATATTGTTATGGCGAATGTAGGTTTGCCAGTCTGTGCAAAATCTAGCGAATACGTACCTGTAAAACTCATAACAAGTATGCGAACAAGCGACTCGTTAACAGATGATAGTTCTTACTTTTTTAGCGAATTAACGCGTTTAAAATATATAGTCGATGCCATTGCCAACGATAATTATTTTATTATTCTTGACGAAATTTTAAAAGGTACTAACAGCAGAGATAAGGCCATTGGTTCAAGAAAATTTGTAGAAAAATTGGTAGCGACTAATGCAACAGGAATTATTGCTACTCACGATTTAAGCTTGTGTGAAATAGAAAAAGAACTTGAGGAAGTTAAAAACTACTATTTCGATGCGCAAATTATAGATAACGAGTTGTATTTCGATTATACCTTTAAAAAAGGCATTTGCCAGAATATGAACGCTAGTTTTCTATTGAAGAAAATGGAGATTGTTTAGTGAATTTGCAGAGTAAAAAACGAAATCTTTTTACTCAATTATTCTAATTATTATTGGAGATGGAGGTTTTATTAGATATCCAGAATTAGTATTAACTTTTAGATCAAAAATTTGTACTAAATCACCAATATATAAGTTGTCTTTAAATTTATTAAATAAATCTTCGGTAATTTTATTTCTATCGATACTAATGGTTTTTTTATTTTAAATCCAACAACATCAAATCTAAAAGCAAATAAAAAATCAACTAGTTTAGCTTTTATTTCAGCTTCTTTAAATTGATTTTTATTGAGTAACACTTCACAATATTTAGTACATAGTAGCCCATTAATAGTTCCTTCAAGCTTACCTATATTTTTAATTCTAATCTACTTTACATCAGTCATCATGTACCATCAATCATAGTAGCATTTAAAGTAATATCTATTGTTCTTCCAGATTGTGGAACAATTTCATAATTTCCAAAATCATCAATTTTTTTCAAACCTTTTCCTTCAGCTTCAATTTTAATAGCATTTGGAAAAGAAATTCTAACAGGATTTCTAACATCTCTATAGACTATATTCATATTACTTAATTCAACAACAGCTAGTAAAACCTTTTGCTTTCGATAGGTTTTTAAAAGCGATTAATAAAGCAGAAAAACGTAGTAATAAAGCACCAAATACAAGAGTACAAGATAACACAGAAACACTATTTTTAAATGTCGATAAAACGCATCATAAAATAGTAGTAAGTGATATTTTATTTATAGAAAGTAATAGAAATTATATTACAGTTGTTACCAAAACACAAAAGCTATCGTATATAGAATCTCTTAAAAATTGGAAAGAAAAACTAGCAACAACCGATTTTATTCAAATACATAAATCGTTTATTATAAATAAAAATGATGTCGATAAAATTGCTGGAAACGAAATTTATGTTTCAGGAAATAGATTACCAATTGGTAGAACGTACAAGCAGGAGCTGTTAAGTAAGTTGAAGATTGGGTGAAGTTCTCGATACAACGCTCCTTCGTCACGTCAATAGAACTCACAATGTGTTCAAGTTTAATATTATGTTTGTCACTTCGAGTGGTTTTCGAGGCACGAGAAAATTGTATCGAGAAGCTTACTTTTTAACTATCTTTAAGCATGAAAACTTACTACGTTTATATACTCGAATGCTCCGATAAAAGTTATTATACAGGTTTTAGCTCAAAATTGTACTCGAGAATAATAGAACACCAAACTGGAAAATATCCAGATTGCTACACTTATACAAGACTACCAGTTAAATTGGTTTTTCATGCTGAATTTACAGACCCAAATTATGCAATAGATTCTGAAAAACAAATAAAAAAATGGTCAAGAGCAAAGAAAGAAGCTCTAATAAATAATGAATTTGAGAAGTTACCTAATCTTTCAAAAAAGAAATTTAAAGATTAAAAGGTTCTCGATACAATGCTCCTTTGGTCGCATCACTCGAACTGACAAAGAGTTTCAGTTTAGTATTAAGTTTGTCACTTCGAGTGATTTGTGAGGCACGAGCAAATTGTATCGAGAAGTAAAACACTACTTCTTCTTAGGATGCACCAACGTCATCTCATCAATCAATCGAGTAGCACCTGCAAACTTATCTACTATAAATAGTACATAACGTGCATCTACCATAATGTTTCTGCATATTTCCGGATCGTAGTTCATGTCACTCATTGTGCCTTCCCAAACACGGTCGAAGTTTAAACCAACTAAATTTCCATGCGCATCAATAGCAGGACTTCCAGAGTTTCCACCAGTTGTATGGTTTGTACCTAAGAAGCAAACAGGTACTTTTCCGTTAGCATCAGCATACTGTCCATAATCCTTAGCTTCATATAAATCCAATAGTTTTTTAGGTACATCAAACTCATAATCGCCAGGTACAAATTTCTCAATAACACCATCAAGGTAACTTACAGGATTATAATATACAGCATCTCTAGGTGCATAACCACGAACTTGACCATAAGTTACACGAAGTGTACTGTTTGCATCTGGAAAATAACGTGCGTTTGGTAAGGCTTCCATAAGTGCTGTCATGTATTTTGTTTGTAAAGCAGTTATAGGTTCGTTTTTGTTTTGATACTCTGCATTTATAGTATTAAAAAACTCCTCTATCATTGGTTTTGCGTAACTATATGCAGCATCTTCGTTAAGTTTTTTAAGAACCTCTGTTGCATCTCCTTTTAATAGTTTTAAGGCAGAATCTAAATTAGTAAGTGCTGTTTTATTGTAAATAGAAACATCTACATTTTCATTATAAAAAGGCATCACATTACTAAAAACACCTTTATCTACAGTAACATCGTAATTTTTATGAATACCGTTTAATGTGCCTACCAAACGCTCTTTTGCAGCTTCTAAATTTGCAGGATTAGCAGCTATCGCTTGTTCCATTTGGTAAGCTCTAAAGGTCATTTGCATAAGTTCATTAGTAACTAAGAATACCTCAATAAAGTTTCTACGTTTAATGTTTGTAGGTGCAAAGTCTTTGTAAAGCCTATCAAATTCTGGTAAAATAGTTCCGTATTTCTGTTCTAAATTATTTTCTTTTAAAGCTTTAGTAAAAGAAGCTTCAAAAGCACGTCTTTTTGCAACAGCATCACTCTTATCAATCCCAAGGTTTTCGCCTATCCATTTTTTCCAAGCGTTTGCGATACGAGCTTGTTTAGAAGCATATTTAATACGTACAGCGTCGCTTTCTTTCATTTTAGCATCAATAACTTTTAAAGCAGCCTCGCGAATAGCAATATTTGTAGGGTTAAATTCTTTTGTAATGTGCTCTATTGCTACAGCAGGTAAATATTCGCTTGTAGTTCCTGGAAAGCCAAAAACTAATGTAAAATCGCCTTCTTCAACACCATCTAATGAAATTGATAAAAAGTGTTTTGGTTTATATGGTTTGTTGTCTTTACTATATTTTGCAGGTCTATTATTGGCATCTGCATAAATACGAAACATAGAAAAATCTCCTGTATGCCTTGGGAACACCCAATTGTCTGTATCACTACCAAATTTCCCAATACTTGTTGGTGGAGCACCAACTAATCTAATATCTTCAAAACGTTCTGTTACAAATAAAAAGTATTGGTTACCATTGTAAAAAGATTTAACCTTAGTGTCTTGCCAAGCTTCTTTGGCAGTAGAACCTTCAACAGCATTACTATTTTTACTAATTTGAGATTGCTTCTCTTTCTCAGTCATTGTATCGTTTACGTTGGCTAAAACCTTAGTGGTTACATCTTCAATTCTCACTATAAACTCAATGTATAATCCTTCGTTTGGCAATTCATCTTCAAGATTCTTTGCCCAAAAACCATCTTTTAGATAATCGTTTTCTAAAGAAGAGTGCGATTGTATTTGTCCAAATCCACAGTGGTGATTGGTTAAAATTAAACCTTGATCACTAATTATCTCACTGGTACATCCACCATTAAAGTGGCCAATGGCATCTTTAAGACTAGAATTATTAACATCGTAAATATCTTTTGCGGTGAGTTTACTTCCAAGATTTGTCATTTCGTCTTCATTCATCCCTTCTAAAAGCGAAGGAATCCACATTCCACCTTGTTGTGCAGACACATTAATGGTGATAAAAAGTAAAAGGAATTTAAAAAATTTCATAAGTAATGCTGTTTTGTTTGAATAGTCTCAAATATAAATAATCAAGAGCTAAGTTTTGTTAAAATCAACCAAATTTCTCATTATATTTAGAGAATATGAAACACCAATCTAAACTTCCAAATGTTGGCACTACCATTTTTTCTGTAATGAGTGCATTGGCAAATAAACACAATGCCATTAACCTATCTCAAGGGTTTCCAAATTTTAATAGCGACCAAAAACTTATTGATTTAGTATCGCAAGCTATGAATTCTGGTTACAATCAATATGCACCAATGCCAGGAAATTTGGAGTTGCGTGAAGCCATTGCTACTAAAATGGATATGTTATACAAATCTAGCTATAACCCAAAGTCTGAGATTACTATAACTGCAGGAGCAACACAGGCTATTTATACTATTATTTCTGCTTTCATTAGACAGAATGATGAGGTTATAATTTTTCGTCCTGCTTACGATTGTTATGAACCTGCAATAGCAGTTAATGGTGGAAAAACCATTTCTGTGCAATTAAACGCACCAGATTATAAAGTTGATTGGGAAGGCGTAGCATCCCAATTTTCTAATAAAACAAAAATGATTATTGTAAACACACCACAAAACCCAAGTGGTTCATTATTTTCTGAAGCAGATTTGTTAGCATTACAAAATCTAACACAAAATACTAACTGTATAGTTTTAAGTGATGAGGTATACGAACATATTATTTTTGATGGTTTAGAACACCAAAGTGTTTGTAAGTTCTCAGATTTAAAATCAAGAAGCTTTATTACAGCATCTTTTGGTAAAACGTTTCATAATACAGGCTGGAAAGTAGGTTATTGTTGTGCACCAAAAAATCTCATGGAAGAGTTTAGAAAAGTACACCAATTTAATGTGTTTAGCGTAAATAGTCCAACGCAAAAAGCACTAGCAGAGTATTTAAATGAACCGAAATACTATTTAGAATTATCTCCATTTTACCAAGAGAAAAGAGATTTGTTTTTAGGTTTAATTAAAGACTCGCGTTTTAATTTTAAACCTTCAAAAGGTACTTATTTTCAAGTGTTAGATTTTTCTGAAATCACTCAAGAGAATGATGTTGACTTTGCCAAGCGATTAACAATAGAACATGGAATAGCATCTATACCATTATCGTTTTTTAACGATAATAATAAAGATGATAAAGTGTTACGTTTTTGTTTCGCAAAAACCGATGATACAATTAAACAAGCTGCAGCAATTTTAAATAGGATTTAAATTATTATATTGAACCGATTATAACTTTGAAATTAGATATAGAATGAAAACAATAAAACCACTTTTATTATTAATATTATTTTTTGTTTCAACTTTTGCATTCTCACAAAAAGTATTAAACAATGGAAGAACTTATGAAGTTAAAGAAAATAGAATCCTTGTAAATGGTGATGATGTAACTGAGTCATTTACTGAAAAGGAAAAAGAAGATATGTTTGCAGAAGCCAAACGTATTCAAGACACTTTAGATAGTGAAGCAGCAGCAATAAAGAAAGAAGAAAAGCAAGCAAAAAACAAGAGAAAGTGCTTAAAAAAGCCCAAAAATCTCAAAAAAAGGCTGAAAAGAAGCAAAAACAAGCAGAAAAAGAACTAAAAAAGAAAGAAAAGGCTGAAAAGAAATTAAAATCTGCAGAGCAGAATTTAAAAAAGGCTAAAGCAAAGTACGTATCTCAAAACAAAAAATTTGAAAAGCTATAAAGAAAAGGGAAATTATCTATTGATGATCATACTAAATGGGAGAAAAAATTCTCAAAACTTAAAGGTAATATTGCAAAAGCTGAAAAACGTTTAAGAAAACTATAATATGCAAGAGGAATTAAAAATAGCTATTATTCAATCTCATTTAGTTTGGGAAAATCCTCTGCAAAATAGATTAAATTTTGCTAGTAAGCTTGAACAAATTACTGAAGCTGTAGATGTAATTATACTTCCAGAAATGTTTACTTCTGGTTTTACTATGAACGCCCAAACAGCAGCAGAACGTATGGAAGGTGAAACAGTACACTGGATGCTAGACATGGCAAAACAGAAGCAAACAGCAATTGTTGGTAGCCTTGTAATAGAGGAGGATAATAATTATTATAACCGTTTATTATTTGTTGAACCAAAAGGAAAAATAATACAGTATAACAAAAGGCACGGATTTTCTTTAGCAGGAGAAGACAAAGTTTATACTTCAGGAACAGAAAGAGTGATTATAGAGTATAAAGGCTGGAGAATTTGTCCACAAATATGCTACGATCTTCGTTTTCCTGTTTGGGCTAGAAACACAGATAATTACGATGTTTTGTTATACGTTGCCAATTGGCCAAAACCCAGAATTACAGCTTGGGACACTTTGCTAAAAGCTAGAGCAATAGAAAACATGAGTTATTGTATTGGTGTAAATAGAGTAGGATTAGATGCAAATAATTATGAGTATCCAGGACATTCTGCAGTGTACGATGTTTTAGGCAAAAAATTAACTAGAGAGAACAGCAACAAAGAAACTATAGAAATGATAACGTTAAGTAAATCTCATATAGAGATAAACCGAAGACATTTAGGCTTTTTAAACGATAGAGATTCTTTTAATCTAACAGTTTAAGCGTAGTCACTTCATCGAATCCAGCAGTACCTTCTATAATATCTGGATGGTAACTTACACGTTCTGGTTGGATACCTTTTAAGTAATCACCAGTATCGTATTTTCCGTTTTTATTACTATCGTAAATCACACGTAAATAGAATTTTTTTGGCTCTAAAAATCTAAAATCTATTGGCTGAGCTTCAGTAATGTATTGTTCTGCCATGACTTCAAATTTAGAATCTGTAAGCTGAACAATTACTGGATATTTTGCGTTTTCAAGAATAATTCTTGAATTAAAAAACTGGTATTCTGTTTGCGTGTTAAGGCTGTAATTTAATGTGTCGTTTGTATTTTCAAACAAATCTGTTAGAGCATTTGGAAGCAGTT
The DNA here is from genome assembly GCF_029238095.1 of Lacinutrix sp. Taxonomy (GTDB): domain Bacteria; phylum Bacteroidota; class Bacteroidia; order Flavobacteriales; family Flavobacteriaceae; genus Lacinutrix. Next base: position 11,613 of record NZ_JAQWGS010000010.1, on the reverse strand, counting down.
GTATTTTATATTTATTGTCTTGTGCTTTTTTAAATTTTAGAGCATAGCTATTCTTTAAACTATCATATTCTGTTTTAAAAGCGACTATACTAGAGTCTTTATCTCTAATAGATATTTTGGTTTCGTCTATACTTTCAAATGGTATATTTGCAGAAACGTAAAGGTCTTTTTCAATACCAATAGTTCCTTTAGGGCTAGAATTAACTACAAGAGAATCACGTTCTTTGTCTTTTATTCTTACTGTAAAAGTATCTATGACCTTTCGATTGGAGACTTTAAATATAAGCGAATCAACCTTTAATCGTGGATTATAGTAATAGAAAAGCGAATCGGTTTTTTCATTTTTATAATAGCGTCCTTTAAAGCTATCTGTTACTTTAGAAAGTAATTCTATTTTGGTGTTTTTGTAATCACCTTCGTATCCAAAAATAATTTTCTCACCTGCAACTAAACTAGGTTTTACAGTTCTATAATTTACTTCTTCTGCAAATAACTGAAGCTCAAAAGTTTTAGAGGTGTCTTGAGGTAAGGTAATAGGAGTTTCATAAAATGCTATTTTTTCTGTCTTTTGCTGAAACTTATTATCACTATTGTTATCCTTTAAAGCACGCAGCATATATTTTCCAGCTTTAACGTTTTCTATTGTAAAATTTGTAGTGCTATCTAAGGTATTGGTAATATAATTGGGTTGTGTTTTATAGATTAAGGAATCTGTATAAGTAGAATCTAATTCATACAGGCCAACCGAAACAAAATCGTCTACATCAAATTTTAAAGCATCTTTAATATTTCCTTTTACAGCAAGAGAATCTATAAAATCGCCAGTTGAGAATACATACCTGTAATATTTAAACGGATTTTCTTCGTTGTTATCCACAATACTATTGCCAAAGTTAAAGGCGTAAGTTGTGTTAGGTTGGAGTGTGTCGAAAATTTTAATGGTAATATATTTACTAGCAGAACCTAAAGGTGTAATATTTGGTTGCGTATTCATGGGAGGAGAAATAACCAATTGCCTACTTAAATTTTTGGTTTTTACATACTCATCAAAGTAAATTCTAATTTCATTTCCTTTAAAATTAGTGCTATAATTCTCAGGAACAGATTTTAGTATTACTGGAGGTAAAATATCTTTTTCTCCACCACTAGGCGAGCCTCTATTAGCACAGCTTGCAATAATAAGTGCTATAGAAATAAAAAATAAAGTATTGTGAAACCTGTTTTTCATGCTACTAATTAATTGTTCGCAAAATAACAACATATTTGTAAAGTAACACAAATAGTAGTGTATTAAACAGTCTATTTATAAAGAATTTAACACAGCGATAAGTAATACTATATTATAAATTAAGCAATTGCCATAGTTGCAATACTAATTTTTATGTTTTCTGCTTTATTTAATTCTTGAATGCAAGCTTCTAAAGTCGCTCCAGTGGTAATAATATCATCTACCAAAAGAATATGCTTACCAGAAATTTTTTCAGCCATATTTAGAGCAAATAAATCGTCTTTACCTGTCCATCTTGCAAATCTGTTTTTAGTAACTTGAGAGGCTGTATTTGTTACTTTTATTAAAACATCCTCTTCATAATCTGCTCCAAGCGCATTTGCTATTTCTAGTGCAAATTTAGAGACTTGATTATAACCTCTACTTCTAAGTTTCTTTTTATGTAATGGTACAGGAATTACAAGATCTACGTTAGAATATGCTTCACACTGTTTTAATTCTTTACCTAGCCAAACACCTAAAAAAGTACCAATTTGTTGGTGTTCTCTGTATTTTAATTGGTGCATTAATTGTTGTGTAATGCCTTTTTTTTCAAAATGTAGCAAGGCTGTACCAGTTTCAATTTTTGCTCTTCCGTAAAAAAGTTTAGACAAAAAATTATTATTATCTAAATGGTAATTGGTTAACGGAAGCTTATGTCTACAAGCAGTACACAAGTATTTTTCGTTATCAATAAGTTGTAATTGACACGTTAAACAAACCTCTGGAAAAAAGATATTTAAAAGCGCTTTAAACATGTATAATAAATAGTGTGTATGTGTTGACACTAAAATACACTAACAATTTGATAATGAGTTGTAAAATTTAATACAATTACAATTTATGTGCAAATTATCTGCAGAATTGAGTAAATAAAAAATAGTGCAATATTTTAACAGAAAACGTTTAAAATTTGCAGCGGTTTTATACTTTTGCAGCTATGGCAAATCAAGACGATAAATTTAAAAAAGTAATTTCTCACGCTAAAGAATATGGTTACGTATTCCAGAGTAGTGAAATTTACGATGGACTAAGCGCAGTCTACGATTACGCACAAAATGGCGTAGAATTAAAAAAGAACATTCGCGATTATTGGTGGAAAGCCATGGTGCAAATGCATGATAATATTGTTGGTATAGACGCAGCAATTTTTATGCATCCAAAAACATGGAAAGCTTCTGGTCACGTAGATGCTTTTAGCGATCCATTAATAGATAATAAAGATTCTAAAAAACGCTACAGAGCAGATGTTTTAGTTGAAGAGTATTGTGCTAAAATAGAAACCAAAATAGAAAAAGAAGTTAAAAAAGCCGAAAAACGCTATGGAGACGCTTTTAATAAAGAAGAGTTTTTAGCCACAAACGGAAGAGTATTAGGTTATCAAGAAAAAATAGATGGTATTTTAAAACGTCTAGGAAAATCTCTTGAGGCTGAAGATTTAGCAGATGTAAAAGCACTAATTGAAGAATTAGAAATTGCAGACCCATTAACAGGAAGTCGCAACTGGACAGACGTTAAACAATTTAATTTAATGTTTGGCACTAAATTAGGTGCAAGTGCAGAAACTGCCATGGACTTATATTTAAGACCAGAAACAGCACAAGGTATTTTTGTAAACTTTTTAAACGTACAGAAAACGGGACGCATGAAAATTCCTTTTGGTATTGCACAAACAGGAAAAGCGTTTAGAAACGAAATTGTTGCCAGACAATTTATTTTTAGAATGCGTGAGTTTGAGCAAATGGAAATGCAATTTTTTATTAAACCAGGCACCCAAAAAGAATGGTTTGAATATTGGAAAGAAACCCGAATGAAATGGCATAATTCTCTAGGTTTAGGCGAAGATAATTATCGTTTTCACGATCACGAGAAATTAGCACATTATGCAGATGCAGCTACAGATATAGAATTTAAATTCCCTTTCGGATTTAAAGAACTAGAAGGTATACATTCGCGAACAGATTTCGATTTAAAAGCACACGAAGAGCATTCTGGTAAGAAATTGCAATACTTCGATCATGAAGACAATGCAAATTACACACCTTATGTTTTAGAAACCTCTATTGGTTTAGATCGTATGTTTTTAGCAGTATTTTCTAACGCGCTAGAAGACGAAGAGCTAGATAATAACACTACAAGAACCGTTTTAAAATTACCAGCCGTTTTAGCACCATTTAAAGCAGCCGTTTTACCACTAGTAAAAAAGGATGGTTTACCAGAAGTAGCACAACAAATTGTAGACGATTTAAAATGGGATTTTAATATTGCTTACGACGAGAAAGATGCAGTAGGAAGACGTTACAGAAGGCAAGATGCCAATGGAACACCATTTTGTATAACGGTAGATCACGACACCTTAGAAGATAACACAGTAACCATAAGACACAGAGATACTATGGAACAAACGCGTGTTAAAATTGAAGATTTAAGAAGTATTATTAAAAAAGAAGTGGATGTAAAAACGTGGTTAATGAAAATGAAATAACCATAAATTCATTAAAAAAAGGAATCCTAAAAAAACGCTCGATTATAGTATAATCGAGCTTTTTTTGTTGTCACTCATTAAAAAGTAGTGTTCACTCATTACTACTTTTAATAATACAATAGTTTTTTAATCTTTGAATGACTAATTTTATCTATCTATGAAACCTATTCTAAATTTTATTGTTTTATTTTTTGTTTTAAATTGTTATTCACAGAATAAAAATTGCTATATTTTTATGAACAATGACATTAAAACTAACACGTATCTCCATACATTTCTTTATGGAAACTAGCATGTTCTAACAAAGCACTAAACTTAGAAATATCTTCTAAGTTTATATTGAAACTTTGTATAAGAATCAAAAAGGAATAGGTGACTGCTAGCAGTTTACTCATATTAAAGCGAAAGTATAAAATTTATTTTAATTGAGTGTGATAAAAGTTACATAGGCTGTTTAAAAATAGGCCTTTAACTGTACGTTTCCAGTATGAATGGTCTTACTGGTTTCGGTTTTACGTCCAAAATACGTAAGATTTAAATCTAAAAACTTAGTTATTTTTTGTTGGGCTAAAACACTCCATGTTAAGTTTTTACCAGATTGTAAACCTTCAAGCATTTGATAACCTACAGGTGAATTTGCATTACCTGTAAAGGTATTTGAGAAGATGTTAAACTCGCCAGAAATGGCAGATTTTATGTTTTTTGTAAAGGCAAAAGACAAGCCGTATTTTTGTTGGTTTAAAGTCTCTAGGTCTCCTATGGTGTTTTCTTTATTTGTGTATTGGTAGAATACATCAAAACGAATATTATCGCTTAGTAAATAAGATAATTTTGGGTTAAAGCGTTCTTCGTTTATTTTAAAATTTTTAGTAACAAAATTTTCACTTTCACTTTCATTTTTATCTAAACCTGTTAATATATTAATAAGCCAACTTGTTGCAAACTTATGGTTAAAATTTAATTGATGACTACGTAAACTATTAGCAATAAAACCAACGCTTAATACATTTCTAGTTTGGTTGCTTAAGTAAGTATAAGAGGTTGTGTAATTTTGTTTTCCGCGATTATAGAACAATACATTTCTAAAATTAAGTTGTAGGCCTAATTGGTTGTCTTCATTGTTTTCAAACGGATTGATGTTAAAAGCATTGCCTTCGCGTTTAATTTTACGGTCTATTAAATAACTGCTTTGGTTGTAAAAATGAGACCAGAATTTTTTGCTTTTGCTGTCTTCATTAATCCAGCTTGAAGGATTTAATGTTACCGATTGACTTAATCTATTTTGATGTGTTTTTATAAAAATTTGATTGGGCAGTAATACTCTAATATACTGTCCTTGATCTTGAAATTGAGCAATTTCAAATTCTTCTAATTCTTGAATACCGTTGCCATTATAATCTATCCAAGTATAAGCGCCTTGACCTGGCTCAACTTCTACATATGTAAAGTCTTGCTGTGCCAATGTGCCAGAATTGGTCTCGAAAACGGTATTCCAATTCACAATATTCTCAAAAAATTGCTGATTATATAATAATCTCGAGTTTAGAGATTGTTCGTCGTCACTGTTTTCGTCTGTGTTTTTTAAAGTTCTGTAATTAGCAAATAAAGAAAGGTTTGTACGTTCGTTTTTAATAATTCTAGAGTTTAAATAATAGGTGTTAGATGTGTTTACACGTTGTAAGTTGTTGTTTCGCAAACTATCATTTACTCTATATTTATAGCCAATTTCTGCAAAAACACCAGTACTATCTCCAACGCCTGTAAAAATTTCGTAAGCTTTAAAACGCTGACTTAATTGGGTAAAATTATCTGTAGCGACATCTTTTTGTTCGTTATTTTCGGCAGAGAGTCTTGTACCTACCCAACTCTTTTTAAAATTGTAACGCGCTTCATTATATGTGCGAAGAAAAGTTGAAGTATTTTCTGTAGCATTACTATTTAAAAGACTTGTATTTGTGGTAAGCGCTAGTTTTTCGTTTAAAAATAATCTAGCATTAACGGTATGTTTATTACCACTAAAGTTATTTGATAAACCTAGATGTTCAAATAAATAATTAGCAGTACCTTTTTTATTATGAAAAGCCCTAGTTCCCGCAGAAAATAAAACCTGATCTCCAAAGTTAGAATTTAAGCCAGTAGTAGTTGTGGCATTAATATTCCAGTCTCTATTAAATTCTGGATTATATAAACCTTGAATATTTCTAAATTCCTGTTGAATAAAGTCTGTATCTACAAAGGCATCTAAATTCCACAAACTATCTTTTTTTATAATAGAATGCTTAATATTAAGTTTTGCTGCAAAACCATTATTATCATTATCGTCTATACTAGAAAATAAATTCAAATCGTTTTTACTACCAGCAGCTTCAAAAGTAATGGTGGTTTTTTCTGATGGTGTATAACTTCCATTAACCACTGCAATTTGTAATTTTACTGGAGCAACTAATTGTACAATAGGTTCAAAATTTCCTTGTGGCTCACCTATAATAGGTTCAATATATTCGTAAATTGTGTTTATGGCATTAATACTGCTTATAACGTAATTACCTTGATTGTCGCCAACATTTGTAAAGCGAACGCTAAACAGCGTATCGTCTGGATTATTAGAGAAAACAAAAGCTTCTACTCCATTAATATTTTCTTTTTTATAAAGAATTCGGTTTTCGTTAAAGGCTTCTTCTACACTAGAAAGTGCTACCATTTGTGATCTATCGTCACCAGCTGTTCCAAGAATTTCAACTTGTTGTGCAGATAAATTTTGCTGTAACGGATTGTTTTTTGCATCGTTTTCTGAATATACCGAAGCACCAATTTTAAATTTTTCAGATTCGAAGTTTCCACCTGCATAAGCTACCAAACGCGAATAATTTCTATCGCTAAATTGATAGTCTACAGTAATTCGCATTTCGCTAGTGATGGGAAATGTAGAGTTAAAAATTAGTTCTCCAGCGTTGTAATCTATTATATAATCTTCATTTTCACCACGTTCGGCTATAATTCCATTTACATAAACGGTTTCACTTCCAGAGACAATAAGCACAAATAATTCGCCATTTTGTCCTTGTAGTTTGTATGGTCCTTGATTGCCTTCTTGAGCTGTAAATTGACTGGTTGTAAATTGTCCACGTACTAATGCGCCAGCTGCAAAAAGATTGGTTTGAGCATCGTCATCTCCCAGTCTGGCTTTTAATGAGAGTCCTTGTACACGTTTAGAATATTCTGCAAAGTAAGAGTTCTTGTTTTCTAGGTCAACATCACCAGCTCTTATATTCCATTTGTCACTAAAAATTTCTACAAAAACTTGATCAAACTCATCTAAACGTTGAGAATAGCCACTTTCTTGTAAGGGAATATTTGCATCTTGAATAGATGCACGAAGCGAAACATTATCGTTTAACTTCCCTGTAATTTGAAGGTCTAATTCACTATTTAATACCGAGTTTTGGTTGTTACCAATAGTTACTCCTCTAGAAATACTTCCGCTTGTAGTTAAGCCATCAAAAGGTGTAAAAATATTATCAGTATTAGATTGTTTAATTTTATAAAGTTTATTTGCTTTCTCATTATTTTCAACAATAATAGCTTCATCAAATTGCTGATAGGTTCTAGTAAGATATTCTGGATATTTAAGGTAGTTAATAACAAGAGAGTCTGCTTCTACAGGTTTATTAAAAGTTAAAAGAGACTTAGAGAAATCTACAGAATAATAAGTACTATCAATTAATGTTGAATCTTTAAGTGTTATGGAGAAAAAGTTAGGATTTATACTTACGCTATCTATTGTAACGGTTTTAGTTACTGCTACTGTTTTTTGTTTCAAATTTGTACTACGATCTTGAGAGAACGCAATAGCAATTCCGAAGAAAAAGATAAAAAGAGTAACAGTAAACTTCATATAGTAGTTTAACTAAAAACAGAACGAATTATTTTGTTAATAGTTTGTGTTTAATTTCAACGTTAATTAATGTTGTAAAAGTAACGCATTATTTATTTTAGCAGAAATAACAATTACAGAATAAAAATAAGACACATGAAAATTATCTCTTATAACGTTAACGGAATACGTGCAGCACTTAAAAAAGGGTTTATAGAATGGTTAGTGAGTACAAATGCAGATGTAGTGTGTCTACAGGAAATTAAGGCAATGGAAGACCAATTAGACTTATCGCTTTTTGAAGATGCTGGTTATAAATATAGCTATTGGTATAGCGCACAAAAAAAAGGCTACAGTGGTGTTGCCATTTTAAGTAAAATAGAGCCAAACCATATAGAATATGGTACAGGAATAGAAACCATGGATTTTGAAGGGCGAAATATTCGTGCAGATTATAATGGTGTTTCTGTAATGAGCATGTACTTGCCTTCTGGAACAAATATGGATAGACTTGAATTTAAACTAAATTACATGGCAGAAATTCAAGATTATATAAATGCATTAAGAATAACTATTCCTAATTTAGTGGTTTGTGGAGATTATAATATTTGTCATGAAGCGATAGATATTCATAATCCAAAAATGAAAAATGTTTCGGGTTTCCTTCCTGTAGAAAGAGAGTGGATTGGTAATTTTATAGAAAGTGGTCTTACAGACAGCTTTCGCTATTTAAACCCAGAAAAAGTAGAGTATAGTTGGTGGAGTTATAGAGCAAATGCAAGAGCCAATAATAAAGGATGGCGTTTAGATTATGCTATGGTAACAAAACCATTACAAGAAAAAATAAAACGAGCCGTTATACTTACAGAAGCAAAACATAGTGACCATTGTCCTATACTTCTTGAATTAGAAAATTAAAAAGAATAAAAATGAAAAACAAATTCACAATCATTGCCTTATTATTAGTGTTTGTTACATCGTGTGTCTCACCTAAAGTATATAAAAACTTAGAAGATAAATATGCAGCATTAAAAAAAGAAAACAGAAGTCTGCAAAATGAATATGATGCTTTATTAAAGGCGAAAAATATAGCAGAAAACCAATACAATACTACCAAAGAAGATTATGATAATGCAATAGCTGATAGAAATAATTGGGAAGCAGAATATAAAGCTTTGGTAAAAGAACACGACAACCTTAAAACATCTTACAATGCTCTAGAAGCAAATAGTTCTTCGGCAATTGCAGCCAATTCAAAAAAGAATAGAGAGTTGTTGGCTCAATTAGAAGCAAAAGAACAAGCCTTGGCTTCAGAAAATGAAAGATTAGAGAAACTAAAGAAAGAACTAGAAGCAAGATCAAATAGAGTTGCAGAGCTAGAAAGTGTTATTGCAGCAAAAGATGCAGCAATGACAAATTTAAAAAATGCAATTTCAAATGCGTTAACAGATTTTGAAGGTAAAGGTTTAACTATAGAGCAACGTAATGGCAAAGTATATGTATCTATGGAAAATAAGCTATTGTTTAATTCAGGTAGTTGGGCTGTAGGAGTAGAAGGAAAAAAAGCTGTAAAACAACTAGGAACTGTTTTAGGTGATAACCCAGAAATAGCAGTTTTAATAGAAGGTCATACAGACAATGCACCTTATACAGGTTCAGGACAAGTTAAAGGAAATTGGGATTTATCTACTAAAAGAGCAACTGCAATAGTGGAGATTTTACAAGAGAACGAAAGTATTAATCCTGAAAACCTTACTGCAGCTGGACGTGGAGAATTTGCACCAATAGCAGATAATGACTCTACTGAAGGAAAAGCAAAAAACCGAAGAATAGAAGTCATATTAACACCAAAGTTAGATGAGATTTCTAAACTATTAAACGATATTTAAACCATCAATAATTAACAAATATTTAGACCTTTCTACTTACCAAAAGCAGAAAGGTCTTTTTATATTTATAAAAAATTAAAAGTTTTACTTTATTATGAAATACACAAAACTACCAAATACAGATATAAAAGTTAGTAAAATATGTTTAGGCTCCATGACTTGGGGAAACCAAAATACTGAAACCGAAGGCCACTTACAACTAGATTATGCCTTAGATCAAGGCGTAAATTTTATAGATACAGCAGAGTTGTATCCTGTTCCCGCAACAGCAGAAAAACAAGGAAAAACAAGCAAAATTATTGGAACTTGGTTAAAAAAATCTGGAAATAGAGATAAAGTAATTCTAGCCTCTAAAATTGCAGGACCTGGAGATTATACAGCTCATATTAGAACCACAGGTTTTAGCAAACAAAGCATAAAAGATGCTGTAGATAACGAATTAAATAGACTGCAAACAGACTATATAGATTTATTTCAATTGCATTGGCCTGAGAGAAATACAAATACTTTTGGAGTAAGAGATTATCAACATAGTCCTAATGATGCTTGGCAAGATAATTTTAAAGAAGTTTTAGAGAGTTTAGATGAAGTTATTAAAGTAGGCAAAGTACGTAATATAGGTTTATCTAACGAAAAAGCTTGGGGAACTATGCGCTATATCGAAGAATCTAAAAAAAGTAATTTACCAAGACCAATAACAATTCAAAATGCATACTCATTAATAAACCGTGTTTATGAAGGTGATATGGCTGAAATATCCATGAGAGAAAATATTGGATTATTAGTCTACTCACCAATGGCTTTTGGAGTGCTTTCTGGAAAATATATTAAAAACACTGCTGCAGAAGATTCAAGATTAAAGTTATTTCCAAGATTTGCAAGATATAGCAGTAACCAAGCAACAAATGCTACTAAACAATACTTAGAATTAGCCGAAGACAATAATATGTCTTTAGCACAAATGGCTTTGGCCTTTGTTAATCAAAGAGAGTTTGTTACGAGTAACATAATTGGAGCTACAAACCTAGAGCAGTTAAAAGAAAATATTAGCAGTATCGATTTAGAGTTAAGCGATGAGGTTTTAAATGCTATTAATAAAATCCATAACGTAATACCAAATCCGGCTCCATAATATAAAAACCGAACAATTTTATTTAAAGCGCATTTAATCGATAAAAAGCGTATTTAATCTATAAACACAAACTTAGTGATAATAGGAATGTTATTTTTTTTAGCTTAGGAAACTTTTTAAAACTAATTGAAAATAGCGAAGATGAAAAAAATTACACTTTTTTTGATAATTGTGACTTTATTTATAAGCCAAAATATCAATGCGCAAATTACTGTATATCCTTACACTGAAAATTTTGAAGCCGGAGCAGGTGGCTGGATAGAAGATAATACCAACAATGGTACTTGGGCTCTTGGTACACCAACAGGAGCTGTTATTAACAGTGCTGCCTCAGGAGTTAATTCATGGGCAACAAATTTAACAGGAAATTATAACAATAATGATTCATCAACTGTTACTAGTCCTATTTTTGATTTTTCAGCTTTAGCTGCACCAGCAATTTCTTTTAGCCTTTGGTGGGAATCAGAATTTAGTTGGGATGGAACTGCGCTACAATCTTCAATAGACGGAGGAACAACATGGATAACTGTAGGAATGCTAGGAGATACAGGAAACTGGTATACGGATGGCACAATAAACGGTCTTCCAGCAGGACAACAAGAAGGTTGGACAGGTCGTAATGGAACTGGTTCAAACGGTTGGGTGTTAGCAAGTCACTCACTTGATGGTTTAGCTGGTCAATCAAACGTATTATTGCGTTTTATTTTTGGTTCAGATGGATCAGTGCAAGATGAAGGTGTTGCTTTTGATGACATAAATGTTTTTGAAGTTACATGTCCAGAACCTAATAATGCAAATGTAGTAAGTACTACAGCTACAACCGCTAATTTATCATGGACAGCAGGTGGAACAGAAACAGCTTGGGAAATAGCTATACAGCCTCAAGGCACAGGTTTGCCAACAGGTTCAGGAACTCCAACATCAACAAATAATCCTCATGTTGCAATGGGCTTAACACCAGCAACA
>NZ_JAQWGS010000009.1 GCF_029238095.1 Lacinutrix sp. | reverse complement strand
CCGTTTGAAACTGTTCCTGTAGCAGCATCAATTAACGCGCCATCTGTTGGTACTGGATTAAAAGTAAATACACCTCCAGTGTCTCCTGTAATTGTAGCTGTTCCACCATCGCATGAGGCTGACATGGTGAATGTGGAGTCTTCTAATGGTAAAATTGTGACATTTTGTGTAGAAGTGTCTGGACAAGCGCCTACTGTAGTATATTCTATGGTGTAAGTTGCGCTTGGTGTACCATTTGTAATGGTTCCTGTTGCAGTATCGATTACTGCTGCATCTGTTGCTGCTGGATTGAATATAAAAGTTCCGCCTGCATCTCCTGTTATATTTGCTGTTGCTCCATCACAGGTTGGTGTTAATGTAAAACTTGGGTCATCTGTAATTATAACAGTTACTGTTTCTGATTGTGTGGCAGAACAACTTCCACCAGTGGTGTATTCAACAGTATAACTTGTTCCAGAGACACCATTAGTAATGGTTCCTGTACCAGCATCAATAACTGCGGTATCTGTTGGCGCAGGATTAAATGAAAATACACCTCCTAAATCTCCTGTTATATTTGCTGTTGCACCATCACAGGTTGGTGTTAAAGAAAATGCTGCATTACCATTTGAAAAAGTAATTATTACACTATCGGTAACTGTACAACCAGCATCGACAATTGAAACACTATAAGTTCCAGAGTTTGGTGATGAGACTGTAAGTGTTGGATTTGTTTCTCCTGTTATATCACTACCATCAAGTTGCCATTGATAAGTTGCAGATCCTGAAGCAACAGTAGCATCTAAAACTACATTTGGGTCTCCTATGCATAAATTTTGATCTGGACCTAAGTCAACACTGACAGGAACAGAAACAACAACGTCATCTGTTACAATTACAATATCACCATTACAATTTGTGTAAGTTACTCTAGCTGTATATGTTGTTGTTGAAGAAGGACATACGTTAAAGGTTGGTGAAGTTGAAATCACTGCGCCAGTATCATCTAACCAAGCAAATTCTACGACACTAGGTCCTGCAGGTGTAAAACGCCACGCTTCATCGTTTGCGGTCCATGGTGAATCTGACACATTTCTTCCTGGTGGAACAAACGCATTATTTCCTGCATCATTTTGAATACCAACTGCTGCTCTTCCTCCATTAAATGTAGTACAAGCAGGACTGTCTCTAATATAAATATCAATTACATTTGTAGTTTCATACATTACAGCCATGTGAGTTGCCTCTATGCTATTGCAAGAATAAAGAGGTACTTCAAAGAAAGACACTGCTAAGACTCTATTTGGTGCAGCACCAATAATTTCCCATCTAATTTCATTTGTGTTATTTACAGAAGGATCAATATCATGTACTGGTGTAAAAATATTAGCTTCTCCTAGAGTATCATTAGTGTTGTTTGGTAAATTATCTCCTGCTCCTAGAAAATAACCATTTGACAAATCTGAAGCGTCTACATCAAATCTAATAACTCCATTTGAACCTACTTGGAATTGCGTTTCTGTATTTGTGAAAAAGCAAAAATCAAAAGGCATATTTTCTACGCTTCCCCATCTATCATCTACATTTGTATTCACTGAATTTGTGAGTCCATTAAATGAAAATGGAGGTACAAAAACAATTGGTGTTACATTGTAAGTGTTGGTTAATCCTATATCAAGGTAACTCGCTGTTATATCCACACAACCTGTTGTACAATCTATAGAAACATCATTTCCTGCATCAACACTTGGATTTCCAGGACTAGAAGCACCAGCTATGACTTGAAGGTTTATATTGTTTGTACTTGAACATCCATTGGGATTTGTATCTGTAATAATTAAGGTTACATCAAAAATACCTGCTGTGGTGTAAGCATGAGTTACTGATTGACCTGTTACTGTTGGTGTTCCATCTCCAAAATCCCAAGTATATGTTGCTCCAGCACCTGTATTTGAAAAAACACCATTACCATTAAATGTTATAACCTCATTAAGATCTGCTTCAACCTGACCAGCGCCATTTACAGTAGGAGAGGTACTATCTATAACAGCGGTAATAGTTTGACAAGGTTCGAAACAAGAAATTGTTGCTGACCATCCAGTTGTTGTAACCGATCCATCAGACACAAAAGTTATTGTTAAACATCCTGTAGCGTTTGCACCACTAGCCTCTACAAGACCTGGGTTATTTGCTGCTCCACCTCCAGAGAAAGTTCCTAAAACAGGTGCTGTAATATCATCTCCATCATAAATGGTCATAACATCTGTAAGTTGGGTACTGAAAGAATTAAAATCTAATTGTAATATATCTCCAGTATTCTGTGGACATATAGTATATGTAAAATCTTCGTTACTTGAATAGTTAGCTGGACCACCTGAATCTGTAAAGGTCCCAGCACATTGGTTAGAATTTCCATTTTGCATCAAAATATCTTGTGAAAATGAAACACTTGAGATTAGTAAGGCTAATATTATAGATAATTTCTTCATTTGAAATACTTTTTTTTTGAAAAACTTTAGTTGTGCTGAGGCTTAATGTTTATTAGAAAATTGGTGTTATCTATTCTGTAAGTCATAACATTTTCATTTCTAGAATAAAAATCGAAACTATATTTGAGAACGTTAAAATTATTAGCGTCGAAAAAAGAATCCCTTGTAAGTCCTTTATTATAATTGTTAAAAAGTGGAACCGAAGAAAGTGGCTTATAAGGAGACAAATCTTTTCCTGGATGCTCCTGAATTACAACCCTATTTCTTAGTATATGCTTAATATCCTTTACACGTTGTGGTCTATTTAGCACTAAAATTTCTGCTTGATCTCCATAAACTTCGTTTATAAAAGATAATTCTTTGGCAGTAAGTGGTGCTTTAATATTTTCTCCATAATTAATTACCTTGAGAGGTTGCTGCTTTGAAGACTGTGCAGTTACACTTAAAATATTAACTGTAAATAATAACACTAATGTGTAAAGTAGTTTGAGTTTCATATATAAATACTTTTGTTTAAGGATGCTAAAAATAGCAAAAAAAATATTAACTTTTAGTTAACTATAGAATGATATATAGATATAACAACATAAATTAAAAAACTCCTACCTAGTGACACTCATGTTTTATTACTTATCTTTGCAAACTGAATATTAAAAGAAACATTAGCACCTTTTTTTCAATAGAGTAATGCTGAAAGTATGGTTTACTTTTAACGACTATTGTAAGCATAATAATTATTTTAGATAGAATTTGAACAGATGAAAATTGAGAATACTACAAATTTAAACGATGAATTGGGAGAAAGCCACGTTGGCACATCTTCTGACACACCTATGAAATCTGATGCTTTTAAGCTTTCAGACAAAGAAAAAATAGAATTAATTCAAGACGACGTTCGCCATATTATGGAAACTTTAGGTTTAGACCTAAATGACGACAGCTTAAATGGCACTCCAAAACGTGTTGCAAAAATGTTTGTAAATGAAATTTTTGGAGGCTTAAATCCAAAGCTGAAACCTTCAGCCTCTGTTTTCGATAATAAATATAAGTATGGCGAGATGCTTGTTGAAAAAAACATAACCGTTTATTCTACCTGCGAGCATCACTTACTACCTATTGTAGGAAAAGCACATATTGCTTATGTTTCTAATGGCACTGTGGTTGGTTTATCTAAAATGAATCGTATTGTAGACTATTTCGCGAAGCGTCCGCAAGTACAAGAACGCTTAACTATACAGGTGGTTAAAGAACTTCAAAACGTATTAAATACTGAAGATGTAGCCTGTGTAATTGATGCTAAACACTTATGTGTAAATTCTAGAGGTATTCGCGACATAGAAAGCAGCACTGTAACCTCAGAATTTGGCGGAAAATTTAAAAATAAGGAAATAAAACGTGAGTTTTTAGATTACATTAAATTAGATACTAAATTCTAATTTTAACGTTTATTATTTCAAAAAAAACTTTAATAAGATTACTCTAATGCAACCTTACAATAATCAACAGATTAAAATCTATAATTCCTTAACAGGGAAAAAAGAAATTTTCGAGCCTATTAATAATGGTTATGTTGGTATGTATGTATGTGGACCAACAGTTTACAGCAATGTACACCTAGGTAACGTGAGAACGTTTATGTCTTTTGATATGGTATTTCGTTATCTTAAACACTTAGGATACAAAGTACGTTACGTTAGAAATATTACAGATGCAGGACATCTTGAAAACGATGCAGATGTTGGTGAAGACAAGATTACTAAAAAAGCACGCTTAGAGGAAATAGAACCTATGGAAATAGTACAGCGTTATACTGTAGACTTCCATAATGTAGTTGCTACTTTTAATTTATTACCACCAAGTATTGAACCAACTGCAACAGGACATATTATTGAACAAATAGAACTAATTAGCTCTATTATAGATAATGGTTTTGCTTACGAAGTAAATGGATCTGTGTATTTTGATGTACATAAATACAATGAAACTAACGATTATGGTATATTAAGTAAGCGTAAACTTGAAGACCTAATTCACAATACACGTGCTCTTGATGGACAAAGTGACAAGAAAAATCCTCAAGATTTTGCGCTTTGGAAAAAAGCTGAACCTACACATATTATGCGTTGGCCTTCGCCTTGGAGCGATGGTTTCCCAGGTTGGCATTTAGAATGTACTGCAATGAGCACGAAATATTTAGGCGAACAATTTGATATTCATGGTGGTGGTATGGATTTAAAATTCCCTCATCACGAATGTGAAATTGCACAAAACAAAGCAGCAAAAGGTCAAGATCCTGTAAAATACTGGATGCATGCTAATATGTTAGAACTTAATGGCTCTAGAATGAGTAAGTCTTCTGGAAACTATATAAATCCTGCTGAGTTACTTTCTGGCAAAAACGACATCATGTCTAAGGCTTACAGTCCAAGTGTTATAAGGTTTTTTATGATGCAAGCAGCCTACAGAAGTGTTTTGGACTTAACAGATACTGGACTTTTAGCCAGCGAAAAAGGCTTTAACAGATTAATGAATGCTGTAGATGATTTGCAAAACTTAAAAACATCAAACACATCATCTTTTGATGTTAAAGAATGGAAACAAGCATGTTATAACGCCATGAATGACGATTTTAATACTCCTATTTTAATCGCTAATCTATTCGAAGCTGTCACTCAAATTAATGCTATAAAGGAAGGAAGCGTTACTATAACAAAAGAAGATTTAGATACTTTTAAAACAGCAATTCATGTTTTTGTATTCGAACTATTAGGTTTAAAAAATGTTCAAGAGTCTGAAGAAGGTACAAACAAACTTTCTGGCGCTGTTGAATTACTTATAAAATTAAGACAAGAAGCTAGAGCTAATAAAGACTTTGCTTTATCTGATAAGATTCGTGATGAATTAGCAGAAGTAGGCATAACACTAAATGATAGTAGAGAAGGCACTACTTTCTCTACTAATTAATAATTTGTTATTACTGCTTTTAAAGTAGTGACAAAGAATAACATGAAAAAAGCACTTATCGCTCCTTTTTTATTTATTATAAAAGTATATCAAACTTTTATATCTCCTTTTACACCAGCTACGTGTAGATACCAACCTACTTGTTCTCACTATGCTAAAGAAGCATTAGAAAAACATGGCTTTTTAAAAGGCATGAAATTGAGTATAAAACGTGTTTTAAGTTGTCATCCTTTTGGCGGAAAAGGATATGATCCTGTTCCTTAAAAGAATGACAACTTGCCTTTGCACCTACTCGCACATTCGCTAAAAATGTACACTGTACATTTTCTTTGCGCTCTGTCGCCTTTTGGCGGAAAAGGATATGATCCTGTTGCATAAAATAAATAAATTCTGTTAATGATTTGTGATATACTTAAATAAATTCAGCATAAATACTATATTTACAGTCATAAAAAACAGACTATGTACTTATTAGAGTTCAACTGGAATCCTATTACTGGAATTGATATTGTTGGAAATTTCAAAATTCATTTTTACAGCTTAATGTGGGTAATCGCCTTTATTTTAGGGTGGAATATAACAAAGCATATTTTTAACAGAGAAAACGTAAAAATAGACTATTTAGATCCTTTATTTATTTATACTGTTTTAGCAACTATGTTTGGTGCTCGAATTGGACATGTTGTTTTTTATCAGCCAGAATTATTTTCTCAAGACTTTTTTAGTGTTTTCTTACCTTTTAAATTTGCAGGAGGTTTTGAGTTTCAAGGTTTTTCTGGTCTAGCGAGTCATGGTGCTGCTATTGGTATTATTGTAGCTATGTTCTTTTACCGAAGAAAATACAAATACAATTCGCTCATGTGGATTTTAGATCGCATAGTAATACCTGTAGCTTCTGGCGCAGTATTTATAAGAATAGGAAACTTTATTAACTCTGAAATTATAGGTAAAGTAGTCTCAAAAGATTTCCCATTAGGTGTGCGTTTTATTCAAGAAGAGTATGCTAAAAAAGAAATTGTAAAATTAACAGGCATTGAAAATTATAAAGAAGCTTATCAAGCAGTATCAAACAACCCTAAATTTTCAAGCTTGCTCGAAGCGGTTCCATTTAGACATCCTGCACAGTTATACGAATCGTTTTGCTATATTTTTGTGTTTTTAATTCTACTCTATTTTTATTTAAAATCAGACAAAGGCAATCAGCCTGGTTTCTTATTTGGGTTGTTTCTAGTATTATTATGGACTGTACGTTTCTTTGTAGAATTCTTTAAAATAGCACAAGTAGATGGACGTGACGATTATATTTGGTTTATGAATACTGGACAAGTATTAAGTATACCGTTTATAATAATTGGTCTTTACTTTATGTTTTCTTACAAACAAAAATCTACTTATAAATCATGAAAAATTTAAAGACAGCACTAGTTTTATTACTATTAAGCATAACTTTTACTAGTTGTAAAAGCGAGCCAAAATCTATTAAACAAGCTGAAGTTGTTTTTAAAAAGGAAGGAGAGCTTACTTTATACAAAAGTAATAGAGACAGTATAATTACTACATTAGATATAGAAATTGCTGAAACACCTTTCGAAATTCAAACAGGCTTAATGTATAGAGACTCTATGAAAAAAAACCAAGGCATGTTGTTTGTGTTTCCAAACCTTCAAGAGCTTAGTTTTTATATGAAAAACACACGTTTTCCTCTCGACCTTATTTTTCTAGACCATAACAAAACAGTAGTAAGTTTTCAAGAAAATGCTCAACCTTTAGACGAGTCTTCTTTACCATCTCATGCTATGGCGCAATTTGTATTAGAAGTTAATGCTGGCTTAGCCCAAGACTGGCTTCTGGAAGTTGGTGATAAAATGGATTATTTTATATTTAAGGCTGAAGAGTAAATCTGTACTTTTATTGATTTTGTTTTAAAGTCAAGTCCAAAATTAATTGTAACCATTAAAAATATACAAGCCTTATTTATAATACCATCTAACTAATCTAAACCTAATACTTAGCAAGTACATGCGTTAAGGATTGAGGCTTTGTTGGAGCTCCTCGCAGAGAGCGACTGCCGAAAGCCTAACTTTTTATGATCCTGCAAGGTTTTAAAAACCTGGCAGATATGAGTAAAAAGAAACGCCCAAAATAATATTAGAACTAAAAAAACCTTTCAGCATAACACTGAAAGGTTTTTTAATATTAAGAGTTTTAGAAATTATGCTTTCGCGTCTTCTTCTAATTCTTCTTCTTTTACTTTGTTTTTTAATGCTTCTGTAGCATCTCCTCTTTTTACAGAATCGTACATAATTGGTGTAGCAATAAATAGAGATGAGTAGGTACCTACAATTACACCTACTATTAAGGCAAACATGAAACCTCTAATAGATTCTCCACCAAAAATAAAGATGGCTAATAACACAACTAATGTTGTTAAAGAAGTATTTAATGTTCTACTTAAAGTAGAGCTTAATGAAGTATCAATAACCTTATTAAATGGCCAAGAGGTGTGCTCGTTAAAGAATTCACGAATTCTATCGAACACGACAACGGTATCATTTAACGAGTAACCAATTACTGTAAGTATTGCTGCAATAAAGGCTTGGTCTATTTCCATTGAGAATGGCATA
Organism: Lacinutrix sp.; assembly: GCF_029238095.1. Lineage (GTDB taxonomy): Bacteria > Bacteroidota > Bacteroidia > Flavobacteriales > Flavobacteriaceae > Lacinutrix. Next base: position 36,232 of record NZ_JAQWGS010000009.1, on the reverse strand, counting down.
AACTTGTATGTTACAGAGAATACTCCTAAAACGATTAATACATCGTGAAATACTGCTGCTACTGCACCAAGTGAGAATTGCCATCTTTTAAAACGAATTAATATATAAAGGAAAACAACGATTAACGATCCTAAAACTGCCCAAAAAGAGGCTTGCTTAATATCGTCTGCAATGGTAGGACTAACTTTATACTTCTTCATTAAACCTGCTGTTTTACCTTCTTTATTTAAAATGAATTCATCGTAACTCATTCCATTTAAATGTGGTTGTAAAGCATTAAATAATGTTTGTCTCATTTCTTCGTCTGCTTCTTCTGATGCTTCGTCGATTCTAAACTTAGTCGTTATTTTTAACTGATTGTCGTCACCAAATGTCTTAGCATCTGCACTACCAAAAACTGCTGGATCTGATAATGTTGCACTAATTTCTGCTGAATTTACTGGTTGATCGAAACGTACTTGATAGGTTCTACCTCCTACGAAATCTACACCTTGATCTAAACCATTTATTGTTAATGATGCTAAACTTCCTAAAATTAAAATACCAGAAATAATGTAAGCCATTTTACGCTTTTTTAAGAACGCGATATCAATGTTTCTAAATAAGTTTTTAGTTAAACCTGTTGAGAAATCTAATTTACCACCTCTATTTACATACCAATCTACTAGTAATCTAGTAATAAATATTGCTGTAAATAATGATGTTGCAATACCTACTAATAATGTAGTTGCGAAACCTTTAATTGGTCCTGTACCAAATAAGAATAAAATTAAAGCGGTTAAACCTGTTGTAATATTGGCATCTAAAATAGATGATAAGGCATTACTAAACCCATCTTTAACAGCAGATTTCTGGTCTTTACCTTTGGCTATTTCTTCTCGAATACGCTCGAAAATAAGTACGTTTGCATCTACAGACATACCTATAGTTAACACAATACCTGCAATTCCAGGTAATGTTAATACAGCACCTAAACCAGATAAGATTCCAAAAATTAATAAGATGTTTAATAACATGGCAACATCTGCAAAAGCACCTGCTTTACCATAATAGAAAATCATCCATAATAATACTAAAGCTAATGCTAATAAAAATGACATTGTACCACTATCTATAGCTTCTTGACCTAAAGTTGGTCCAACTTCATCACTTTGTATTATACTTGCTCTTGCTGGTAATTTACCTGCACGCAATACGTTAGATAAATCTATCGCTTCGTTAATTGTAAAGTCTCCTGATATTTCTGAACGACCTCCAGCAATTTTACCTCTACTAATTCCAGGTGCTGAATACACAATGTTATCTAAAACAATAGCAATATTGCTTCCTTCTTTATAAGCACGCTCTGTCATTTCCTCCCATTTTTTAGAACCAGCAGCATCCATTTGCATGTTTACTACTACTCTATTGGCTTGGTCGTAACCTTCTCTTGCATCGTCAATACTACCACTTAGTGGTGGCTCATTATCTCTGTTGCCTTCTAAAACGTGTAAGGTTGTTACTTCGCTATCTTTTTTAGGCTTTTCGAAAACAAATCTTACATTTTTTGCAGCTGCTGGACGCAATGCAATAGCTTCTTTAGAGTTTAAAATCTCTAATACTTTCTCTTGATCTGTAAGTTTAACCAAACCAACACCAGAATAATATCCTGCTGCTCCAACTGCTACTAGGTCGTAAAAAGGATTAACAGCTACTGCTGTTTCGTCTTCTTCACCTGTTAAATCACCAATAATATCTTCGGTAGTTTCTTCAGTTTGCGTAGCATCTGTATCTGCTTCAACAACAGCATCTTCTTCAACTTTTAAAGATTCGTTTAAAGTCTGAAAATACTGACCTAAATCTTGTGCTTTGTAACCAAACCAGAACTCTAATTCTGCTGTTCCAGTAATTAATGCTTTTGCACGTTCTACATCTTTAACGCCTGGTAATTCAACTAAAATACGTCCTGAAGACCCTAAACGTTGAATGTTTGGTGAGGCTACACCAAACTGGTCAATACGTGTACGTAATACTTGTAAAGCAGAGTTTATAGATTCGTCTATTTTTTTAGTTAATGCACTTTTTACCTCATCATCACTCATTCCAATTTTTACAGTTCCTGCTTCTACTAAAGAACGCGTTGCAAAAATATCTGGAGAGGCTAATTTCTTATCACCTTTAATAGCATCGAAAGCGACATAAAAAGATTCTATATAATCATCCTGAGAACTTTTTTGTAATTCGTCTGCATCATCTAAAGCTTTGTTAAATACTGGGTCTTTAGAGTTATCTGCTAAACCTTTTAAGATATCTTTTACAGATACTTGTAAAATAGCTTCTAAACCACCTTTAAGGTCAAGACCTAACTTCATAGAGTTGTCCTTAACTTTAGCATAATCTTCGCCTAAGAACACTTTTTCTTTAGATGTAGAAAGCGAGTCTAGGTAGTTTACTTCAAACGCTTTGCGCTTGTCTTTAAAATCTTCAACATCTTCACTAAATTTTGATGCTGCTATTTCTTGTACGTTTTTCTCGATGGCATTGTTTTTAAATGAGAAAGACAGTTGGTAAATACTTACCAGTCCAAATAAAACCGCGAATAGTTTTACTAATCCTTTGTTTTGCATTGTTTTGTTATTTAAGTCAGAACTATTTCTGACTATTGTTAATACTATTTTTAATATGAAGTGTTAGCTTTTCAATATGAAAAATGAAAGCCTATTTTAAAATGAATAGCTAATACCAAAGCATTATATAATCATTTAAAAAAATCTAATTTTTAGGAAATTTTAATATTATTCCTGTTACGAAAGTGGTCCAGCACGACCTTCAGGAATTTTGTGAGGTATTGTATTTATTGCAATAGCAATAGTTGAATTTAGCTTGTAAGCAACTGCTATTTCAACATTTTTTTCAGATGAATTAATTGTTGATAATGAAACATAAACGTTAGGATTGGAGAACCTATCGTAATCTTGTTTAAGTTCAAATATTAATTTTCCTGTAGTTCCAAAACCTGTATCTGAGCTTTTTATGATTTCGAAGACATCAAGATTAAAATTCTGCTCTATTGGAAGATTTGAAGACGTATCCTCTGAGGAAGCATAATCTATAGCTAGTGTTGTTGTAGACAATATGTCTTTTACATTAGCAACTGTGGTATCACTGTAGTAAGAAATAACTAAACGTCCATTAGCTTCTTCACGAATATCTACCTTGGAAACACCAATAGTTTCTAATTGTTTCTTAACACTAGAAATTGCAAGTTGAGCTTGGCTTGAAGACACCTCTGCACCAGAAAACTGCAGTACAATCTCTTGGTTTGGTACTATCAGGTTTTCCTGACTCACACCAAACAAAGTGAGTATTACAATTAAAGCACCAAAATACCATTTCATATTCATGCGCCAAATATAAAAAAATAAAGACTGTATTGCTACAGTCTTTAATATAAATATGTTTATTAATTTATTGACAATTATAGTTCTAAGAGTCCATTTGTTGCTTTAACGCCTTCTGCAGATTCTGCTAATTTTTCTTTTTCGGCATCTGTTAAGCTAATTTCAACAATTTTCTCAATACCATTTGCGCCTAAAACACAAGGTACTCCAATTGATAAATCGCTTAATCCAAATTCACCATCTAATAATGCTGAACATGGAAATATTTTTTTAGTGTCGCAAGCAATCGCTTGAACCATTGCAGATACTGCTGCACCAGGTGCATACCATGCTGAAGTTCCTAATAAACCTGTAAGAGTTGCACCACCTACTTTAGTATCTTGAACAACTTGATCCATTCTATCTTCAGATAAAAACTCTGAAACCGATACACTATTTCTAACTGCTTTACCTATTAATGGCACCATACCTTTATCGCTATGACCACCAATTACCATTCCGTCTACATCGCTAATAGGAGCTTCTAAAGCTTCAGCTAAACGATATTTGAAACGTGCAGAATCTAAAGCGCCACCCATTCCAATAATTCTGTTTTTTGGTAAACTTGTAGTCTTGTGTACTAAATAGGTCATGGTATCCATAGGATTAGACACCACAATTATTATTGTATTTGGAGAATGCTCGATTAAACTTGCAGATACACTTTTTACAATTCCTGCATTAATACCAATAAGCTCTTCACGAGTCATCCCTGGTTTTCTTGGAATTCCAGAAGTAATTACACAAACATCAGAGTTTGCTGTTTTTTTATAATCGTTAGTGCTTCCAGTAATTTTTGTATCGAAACTATTTAATGAAGCCGTTTGCATTAAATCCATTGCTTTACCTTCAGCAAAACCTTCTTTGATGTCTAAGATTACAACTTCGCTTGCAAAATCTTTAATAGCAATATATTCAGCACAACTTGCACCCACTGCTCCAGCTCCAACTACTGTTACTTTCATTTTAATATGTTTTTAGTTTGTGTATAGTTTTAAATTACAAATTTACAAATTTTGCAGTAGAAAATAGCTAAAATTGAGAGTTTTAAAACGTGAAATTAATACCTAATGAGGTACTATTAAAATCTGCAATTGTATAATTAGCGTTGAGTCCAAAAAAACCTAGTGTTACATTAGCTCCAACTGTAGTAATTATCCCTTTTGTTTCAGACTCTATAGAGAATGGATTTACAATTTCATCTGAGTAAATAGTTACGCCTCCCAATCCTTCGCCAGAAACACGATAAGTTCCTAATAAATCGGTTGTATTTTTACCATTTAAATAACCTACAGAACCATAAAAATTAATAACTTTTAATTTTGTACCAACAATAACTTGATAAAGCATTGTATTTGTTTCTGTTTTAATTTGCTGATTATCGCCATCTACAACACCTTGCGCTGTAAAATCGTAACTCCCATCTAAATGTGTGAAAGCTATTAATCCAGATATTGAAATAGGTAAAACACTCTCTGCTGGTAAAAAAAAGGTGAAATCTTGTTGCAATCCAAAACCATATAATCCAACTTTTGCGTCTTCTCTATCTATTTTAGGAAAATAACGAACTTTAACTTGTGTCCCTTTTAAAGGAGAAAAACTTCCTTGTAAAAAGACTGTGGGAATTAAGTTAATATTTGCAGCTCCTATTCCAGTTGGTAGTTCTAGCTCTGTAGTTTGTTCTCCAAATATAGGATCATCATAAGTTATTTCAACAAAAACCGCAGGATCATTGTTTCCTAAAGCTGTAGCCACAGGTTTACTTGTGCTTCCATCCTGAAAGCGTACATTTTCATAGTCATTGGTATTTAGTACAAACTGCTTGTCTTCATCATTAATGAAGGTTACATTTCCAATAATTGACAACTCAAAGCCAAAACGCTTTGGTGTTTTTGCGTTATTAAACCAACCTGTGTTAATACCATAAGCTAACCCATCGTTAGCCGGTTTAATATAATCTGAAGAAAAACGTTTAGCATCTGCAACTCCAGCTGCCAACAAATCGTCTATATTTTCTTGAGCAGCAACCGAAAATGTTAAAATAGTAATGGAGAGAATTGAAAGTAGATTTTTCATGTGAAAAAATTTTTGTTATGATTATAATACGTTTAAAATTGAATGTTAGTTTAAAAGCTAACCAATTTTCTTATTAAATTGTATAATTAAAACCTAAAACTACATTAGTAAATCTTCCAAAAGTGATATTAGAATTAATTGAAAATTTACTAAAATTATAATTCACGCCCAAGTCTCCTTTTAAGTTAGTCTCATTATCCTCTAAAGTGGTTAATGCTGTATTTAATACCAAAAGCAAAAGCTCTCCATCACCTCCAATAGTATAACTAAAAGTACTACTTGTTACTCCTATTGCTGCGGTAAAATCGAATTTATTTACAGATTTAGAGCCTAAAATTGTAAATAAGTATGATTCGCCTTTTACATCTATTGCGTTTATAGTTCCTAGCACTAAATTCGCTGGTGAGAACTCATCACTAACCTTGTAATTAGAGTAAGAAACTAAGGCAGCCAAATTAAATTTTGTGGCATCTGCATTAGGAATCCATTGCGAAATATTATGCTGAAGACCAACACCAAATATTTGAAAATGGGTTTTATTAATTTTAACCTTAGGAGAATATCTTGTAATTAACGAAGTGCCTTTCCACAAACCTAAAGAGGCTTGTAATTGAAAATAATTGAATACCGATTGATTTAATCCTTCTGGAGCATCAAATTCGAGTGCATCTTCCTCTATAAAACCCTCAAAAACAACATCACTTTCACCACCTAAAGCGGTTGGAATATTCGCTGTAGTTTGGTCACCCTGAATACCTAAGTTTACAAGCTCTGATTCTGATACGCTAATATTTCTTTTATTCTTTGGAAGGAATAAAGCATTCGCTTGAAATGAAATATCTAAATCCCAAAGTTCTTGAGCTTTAGCTGTTTTAAACCATCCGCTTGACGATTGATATATTGTAGCCTGCGCTGCAGGTTCAACATATTTTCCTGTTAAATAAATTAAATCGCCTACTAAATTATCTAAATCTTGAGATAAACCAATAGCAGGCGAAATAAATATTATAAAAAGTAATCTACGCATCAATATTTGCATAGACAGCATTCTTTTCTATAAACTCTCTACGTGGTGGAACCTCGTCTCCCATTAACATTGAAAATACACGATCTGCTTCTACTCCATTATCAATCTGGATTTGACGTAAGGTTCTAAACTCTGGATTCATTGTTGTATCCCAAAGTTGTGAAGCGTTCATCTCTCCAAGACCTTTGTAACGCTGAATTTTTGCGCCATCACCATATTCTTCCATTAATGCTGCGCGCTCATCATCATTCCAAGCATACTGCTTTTTTGCACCTTTTTTTACTAAATATAAAGGTGGTGTTGCAATATAAATGTGTCCATTTTCTATTAATTCTTTCATGTAACGGAAAAAGAATGTTAAAATTAAAGTTTCAATGTGAGAACCATCAATATCGGCATCACACATGATTACAATTTTGTGATATCTTAATTTTGAAAGATTAAGCGCTTTACTATCTTCTTCTGTACCAATGGTTACACCAAGTGCTGTAAAGATATTTTTAATTTCTTCATTTTCAAAAACCTTATGCGTCATGGCTTTTTCTACATTAAGAATCTTACCACGTAATGGCAAAATAGCTTGAAATGCTCTGTCACGACCTTGTTTTGCTGTTCCACCTGCCGAATCTCCCTCTACAAGATATACTTCACATTTTGCAGGATCTTGTTCAGAGCAATCACTTAATTTCCCAGGTAAACCACCAATACTCATTACCGTTTTACGCTGTACCATTTCTCGAGCTTTCTGGGCTGCGTGTCTTGCTTGAGCTGCTAAAATTACTTTCTGGACAATGATTTTAGCATCATCTGGATGTTCTTCTAGATAATTGGTTAGCATTTCTGAAACCGATTGACTTACTGCTGCAGATACCTCTCTGTTACCTAACTTAGTTTTCGTTTGTCCTTCAAATTGTGGCTCTTGTACTTTTACAGAAATGATAGCTGTTAGACCTTCACGAAAATCATCTCCTGCAATATCAAATTTTAACTTTTCTAACATTCCAGATTCATCGGCATACTTTTTTAAAGTATGTGTTAAACCACGTCTAAAACCTGATAGATGTGTACCACCTTCGTGTGTGTTGATATTGTTTACATACGAATGCAAGTTTTCTGCATAACTCGTATTATAAATCATGGCAACCTCAACAGGAACTCCGTTTTTCTCTCCTTCAAAAGAAATAACATCTTTCATTAAAGGCTCACGATTTCCATCTAAAAACTTGATAAATTCTTTTAATCCTTCTTCAGAGTGAAAAGTTTCACCTTCAAAAGAACCATCTTCTTTTTTACTTCTTTTATCTACAAGATGAATGGTAATACCTTTATTTAAATAGGCTAATTCTCGCATTCTACTTGCAAGAGTATCATAATTATACTCTAAGGTTTGTGTAAATATTGTTGAGTCTGGCTTAAAAGTAACTGTTGTTCCTCTTTTATCTGTATCTCCAATGGCTTTAACTGGATACATAGACTTACCTCTTTCGTATTCTTGCTCCCAAATTTTACCATCTCTAAATACGGTCGCTCTTAAGTGCTCTGAAAGTGCATTCACACAACTTACACCAACTCCATGCAATCCTCCCGAAACTTTATAAGAATCTTTATCAAACTTTCCACCAGCTCCAATTTTAGTCATTACAACCTCTAAAGCCGAAATACCTTCTTTTTTGTGTAAATCTACAGGAATACCTCGACCATCATCTTCTGTAGTAATCGAGTTATCTTCGTTAATAGTTACTGTAATATTATTACAATGCCCTGCTAAAGCTTCATCTATAGAGTTATCTACAACCTCATATACTAAATGGTGTAAACCACGTGTCCCAACGTCTCCAATATACATTGAAGGACGCATACGCACATGCTCCATACCTTCTAACGCTTGAATACTATCGGCTGAATAATTATGCTTATTGAACTCTTCTTTCTTTTCGCTCATAAATATATTTTTAGTTGGTTTTATTAAAATTTTAATTACTGAAAAACTGAATTTTCAGCAACAAACAAATATACGAAAACAAAAACCTTTTATTACTCATTTTAGTTGATTTAGAGCGTTTTTATTAACAATTGTTAATTACTTAAAAAACGCCTTAAAACGCTTAAAAAGCAGCTTAAATTTGATTTTGAATAATTTTTAGCTGACAAAATTTAATAAATACATAATACTCTCGTAAACAGAAGATATAAGACTAACCACCTCATGTTTACCAAACAATATTTTGCTATTTTTGTAGCAATCAATATTAATAATTCTTTAAAATCTCTATTATGAAAACAAAACTACTCTTATTAACTTTAACATTTAGCTTTACCTGCTTTTCTCAAACCATTTCATCGTTTACAAGTGATCCAGGAACAAATTTTACTATTATGAATACAGGTTCTACGATTGACCAGACACCTACTGGTGCAAATGCTGCCTGGACCTCAGTAACTTAATACCTTCTGGAACTAATGTAGACACTTATGCCACTCCAAATGCTGGACAATTAACAACCTATCCTGGCACAACCGAAGTACTCTCTATTACTTCGCAAGGCGGCACACCAACTGTAAGCGATTTTTTCTTGAAAGAAAATGGAAGTGGAACTTCTATAACAGGAGTTTCTCAAGGCGATATCATATTGAATTATTCTGGCACCAACAGTTTTGTTGGTTTATTCCCTATGTCATTTGGAACCAACAATTCTGGAGCAGTTTCTGGAACGTTTACTTATCAAGGTACCAATGGAACTTTTACAGGAACAGCAACATCTACAGTAGATGCTTATGGCACATTAAGTATTAATGACACCATGGGTGGAAGCTACTCTGGGACTGTTACCCGTTTGCGTATAGACCAAACTTTATCATTTAGCATTCCGCCAATATTTAATAACATAGGTACATTAACTCAAACTTCTTATTACTACTATGATAATTCAATAAACAACATTGCATTTAGGTATAATAACGCCCTACTTGTTTCTGGTTTTTTAGGAGTTAATGAAAATATTGAAACATTAGAAAGCACAATTCTGACTACATTATCTACAAATACTATAGAAAACGAGACATTTGTAATATTGTATCCTAATCCTGCACAAGACTTTTTACATATTAAATTTAACAAAAACGATAGGATTAACACAATTGAAATACATGATTATTTAGGAAGAAAAGTATACAATTCTAACAAAAAAAATCATGTTATAACTATTGAAAATTTAAAAAGTGGACTCTATATTTTATCTATTAAAACTGATTCTGGAAATTTAATTACTGAGAAATTTATTAAAAAATAATAAACACTCTAATTCTCATAATACAACAAAGACCGATTTAAAATTGGTCTTTGTTGTTTGTAATTAAATTATTTAAATACTAATAAGCATCGCCATGCACATTTGCTATGGCTCTTCCAGATGGTTCATTCATGTTTTTAAAGGCCTCATCCCACTCTAAAGCTATAGCAGTGCTACAAGCTACACTAGCTTCTTGAGGCACACTGTAGGCTGCGGTATCGCTTGGAAAGTGACTTTCAAAAATAGAACGATAATAAAACTCTTCTTTGTTTTGTGGTGTTTGGATTGGAAATCTGAATTTTGCGTTTTCCATTTGCTCATCTGTAATTTCAGTATCAACCAATTCTTTTAGTGTATCAATCCAACTGTATCCAACACCATCGCTAAATTGTTCTTTTTGTCTCCAAGCTACACTTTCTGGCAGCATATCTTCAAAGGCTTTACGGATTACCCATTTTTCCATGCGTTCTCCATTTATCATTTTGTCTTGTGGATTAATACTCATGGCAACATCCATAAATTCTTTGTCTAAAAATGGTACGCGACCTTCAATTCCCCAAGCTGCAAGACTTTTATTAGCTCTTAAGCAATCGTACATGTGTAATTTATCTAGTTTACGCACAGTTTCGTCATGAAATTCTTTGGCATTTGGTGCCTTATGAAAATATAAGTAGCCTCCAAAAATTTCGTCTGCTCCTTCACCAGATAATACCATTTTAATTCCCATAGATTTAATAACTCTTGCCATTAAATACATTGGTGTTGAGGAACGAATAGTTGTAATATCATATGTTTCGATGTTATAAATAACATCTTTAATCGCATCTAAACCTTCTTGAATCGTGAATTTTATTTCATGATGAACTGTTCCAATATGATCTGCCACTTTTTTAGCAGCTGCTATGTCTGGAGAGCCTTCTAATCCTACAGCAAATGAATGTGTTTGTGGATACCAAGCCTCTGAGGTATCATCACTCTCTATTCGTTTTTGTGCATATTTTTTTGCAATAGCAGAAACCACTGAAGAGTCTAAACCACCAGACAGCAATACTCCATAAGGCACATCACTCATTAATTGCCTATGTACTGCAGCTTCTAAAGCTTCTTTAACTTTTGCAATGCTTGTTTCGTTGTCTTTTACCACATCATATGCTCTCCAATCTCTTTTGTACCACTGCACAAATTTTCCGTCTTTACTTGACATATAATGTCCAGGAGGAAATAATTCTATTTTAGAACACGTTCCTTCTAAAGCTTTTAACTCTGAAGCGACATAGAATGTTCCGTTTTGATCCCAACCAATATATAAGGGAATAATTCCCATATGGTCTCTTGCAATAAAGTACTCGTTTTTTTCAACATCGTAAATGGCGAAACCAAAGATACCATTCATTTCGTCTACAAAATCAACTCCTTTTTCTTGGTATAATGCTAAAATAACTTCGCAATCACTTTCTGTTTGAAACTCATATTTACCTTCAAATTGCTTACGCAACACTCTGTGATTGTAAATTTCTCCGTTGGCAGCTAAAACTAATTTTTTATCTGCACTAAACAATGGTTGTTTGCCTGAAGCTGGATCTACAATTGCTAAACGCTCATGCGCTAAAATAGCTTTATCATCACTATAAATACCTGACCAATCTGGTCCACGATGGCGAATGGTTTTAGACATTTCTAACACTTGAGGTCTTAAATCTTCAGATTTTTGTTTAAGGTCGAAAGCACATACAATTCCACACATAACTTATATATTTTAATTTTTTTTATTATTAATTATACAGCAAATATGTAATTATTGTTTCATTTTAAAAACATAAATTAATATAATGATTACAAATTTTAACTTTTAGTGTTGTTTTGTACTAAAAATATAATCTTATTTTAAAAATTTAAAAGAAATCATTATAAATGTAAAGCTCACCAACTTAATGCGTCTTTGAAAAGACACCATAGCTATTTTAATAACTAAATTATTTAATCATTAAAAAATCAACATTATTAGCATCCATCATGTTCGCGTTTATAATGCTTTTATCTTTTAATGGTAATGCACAAAATTTGCTAGTTTAGACAAAAGTCTTTTTAACCTTGAAGCTTTTCCTAGCAGAGGAAACAAACTTATAAAAGTATTTTATTGCAGACCTCAGCTTAAAGGAAGAACTGTGGGCAAAGAGCTAGCCCTTATGCTAAATTATGGAGAACAGCTGCTAATGAAGCGACTCAAATTCAATTTTTAACAGATATGAAATTTGGAGAAAAAATAATTAAAACTAAATCTATGGTATATTTAAGTACTTATGGGTTTGTAAAGACACTTTCCATTTAGGATTTGCCATCACATAATCTACTATCAAAGGCACTACTATATCTCGTTTACTCCATTCTGGCTGTAAATATAAAATACACTCACCATTAACTTTTTTTGCCTGTTCTTCTGCAAAGCGAAAATCGTCTTTATTGTATATAATACATTTAAGCTCGTTGGCTTTTTCGTAAACACCATGTGTTGGGAGTTTCATTTTTTTTGGAGATAGACAAATCCAATCCCACTCACCAGACAACTCATAAGCACCAGAAGTTTCGATATGAATAGTCATCCCTTCGGCTTTTAACTGTTTTGTGAGCTCTGTCATATCCCAAGTTAGTGGCTCTCCTCCTGTTACAACAATGGTGTTGCTATATTTTTTAGCATTGGAAACAATTTTTTCGGTTTCGGTAGGTGGATGCAATTGTGCATTCCAACTTTCTTTTACATCACACCAATGGCAACCAACATCACAACCTCCAATTCTTATAAAATAAGCAGCTGTGCCTTTATAGAAACCTTCACCTTGAATGGTATAAAACTCCTCCATTAAAGGCAACATTTTTCCTTGGTTTACTAATTCTTGAACTTCTTGCGTCATAGCTTGCAAAGATAGAAATTAAGTTTGAAGTGGGAAGTGGCAAGTGGCAAGTTTTTAAGTATTAAAAATTGATAGATTCCTCATTCATTTCAGTTAAGATTAGTATTTTTACGCAAATCAATTTTTATTATGAGTAGACAAGACGAATTCTTTAAACACATAACAGAGGGAAATACAACTAAAGGAGAGTTTATAACCTTAGGCTCTGCAATGTTAGATGGTGAAACTATTAAAGATGCTTTTGTAAAAATTCCTTTAAAAACCATGAATCGTCATGGCTTAATTACTGGTGCTACTGGAACTGGGAAAACTAAAACGCTTCAAGTATTAGCAGAAAACTTAAGCGACCAAGGTATTCCTGTCTTGCTCATGGATATTAAAGGTGATTTAAGTGGTTTGGCTCAACCTAGTCCTGGACATCCAAAAATAGATGAACGTCATGCGAAAATTGGACTAGATTTCAAAGCCAAAGGATTTCCAGTAGAAGTCATGTCTTTATCCGAACAAGATGGTGTACGGTTACGAGCAACTGTTATAGAATTTGGTCCAGTATTACTTTCTCGTATTCTAGATTTAACAGAAACACAATCTGGAGTTGTAGCAGTAGTTTTTAAATATTGTGATGACAATAAACTACCGCTTTTAGACTTAAAAGATTTCAAAAAAATATTACAATACGCAACAAAAGAAGGGAAAGAAGAATTTGAAGCAGAATATGGCAGAATTTCAAGTGCCTCTACAGGTGCTATTTTACGTAAAGTTGTAGAGATTGAACAACAAGGAGGTGATTTGTTTTTTGGTGAAAAGAGTTTTGAAGTTGAAGACTTACTTAGAACCACTAGAGACGGAAAAGGCTATATTAATATTATTCGTTTAACAGACATTCAAGATAGACCAAAATTATTTTCAACATTTATGCTAAGCTTATTAGCAGAAATCTATGAAACTATGCCAGAGCAAGGCGATTCTGGAAGACCAGAATTAATTATGTTTATAGACGAAGCACATTTAATTTTTAATGAAGCTTCTAAAGCACTTTTAAACCAAATTGAAAGTATAGTAAAGTTAATTCGCAGTAAAGGAGTTGGACTATATTTTGTAACTCAAAACCCTACAGATGTACCAGAAGGTGTTTTGAGCCAATTAGGTTTAAAAATACAACATGCATTGCGTGCCTTTACAGCAAAAGATAGAAAAGCCATTAAACTTGCAGCTCAAAATTATCCTGATACAGATTATTATGATACTGCCGAAATATTAACATCTTTAGGCACAGGAGAAGCGCTAGTTTCTGCCTTAGACGAAAAAGGACGTCCTACTCCATTAGCAGCAACCATGATGCGTGCTCCAATGAGTAGAATGGATGTTTTATCACCAACTGAATTACAAAACTTACTCGACGATTCTAAATTAGTATTAAAATACAACGAAGAAATAGATAGAGAAAGTGCTTACGAAATGCTAAACAAAAAAATAGCTAAAGCAGAGGAAGCAAAAATAAAAACCGAAGAAAAAGAAGCAAAAGAAGAAGCTGAAGAAAAAGCCTCAAGAAGAACCACTACAAGAAGACGTAGCACAGCACAAAATCCAATAATTAAAGTATTAACCAGTGCTACCTTTATTAGAAGTGTATTTGGCATATTAAAAAAAGTAATGTAGTGGTTTATTGCAATGTATTTAGAATTAACAATACATGCTATGTATTATTCCCAATAGTATTAAACACCATTGGATGACTGAAATAAAAAAATAAATGAAAAAAATAATATTTACTCTAATAGTACTTTCTGTAATTGTAATGTCTTGTGAAACAGAAATTAATCCGTTTTTAATATCAAAACAAAATATTGGTTTATTAACAGACTCTATACAAGTTAAAGACCTTGAAATAATTTATGCCAAAGACTCCATAGTCAAAAAAATAGCTGGTGACGAGTTTTTGGGTAGTGTAAATAAAATAATGATTTTTGAAAAAGGTGGAAAAAAACTACTAGAACTCTCACCAAAAGAAGCATTAGATTCTACGGCAACTATAAGAACTATTAAAGTTTTAGATTCAAGATATAAAACCACTACAGGTATTACAACGCTTAGCACTTTTGGAGACATTAAAGCTAAACATAAAATATCTAGCATAGAAAACACTTTACGTAATATTGTAGTTATTGTGAATGAAAATAATACTTATTTTACAATAAGCAAAGAAGAATTACCAAGTGAACTACGTTTTGATATGTCAAAAAAAATTGAAGCGATTAACATTCCAGATACAGCCAAAATTAAATACTTTATGGTTGGTTGGTAGATTACATTAATCAATATTTAATTTAAAACAATATGAATCCTCTTTTTTCCAAAGTATTAGTAGATATTGCGCGCAAAAGAATTGAAGCTAAACAGGAAAAAAACCGTCCTGCAACACCCTCTCAAGTTGCTAAATTAGTAAACAACATTAAAGTTGAAATAAAACATGCAGTAAAAGAATATTTTTTTATTGCAGTAGGTGTTTTTTCTGCAGGATTTGGATTAAAAGGATTTTTATTACCAAATAATTTTATAGATGGTGGTGCAACAGGTATTTCATTATTATTAGAAAACACTACAACGATATCAATCAGTTATCTGTTGATTTTAGTAAACATTCCCTTCATAATTTTAGCTACAAAAACTATAGGTCGAAAATTTGCAATTAGAAGCATTATTGCCATTACTTTACTTGCGTTGGTTGTACATTTCATAGATTATCCTATAATAACTCAAGATAAACTCCTTATTTCTATATTTGGAGGCTTCTTTATAGGGTCTGGAATTGGGCTTGCTATGAGAGGAGGCAGTGTTATTGATGGCACAGAAGTTCTTGCCATTTTTTTAAGTAGAAAATTTTCAATTACTATTGGAGATGTGTTGTTTTTAATAAACTTAGTTATTTTCTCTTTTGGAGCTTATATTCTTTCAATAGAAACTGCTTTATACGCTATTCTAACCTATTTATCTGCTGTAAAAACTGTAGATTTTGTTGTAGATGGTGTAGAAGAATATGTAGGAGTTACCATAATTTCTAAACACCATGAAGCTATGCAACACATGCTTATTAATAAGCTAGGTCGTGCTTGCACAATTTATGCTGGAAAAGGTGGTTTTGGATCTACTGGCATAAGTTATGATAAAGACATTATATATAAAGTAGTGACAAGGCTAGAACTCGCAAAGTTAAATACCGAAATTGATAAAATAGATCTTAAAGCATTTATTATTATGGGTATTGTTAAAGACTTAAGAGGTGGTATGATTAAGAAAAAACCCATGAAATAAAATAATATTACCGCTTACACGGAAACTAAAGATGAAAAACAAAAAATATAAAATCCAAAACACTCCTTTTGTTGTTCCAACAACTGATGGTAAACTAATAGAAGAACATTTTGGGCAAGCTACAGATGGTAATAAAAACATTAGTATTGCTCACATGATCGCTCCTGCTGGCTGGAGTGAACCATTTCAAACTCCAGAGTTCGATGAATATACCTATATAATAAAAGGTAAAAAACAATTTATTATTGAAGGAGAGGAAATAGTTTTAGAGGCTGGACAATCTATAAAAATTAAAAAAAATACAAGAGTACAATATTCTAATCCGTTTACAATAGCATGCGAATATATTGCTATTTGTACACCTGCTTTTTCTATGGATTTAGTAAATAGAGAAGCTTAACATGTCTAATTCTCTGATAAAAATAATAGGCAAATCGTTAAATACTATTAGTTATATTTCACCAAAATATGCTTCAAAAAAAGCTTTATATTTATTTGCTAAACCTAGACAAAGACGTGTTATAAACGACCAAAAATCTTTTTTAGATTCTGCAGAATCTCTTTATTTAAAGCATAAACACCTCAACATTGCGACTTATTTATGGAAAGGCAATGGTAAAACTGTTTTGTTAGCCCATGGTTGGGAGAGCAACTCAGGACGTTGGCAAAATTTAATTTCTAAACTTCAAAAATTAGAGTATAATATAGTCTCGCTTGATGCACCTGCTCATGGTAATACTAGCGGAAAACAATTTAATGCCATTTTATATTCAGAATGTATTAATGTAGTGGCGAAGCATTATAATCCTCATATTATTATTGGACATTCAGTTGGTGGAATGGCTTCCGGATTTTATCAAAAAAACTATGAAAATAAAGAATTAGAAAAACTAGTTTTCCTAGGCGCTCCTTCAGAGTTTACAGGCGTTTTTAAAAACTATGTTGATATGATGGGTTATAATAATAAAATTGAAAATGGTATAAATAGTTTAGTGTTAGAACGTTTTAACAAACCTCCATCTTATTTCTCATTAGCAGATTTCTCGAAGGCAATAGATACTAAAACACTCATTGTTCATGATGTGTTTGACAAAGTTATTCCGTTTAGTGATGCCCAAAAAATTGCTAAAAACCATAAAAATGCAACTTTTATTTCTACAAAAGGTTTTGGTCACGGTTTAAGAAATGAAACTGTTTACAAACATGTTATAGATTTCATTCAAAGTTAAATTGTATTTTTGCTACTATGGAGGAAAAACTAACAAGACTTAACAAATACCTTAGCGAAGCAGGTTATTGTTCACGTCGAGAAGCAGACCGTTTAATAGACGCTGGTCGTGTTACTATTAATGGAATTATTACTGAATTAGGAACAAAAGTTACCGAAAACGATGTGGTTGAAGTTGATGGGAAATCGATTACAGAGCGTAAAGCAGATTTTGTTTATCTTGCTTTTAACAAACCTGTTGGTATTGTTTGTACTACAGACACTCGAGTAGAAAAAGACAATATTATAGACTATATTAAATACCAAAAACGTATTTTTCCTATTGGTAGATTAGATAAACTTAGTGAAGGTTTAATTTTCATGACAGATGATGGAGATATAGTGAACAAAATTTTACGTGCCAGTAATAATCACGATAAAGAGTATTTGGTAACAGTAGATAAGCCTATATCTCAAACTTTTATTAAACGTATGGCTGGTGGAATTTATCTTGAAGATTTAGATAAAACCACAAAAAAATGTACTGTTAGAAAAATAGATTCACATACCTTTACTATTATTTTAACTCAAGGTTTAAATAGACAAATTAGACGTATGTGCGAATATTTAACCTACGAAGTAACCTCTTTAAAACGTACTCGCATAATGAATATAAAACTTGATGTTCCCACTGGTGAATATAGAGCGTTTACTGAACAAGAATTAAAAACGTTACATATGCTTTTGGCAGATTCTGATAAGCATTATAAGCAAACTACTGAGCTAAAAGAAACTAAAAAAGTACATTCTATTAATCGAAGAAAAGAATAAATCTTAATCTAAAAAAAAAGCATGTCTCAATTAACACCTTTTCATGTTGCCATTCCTGTTCATAATTTAGAAGCATGTCGTATTTTTTATCGCGATGTTTTAAACTGTGAAGAAGGAAGAAGTAGTGACCATTGGGTCGACTTTAATTTTTTTGGCCATCAATTAGTTATACATTATAAAGCACAATCTCAAGAAGCTGAAACCGCAAATGCAGTAGATGGCAAACAAGTACCTGTTCCGCATTATGGAGTGGTTTTACCTTGGGATACTTTTCAAGCTTTCGCCCAAGATTTAAAACAAAAAAATATAAAGTTTATTATAGAACCTTACATTCGTTTTGAAGGTTTAGTAGGCGAACAAGCAACTATGTTTTTTAAAGATCCTGCTGGAAACGCACTAGAGTTTAAAGCTTTTAAAGACATGAGCCAGTTATTTGCTAAATAGCACTTTTTATTTCCTTTTTTTAGTTAAAAAAAAGGGTAAGTAGATAATAAAAAAATAAGGAATTAAAATCGCTTCAATAGTCAATAGATATATTGGCCATTCTCCTAAGTAATCTAATGCAGATGCAGAGTTTGGTTTTTTATTTAAGTAAAAATAATTTCCGTTTAGTATATAATTTATTCCAAAAATTATAATTGCATACAACTGTAAAGCTAAAAAAGATTTAAACATACTTTTCCATGTAGGACGCATTTTTAAAACAAAAATGGCATAAAATATAATAACCAGTAATCCTAGATGTGCTATCCAATATCTAAAATAATCGAAGCTTGGAAACCCAAAAGGAATATCAGGAGTTACAACTGCTTGAGAGGTTCCAGCAATAATCCAAAACAATAAAATTTCGAACAACCAGTATTTTCTACTATTTGTAAAAATGAAAATAAAAAGTGCCATAAAACTGCATAGAAACAACGGTAAGTCTGTTGCTATATTATAATTCCCTTTAAAAATAAGATGTAAGTGAAATACTAAAACAGTATAAGACACAAAAAAACCTAAAGCTTTAAACACCTGCTCTTGCTGTTTTTGGTTTAGTTTTCGATTAGAAAAACGAATCAAAATAATAGACAAAATTACAGTGATAATAATTGGGATTATATGCTGAAGACTCCCAATTTCTACTAAACTAAATAAACTTATAAAAGAAAACATTAGGTTACAATATACAAATTGTAATTACATAGATCTGTGTCTCTCTCTAGCTAATAACGTGTTCTTTAATAACATTGCAATAGTCATTGGTCCTACTCCTCCAGGAACTGGTGTAATGAAACTTGCTTTTTTACTTACGTTCTCGAAATCTACATCTCCAGTAATAATATATCCTTTTGGATGTGTTTCATCTGGAACACGCGTAATACCAACATCTATAATAACAACGTCATCTTTTACCATTTCTGCTTTTAGGAAATTAGGCACACCTAATGCCGAAATAATAATATCTGCTTGAGAGGTTATTTGTGTAATATTCTTTGTGTGACTATGTGTTAATGTTACGGTAGAGTTTCCTGGAAAACCTTTTCTTCCCATTAATATACTCATAGGTCTACCAACAATATGAGAACGTCCTATTACTACAGTATGCTTTCCTTTAGAGTCCACATTATAACGATCTAAAAGTTCTAAAATACCAAATGGTGTTGCAGGAATAAAAGTTGACATATCTAATGCCATTTTCCCAAAATTCATTGGATGAAAACCATCAACATCTTTATCTGGATTTACTGCCATTAGTACTTTTTGAGTATCGATTTGGTCTGGTAGTGGTAATTGAATAATAAATCCGTCGATATCGTTATTATTATTTAACTCTTCGATTTTATCTAGTAATTCTACTTCGCTTGTTGTGTTTGAGAGGCGAACCATTGTAGATTCGAAACCAACACGTTCGCAAGCACGCACTTTACTTCCAACGTAAGTTAAACTTGCTCCATCATTTCCAACAATAACTGCTGCTAAATGCGGCACTTTTTCGTTGTTAGCTTTCATTTTATCAACTTCAGCTTTGATTTCGTTTTTAATGTCGTTGCTTACTTTTTTACCGTCAAGTATAGTCATGTTGCCGTCTTTTTATTAGGTATATTAATTTTTGTATTAAATAAAAAACATGAGTTACCTCATGTTTTTCATTGCATTCATCATTGCTTTTCCTTTTCCACCTTGCATCATTTTCATCATCTTAGACATTTGGTCGAACTGTTTTAGTAGTTGATTGACTTGTGTTACAGATGTTCCAGAACCTTTTCCTATTCGTTTTTTTCGACTTGCATTTATTACAGACGGATTGGTTCTTTCCTGAACTGTCATGGAGTGTATAATAGCTTCTATGTGCTTAAAAGCGTCATCGTCTATATCTACATCTTTCATCATTTTTCCTGCTCCAGGAATCATGCCTACAAGATCTTTCATATTACCCATTTTCTTGATTTGCTGAATCTGTTTTAAAAAATCATCAAACCCAAATTGGTTTTTGGCTATTTTCTTCTGTAATTTTCTTGCTTCTTCTTCGTCAAATTGCTCTTGGGCTCTTTCAACTAAAGACACAACATCTCCCATTCCAAGAATACGGTCTGCCATACGAGAAGGATAGAAAATGTCTATCGCTTCCATTTTTTCACCTGTACCAATAAATTTAATAGGCTTATTGACTACAGATTTAATAGAAATGGCAGCACCACCACGCGTATCACCATCTAATTTTGTTAGAATTACACCATCAAAATTCAAGATATCGTTAAAGGCTTTTGCTGTGTTTACAGCATCTTGACCTGTCATAGCATCTACAACAAATAACGTCTCTTGTGGCTGTATAGCTGAATGAATATTAGATATTTCTATCATCATGGCTTCATCTACCGCCAAACGACCAGCTGTATCTATAATCACTACATTATGTCCATTTTCCTTGGCATGAGCAATACCTGCTTGCGCAATAGTTACTGGATTTGTGTTCCCTTTGTCACTATAAACATCTACATTAATTTGGCCTCCAACTACGTGTAGTTGATCAACTGCAGCAGGACGATACACATCACAAGCTACTAATAAAGGTTTTTTAGATTTTTTAGATTTTAAAAAGTTTGCTAATTTACCAGAGAACGTTGTCTTACCAGAACCTTGTAAACCAGACATTAATATCACTGTTGGTGCTCCAGATAAATTAATACCTGCAGCATCTCCTCCCATTAATTCGGTTAATTCGTCCTTAACAATTTTAACCATTAATTGCCCTGGCTGTAATGTTGTTAAAACGTTAGATCCTAAAGCCTTATCCTTTACTCTGTTGGTGAATTCTTTAGCAATTTTAAAGTTAACATCGGCATCTAAAAGTGCACGACGTACTTCTTTTAAAGTCTCCGCAACATTTACTTCTGTAATGCTGCCATACCCTTTTAGTACGTGTAGAGCTTTATCTAACTTTTCACTTAAATTATTAAACATATTATTTAGTATTCGGTAATCGGATTGCTGTTGGCAATCTGACTAGTTTATAAGAATAGCAAATTTATGAATTTGAAGTGTATAAATGAAGTATCTTAATTAGAATTTAAGACAAAAAAAAAGAGCTATCAATTAAGACAACTCTTTTTAATAAATAACCAACTAAAAAAGTAATTATGGCATTACTTTATCTTTTAAAATTAATTACAATATCTATCTAATACTATCTCGTTGTCACTATTGTTTACATCGTGCAAAATAATTTGTTCTGCGGAGCACTCTACTACAACATAGTCTCCATCTAATACCTGAACATTACCACCAGAAATATTAGAAATTGTTAACATTACTGCATCTCCATTTTGTGAAGTTGTCCAATTACCAGAGTATGATTCACTAGGAGAAGCTATTACTAAATTCTGTGCATCCATGAAATCTATATAAAAAATATTAAAACCTGCACTACCGTTGTAAAGTGCGATTTGCCATTCGCATTCCATTAAAATTCCATCTACATCACCTTCTGTACACATACCACTATTTATACATTCCTGTTCTATAACCATAGTTATATCACCTTGATCCATTTGCAAACGGTCTGGATCGCACTCAACCACTAACCAGTTACCTGAAATAGCTTGAATATTTGGTCCGTTTACACCATCAAACTCTACCCAAACACCATCGTTTGTTTCGCTTGTTGACCATGTTGATGTAATGGTTTGTCCGTTACCTGTGATGATTAATACACCATTATCTTGAAAATCTAAATCGTAAGTAATTAAATCGTCACTAGCATTGTAGTTAACAACATTCCAAGTACACTCTACTAAATAAGCATCTACATCGCTTTCACTACATCCAGAAGTATTACAGTTTTCTGTATTTAAATAAATTTCGAATACTTGATATTCGCTACTATTATTAAATAATTCTACTCTAATATAAATAGTTTGCGGATTAGAAATTGCCATATAGGCTTGAGGATTCGCAATAGGATTAAATTCTTGTTGCGCATCGGAAAGTGAGAAGTAATAGGTTACATTAAAATTGTTTGGATTTACACAATCTACCCAAGCTTCTGTTAAATTAAACGTGCCAAATCCATTAGCACCAGCACATTCTGTTAGCTCAAAATCTTCACCTTCAAAACACTCAAACGGATTATTAATTGAGCAATCCTGCTCCATGACAATAAAATTATTTCCATTTTCTAATTGTAAAATACCTTCACCACATTCTACAATTATCCAATCTCCATAGATATCATCCCAATTAGTATCAAAAGTAAGCACAAAACTGCCATTACTTTCTGTAAGTGTCCATGTGCCTTGATGCACAACATTACCATTTAGGGTTACTGTAAACTGGTTGTTTTCTAAAAACTCAAAATCTTTATCTATTATAGAACCACTGTTACCATTATAATTTACAATATTCCAAATACATGCTTGCAAAGCAATTTCTATAGAATCTTGTGTGCAATCATCGTCATTCCAATCGTTATCATCGTCTTCATCACAATCATCTTCAGCCTCACTAATAGTTATTTCTAATTCTTGGTTATTATTAACTTCTACTGTTGAGCCATCACTTAAAATTATAGTTACTGGAAAATTTAAACTGGCCAAAACACCACCTTCTAAATTTTCTATAAAGTTATAAAGTGCTTCATCATTATTTATTGTTACTGTTTCTGTTACTTGAAAATTAGCATCGTATATAGAAAATGTAATTGGATACTGAAAATCTATACATTCTATATCGTCATCCTCTTCATTTTCACCAGAGCATTCTTCAATAAAAGTTCCTAGTTCGGTATCATTTGTTATTGTAACTACTGTATAATCATTTAAAGTTATGGTTATCGGAAATAAAAATTCAATGTCATCAATATCAGAATCAAACTCATCGAAAATAGCTTCTACTACTTCGTAATCTTCTTCGCTATCAATAATCAAATCAACTCCATTTACCGTTATAGTTACTGGCAAATTTATTAAAATGCAGTTGGCGCTATCTAAAATATTATCTAAAGAGCCATCCAAAGCAGCAGTGTTTTGCATTATTATAGCCAAGTTGGAATTCTCGATAATAGTCTCTTGATCGTTAGGTGGTGTTATTTCTGTAATTTCATCTTGACAGGCGAATACAGTCATTAATATTATAAGTAAACCTATTGTGTTTTTACTAAATAATTTAAGTGATTTTAAAATCATGATTTTAAGTTTTAAGGCGTTTGTTGTTTTGCATTATTTAATATTAAAACAATTTACTTTTAAAAATTCCTAGCTCTGTATTTGTTTTTTTTTACTTTTAGAAAGTTTTTAAAACAACTATGGCAAAAAAATTACATGAGAATATTTGTGACGAAATTCGCTTTAATGCACTCTTTAAAAAGCATGCGAAAGATCTAAGCAACTTCTTATATTATAAATTTGGAGACCATTTAAATCCTAAAGATAAAACTCAAGATGCGTTTATAAAACTATGGGAAAACTGCAAAAAAGTAGCTCCAGATAAAGCGAAGAGTTATCTCTTTACTGTAGCAAATAACCTTATGCTTAATGAAGCTAAACACCATAAAGTTGTTTTAAAACACCAACAAACAAAACCAAAACACCATACTAACGAATCTCCAGAATTTGTAATGGAGGAACAAGAGTATATGCAAAAATTACAAGCTGCACTTTCTAATTTAACAGATGCGCAACGTATTGCATTTATGATGAATCGCGTGGAAGGAAAAAGACACAAAGAAATAGCGGAACTTTTAGGAATTAGCACTAAAGCTGTAGAAAAACGAATTTATGGTGCTTTAAAAAAACTAAGAGAAGATATAAAAGAATTATAATGCTTGTTAACATTTAATCTCTGGTAGGAATTTTTAATATATAGTTGTTATATACTTGAATGATAATTATGGAACAAGAAGATTTAATAAAAAAATGGTTAAACAACAGCCTGAATTCTCAGGAGTTTGAAGCTTTCAAAAAGCTTGAAGACTTCAGCGAATTAAGTAGGTTGGATAATGCTTTACAGCAATTTAAACCACAAGATTTTGAATCTAACACTGAATTAGAAAAATTACAATTTGCCCTAAAGAAAAGAACCAAACAACAAAACAAATGGCTAAAACCGTTTATACAAATTGCCGCAATTTTAGCCATTTGTGTTGGGTTCTATTATTTTACATCCAACTTAGAAACTAATTTCAACACAGAATTAGCCCAAAAAGAAAATATTTTATTACCAGATAACACAACAGTAAAACTAAATGCTAAGTCTACTTTAGCATTTAATAATAAGAATTGGAAATCTAGCAGAGCTATTGATTTAACAGGAGAGGCTTACTTTAAAGTATCGAAAGGCTCAAAGTTTACCGTTCATACTTCGGCTGGAGATATATCTGTTTTAGGCACAGAATTCAATATTAAGGATAGAGACAATCTTTTTGAGGTTGTTTGCTACGAAGGCTCTGTTAAAGTTGATTATAATAAAATAAGTCGCATTTTAAAACCTGGAGAAAGTTTTTTAGTTCTGGACAACAAAGTAGTAGAAAAGCCTAAAACTAAAAATACAAGTCCGTTTTGGATTAATAACGAATCTAATTTCAAAAGCATGCCGTACTCACAAGTTTTAGCTGAGTTTGAAAGACAATACAATGTTACATTTAGCGTTGATGATATAGACGCTAATGAAGTGTTTTCAGGTGGTTTTCCACATAATAATTTGGACAATGCTTTGCAAGCTATAACTATTCCACTTAACTTAGCCTTTACAAAAAACAATAATAAGATATCGCTAAAGCGTGAGTAAAAATAGTACGTTCACTCTCTTAATAGTCCTATTCCTTTTTAGTTTTATTAGCGTGAATTCACAAACTTTTAAAACTGAAAAAATTCCACTTGGAATCGTTTTAAAAGCTTTAGAAAAACGTTTTGATATAAGGTTTACCTATGCAGACAAAACTATAGAAGGTGTTGAAATAACTGAACCATCAATGCTGCTTTCTTATAATGATGCCATAACTTATCTTAGAACGAATACCAATCTAAATTTTAAAATTATAAATAGTCGATTTGTTGCTATTTCTCCTAGCAGAAAAGTTACAAGACCTATTGAACCTCTTGAAGAAGTTTTACTAACCACCTATTTAACTAGTGGAATTACAAAAACTAAAACTGGTGAAATAGTAATAAACCCAGACGATTTTGGCATTCTTCCTGGATTAATTGAAGCCGATGCTTTGCAAACCGTTCAAGCTTTACCTGGTGTTATAAGTATGGAAGAAACCGTCTCTAACTTAAACATACGAGGTGGAACACACGACCAGAATTTAATACTTTGGGATGGTATAAAAATGTATCAATCTGGACATTTTTTTGGTTTAATATCTGCTTTTAATCCTAATTTAATTTCTAATGTTGTTGTTTCTAAAAATGGAACAAGTGCCTTATATGGAGATGGTATTTCTAGTACAATAGATATGCGTTTAGATAACGATATAAATGAGGAAAGCACAGCAGGCTTGGGTTTAAACTTAATTCAAGCAGACGCATACACAAAACTGAAGTTAAAAGGTAATATGGAATTACAGCTTTCTGCAAGACGCTCAATAACAGATGCTTTAAACACACCAACTTACCAACAATATTTCACTAGAATATTTCAAGACTCAAATATTGAGGATGCTTCAGAAAGCAATCAAAATTCTACTTCTAACGAAACTTTTTATTTTTATGATATTAGCGCAAAACTACTTCATGACCTATCAAATAAAGATAAATTAAGATTTAGTTTTACTACTATTTTTAATGCGTTAGATTATTTAGAAAACAACTTAACATCCACATTAAAGAGCGATATAACACAGTATAACCTTGCCGCTGGCATTAACTACACGAGACAATGGAGTAAGTTTCTAAGTAGTGATGTAAGATTTAATATCTCAGACTACAAGTTAAAGTCTAACAACTTTAATCCAGATACCAACCAAAGCTTACAACAAAATAACGAAGTACTAGACCAAGGTATAACTTTACAGCTTAAACTTGATTTTAACGAACGCTTACGTTGGATTAATGGTTACCAATATTCTAATGTTGCAACAACAAATTTAGAGAACATTAGCAACCTTAATTTTAGTAATAACAACGAAAATACAGTTGAAACTCATTCAACTTTTAGCGAGTTTTCTTTTTCATCTTATAATAATAAAACACATTTAAAAGTTGGTACTCGAAGCAACTATTATAAACCTTTTAATGTTTTGCTTCTTGAACCGCGTTTAAGTGTCAATCATAAATTGTTTAAACATTTAAAAGTTGAGTTATTAGGTGAATTTAAAAGTCAAGTAACTTCTCAAGTTATTGATAGGCAAAACGATTTTTTAGGTATAGAAAAGCGACGATGGGTTTTAGCAAATAATACTACAAGACCCATTACAGAAAGCAAACAAGCTTCTGCAGGTCTACATTACAATAAAAACAAACTTTTAGTAAGCGCAGTAGTTTTTACAAAAAAAGTTAATGGCATAACTACTAGAAGTCAAGGATTTCAAAACCAATATCAAGACATAAATGCCATTGGAAGTTATAAAACAAAAGGCCTTGACTTTTTAATAAATAAGCAATTTAATAATATAAGTACATGGCTAAGCTACTCTTTAAACAATACTAAATATAATTTTCCTACCTTAAATAACGCACAAGATTTTAATAGCAATACAGCTATTTCCCATGCCTTAACTTTTGCTGGAACCTATACTATTAATCACTTAAAATTAGCGCTTGGTTTTAATTGGAATTCTGGAAGACCAACTACTATTCCTAATACACAACAACCTATTTTTGATAATGCTATAAATTATAATATGGCTAATAATACAAATCTTGATGACTATTTTAGAACTGATTTTTCAGGAACCTATAATTTTAATTTTGTCAAAAACACAAAAGCAGAATTAGGTTTTTCTATTTGGAATCTTTTAAACCGAGAAAATACTATTAATAGCTACTATATTTTAAACAATGATAATTCTATATCCAGAATAGATAATAAATCGCTTGGGTTTACACCTAACTTAAGTTTTAGAGTCGTGTTTTAGCTACTGAAACTTTCCAAAAAAACAAACTACTTTTAATCCCTTATTAAAGGCATCGTGCTGCAACGCAGTAAACCTTCTTGTTTTGCAATTTCAGCATAAGGAACCTCTTCTACTATAAAACCATTTTCGCGAAGCCAAGTATTTAATCTTGTAAAGTTTTTTTCAGAGATAATAACATTTTCAGAAATTGAAAATACGTTACTATTCATGTTATACATTTCTTCTTTAGTGATAATAAAACAATTGTCTTCACCGAAATAATTTAAAAGCCATTTGTACTCTTCTTCTTCAAGAAAACCTTCTTTATGTAAAATTGCTTTATTTGTTCCTATAGGTTGAAAACAACAGTCTAAATGTAAAGCGTTGTCTCTTGGGTTAGTTTGAGATTTTCTTAAGTTAAAAGACTTCACTTTTTTATGAGGAAAGGTTTGTTCTAAAAAAGCAACACCTTGTATGTTAGTTCTCGCTACAATATAGTCTGCATAATCTGCTTCTCTGTAAGTACCTACAAAAATAAAATCGTTCCAAGGCATAACGTCTCCACCTTCAATATGCACTTCTGCTGGTGGACGAATAACTTTATCTGGATTAATTTTATCTATAACATATTGTATAGCATCTAACTCTTCTTCCCTTTCTGGTAAAACATTGGCTTTTACAAAAACGTCGTCTATAACAAAAGCAATATCTCTAGCAAAAATTTGATTGCAATTTTCTATTAATTTTGGCCTATAAACGGTAACATTATACTTTTTAAAAACGTTAGCAACAGCTTCCATTTCTTTAATCATATCTGCTTCTACGGGATAGGTTCCTGCTTTTATATGCTCTGCAGATTTTGGATCATAGGCTTGTTCCAACTTTGGTGTTGGGCCATTACTTATTGCTGTTCCTAAAACGACAGCTCTAAGTCGTGAAGTTTCGTTTTTTATATTGAGTTTTAACATGTTCACAATATAGAAAAAAGCTTCATAATTTCTTATGAAGCCTTATAAATAATCATTTTATTTTATCTTTTTTCAACACTTTTATATGGTCTGTAGTTTTCTCCAATATAAACTTGTCTTGGTCTTCCAATTGGTTCTTTACGCATTCGCATTTCTTTCCATTGTGCAATCCAACCTGGTAAACGACCCAACGCAAACATTACTGTAAACATTTCTACAGGAATACCCATAGCTCTGTATATAATACCAGAATAGAAATCTACATTTGGATATAATTTGCGTTCTACAAAATACTCGTCGCTTAAAGCTTCAGTAGCTAAACCTTTTGCAATATCAAGTACTGGATCTTCAATTCCTAAATCTGCTAATACTTCGTCTGCTGCAGTTTTTATAATTTTTGCTCTTGGGTCGAAGTTTTTATATACTCTATGTCCAAAGCCCATTAGACGGAAACTATCATTTTTGTCTTTTGCTTTTGCCATAAACTTTTTAGTATCGCCTCCATCTTCTTTAATAGCTTCTAACATTTCTAAAACTGCTTGATTTGCACCACCATGTAATGGTCCCCAAAGTGCAGAAATACCTGAAGATATTGAAGCAAATAATCCAGTATGAGCAGAGCCAACTATTCTAACAGTAGATGTAGAGCAGTTTTGCTCATGATCTGCATGTAATATTAATAATTTATCTAATGCATTTACTAATATTGGATTTTGAATGTAGTCTTCGTTTGGCTGCTTAAACATCATTTTTAGTATGTTTTCTACGTATCCTAAACTTTTGTCTCCATAGTCTAATGGTAAACCTTGTTTTTTTCTAAGTGTCCATGCAACTAAGACTGGGAACTTACCTAAAATTTTAACAATTGCTTTATACATGTCTTCTTCAGACTCAACATTAACCGAAGATGGATTAAAAGCAGTTAATACACTTGTTAGAGATGACAAAACACCCATTGGATGTGCCGACTTTGGAAAGGCATCTAATATTTTTTTAATGTCCTCGTCTACTACAGATTGTGATTTTATATCTGTATGAAATTTATCTAGTTGTGCTTGAGTTGGGAGTTCTCCAAAAATCAACAAAAATGCAACTTCTAGAAAATCTGCTTTCTCTGCTAATTCTTCTATTGAATAACCTCGATATCTTAAAACACCTTCTTCTCCATTTAGAAAAGTAATAGCACTTTCACATGCTCCTGTATTTTTATATCCTGGATCTATTGTTGTTACTCCACCTGTTGCAGATCTTAATGTTTTTATATCTATTGCAACTTCATTTTCTGTTCCTACAATTAAAGGAAATTCGTGCTTTTTTCCGTCTATTTCTAACGTAGCAGTTTTTGACATATTGTTATTGATTTTACTTGTTTTTTGCTAAATGCTAAATTACAAAACATGTCGCGATTTTTTACACTTCTTTACAAGGATTTAACAATTACAACATTGATAAAAGTTATAAATGTAAAAAAGCCTTTCAGTATAGAACTGAAAGGCTTAAATAATATATTAAAGATAAAATTTAAACTATTTTAAAAGCATTCATTTTTGGATAATAAGCTACTTCTCCTAATTCTTCTTCAATTCTTAAGAGTTGATTGTATTTTGCCATACGATCACTACGTGAAGCTGAACCTGTTTTAATTTGTCCGCAATTTAATGCAACAGCTAAATCTGCAATGGTATTATCTTCTGTTTCTCCTGATCTATGAGACATTACAGAGGTATATCCTGCATTGTGTGCCATATTTACGGCAGCAATAGTCTCTGTTAGAGTTCCTATTTGATTTACTTTTATTAAAATTGAATTCGCAATGTTTTGTTTAATTCCTTTAGACAGACGCTCAACGTTTGTTACATACAAATCGTCTCCAACTAATTGAACTTTGTCTCCAATTTGCTCTGTTAAGTATTTCCATCCTTCCCAATCGTTTTCATCCATTCCGTCTTCAATAGAAATAATTGGATAATTTCTAGATAATTCAGCCAAATAATCAGCTTGTTCCTTGCTTGATCTTACTTTACCAGACTCGCCTTCAAATTTAGTGTAATCATATTTTCCGTTTACATAAAATTCTGCAGCTGCACAGTCTAAAGCAATCATTACATCGTCTCCTAATTTGTATCCTGCATTGTCAACAGCTTTTTTAATAGTATCTAATGCATCTTCAGTACCTCCTGCTAGATTAGGTGCAAAACCACCTTCGTCTCCTACAGCAGTACTTAAACCTCTATCGTGTAAGACCTTTTTAAGGTTATGAAAAATTTCTGTTCCCATTTGTAAAGCGTGAGAAAAATTATCTGCTTTTACAGGCATTACCATAAACTCTTGAAATGCTATTGGTGCATCACTGTGCGAACCACCATTAATAATATTCATCATTGGTACAGGTAACGTATTTGCACTAACTCCACCTACATAACGATATAATGGCATTCCTAATTCTGCTGCTGCTGCTTTGGCTACTGCTAAAGAAACACCCAAAATTGCATTTGCTCCTAACTTAGACTTGTTTGGTGTACCATCTATTTCGCACATTAAAGTATCTATGTAGTTTTGCTCAAATACATTCACTCCTAACAGCTCTTCAGCTAATATAGAATTTACATTATCTACAGCTTTTGTTACACCTTTTCCCATGAATTTATCACCTCCATCTCGTAACTCTACAGCTTCGTGCTCACCTGTGGATGCTCCAGATGGTACTGCAGCTCTTCCTAAATAACCGTTTTCTGTTTCTACATCTACTTCTACTGTTGGATTTCCTCTTGAATCGAAAATTTGTCGTGCATGGACGTTGATAATAATACTCATAATTGGTGATTTAAATTTATTTAACTATCAAATTTACAGTTTAATTCTGTGTTCTTTATAGAATACATTTCAGAATTAAATAAAAAATTGTCTATATCGTTTTAGTAAAATTGAAAAAGCAATAGAAAATACATTCTATTGCTTAATTCGTATTAATTTTTCTTAATATTATTAATGAATTGATCAAATAAATAAGTAGAATCATTAGGTCCTGGACTAGCTTCTGGATGGTATTGAACAGAAAACACATTCTTAGATTTCATTTTAATACCAGCAACTGTATCATCGTTTAAATGTACGTGTGTAATTTCAACATCAGGATGCGCCTCTGTTTCTTCTCTGTTAATAGCAAAACCATGGTTTTGTGAAGTAATCTCTCCTTTTCCTGTTACTAAATTTTTAACAGGATGATTAATGCCTCTGTGACCATTGTGCATTTTATAAGTAGAAATGCCATTTGCTAAAGCTATTACCTGATGTCCTAAACAGATACCAAATAAAGGCAAATCTCTTTTAATAATCTCTTTAGCAAGTTCTTGAGCTTCAATTAAAGGCTCAGGATCACCTGGTCCATTTGACAAGAAATATCCATCTGGATTAAAAGCTTCAAGGTCTTCAAATTTAGAATTATAAGGAAAGACTTTTATGTAGGCATCTCTATTAACAAAATTTCTTAAAATGTTCTTTTTAATACCTATATCTAAAGCTGCAATTTTAACTGATGCGTTTTCATCTCCAACAAAATAAGCCTCTTTAGTAGAAACCTTTGATGCGAGTTCTAAACCATTCATGTTTGGAGTGTTTGCTAATTGTTTTTTTAATTCCTCGAGATTATCAACATCAGTAGAGATTACAGCATTCATTGCTCCATTATCTCTAATATAAGCTACAAGCGCTCTAGTATCAATATCTGAAATTGCTAATAGATTGTTTTTGTTTAAAAAGTCTTCCAACGAACCATCAGCTGCATCACGAGAAAACTCATAACTAAAATTTTTACATATTAGTCCTGCGATTTTAACAGATTTAGATTCATTTTCTTCGTTTTTAACTCCATAATTACCTATGTGCGCGTTGGTGGTAACCATTAATTGACCGTAATAGGAAGGGTCTGTAAAAATCTCTTGATAACCTGTCATTCCTGTATTAAAACACACCTCTCCAAAGGCGCTGCCTTCCCTTCCTACTGCTTTTCCATGAAATATAGTTCCATCTGCTAATAGGATTAATGCTTTTTTAAGTTTTTGATATTTCATAGTTCTAATAGTTGTGTCAAAAGTTTTGCAAAAGTTCAAAAAAAAAAGGATAAACTAAAATAGTTTATCCTTTTTATATTAAATGCTTATTAACATTTATTCTTCTTCTTCGTTAGTTGCTTTAGTTTCTACTGGAGCTGCTGTTGCTTTTCCTCCACGACGGCTTCTACGAGTTGTTTTCTTAGCTTTATTATCTGCATTGTAGATTTCATTATAATCTACTAGCTCAATCATTGCCATATCTGCGTTATCACCTAAACGATTTCCTAACTTGATAATTCTTGTATAACCACCTGGACGATCACCAACCTTAGCCGCTACGTCTCTAAATAATTCTGTAACTGCTTCTTTTTGACGCAATTTAGAAAAAACTAAACGACGGTTGTGAGTTGTATCGTTTTTAGATTTAGTAATAATTGGTTCAACAAAACCTTTTAAAGCTTTTGCTTTAGCAACAGTTGTATTAATACGTTTGTGCTCTATTAAAGAACAAGCCATATTAGCTAACATAGCTTTTCTGTGAGCGGTCTGGCGACCTAAATGGTTTACTTTTTTTCCGTGTCTCATGACATTTGTTTTATCATCTTGCTACCAAACTCTTCTATCGAGGAGCAAAATATGATTATTAATTAAATTTTTGATTTGAGATTTACGATTTATAGAAATCTAAAAATCATAAATACTTTAGTCTTTGTCTAGTTTGTATTTAGATAAGTCCATACCAAAGTTTAAACCTTTAACATTTACAAGCTCTTCTAGCTCAGTTAAAGACTTTTTACCAAAGTTACGGAACTTCATTAAATCGTTTTTATTGAAAGACACAAGGTCTCCTAAAGTATCTACTTCTGCAGCTTTTAAACAGTTAAGTGCACGTACAGATAAATCCATATCTACTAACTTAGTTTTTAATAACTGACGCATGTGAAGAGACTCTTCATCATAAGTTTCAGTTTGTGCAATTTCATCGGCTTCTAATGTAATACGCTCATCAGAGAATAACATGAAGTGGTGAATTAAAGTTTTTGCTGCCTCAGTTAACGCATCTTGAGGTGTAATAGAACCATCAGATTGGATTTCGAAGATTAATTTTTCGTAATCTGTCTTTTGCTCTACACGGAAATTCTCGATACTATACTTTACATTTTTTATTGGTGTATATATTGAATCTGTAAAGATTGTTCCTATAGGCGCTGAAGCTTTTTTGTTTTCTTCTGCTGGAACATAACCTCTTCCTTTTTCAATTGTAATTTCCATGTTAATATTCACTTTAGGATCTAAGTTACAGATAACTAAATCTGAATTTAATACTTGAAATCCTGAGATGAATTTTTGAAAATCTCCTGCGGTTATTTTATCTTGACCTGAGATAGAAATAGATACAGACTCGTTATCTACATCCTCAATTTGACGCTTAAAACGCATTTGTTTTAAGTTCAAAATTATTTCTGTTACATCTTCTACTACTCCAGCAATTGCTGAAAATTCGTGATCAACACCTTCTATTCTAATAGAGGTAATTGCAAATCCTTCTAAAGAGGATAATAAAACTCTTCTTAAAGCATTTCCTACTGTTAGACCATAACCTGGTTCTAGAGGTCTGAATTCGAATTTACCTTCGAAATCAGTAGAATCAATCATGATTACTTTGTCAGGCTTCTGAAAATTAAATACTGCCATTTTTTGTCTTCGTTTTGATTGTTATTTAGTTGCGCGATTTAAAAGTTTGAAGAGCACTAATAAATCCTTTGGCCAAATACCAATATGATTAATTATTATTTAGAGTATAATTCTACTATAAATTGTTCGTTAATGTTCTCTGGAATTTGAATTCTTGCAGGAATAGAAACATAAGTTCCTTGTTTAGTTGCACTATTCCAAGTAATCCATTCGTAAACACTACTTGAATTAGATAGTGATCTTTCAATAGTCTCAAGAGACTTAGATTTTTCTCTAACTGCAACTACATCTCCAGCATTTAATTGGTAAGAAGGTACATTTACCAACTCTCCATTAACTGTAATGTGTCTGTGAGAAACTAATTGTCTTGCCGCACTTCTTGTTGGAGCAACTCCCATTCTAAATACAACATTGTCTAATCTAGACTCACATAATTGTAATAAAACTTCACCAGTAATACCAGGTGCAGCCGTTGCTTTTTTAAACATATTTCTAAATTGACGCTCTAATACACCATAAGTATATTTAGCTTTCTGCTTTTCCATTAACTGGATTGCATATTCAGATTTTTTTCCACGACGTCTAGCGTTTCCGTGTTGTCCTGGAGGATAATTTCTTTTTTCAAAAGCTTTATCATCTCCAAATATAGCTTC
Organism: Lacinutrix sp.; assembly: GCF_029238095.1. GTDB lineage: Bacteria > Bacteroidota > Bacteroidia > Flavobacteriales > Flavobacteriaceae > Lacinutrix. The sequence goes on along the minus strand of NZ_JAQWGS010000009.1, from coordinate 1,258 downwards.
GCCAAATTTACGCGCTATTTTAGTTTTAGGACCAGTATATCTTGCCATTTTAAATTGTTTTGTGAGAGTGCTTGTGAATTAAGGTCTTAATCTTATCCTTCGACGAGCGTTGATCTCTCTAATTGATACTTGTTAATTTTTTTAAAGTCTGCAAATTTACACAAAAAAATTAACATCAGCTATTTAATATAGCTGATATTAATTTATGCAGTGTTTTGTATTAACGTTGTAAAACGCTGTTATACTCTTCTACGTTTTGGAGGACGACATCCATTATGTGGTAATGGAGTAACATCAATAATTTCAGTTACTTCAATTCCTGCATTATGAATAGAACGTATAGCAGATTCTCTACCATTACCTGGTCCTTTAACGTATACTTTTACTTTTTTTAATCCAGCTTCTTTAGCTACTCCTGATGCATCTTCTGCACACAATTGAGCTGCGTAAGGTGTGTTCTTTTTAGAACCTCTAAATCCCATTTTACCTGCAGATGACCATGAAATTACGTCACCTTTTTTGTTTGTTAATGAGATTATAATGTTGTTAAAAGACGCAGTAATGTGCGCTTCTCCAACAGATTCAACTATAACTTTACGTTTTTTAGTCGATTTTGTATTTGTCTTTGCCATATTTCTATAGTTCTAAGTAGTTAGTTGATAGTCGCTAGAATCCTAAACCTAAATAATTTCAAACAGATTCTTTCCAACGTCTAAACACTAAAGACCAAATTTCTAATTATTATTTAGTTGCTTTTTTCTTATTAGCAACAGTTTTTCTTCTACCTTTTCTGGTTCTAGAGTTGTTTTTAGTACGTTGACCTCTTAGAGGTAAACCAGCTCTGTGACGAATTCCTCTGTAACATCCAATATCCATTAATCGCTTAATGTTTAATTGTGTTTCAGAACGTAATTCTCCTTCGATAGTAAATGTTCCAACAGACTCACGAATAGCTGCTATTTGATCATCATCCCAATCTTGGACTTTAATACTTTCGTCAACTTTAGCTGTTGCTAAAATTTCTTGAGCTCTACTTCTACCTATACCGTAGATATAAGTTAGAGAGATAACTCCTCTTTTGTTTTTTGGTATGTCTACACCTGCAATTCTAGCCATAATTATCCTTGTCTTTGTTTGAATCTAGGATTCTTTTTGTTAATGACGTAAAGTCTTCCTTTTCTGCGTACGATTTTACAATCGACACTTCTCTTTTTAACTGATGCTCTTACTTTCATAAGTTTAGTATCTATAAGTTATT
>NZ_JAQWGS010000008.1 GCF_029238095.1 Lacinutrix sp. | reverse complement strand
TGTTGCTGGTGTTAAGCCCATTGCAACATGAGGATTATTTGTTGATGTTGGAGTTCCTGAACCTGTTGGCAAACCTGTGCCTTGAGGCTGTATAGCTATTTCCCAAGCTGTTTCTGTTCCACCTGCTGTCCATGATAAATTTGCAGTGGTAGATGTAGAACTAATAAAAGTTAAATTATCTGGGTTTGGACAAGAAGCATTATAAATAATAATATTATCAATTAACCAATACCAAGCCCAAACGTCGTTATCATTATAAATAAAACGTACTTGCATTGCAGAGTTTGAGTAGGCTGTAATATCTATATGTTGCTGGTCTGGTGCATTAAAAGCTCCAATGTCTGCATTTTGAGATAAAACATTTACCCAAGCAGTACCATCCCATACTTCTACATCTGCTGTATCTCCACCTCCATTATTATAGAATTGATCGAAGTCTAAAAATATAGCTGTTGCTCCAGAAGTATCAAAAGCTGGAGACGTAAGAGTTTCTAAAAGAATGATACCATTTCCATTCGCATCACTATCTACAACAGCTGCATTTGTACCATCTAGACTGTTTCCAAATCCTTGTAGTCCTGATATCCATGAATCTCCAGTTGCTCCACCTGCATCGTCTATGGTCCATGTTGCTGGTATACTAGTATCAAAATTCTCTGTTAAATAAGTTTGAGCTTTTATTGATAAACTTAAAAAAAGTAAAATCAAAAATAAAGTAGTCTTTTTCATTTTGTGGTTAGTGTTAGATCTGTTTTTAACAAAAATTAAATGTTAAATATATACTAAATTACAATATTTCTAGATAATGTTAGATAAAATCTATGTTATTTTCGATGAAGTGATTGGTTTTTTAATGGTTTTAATTAGTAATTTGTATTGTTCTTTTTATTTCATTCCCAAATTCATCTACAGCTGTAATTACATGTTTTCCTTCTTTAGGAATAATAGCTAAGTCGTGAATATCAGTTGTTTTACCAATAAAAAGGTTGTTTAAATACCAGAAAATTTTGGTCTTTGGTTTTGAGTGTGCAATCTTTAAAATGAGCTCATTAATTTCACCATTTAAATCTTTAGGTAAAAAAATAATAGTATTGTCTTTAGGATAAATAAATTGCATACTTATTTGTTCATTTCCAACACAATCATTTCTAAAAGGAGGTAGTGGTATATAAAAAGGGTTTTTGGACTTGTAGTAAAATTCCATTAAAGGAGGTAAAACAAACCACGAAGTGTTTGAGACAGCACTTAAATCTACGCAAGACGAATTTACCTGATGGCTTTTAGTAGTATCTAAATGGACTAAAATGTGATAAGGACAAGGTTTTGTTTTGAGTCCACTATTTTGAACAAATTGCTGTAGCTTATTCTCGCAATGCTGTCCTGCTCTAAAACCACTTTCTTTACAAATACTAATTTCACTCATTTCATCAAAAGGTTTTGAGAACCAATCGCTATTTGGGAGCAAATCGAATACATCAAAAAGAATAGGTGCAGCAGCTTGAACGCCAACTAAACCTGGTCTTCCTTCTCCATCTGCATTTCCAACCCAAACACCTACTACATAATCTTTTGTTGTGCCAATTGCCCAAGCGTCTCTAAACCCAAAACTTGTACCTGTTTTCCAGGCGATTTGTTTAGAATCATCAAAAAATTCCCAGTTTTCATCTCCTTCAGGTCTGTTTACTTCTTTTAAGCTTTGATAGGTTAAATAAATTGAAGCAGCATCGAACACAGTTTTTTCTGTCGATTTTTTACCAAAGTCAATAGTTTCTGATGCAAAAAAAGTAGGTTCGCAAAACTCGTTCGAATAATATTCGCTTGACGTCTCATTAAAATGATTTAAAGTTGAAGAAAAACTCGCATAACTTTTACACAAATCCCATAAATTACTTTCTGCACCTCCTAAAATTAACGATAAACCATAGTGGTTGGCGTTATATTTTACATCTTTAAGCTTAAGTTCTTTTAAATAATGATGAAACCTATCTAAACCAAAATCCTTAAGCATTCTTACAGCTGGTACATTTAAAGAACGCGATAATGCTCTACTTGCAGGTACAGCACCATCAAATTCTTTATTATAGTTTTCAGGCACATAATTTCCAAATTGTGTTGGTACATCTGCAACTAAAGTGTTTGGTAATAAATCGCCTGCATCTAACATGGCTGCATATAAAAAAGGTTTTAAAATGCTTCCTGTACTTCTTGGTTTATTTATAACATCAACATCTTTTTGATTTTTTTTAGTTGTTGGAGAATTTCCTATGTAAGTTAGAACTTGTCTAGTGTTTACATCTAAAACCAAGACTGAAATATTATGAATTTCGTTTTGTTTTAATAGGTTATAATGATTGTAAACTAAATTATTAGCTTGATCTTGTAGTTTAAAATCTATAGTTGTTTTAATGCGCTCACCATAATTTGATTTTGCTATTTTCTGAAGTAAATGAGGTGCAATCTGTGGTAAAGGATAAGGCTTTTGAGGTAAGCCTTCTGCAATAGATAAATTATAGGTTAACGAATCTATAATCTCTTTATTTAGTAGTTTTTTTAGAAGTCTATTCCGTTTTTCTAGTAATTGTTTCTGGTTTTTCCCAGGATAAATTAAACTTGGTGCATTTGGTAAAACTGCTAATGTTGCGCTTTCTGCCCAAGATAATTGGTGTGGATTCCTATTAAAATAGCGCCAAGAAGCAGCATCTATGCCAACAACATTACCTCCAAAAGGAGCGTAGCTAGCATAATAAGTTAAAATTTGTGCCTTACTTTCACGTAATTCTAAACGTGTAGCTAAAATAATTTCTTTAATTTTCTCTAAATAAGTTCTAGATTGTCCTTTTCTAGATAAGCGAATTACTTGTTGTGTGAGTGTGCTGCCACCACGTTTTACTTCACCAGAATTAATATTTTGCTTTAATGCTTTAAAAATTGAAATAGGATTAAAGCCAGGATGCTTGTAGAAATATTCGTCTTCAAAATTAATTATACAAATCTCGAATTTTTCTGGGATACTGTCAGTTTTTGGAAATCGCCATTGTCCATCTTTAGCTATTTGTGCACCTAACAAAGTGTTGTTTGAGCTTGTTATTACTGTAGCAGTTGGATCTTTAAAAAGTTGTTTAGGTAAACAAAAATAGTAGGCAAGTAAAACTAAAGCGAGAATTATCGACTTTATTTTATTACGTTTTATATATGCTGAAATTATTTTCAATTTGCTTCCTTAGTACTTAGGAGTTTTTTTTAACACTTCGGAAAATGACTAGTAGTTACTTGACTATTTATTAAATTCATATTCACGCTCCACTTTACAAATTCGTACGTTATACCAACTGTACCAGTTTTTTATCCCTTTTTGCTGCGCTACAATATGATCTGTTTGTAGTTTCCAATGATGTATTGCATCTAAACTTTTCCAATAACTCACAGTGATTCCTATATCGTGTCTTGCAGAATCTATACTAATAAAACCTTTTTGTTTTTTGGCCAAAGACTCCATTAATGTTGCCATTTCATTATAACCATTGTCTCCTTTGGTTCTTGTGGATGTAAAAATCACTGCGTAGTATGGTTTAAAGTTTTTCATCTTTAATGTATTTAGCAACCCATTGGGATTACAAATGCTATTGTTTTTTCTGTGACGTTATCTTCCAAATCTATTAAAATAAATTTTAAAAAAATCTTACTTGTTGTTACTCCAGTAGGATACTGATTAACAGTTGTTACTTTTTCAATATATTTTGCCCAATCTTCTCCACATTGTTCTGAAACAACTTGCTTAAGCTCTTCGATATCAACAGGAATAAATTGTTTGTAATCTGCTTGAGAGTATGATAATGTTTCAAACTTTAAGTTATTTATTTTTTTAATAGGCTTCCAATCTGAATAGTAGTGTTTCCAATTTATTAAATCGCAATGAGGTCCTTCATTCATAATCGTGATACTGTTTTCATAACGTTGAAGAATTTTAATGCTTTTGTATTGATTGTCTTTAATTAATATAATTTTCTTTTCAGGTGAATGTCCCAAATCTACATCAATACTTAAATTATTTTCGTTTACTAAATGGCGAAGCGCATCATCATCTACTATAGCTAAGTTTTTAATGTGAATATTAGCTTCAGGAAACTTGACGTTAATAATTTTTGGCATTTTGTTTTCAGATAAAAAACCATTAAAAACGTAGCCTTTTAGGTCTTGGTAGCCATTCATTTTTATCTTTACCCATTCTCCTGCAATTTTGTTGCCTTCATCTATTACAACCAATCTCACGTTGGTTTTCTCTACTACTTCTACTGCTTCGTTATACATTAGTTTTCCTAGTTTTGAAGCGCTTATATCTGGTCTTTCTCTTACTGTTAAACCGCTATCTGCATTAACATAGGCATAATCTTGCCCATAACTAAAAGTTGCTACTAATACTAAAATTGCTGTTAAAAAATGTTTTGTCGTTTTCATAATGTTTGTGTTTTAAATTAATATGACAGTTAAACATTTTTGATTGGTTTTTTACCTTTTAAAACAGATACTAAAAGCGTCCTTTTATTATATATTTCAATAGGAATTGGTTTTTTATTTAATATTATTTATTTCTCTACAGTTACCCATTGTCCTTTTGTTCGAACTAAAAACTCATTATCGTACATAGCTTCGGCTTGAATTCCTGGTAAATAATAGGTTCCTAAGTATGATGCATTAAGCATAACGTTAAATGTGTTGGTGCCATATTTACCTTTTTTATTTAAATCGAAATAGAAATTAACACGATCGTCTCTAATATCTGTAAATCTTGCATCGCTTCGTTTCGTTACGCTTCCAAAATCTGTAAAACGTGTGTTTACTATTTCCCATCCAGATGGAAATATTTGTGTTAATGCAACATCTGTAACGCGTTCGTTTTTAAGGTTAGAAACTGTTACTGTGGCCACAAAATCTTGACCTTGTTTTAGGCTCTCTATATTAATTTCATTGCCTTTTAAATCTTTATAAACAACACTAGTACTCAAGCCTCTTTGTTCGGTTAATTCTTCACCTAAAGGCAGTTTTCCAGAATTTAAAACACGAACGTAAACCACATTGCCTTGTTTGTTTTTAAAGGTTAAAGTGTTTTTTCCATCTATAACTTTTAATCCACGTTGCGCAATAGCGCTATTGGTCTTTATGTTTTGGGTTTTACCGTTAATGGTGTATTCTAAATCAAGAGATTTTCCTCCATTTTCTTTCACCATTTTTGCCATAGCAAGTAAACTATAAGCTGTTGTTTGTGTACTCATCCAACGGTTACTCGACAAATTTTTAGCTAAGGTTTTTGCTAATTCTTGCATTCTAGAATCTTTGGTTAATACCATAGTTTCTAATGCCATGGCACGATTTCTATCTACAGAGCCATAAGTATAATAGTTATATCTAGGCGCTTGAAATTCTATATTGGCTGTTTTAGAAATAGCTTTACTGGCCTCTGTTTGTCCTGCTAAAGCGTAAGCGGCTGCTAATCTCCATTTTGCTTCGTTAGAAATTTCACCAAATTCTTTTAGTCTGTTCATGGCTCCTAGATCTGGACTTCCAGCTAAAGCTAAAGTATATAATCTGTAAGCTTGTGCTAAATCGCTATTATAGGTTTTATAGCTTGGCCTCCAGCTTCTAGCAGCTTCTTTTTGGTATTTTATCCAGTTACTTTTAAATGTAAGAGGAAGCACAAATCCTAGTTTTTCGGCTTCTAACATAAAATGTCCAGAATAGCTGGTTCCCCAATCATTTGCAGAGGCTTCTCCCATCCAGTAACTCATGCCACCATTTGGTCTTTGGAAATTTCCAAGACGTTTAATTCCGTTTTCTATATTGGACTGAATTTCTTGTTTTTTCTTCAATGGAATATCAAAAATTTCATTTAAATATAACTGTGGAAACACTCCAGAAGTTGTTTGTTCTACGCAACCATGAGGATATTGTACTAAATACTGTAATCTACGAGAGAAATCCATAGGTGGCATGGTAGAAAATTCTACTGTTGCACTATTTGAGTTTACCACACCAAAAGTTTCAAAGTCTAAACTCGTTGAAGCAGATTTCTCTAACGTTTTATCTAAAGCTTTAGACGTTATAGGATTTACATTTTCGACATCCAATTCTACTTTGTAAGTTGATTTTTCTCCATTTCCAGTGGCAATAACTTCTACAGTATTTATACCGTTTGCTTGACTGACGTCTAACTCGAAAAATGCCATTTGTTCATCTGGTTTTGCAAATGACAATGTTTTAGATTGTTCACCAACAATGGTAATGCCGTTACTTAATTTAAGCTTAATATCAACATTTTTAACCTTTGGTTCCATGGCAAAAACAGTAACTGGAAGTGTCACTTTTTCACCAGGACTTAGCTTTCTCGGTAAAGTTGCTAAAACCATTAAAGGTTTTTTTACTTCAACAGATTTAGCTGTACTTCCATAAGCTTGGGTTTTAGTATTACCAGCAACAACCATTGTTCTAACTGCACCAATATAATTAGGCATTTTTATATTATGCGTTGTTCTTCCGCCAGCTTCTAATATAAAAGGACCTAATACTTTAACAACAGGCTTAAAACGGTTTGCTTTTTTGTTTTTTCCACCAGCTGCACTTCCATCACCTCCAATTGCAAATATCTGATCGATGCTACCACTGTATGCACCAATAACATCGTCGAAAACATCCCAAGTTTTTACTCCTAAAGCTTCACGAGCATAAAAAGCAGACCATGCATTTGGTGTTTTAAAACGCGTTAAGTCTAGTAAACCTTCCTCAACCATTGCTATAGTATACGTCATTGACTTATCGTTTTTTTCTGAAACAATTACTGTAAACTCTTCTTCAGGTCTTAGAACACTTGGCATTCTAATTTCTGGCTCCAATTTGGTATTTGGATCTTCAACTAAAATTGGGATAACACCATAGAGACGTAATGGTAAATCGTTTTCGGTACTAGCATGAGGTTGTAACAACGAAATGTTTACAAACACATTAGGAGCCATTGCTTTTGTAATAGGAATATCTACAACGGTTTCTCCTGCTTTTGTTTTTAACCATTTGTGTTCTATAACTTCGGTTCCATTTTCAATAGAAATAAGAGCACGACCTTCTGTTCCAGATGGAAAGGTGATTTTAGCTGTTTCACCAACATTGTAGTTTTCTTTATCTGCTGCGAACACTAACATTTTTGCAGCTTCTTTGTCGCCAGAAGGTTGTCTTTTCCACCAGTTTTTGTAGAAGTATGCTGTTCGACCTGTAGCGTGTCCACTTTTAGGATCGTAAACGCGAATTAAATAACGTCCACCTTCTGCTTCAGGCACATTAATAGTAACACTTGCTTTTCCTTTAGAATCTGAGTTTATTATACTATTCATAAACGGCCTATGAAAAGAACTAGAAGTGTATTTTGATAGGTTGTCGTAAGACGAATTCCACCACCAACGCCATTCAACCTTATAGACTTTAACTTCTAAGCCATTACGTTTTATTGGTTTTCCTTGATCGTCGACCACAACAATATCGAAGGTTTGGTTTTCGTCTGTATAAAACGAACCATAAGCACGACCTTTAGGCGAACGTAATCCAACAAACGATTTGTATGGTGCGTATTGTTTAGTAAAAGCATCCATAGAAAAATCGCCTCCATTCTCGAAAGCACGCACTAAAAACTGGACGTTAAGCATGCCTGGAGCATTTTGTCCTACGCTTAATTTATTATTTATTTCAGCAAATCCTTCTTCGTTTACATTACCTTCAAAAACATTTAATTCTTCTTGAGAAAAAGAACGAGAAGGATCTTTAAAAGTATAATCTTTGTAGTTTTTAAAAGGTGTGTAAGCGTTGCTAAACTTTGCTTTAATTTCAGTTTTCACATTTTTAGCAGGTGCTCCATGTAGCCAATTTACATTAAGAGTTCCATTTAATGCTTCGCTTCCAGAGAGTACTTCATCTTTAAAATCGACTTTAATTTTTAAACGATTAGGTTTAACAGTTTCAATTTTTAAACTTTTGTAAAAAGTTGCACCACCAACACTCACTTTTGCGTTCCAGTTACCTGTTTTGTTTTCGGTAGATGTTGGCACAGTAAAGGTGTAAAAATCGTTAACATTTTCGCTAGTAATTTTCTTGTATGCTAGTTTTCCATTAGGATCTGTAACTTCCATTTTTACGGGATGACCTTTTGGTAGTTTGTTACCATTATCGTCTAAAATAAAAGTAAGATGTAATGAGTCTCCAGGTCTCCAAACACCACGTTCACCATATATATAACCTTTTAGACCACGTTGTAAATGGTTTCCAGAAACATCGAATTTACTTAAAGAAAGTGCGCGACCATCTCTTAATTTAATATAAGTTTTGTTATTATTTTTACTAACAATAGCAAATGCTGCATGACTCTTAACTTGCATTGTTGCCAAGCCTTCTTGATCTGTGTTTATACTAGAAATTTCCTGTTGTTGGTAGTTGTAGAGCGTTACTTTTGCACCAGCTTCTACATTAGTATTTAAAATATTTGTAACTGCAAAGTAGTAATTATTATTAGTGCCTTTTTTTACTATTACACCTAGGTTTGAAGCTAATAAATTTTGTGAAATCTCACGATCTTGATTGTAATAAGCTGCATGACAAGGATTATCACGTTCTCTCCAATTGTAGCTATAACTTCGATATCTATATGTTACGTTATCCCAATAGTCTTCCTCGCGTTGCTCTTGGTCTTCTGATGTGTTTTCTGAATACTCATCGCCATAATACTCGTCCTCATAATATTCGTCTTCATAGTAATCTTCATTGTCTTCAGAATTTGTAATATTTGTGTTTACTTCGCAATTATAAAGAGAGTATCCCTTTTTAAAACTTACTTCTATTCTGTAAAGCGCTCCAGGATCTGCTTTAAATATTTTAGATAAATCTGCACTATAGGTTTTCCATTTTCCAGAGTTTTCTACATCATCGTTAATAAGCGTAATCGTTTGTTTTGCTATACGTCTACCTACTTGTCTAATACTGTTTTCGTTTCCACCTTGTAACTCATTATCTTGTAAAAACTGAAGCACATTGTCTTCGTAGATTTTAATAACTTTTAGATCTACTTTTTTTAGGTTTACGGCTTCAAAATTGAATTTTAATTCTTGGGAGTTTGGAAGTATTACACCACTATTTATTAAACGCACATTTGGTTTTATTTCATGGAAAGAAATAAATTCAGAAAACGGTTTTTTCAACTTATAGCCTTCGGTATTTAATATTCCTTGAAAGACATCTAGGCGAACATTTCCTGTGATTTTTGAATCTGGATAGACTTTTAAAACATTACCAGCGACAATATATTTAGGGCTTTTTATATTTTGAATCGTAATTAATCCGTCGAAATTTTGTTGCTTTTTTATAGGATCTGAAAAGTTAATAGACAGGTATTGCTCAGGATTTTGAATCGCATCTATTTTTGTAATAGTAAAGTTGTTTTTTCCAGGAATTTTAACCGTGTTTTCACCAGAGTTATCTGCCTCTATTACTTTTCCGTTCCATTTTAATAGTATCTCACTATCTTCGACTTTACGACTAATACTATCTATTTTAAATTCAAAAAACCTTGAAGGTACACGCTCTTCATTCCATTCTATATTTAGTTTTTTTCCACCTTGAGAGGCTTCAACCAATTGTTTTGCTTGTTCTGTTGTTATATTGTCTTCAGATTTTACAACACCTAGTAAATATTGCCATTCTTTACTGTAAGATTGTAAATCGTTAGTCACCACATTAAAGTTGGGTGTTATGGTTTTAAATTGAAAGGTATAATCTGAATACTCAGAAGGTATATCTGGATAAATTTCTCTTAATTTAACAGTCACCGAATACTCTGTATCTGGATCTAAAGCCTCGTTTGGAGTAAACGTTAACGCATGTTTATTTGCTATTTTTAAATTTCCTGAAACGTGAGGTTTAATAGAGATGAGGTTTTTATCAATTTCATTCCCAATTTCCCAACCTTCAACTTCTTTGGCTAAGCTAATTTGGATGCTGCTTGTCGTCGATATTCGTCCTGATGTAGTATAACTAATATAGTCTCTAAATTTAAAAAGATTATCTGTCTCAGTTTCTTTTTTAGTACAGGATAGCGATATAAAGATACAGAACGCTAGGGCAAAAATGGATTTAATTTGCATTGGAATATTGGTTTAAGATGAATTATAGAAAAAGAAAACGTGTGAGAGTATTCTTGTTAATATAACTACGCGTTAATGTTTAGTTTTAGTCTTTAGCTGGTTGTTATGATTTTGTTAAAGTTTTATTTTGAGTAAATACCAATTGTTAATTCACCTTTGTCATTCATGCTTGCACGATACATTCCTGCGGTGTTAAATTCCATAACCATATTTCCATTTTTATCAACAGCAATAATACCACCATTTCCTCCTAAATCTGGTACTTTTCTCAGAATCACTTCTTTCGCTGCTTCCTCTAAAGACAAGTCTTTGTATTCCATTAATGCAGAAATATCATGCGCTACTGTAGCGCGAATAAAAAATTCTCCCCAACCAGTTCCTGAGACTGCACAAGTAGCATTGTTGGCATAATTTCCTGCACCAATTATTGGCACATCTCCAACACGACCATACCTTTTATTTGTCATGCCACCTGTAGAAGTTCCAGCTGCTAAGTTTCCTTTTTTATCTAAAGCGACACAACCAACAGTTCCAAATTTACTGTCTTTTATATCTGCATCGTAAAATGCTGAGGTTTTGTTTTTAGTCTTTTCTTGTTCTTTTTTTATAACACGTTTTAAAGTGTTTAACCTGTTTTCGCTTTTAAAATATTCTGGAGAAACGATTTCTAAATTTTGTTCTTTCGCAAAAGTTTCTGCTCCATCACCAGCCATCATAACGTGTGGCGAATTTTCCATGATTGCTCTTGCTAAATTAATTGGGTTTTTTACAGTTTTTGTTCCTGCCGATGCGCCTGCGTTTAAAGTTTTACCATCCATTATTGAGGCGTCTAATTCGTTAGTTTCAGCATTGGTAAATACAGCGCCTTTACCAGCATTAAATAAAGGCGAATTTTCTAAAACATTAATGGTTTTTTCTACTGCATCGAGACTACTTCCTCCTTTGTCTAAAATAGAGTAGCCAACTCTTATTGCTTCTTCAAGTTTAGCTTTATATTCCGCTTCTTTTTCTTCAGACATATTTTTTTTTAAAATAGTGCCAGCGCCTCCATGAATAACTATAGCAAACTCATTTACTTTTTCAGAATTAGACTTTGGATCAGGATTTTCTTGCGTCATATTCTCGGGATTTTTATCTGGATTTGGAACGAGTTCTCCACAATTTAACATTATAAAAAAGAGCAATAATAAGTGGGTTGGTTTTTTCATTTTTGGTTTGTCTTTAGTGCTTTAAAGTTACTGTTTTTTATGAAAGTTATAACCTTTAAAACGCAGATTTATTAGTATATTCGCATCAAAATTAAATAATTCGTAAAAATTCAAGATTTATTATGGCAGTTTCAACTGATTTCGGAATAAAAGAAGCTTTAAAACAATTAGGAATAAAAGAGATGAACGATGGTACATCTACTGGGTCTAATAACTTTGGAAGTGGTGAAGCTATTTCTTCATATTCACCAACAGATGGTTCTTTAATTGGTAAAGTATCAACAACTACAAAAGCAGATTACGAAAAAGTTATGGATGCAGCAACAACTGCATTTATATCTTTTAGAGCAATGCCAGCACCACAAAGAGGTGAGATTGTTCGTCAATTTGGAAATAAATTAAGAGTGTTAAAAGAGCCTTTAGGTAAATTGGTGTCTTACGAAATGGGAAAATCTTTACAAGAAGGTTATGGTGAAGTTCAGGAAATGATTGACATCTGTGATTTTGCTGTAGGTTTATCACGTTCTTTAAATGGGCAAACAATTCCATCTGAAAGACCACAACACGTTATGAGAGAGCAATGGCACTCTCTTGGTGTGGTAGGTATTATTTCTGCATTTAACTTTCCAGTTGCTGTTTGGGCTTGGAATACAGCTTTAGCTTGGGTTTGTGGTGATGTTTGTGTTTGGAAAGCTTCAGAAAAAGCACCAATTTGTTCGGTTGCTTGCCAAAACATAATTGCTGAGGTTTTAAAAGAAAACAACTTACCAGAAGGGATTTCTTGTATTATTAATGGAGACTACAAAGTAGGAGAAATGATGACTACAGACCATAGAATTCCATTAATATCTGCAACAGGTTCTACAAGAATGGGACGTATTGTTGGTGCAACAGTAGCAGAGCGTTTTGGAAAATCTTTATTAGAATTAGGAGGAAATAATGCTATTATTATTACACCAACTGCAGATTTAAAAGTAGTTGTTCCTGGAGCAGTATTTGGTGCTGTTGGAACATGTGGACAACGTTGTACTTCTACAAGAAGATTAATTATACATGAAAGTGTTTACGATAAAGTTAGAGATGCCATTGTTGGTGCTTATGGTCAATTAACGATTGGTAATCCTTTAGATGAAAAAAATCATATAGGACCATTAATCGATAAAGACTCTGTTAACACCTATTTAGCAGCCATTGAAAAGGCAAAAGCAGAAGGTGGAAATGTATTAGTAGAAGGTGGTGTTTTAGAAGGAGAAGGCTACGAATCTGGATGCTATGTTAAACCAGCAATTATTGAAGCAGAAAACAGTTTTGAAATTGTGCAGTCTGAAACTTTTGCTCCAATTTTATATTTAATGAAATACACAGGAGAAGTTGAAAATGCAATCGCTGTTCAAAATGGTGTTGCACAAGGTTTATCGTCTGCAATTATGACCAATGAAATGAAAGAAGCAGAAAAGTTCTTGTCTTACGCAGGATCAGATTGTGGAATTGCCAATGTAAACATTGGAACGTCTGGTGCCGAAATAGGAGGTGCTTTTGGAGGAGAAAAAGAAACAGGAGGAGGACGTGAGTCTGGATCTGATGCTTGGAAAATTTATATGAGAAGACAAACAAATACTGTAAATTATTCAGACGAATTACCTTTAGCTCAGGGAATTAAGTTTGATTTATAATAGAGCAAATATTTTATTAAAGAGCCACATCGAAAGATGTGGTTTTTTTATACTATAAAAATTAATTATTTACAGTTTTATCTTAAAAATAGATTAGTTATTTAATTTTTAACACTTTATATTTTAATTTAATAAAAAAAACGTTAAAATTTAATTGATTTTTAATAACTTAAGACCGCTAACTTAAAACCAATATTATAATGAGTAAAAAGACCAACTATCTTCTTGGTATTTTGCTAACAATTGTTTTCGGTACTATTCTTTATTACTTTTTTTGCTGTAAGCCTTGTTTAGAAGCGGCAAATAAAGAAGCTGAAACCAAAAATTTAGTAACAGAACCAGGAGTTCAAAATGCAACAACAAACATGTTTTCGATAATAGATTCGAAAAGCAGTTTAAAATTTAATGCCAGTGAGAACTTAAATTTTAAAGGTTCTAGTTTTTCTCTTTTAGAACCAGTAGCAGAGGGTTTAAAATCTGAAATAGCAAGATTATCAACATACCTTAACGATAATCCTAGTAAAATGGTTGACATTACAGGGCATTATACTAGTAACGAAAAGAACACTTCGGCATTTCCTAATCTTGGGTTAGCTAGAGCAAATGCTGTTAAAAACTACTTTGTTTCGCATGGTATGTCTTCTAAAATGTTAAACACCTATGGTAAATTAGACGATAGTTTAATTCCAGATGCTTCAGACCTGTATTATGGACCATTATCTTATACTATTAATACAAGAGATGCAAACGATTCGAGTGAAGCCGATGGATTAAAGGTGCTGCATGACGAAATTGTTGCAAACCCATTAATATTATACTTTGATACAGCATCTGCATCTATTAATTTAAATGCCGAACAACGCCTGAAAGTTGCAAAGATGGTAAGATATTTGGATAAAACAGACGATTCTTCTATAAAATCTATTGGACATTCAGATAATACAGGAGATCGAGAAACCAATATAAGATTAGGATTAGATAGAGCAGAATTTGCCAAGAATTATTTAGTAAGTAATGGTATTTCTTCTACTAAAATTAATAGCTCTTCTAAAGGACCAGACGAACCTATTGCAGATAATAATACCGAAGAAGGTAAAGCTAAAAACAGAAGAGTAGTAGTAACTTTAAACTAACAATTAAAAATTTATAATTATGACTTTATTAATATCAAACATACCATGCTGGTTAATACCAGTATTAGTTGGCGTAATTAGCGCAATTTTAGGCTACTTCTTAGGACGCCTTTTAGGAGGAGGAGAAAAATTAACAGAGACAACAGCAAATGTAGATGTTTACAAGAATAGAATTTCTAAATTAGAAGCAGATTTAGAGGCTTGTAAAGCCAATAAAAAATCAACATTCACAGGAGGAAACTCTTCTATAGCTACTCCAGAAGTATCAAGCCTTGCAACAGCTCCAACTGGAGTAGCTTTTGATAAAGCTGCTGCAAAAGCTGCCTTTGGTAAAAATATTAAACAAGACGATTTAACTGTAGTTGAAGGTATTGGTCCAAAAATTAAAGAATTATTTCATAATCATGAGGTAACTACTTGGGCTGGATTAGCAGATTGCTCTATAGAAAAGTGCCAAGAAGTATTAAAGAGTGGTGGAAAACGTTTCGAAATACATAAACCAGGCACTTGGCCAGAACAAGCTAAATTAGCTGCTTCTGGACAGTGGCAAAAACTAAAAGAATGGCAAGATAATTTAGATGGCGGAAAATAAATTTTAGCTATAATTAAATACTATAAACTGTTTTTTCATAGTGTTTTGGAAAAACAGTTTTTTTATATTTCAACTTTAATTGTATTTCACTTTACGCAAAATCCTTAGAGACTCTTTATATCTACTATACACAGCTAGGCTGTAAGCTTTCAAAAAAGGTTTAGCTTCGTTTAGTTTATCTATAGCTTCATGAAAACCATTTAAATAACAAATAAGGTAGGTTGCTGGTAAGTTTTTAACATCATTTTGTTGAGATAATGTAAGCTTACTTCCTTTTTTTAAATGTTCTAATAAAGCATTGTTTGCATTGTAAATATGATGTAATATTTTTTTATCGAATTCCGGAGGCTGAAAAACTAAAGTGCTATCAATACTATAATTAGCGTTGTCGTGAAATTGAATTTCGGTTTCTTCTAAAGGATAATATTTGTAGCTATTTTGAAGTCCTAACGACACGTATTCTATAATTTTAAAACGACCATTATTAAAAGAAATAGAAACTTCATCTAAAGCCGAATAAAATAAACGTACTTGTTCGTTAATAAGTTCTATATCTACGCGAGAATAAAATACTTCATTTTTTACCTCCTTTTTTTGTCCAGCCCAACACACTACAAAATACTCTTTAAACACTTTATATTGCGGATTGTAATCCTTGCGTTTATCCATAAAATCAAAAACACCATCAAGTGTATATTCTATATTGTTATGAGAATGGCTCTCTATAGCTCCAACAATTTTAGAGTTTACATCTTTAATATCGCTTTTAAAAACCTTAGGCATACTCATACTGCCATCTCTAAAAAACACAGAGCCACCATAATATTTCCAAATATTTTTTCTTAATGAGGTTAAGCCTTCAATAGCGCGAATAGTAACTAGGCCAACAACTTTATCGTCTGGTAGATGCGGAAACGGAATGTTTTCGTATTGAACTATTGGAGGATTGGTGAGATAGGCATTAATGAGGTTTTGAATTTTAGAATCGTCAAAAAAATCGACACCAATAATGGTGTTGTCTTCATCTTCAACACCAATAACAATAAAAGAATTATTTTTAGGATTACTATTGGATAAGGCGCAAACATGCTTTAAAAACTTAGCTTTTCCTTCTTTTTGGCTAATATCAATCTTTCGCTTTTTGTCATAAAAACTGTTCTCATCGTTATGTGCGAGTAGGTTTTTAATTAAAAGGCGTTTGTTAATCATCTAGATTTCTTTTTTCACAATAGTACTACTAGCTTGTGCTGTACAAAACATTAGTACATCTGCAATATTTACATGTTTTGGTCTAGAAATAGCAAAATAAATAACATCTGCAATATCTTCAGGTTGTAGCGCTTTATAGCCTTTATAAACATTATCAGCAAGTGTTTCGCCTTTAAAACGTACTTGAGAAAATTCGGTTTCAACTAAACCAGGATTTATAGCTGCCACTTTAATTCCGTAAGGATTTAAATCCATTCGCATACCTTCGGTTACAGCAACAACTGCGTGTTTGCTAGCACAATACACATTCCCTTTTGGGTATACTTCTTTTCCAGCAGAAGAACCTATGTTAATAATATGTCCAGATTGTCGCTCTGTCATTTGTGGAATTACAGCTTTACTTACATAAAGCAATCCTTTTACGTTAATATCCATCATGGCATCCCAATCGTCTAAACTACCTTCGTGAATTGGATCTAAACCATGAGCATTTCCTGCATTATTAACTAAAATGTCTATTTGCTTAAAGGTTTCAGGTAACGATTCTATAGCAGAAAAAACAGCAGCTTTATCACGAACATCAAAGTTTAAAATATGTACTTCGGTATGTTTACTTAATGCTTTTTGTATGGTTTCTAGACGTTCTTGGCGTCTACCACAAATAATTAATCGTATACCATGTTTAGCAAATTCGTGAGCAGTTGCTCTACCAATTCCACTTGTTGCTCCAGTTATTAGTGCGGTTTTTTTCATTAAAAATATTTTTTTTGTTATTTCCGCTAAGGCGGAAATCTTCTTTTTTATTTCGTCCTAAAAATAGAAAACATAAAATGGTTAAAGCCTTTTGTTTGTTGATTTTTTTAACCAATTATTAACACGATTGTATCAAAAAAATTAACATTTTGCAGTCCGTAAATTATCAAAAATTACATTCGATACTAAAATTTAATAAAAGATGGAAGAAACAGGTGCAATAGATATTAAATCTATTAACGAAAAAATTGAAAAGGAAAGTGCTTTTGTCGATTTACTGACATACGAGATGAATAAAGTTATCGTAGGGCAAAAACATATGGTAGAACGTTTGTTAATTGGTCTTTTAGGTCAAGGACATATTTTACTAGAAGGTGTTCCTGGTTTAGCAAAAACATTAGCTATTAACACACTTGCAAAAGCAGTTGATGGTAGTTTTAGTCGTATTCAATTTACTCCAGACTTGTTACCAGCAGATGTAGTAGGTACCTTAATTTTTAATATGAAAGAGAATGATTTCACTATTAAAAAAGGACCAATTTTTGCCAACTTTGTACTTGCCGATGAGATTAACAGAGCACCTGCTAAAGTACAATCTGCATTGTTAGAAGCCATGCAAGAAAAGCAAGTAACTATTGGAGACGAAACTTTTATATTAGACAAGCCATTTTTAGTAATGGCAACAATGAATCCTGTTGAACAAGAAGGAACTTATCCATTACCAGAAGCACAAGTAGATAGATTTATGCTTAAAACTGTAATAGATTATCCAAAAAAGGATGAAGAGCAGTTAATTATGAGAGCCAATTTAAAAGGGTCTTGGGATAAAGTAAATCCAGTTGTTTCTGTAGCGCAAATATTAAGAGCACAAGAAGCAGTACGTGAAGTATATATGGATGATAAAATTGAAAAATATATTTTAGATATTATTTTTGCAACACGTTATCCAGAACAATATAAATTAGAAGAATTAAAGCCTTTAATATCTTTTGGAGCGTCACCACGTGGAAGTATTAACCTGGCAACAGCAGCAAAATGTTATGCTTTTATTAGACGTCGTGGTTATGTAATTCCAGAAGATGTTCGCGCTGTGGTTCACGATGTATTACGTCATAGAATTGGTATTACTTATGAAGCAGAAGCAGAGAATATAACTAGCGAAGACATTATTAATAAAATTGTAAATGTGGTTGAGGTACCATAGAATTTTAGATTTTAGAATGCCGAATAACGATTTTTAAAAATCGTAAATCAAAAATCTACTATCGTAAATCAAAAGATGGATACTAAAGAATTACTAAAAAAAGTTCGTAAAATCGAAATCAAGACACGTCGTTTGTCTGATCATATTTTTGGAGGCGAATACCATTCGACTTTTAAAGGTCGTGGTATGACTTTTTCCGAAGTTCGCCAGTACCAATTTGGAGACGATGTAAGAAATATAGACTGGAATGTAACTGCTAGAACAAACCAGCCACATGTTAAAGTTTTTGAAGAAGAACGCGAATTAACAATGGTACTTATGGTAGACATTTCGGGTTCAGAATTGTTTGGTACAGATCAGCAATTTAAAAATGAAATCATTACCGAAATTTCAGCAACTTTAGCCTTTTCTGCAACACAAAACAACGATAAAATAGGATTGATTTTATTTTCAGATGAAATCGAACTATATATTCCACCCAAAAAAGGACGCTCTCATGTATTGCGAATAATTCGCGAATTAATAGAGCTAAAACCTAAAAGTAAAGGTACGAACATTGCTGAAGCTTTAAAATTCATGAGAAACGTCATGAAGAAAAAAGCCATTGTTTTTGTTTTGAGTGATTTTATTGCAGACGATTACAAACAAACACTAAAAATTGCAGCAAATAAACACGATGTCACAGGTATTCGTATATACGATAAAAGTGAAGAAACCATACCTAATCTTGGTATTGTGCAAATGCAAGACCAAGAGTCTGGAGAATTAATGTTGGTAAATACAACATCTAAAAAAGTAAGACAGAATTATAACAAATTTTATAACGATAAAGTCTCTTATTATAAAGACAGTTTTGCAAAATCTGGAGCAGGAACAATAGATTGTCGCGTAGATGAAAGTTATGTAAAAAAATTATTAGGCTATTTTAAAAGAAGATAAAACAAATGACGAATTTAGAATTACAAATGATGAATTTTAAAGATATCAAGTCAAAAAAGCTAGTGTTGTCTTGTCTTTTTGTTCTATTGTCTTGGTTCTCATTTAGTCAAGTTAAAGCTTCTATAGATTCCATTTCAATTAAAATTGGTGCACAAGTAACTTACAAAATTGAAGTAGATACAGACACAACAGCTTTAGTGGTTTTTCCAGAAGGTCAAACCTTCTCACCTCTGGAAATGATAGAGTCTTACACTATTGATACTACAAAAAAAGACGATAGATACAATCTTATTAAAAAATACGGATTAACACAATTCGATTCTGGAGCGTATACCATACCAAAACAAAAGGTACTTATTGGTGCAAAAGAATTTTACACAGATTCTCTAAAAGTTGAAATAAGACAAGTTGTTGTAGACACCACAAAACAAGGTTTATACGATATTAAACCAATAATAGAAGTTAATAAAAGCGCTGGTAACTGGTGGAAATACGCGCTATTAATCTTATTAATAGTTGTATTAGTTGGTTTCTTATTATGGTGGTTTATTTGGAGAGTAAAACCATTAACAAAAGAAGAAGAAATAGCCTTATTACCACCTTATGATCGT
The DNA here is from genome assembly GCF_029238095.1 of Lacinutrix sp. Classification (GTDB taxonomy): domain Bacteria; phylum Bacteroidota; class Bacteroidia; order Flavobacteriales; family Flavobacteriaceae; genus Lacinutrix. The sequence goes on along the minus strand of NZ_JAQWGS010000008.1, from coordinate 158,783 downwards.
GCTAAATTAGCATTAAAACAATTAGACGAAAGCAATTATCTTCAAAACGAAAACTTAAAAGGCTATTATTCAGACCTAACGTTTATAATTAGAAAATATCTTGATGAAAAAGTGTACGATCGTGCATTAGAAAGCACAACAGACGAGCTTATCTCTAGATTAAACTTGTTAAAAGATGGTAATCAAATTGAATTAAGTAAAGAAGATATTAGAAATATTGAAACCATCTTAAAACGTGCAGATTTAGTAAAATTTGCCAAAGGCACACCAGATGTTGCTTTGGCAGAAATAGATCGAAATACAGTAGATATAGAGATTGATCATGTTAAAGAAGCACTACCAGAACCAACCGAAGAAGAAAAGCTTTTAGACAAGCAATATAAAGAAGAGCAGGAACGTAAACAAAAAACCAAAAAAGTAGTATTAACTGTTGGTATTTTAGCCTTTTTGTTGATAGCAACTTTAGTTGGCTTTGGTTATAAATATGGTTTTGGTTATTTAAAAGATACTATACTTGGTCATGAAAGCAAAGAATTGTTAGAAGGAGAATGGGTAACAAGTGCTTATGGTTTTCCACCAATTATTATTACAACACCAAAGGTTTTAAAACGCATAGAAATACCAATTGCCCAAAATCAGGAAAATCAGCCAAAATCGAGTAGTTTCGCCTATGGCACAATGCTAGATGTTTTTAATGTTACAGTAAATACAACGCAGTTTCAAAGCCAGCCACAAGGTTCTGAATCACCAGAGATAGATTTAGCTGAGCTCTCAGAAAAAGGCATACAAGGCATGGAAGCTCAAGGAGCAAAAAACATAATAGCATTAAAAGATAAATTTGAAACTCCAAATGGAGCCGAAGGCTTAAAATCTTATGGAACTATGGATATTCCATCTCTAGGAAGTGACAAATTAAGACCTGCTAAATTTAATTTCTTGCTATTTACTGCAGAAAACGTATTACAACAAATAATAATAATTTCTCCAGAGGATGATGCTTATGCAGATGAGATGGTAGAACGTATTTTAAACTCAATAGAACTAAACCCAAAAACCAACTAATGTTTGAAGGCATAGAATTTTTAAACAAGGAATTTTTCTGGTTGCTACTATTGCTACCACTAGCTTTGCTATGGTACTTTTTAAAAAATAAAAAGCAAACAGCAGAGCTTAAGATATCAAGTTTAAAAGGTTTTAAAGTAACCAACTCATGGTTACCAAAGGTAAAACACGTACTTTTTGCTTTAAGATTAATAGCGCTAACCTTTTTAATTATAGCAATAGCAAGACCAAGAACTGTAGATGTCTCTACAAAAACCAAAACAACACGAGGCATAGATATAGTCATGGCAATAGATGTTTCGGCAAGTATGCTTGCAAAAGATTTACAACCAAATAGATTGCAAGCCTTAAAAAAAGTGGCTGCAGAGTTTATAAAAGGAAGACCAAACGACCGTATTGGTATTGTAGAATATGCTGGAGAAAGCTATACAAAAACACCAATAACAAGTGATAAAAACATTGTATTACAAGCGTTAAACGACATTAGATTTAACAAAATAATAGAAGGTGGAACTGCAATTGGAATGGGCTTAGGAACCTCTGTAAACCGTTTAAAAGACAGTAAAGCCAAAAGTAAAGTTATTATTTTACTAACAGATGGAGTCAATAATTCTGGTGCTATGAACCCAAAAATTGCAAGTGAATTAGCTGTCGAGTTTGGAATAAAAACATATACTATTGGTTTAGGTACAAATGGCATGGCTTTATCTCCAATTGGGATTAAACAAAATGGACAATTTCAATACGGAAGAGTTAAAGTAGAAATAGACGAAGCGCTATTAAAAGAAATTGCAGATGTCACAGGAGGAAAATATTTTAGAGCAACAAACAATAAGAAGTTAGCCGAAATATATGATGAAATTAATAAACTTGAAAAAACTGAAATAGAAGAATTTAAATTCTATAATTACGAAGAAAAGTTTAGGTGGTTTGTTTGGGTAGCTGGAATTTTACTGCTGTTTGAATTGCTATTAAGAATTACCGTTTTTAGAAGTTTCGTTTAATTAAAACAAGAACAAACAAATAGTAAATGCAATTAGAAGAAAAAATATGGTTTTGGGCATTTCTACTTATACCAATATTATTGGTAATGTTTTTAGTGCTTCAAATCTGGAAACGCAAAGTGCAAAATAAATTTGCAAATCAAGATATTTTAAAACGGCTAAGTCCTAACAGGTCTTTATTTAAATCTGTTTTAAAAATTGCTGTTTTATGTTTAGCATTTGCCAGTTTAACAATGGCTTTAGTAAACCCTAAAATTGGTTCAAAATTAGAGACAGTTAAACGAGAAGGTGTAGATATTGTTTTTGCAGTAGATGTTTCAAAAAGTATGCTAGCCGAAGATATTGCTCCAAACAGATTAGATAAGTCTAAGCAATTAGTTACACAAATAATAAATAATTTAGCAAGTGATCGTGTTGGTATAATTGCCTATGCAGGCAAGGCGTTTCCACAATTACCAATTACAACAGATTATGGATCGGCAAAAATGTTTCTTAACAACATGAATACAGACATGATGTCTTCTCAAGGAACAGCAATAAACGAAGCCATAGAATTAGCTAAAACATATTATGACGACGACCAACAAACCAATCGCGTATTGGTTATTATTAGTGACGGAGAAGACCACAGTGAAGCTGCAGCAACTGTCGCAGAAGAAGCAGCAGAAGCAGGTATTAGAATTTTTACCATTGGTGTAGGTAGTGAAAAAGGAGGTCCAATTCCTTTAAAGAGAAATGGCGTTATTTTAAACTATAAAAAAGACGGACAAGGCGAAACCGTTATTACAAAATTAAATGAAGACACACTTAAAGACATTGCTGAAGAAGCAAATGGAGTCTATATAAATGGTAATAATACAGAGAAAGTAGTAGAAGACATACGAGACATTTTAAATAAAATGGATAAAACAGAATTTGAAAGCAAACAATTTGCAGCTTACGAATCTCAATTTCAATGGTTTTTAGGTTTAGGAATTTTACTTTTGTTTTTAGATATTTTTCTGTTAGAACGAAAAACAGCCTGGTTAAAAAAGTTGAATTTGTTTAACGAAAACTTTTAACTCAAAAAAAGTTTGATAAATTGTAATTAAAACCTGTTAGAATTTTTATAAAATCCTTAACACTAGTAAACTCAAAGCTTTTATATATTTATAAGTCGAAAACAAAAAGATGAAAAACATAATAGCTTACATATTAATACTTACAGCCTCTTTAACTTTTGCACAACAAGAGGAGACAGAAAAAACCTTAAAAATATTAAATCAAAACACAAACGATTTAATAAGTGAGGCAAATGATTTAGCTAGTAATGACGCCTTTGTATCTGCTGAAATGGAATACCGTAAAGCCCTTTCTAAAAAACCAACAAGTGTTGCAGGAACATACAACTTAGGGCATTCATACTATAAAAAAGGTAATTATCAAGAAGCCTTATATCGCAATCAACAAGCTGCCAAAAATGCAACAGATAAATTAGAAAAGCATAGAGCTTTCCATAATATTGGAAACATATTAATGCAAGAAAAAAAGTGCAGAGAAGCTTCAGAAGCCTTTAAAAACGCGCTTAGAAATAATCCTTTAGACGAAGAAACACGTTATAATTACGCATTAGCAAAAGAATGTGCAAAAAAAGAAGAACCACCACAAGAAGATGGTGATGACAATAAAGAGGACAAAGAAGACGAAAAAGACAAAAACAAAGACCAAAAAGACGAAGGCGATAAAAAAGAAGAAAATAACGATAAAGGCGATAAGGATAAAAAAGAAGGAGACGATAAAGAAGAAGTAGGTAAACCAGATAAAGAAAAAGAAAAAGACGGAAAGGGAGACGACCAGAAAAAAGAGCAACCAAAACCACAACAGCAGCCAGGAAAATTATCGCCTCAACAAATAAAAAACCTTTTAGAGGCCATGGATAATCAAGAGCAAAAAGTACAAGATAAAATAAATGCAGAAAAAGCAAAAGGCGCAAAAATTCAAACAGAAAAAGACTGGTAGTAAAAAAGAGAAGTTTGAAGAGTAAAGTTGCCTACTCGAATATTAAAATATTTGTTATTCTTGCGAAAGCAAGAATTCAAAAATAAACTAAAAATGAAATTATCAAAATACATAGCAATACTACTTATTATGCTTTCAGCAAGTATGGTAGCAGCGCAAGTACAATTTCAAACTAGAGTAAGTAAAAAAACTTTAGGTTTAAACGAGCGCTTGCGCGTAGATTTTTCTATGGATAGAGATGGAGACAACTTTAAACCACCAAGTTTCGATGGCTTTAACGTTGTTGGAGGTCCAAATCAATCGGTTAGTAATTCATGGATAAATGGAAAACGCTCTTTCGAGAAAACGTATAGTTATTTTTTAGCGCCAACTCGAATGGGAAATTTAACTATTGGAGCGGCAAGTATAGAAATAGATAACCAGACGTATAAGACCAATACTATTGCCATTACAGTTACCAAAGAAGTTCAACAACCAAAAGATCCAAATAGTGCTATTGCAAGTGATAATATTCATTTAGTAGCAGAGGTTTCTAATCTTAATCCATATTTAAACGAAGCCATAACTGTAGTGTACAAATTGTATGTTGCACCAAATACAGGAGTTAGTAATTGGCGCGAAACAGACGATCCTGAGTACGACGATTTTTGGAGTCAAAGCATTAATCCAAAAGGATTAAAAATAGAAAAAGGAAAATATAAAGGAGAAGATTATCAATATGTAGTATTGCGAAGAACTGTTTTATATCCTCAAAAAACAGGTAAATTAACAATAGAGCCATTAAAGTTAGATGTCACAGCAGATATACCAACAAATAGACGCGATATTTTTGGACAAAGATTAATGAGTAAGGTAAATGTTCCTGTTGTTGCAGGACAACGTATTATTAATGTAAAACCATTACCAGAAGCTGGAAAACCTTCAGATTTCTCTGGAGCTGTTGGAGATTTTGAGTTTAATTTAAGTACGTCTAAAAGCGAACTTAATGCTAACGAATCTATGCAGGCCAAAATTTCGGTTTCTGGAAATGGAAATCTAAAGTTGTTAACCTTACCAAAATTAACTCTACCAAATTCTCTTGAAGTATACGAACCAGAACATAACGAAAATGTGCGTACAAATTTAAGCGGTATGCAAGGTGAAGTTTCAGATAGTTACACTATTGTTCCACAATACAAAGGTAAATATCCAATACCTACTGTTTCTTTTTCGTATTTCGATTTAAAAACACAAACTTATAAACGTATCTCATCAACCGAAACAATAATTAATGTATTGGAAGGTCCTGTTTATGGTGCATCAGATAATAATTTAATTACGCAAGGTGCAGAAAAACAACGCGTTGTTTTAAATAACAATCAATTTGCTTTTATTAAAACAGAGCCTAATTTTATTTCCAAAACCCAACAATCGTTTTTCAAATCTAAAGCCTTTTGGGCAAGTTTGTTAACACCATTATTAGCAATACCATTGGCTATCGTTTTCCGTAGAAAAAAAGAACAACGTGCAGGTGATGTTGTTGGAAACCGATTACGAAAAGCCGATAGATTAGCAAAAAAATACTTAGGTGAAGCTAAAAAAGGATTAGGACAAAAAGAAGCATTTTATGTGGCTTTAGAAAAAGCCTTACATAATTATTTAAAAGCAAAATTAAATATTGAAACTAGCGATTTAAGTAAAGATAAAATAAGAGTGCTATTGCATGATAGACAAGTAAAAGAAGATGTTGTAAATGATTTTGAGAGTATTCTAGAGAACTGTGAGTTGGCTAGATATACACCAATAACAACGGTTACAATGCAACAAGATTACGATAAAGCAGCAAGTACCATTAATTTAATAGATAAACAAATTAGATAATTTTGTAAATCTTGCTAAAGTAAGAGATTATAAGAAGATTAAATGAAAAACATAGGCTACATATTATTATTTTTCTTCATAGGTTTAAGTGCTCAAAACGATAAAGTTTTTGACCAAGCGAATGCACTTTTTAACGAAGGTAAATTTACCGAAGCAATAGACAGATATGAACTAATATTAGATACAGATAAACATTCGGCAGAGCTCTATTATAATATTGCAAATGCTCATTATAAGCTTAATCACATTGCACCTTCAATTTATTATTATGAGAAAGCATTAGCATTAAAACCTAAAGATAAAGACATAATAAACAACTTAGCTTTTGCTAATAATATGCGTATTGATGCTATAGATAATTTACCAGAAGTTGGCTTATCGCGCTTTGTTAAAAAAGTAACAAATAGCTTGTCTTTTGACGCTTGGGCAAAAGTGTCTGTTGCTTTAGTACTATTTTTTGTAGTATTCTATTTACTGTATTATTTCACTTTTCAAACAGGAAAAAAACGCTTTTATTTTGTAAGTAGCACGCTCTCTATAATTTTAGCGTTTATAGCATTAGTTATAACTTTTTATAATTACGATGTTGTTAAAAATAAAAATCCAGCCATTGTATTTGCTCAAGAGTCTCAAGTAAAAAGTGAACCTAATTTGCGAAGCGATGAAGCTTTTACGCTTCACGAAGGCACCAAGGTTCAAGTTTTAGACACTGTTAATAATTGGAAAAAGATTAAACTTAGCGATGGTAAAACAGGTTGGATTCCTGATGAAGATATTAAATTGTTGACTATTTTTTAGTTACTCTTTAATAATTTAACCTCAATTATATGTTATATTAGCTTTTTCAAAATTAAAAAATGTTAAAACGTAGTTTATCTATTTTCTTTACAGTGCTGTTTTTGGCGACCACAATTGCGCCTTCAATACTGCTATATATAGATAACACAATTGATGTTTCATTTTTACTAGATGCTTCGGAAGAAGAAGAAGAAAAAGGAAAAGACAAAAACAAAGAATTAGAAGTTTTTGTAGTTGAAAACCTTTTAAAATATGACAATTTGTTTTCTTCTGAAATAGAAGATAATCTAGAATATACTTACAAAAAGTACCCAAAACCACATCTTAATTTAATATTTCCACCACCCGAATTCATTTAATAAATTTTTAGAAAACCGGACGCTAAGTCCAATCAAAATTATTAAAAACTTACTATTGAAGTCTTTTCAATAGTATAAATGAATTTATATATGTTTAAATATTTAAAAAATGACTTACCAGCAAGTGTAGTCGTGTTTTTTGTAGCATTACCTTTATGTTTAGGTATTGCTTTAGCGAGTGGAGCGCCGTTATTCTCCGGGTTAATTGCAGGAATTGTAGGAGGTGTTATAGTAGGAGCCTTAAGTGGTTCTAACATTGGAGTTAGTGGTCCGGCAGCAGGATTAGCAGCTATTGTACTTGTTGCCATTGGCAGTTTAGGTGGTTATCAAAATTTTTTAGTAGCAGTTGTACTTGCAGGAGTTATTCAAATATTATTTGGTGTTTTAAAACTAGGAATTATTGGATATTATTTTCCTTCCTCTGTAATAAAAGGAATGTTAACAGGTATAGGCATTATTATTATTTTAAAACAAATTCCGCATTTTTTCGGTTACGATGCTGAGGCAGAAGGCGCAGATAGTTTTATGGAATCTTCTGGAGAAAATACGTTTTCTGCAATTTTTGGTATTGCAGATAATATTATTTTAGGTTCAATGATAATAGGTATTATTGCCTTAGGTATTTTATTACTTTGGGATAAAGTATTATCTAAAAAAGGAAAAATATTTCAATTAATTCAAGGACCATTAGTGGCTGTTGTTGTAGGAATTATATTTTTTGCAGTAACCCAAGGAAATGCTACATTAGCAATAGAAACCTCTCACTTGGTAAGTGTACCAATTCCAGATAGTATAGATTCATTTATGGGTCAATTTAGCTTTCCAAACTTTAATGCAATAGCAAATAAAGATATTTGGATAGTAGCATTTACAATAGCCTTAGTAGCGAGTTTAGAAACATTATTATGTGTTGAGGCTACAGATAAGTTAGACCCACACAAAAATGTAACACCAACCAATAGAGAATTATTTGCTCAAGGTACTGGAAATATAATTTCTGGATTAATTGGTGGTTTACCTATTACACAAGTAATTGTACGTAGTTCTGCTAATATCCAATCTGGAGGACGTAGCAAACTATCTGCAATCATTCATGGTTTTTTCTTGTTAATCTCTGTGATATTAATCCCAAGATTATTAAACATGATTCCGTTATCTGTACTAGCAGCTATCTTATTAATTGTAGGCTACAAGTTAGCAAAACCTGGATTATTCAAAAAAATGTATGATTTAGGATGGAAACAATTTATACCATTTACAGTAACTGTTTTAGGTATTGTTTTTATTGATTTATTATGGGGAATTGGATTAGGGTTATTAGTTGGTATCGTTGTTATTTTAATCAAGAGTTTCCAAAACTCTCACTTTTTACATATTGAAGATAAAAGTAACGGAAAGCATAAAATAAAAATGACACTTGCAGAAGAGGTTGCCTTCTTCAACAAAGGTGCTATTTTAAAAGAATTAGACAGCTTACCAATTGATACGTACTTAGAATTAGATGTAAGAAAAACAAGGTATTTAGATAATGATATTATCGAAATTCTTGAGGATTTTGCCTTTAAAGCTAGAGAACGTAACATCGACATTCAATTAATTTCTGAACGTGGAATAGTAGAAAATCCAGATAGTTTTATAGAATTTTTTAAACTAAGACCAAAATCAGCATAAAACTAAAATTATGGAAAATAATAAATATAAAATAGTACTTCTTTCTGATTTAAAAAAATCAACTGAGTCAGAGTTAAAAAGTACTATTAGTTTGCTAAACATGTTAGATGGTGGCAAAATCACCTTATTTCATGTTAAAAAACCAACAGAAGTTGTCGGAAGAGAAAGTCAGTTATCTGCAATGCGATCTATAAACGAAGTGCATATTGAGACTAATAAAACTATTGAGAATTTAATCAACCCAATAGCAAAAGAGTATAATTTAAATATCAATTATAGTTTTGCGTTTGGGAATGTTAAAAACGAAATTCAAACTTATATTAATGAACATAAACCCGATATTATTGTTTTGGGTAAAAGAAAACCAAAAACATTTAATATAACTGGAGATAATATTACCGATTTGGTTATGAAAAAACACGACGGAGTTATTATGATAGCTTCAGAAGAACATCCTTTACAGCCAAATCGAGATTTTTCTTTAGGTATTTTAAATAAAGCCGAAAACGTATCAAGCATTAACTTTGTTGAAGATTTAATTAATAAATCAAATCAACCTTTAAAGTCTTTTAAAATTTTAAAAAACACAAATAAGACCTCCAAAGAAGTACCTGTTTCTAACAAAAAAACTGTAGAATATGTTTTTGAAAACGGAAATAATGCACTTAATAACGTGTCTAAATACGCAACAAAAAACAATATAAATTTGATGTGTGTAGATACAAGAAAGCAAAATAAAACCAATATTAAAAACATTATTAATAATCTTAATGTTTCGTTACTATTAACAAATGAACAAAAACCAGTTTTATAAAAGAATTGGAATTATAAACGTATAAATCAAAACAGATGAAAGCACATACTAAAGAAACCCAATCAACAATGACACCTCAAAAGGCGTTAAACTTTTTGAAGGAAGGAAACCAAAGATTTCAAGACAATTTAAAAGCAAACCGTAACCTTTTAGAGCAAGTAAATGATACTAGAGATGGGCAATTTCCGTTTGCAACTATTTTAAGTTGTATAGACTCTCGCGTGTCTGCCGAGTTGGTCTTTGACCAAGGATTAGGAGATGTTTTTAGTGTTCGTATAGCAGGTAATTTTGTAAATGAAGACATTTTAGGAAGTATGGAATTTGCTTGCAAATTAGCAGGCACAAAGTTAATTGTCGTTCTAGGACACACTTCTTGTGGAGCTGTAAAAGGCGCTTGCGATCATGCCGAAATGGGTAATCTTACCGCTTTATTATCTAAAATAAAACCTGCGGTAAAAGCAGTAACAGAACCAAAAGATGAAAGTTTAAGAAACTCTAAAAACTTAGATTTTGTTGATGAAGTATCTAAAAAAAATGTAAAACTAACTATTGATAGGATACATGCCGAAAGTCCAATTTTATCCGATATGGAACAAAATGACGAAATCAAAATTGTAGGTGCAATGTATGATATTTCGACAGGAGCTGTAGATTTTTACAACTAGAAACAACCTTTAATGGGAAAATTTAAATTGAAAAAGAAAAACATTATAGCAACACTAACCATAGCGTTAGTGTTGCCTTTTTGTGTTAATGCGCAAGACAGTAATTTAGGAAATTGGCTCATTTACATTGGTAGCAAAAAACTTAATAACGGTTGGAACATCCATAATGAAGTCCAATACAGAAATTATGATGCTGTAGGCGATTTAGAGCAACTACTTCTACGTACAGGATTTGGTTATAATTTAACCGAAAATAATAATAACGTATTATTAGGTTACGGTTATATTTTGTCAGAGAATTACGTAGGTGAAACAGATGAAAAAGTATCCGTAAACGAGCATCGAATTTTTCAGCAATTCACTACCAAACAAAAGGTTGGTAAAATTGGTTTAAGTCATCGTTATCGTTTTGAACAACGCTTTGTAGAAAGTGATTTTAAAATGAGATTTAGATATTTTTTAGGCTTTAAATTACCACTTCAAAATAAAGAAGATGGTAAAAACCCACTATACCTTTCGGCTTATAATGAGATTTTTTTAAACACAAAGTCTTCGATTTTTGATCGTAATAGATTATATGGAGGTTTAGGGTATCAATTCTCTGAAAATCTCAGACTAGAATTGGGCTATATGAATCAATTTTTCGAAACCTCAAGTCGAGATCAAATAAACTTAATTGCATTTGTAAATTTTTAAAAGATTTTAAGTTCACAAATTCACGTTAATAAAAGCCGATACTTTGATATCGGCTTTTTGAATGAAAAAAAAGCGTTACATTAGTTAATAAAGATTTATCAAATAACTATGAAGAATTTTTTCGCTCATTTTAAAGGAGATGCATTTGGAGGTATTACAGCAGGTATTGTTGCTTTACCTTTGGCATTAGCATTCGGAGTTTCATCTGGATTAGGTCCAACTGCCGGATTATATGGTGCAATATTCATCAGTTTTTTTGCTGCACTTTTTGGTGGTACACCAACTCAAATCTCTGGACCAACTGCACCAATGACTGCTGTAAGTATGGTTGTAATTGCAGGTATTATTGCAGCTAATGATGGTAGTTTAGAAAAAGCATTACCGTATATCTTAACGGTTTTTTTATTAGCAGGATTGTTCCAAGTTGGACTTGGTGTTTTAGGCTTTGGTAAGTACATTAAATATATACCCTATCCTGTAGTTTCTGGATTCATGACAGCAATAGGAGTCATTATTTTAGTCACCCAAATTTTACCTTCAATTGGCTATTACCCAAAAGAAGATGATGCTTACGTAGAAAAATTTAAACCAGAAGCAGAAGAAATAATATTAGAAAATATATTAAAAGAAGAAGCAGGAGAAGGTATTCTTGTTTTAGAGGATTTTAAAGTTACTATAGATAAAGCAAGCCAAATTACGCAAGAAGATATAGCAAAAGAATCTAAAACATTAGCTAAAAAAGAAGCATCAGGTGTCTTAGGAACACTAAAAGTATTACCAAGAGCATTAAAAAATATTAATTGGTTAGAATTAGCATTAGCATTAGCTACTATTTTTATTGTGTATGGATTTAAGCGTATAACTACAAAAATTCCTAGCGCACTAGTTGCATTGGTTGTAGTATCTGGTATTGCCTATGGTTTTGGATTAGGCTATAGACCTATAGAAGAAATCCCATTTGGACTACCAACTCCAAATTTTGAAATTGTTACAGGTTTTAAACTAAGTAGTATAACACCTTATATATTCACAGCTTTAACATTGGCTTTATTAGGAGCAATAGACTCGTTATTAACTAGTGTGGTTGCTGACAATATGACTAAGACAAAACACAATCCAAACAAAGAATTAATAGGTCAAGGTATTGGTAACAGTATAGGTTCATTCTTTGGTGGTATTCCAGGTGCAGGAGCGACTATTAGAACAGTTGTAAATATAAATGCAGGTGGTAAAACTAAGTTATCTGGTATGATAGCTGGTGTTATGCTTCTGATTATAACAATAGGTTTAGGACCTGTTGCTTCAAAAATTCCTGCAGCAGTTTTAGCAGGTATTTTAATTACAGTAGGTATTGGTGTAATGGATTATAAGGGTTTAAAAGCTATTCCTGCATTGCCAAAAGACATGAAAATTGGTCCAATAAAACTAAGTTCTGAAGTTTTAATAATGCTTGTAGTATTGGTTTTATCTAGTTTATGGGATTTGATCTACGCAGTAGGTATAGGATTGGTTATAGCATCTCTTTTATTTATGAAAAAAATAGGTGATTTAACCGCTAAACGTTCCGATGTAAAACCTTTAAAAGAAGAAGCTTGGGCAGACGAAGCTGGTTTTCCTTCTAATTTAAAGGAAGAAGTATTTATCAAGCATATTAAGGGACCTCTGTTTTTTGGATCTACTTCAGATTTTCAACAATTAGCACAACAAATTCCTAGTACAGCAAAAACAGTTATTATTAGGCTTGGACGTATGCAATATATGGATCAATCAGGTTTATACGCAATGGAAGATGTATTAGTAGATTTAAGAAAACAAAACATTAATGTTTTGTTTGTTAATCTCCTAACTCAACCAAGGTATATGATGGAACGTATAGATATTATTCCAGATTTAATACCAAAAGAACATATCTTTAAAGACTTTAAAACTTGCTTGAATTGGGTAAAAACTAATGTAGAAGACGAGTTTTAGAAGACAAAACTAAGCTTCAGATTCGTCAGTTGGTTCTGCAGGATCTATAATTTGATTGTCTTCTACAGCAGCTTTTATAATATCAGGAAACACCATTGGAGCCAAAGATTTTACAGGTTTGTAAAGGATTGAGTCTTTTACATGTTCTTCATCAACAAAAGAGATGGTGTTATTCATTTTATCAAAAACAATCAATAAAACACTCAAGATTAATCCAACTTTTAATGCGCCAAAAACTGCGCCTAATAGTTTGTTTAAAATACCTAATGAAGCAAAATCTGCAAGTTTAGTTAGAGCTTTTCCGGCTAAAGCAATAATAATTATAATAAGAACAAAAGTTATAGCGAATGCAGTTATATTAATGGTTTTCTCGTTCCACTCTGTTCTACTTTGTAAAAATTCTGCTACAAAATAGCTAAAGTGAATAGCTCCATACACGCCAGCAATCATAGCGACAAGAGAGGCAACCTCAACAAAAAGGCCTTTCATAAAACCACGTACTAGTCCAAAAAGTAATAAAGCGCCTAAAACAATATCAATAACAGCCATAATATTAGATTTTAGGCAAATATAAATTAACTTTGCGACTTTAAAATTATTATGGCAAGAGACGAAGAATTAAAAGAACGCTGGAATCTAATAGTAGACAAGTTGTCTAAGCAGTTTGCCGAAGGAGATGTACTAGATTTAGATGCAATTATTTACCTTATTGGTATACAAGAATTAGGGCAATTAGAGCGTAAGTTTAAAAAAGACGACAAACTAGATTTAATGCATATTGCAATCTGTAAATTATTGGTGCCTTATGGATATTACGAGTTCGATTTTGTAGATGAAGAAGGCTGGCCTCATTACATTATTAAAGAACAATTACCAACACTTAAAGCAGGAGAGCAAAGTGTTTTAATGAAAGAAGCTATTGTAAATTACTTTCTTGAAACCGAGTATATAAACTAGAAATTACTAAATTTGCCATCATTTTATAATGACGCTATGATAGATAAGATAAAAGAACTTATTGCAGAAGCAGAAAGCTTTAAAGCACAATCTAAAGAAGAGGTAGAAGCCTTTAGAATAAAATATTTAGGAAAAAAAGGGTTGCTTAACGACTATTTTTCTGAGTTTAAAAATGTTGCTAACGAGCATAAAAAAGAGTTTGGTCAAGTTATAAACCAACTTAAAAACACAGCTCAAGATAAAGTAAATACTTTAAAAGAAGAGTTAGAAAATACAAACGAAGAGGCAAAAACAGTTAACGATTTATCTCGTCCTGCAGAACCTATTTCACTTGGAGCAAGACATCCTATTTCTATTGTAAAAAACGAAATTATAGATATCTTTTCGCGTATTGGTTTTAACGTAAGTGAAGGCCCAGAAATTGAAGACGATTGGCATAACTTTACAGCATTAAATTTGCCAGAATACCATCCAGCAAGAGACATGCAGGATACGTTTTTTATTCAAACCAATCCAGATATATTATTGCGTACGCACACAAGTTCTGTTCAAGTACGTTATATGGAAAATAATCAGCCACCAATTCGTACTATTTCACCAGGTCGAGTATATAGAAACGAAGCGATTTCGGCAAGGTCACATTGTTTTTTCCATCAATTAGAAGGTTTATATATAGATAAAGATGTCAGTTTTGCCGATTTAAAACAAACCTTACAATACTTTACTACAGAGTTGTTTGGGAAATCTAAAATAAGGTTACGTCCTTCTTATTTTCCATTTACAGAACCAAGTGCAGAAATTGATGTGTTTTGGGGCTTAAAAACCGAAACCGATTACAAAATCACCAAAGGAACAGGCTGGCTAGAAATTGGTGGTTGTGGTATGGTAGACCCAAATGTTTTAACTAATTGTGGTATTGATGCTAACGAATATTCTGGTTTTGCTTTTGGTGTAGGCATAGATCGTATAGCGATGTTATTACACCAAATTGGAGACATTCGTTTGTTAAGTGAAAATGATGTTCGGTTCCTAGAGCAGTTTAAGAGCGCTCTTTAATTGTTTTGTCATTTCGCATTAAATACGGAATCTACTTTTTATATTAATTATTAAAATTTCGCCTTCGCGAAAATTAAAAGACAATCTTTTCAATGAAAAAAGACATCCACATACCTAAAGTTGAAGGTGTTTATATTGCTGTAGTTAACGAGTATAACGACATTTATAAAACCCAAGACTGGAACGCTTATATTATAAATGATAAAGATGTAGATTTAGAGATGGTTTTAATTGTAACTAGTGGATATAATGAAAACAAAATGACTTCTATTTTTAGAAAAAAACTAGATTTACTACCTAAGAAAAGTTATGCTAAAATAGAATTAATGCAAGACAATTTATTTGCACTTAATAACCAGTTTAAGGTTACTTTTTTTGAAGACAATAAGATGTTTGATAAAACTTATACTTTTAGAAAACACACAATTAATCTTCAAGCCTTACAGCCTATACCATTAATGCAGTCTCGTGGTGTTTTAGTAAAATAAGAAAGAGTTTTTAATCTAACTTTTCTGTTAATTTCTGAAACACTTTTTTAGCGTCTTTTCCTTCATATAAAACATCATAAACAGCATTTATTATAGGCAGTTTTGTTTTCTTAATATTCTTTTTATTAAGTTCAAAAGCACTTTTTGTTGCATAATAACCTTCGGCAACCATACTCATTTCCATTTGTGCAGATTTTACGGTGTAACCTTTACCTATCATGTTTCCAAACATTCTATTTCTTGAAAACACAGAGTAACCAGTAACCAATAAATCTCCTAAATAAGCAGAGTTGTTTATGTTACGTTTCATTTTATGCATTTTCTTAATAAAACGTTTCATTTCACGAATAGCATTACTCATCAATACACTCTGGAAATTATCACCATAGCCTAAACCATGAGCAATTCCTGCAGCAATTGCATAGATGTTTTTTAGCATTACTGCATATTCTGTGCCTATAATATCGTCACTAATTTTAGTTTTAATATACTCGCAAGACAAAGCATCTGCAATGGCTTGTGCTTTTACAGCGTCTGCACAAGAAATAGTTAAATAAGAGAGTCTCTCTAATGCAACTTCTTCAGCATGGCATGGTCCTGCAATAACTCCAATATTCTCGAAAGGCACATTAAAGTTCTCATGAAAATGTTCGCCTAAAAGTAAACCAGTTTCAGGAACAATTCCTTTTACAGCACTTACTACAATTTTATCTTTAAGTTCTAAATGTAGTTTTTTAAGCTCTCCATTTATAAATGCAGATGGTATTACAAATATTAAAATATCTGCGTAAGCAACCATTTCGTTAATATCATTACTCAACTTTAATTGCTCTAAATGAAATTCTACAGAACTTAAATACGTTGGGTTGTGTTGCTCTTTTAGTAAATGTTCTTTTGTGTACACACTTCGCATATACCAGCCAACTTTTTCGTTGTTTTCACATAACATTTTAACTATTGCAGTTGCCCAACTTCCAGATCCAAAAACAGCGTATTTTAATTCTTTACTCATTGAAAATATTTTCTTTTAATTTCCGCGAAGGCGAAAATTTCAATTTACTATTAAAACAAAATTACGCAATTATTAATTGTCATTAAAATACTGATATATAGACACTTAATTACTTTGGCATAGCTTTTGAAATTAATAAAATATCAATCCCTAAAACGAAACGATTATGAAGACAGTAAAATTACTTTCAGTATTTGCCTTAATGGCAACCATGTTAACGTCTTGTTATACAGAAGTTATAGTCGAAGACGACTATGTTGTTAACCCAACACCAGCAATAACAATTAATCAATTACTAAATGCTTATGAGTTATGGTATGTAGATATAAATGAGACTATTGGGTATGGAGAATCGCCTTTTTTACAAATTGCCTTTACAGTGTCTTTTAGAAACGGAACACTTTATGCCAATAACAATTTAGTTGGTATAGGAAGTCAAGGCAACGGTTTTGGGATACCAATTGGTTATTATAATGCTTACAACATGATATTAGACATCGACCACGATATTGATGGTAACGATAGTTTTGATGTATACCAAATAGATAATAACACGATTGAGTTATACAATCCGTTTAATGATACCTCTTATTTTTTAAATGGATACCAGCGTTCTAATTTCGATTACGATTATGTTTTTTACGATAATATTCAATATTTCATGCAAGAATACGAAGCTTGGGAAAAAACATACACAAGTAGTTATGGCGCATTAAATGAATTTGATAATGAAAACTTCTTACAATTTTTATCTGGTGGGAATGATAATATATTTAGAAGTTCTCAAGATCCAAATGGTGTTAATCCAAATAATTTATATTGGGACTATACAGGAAGTTATGGAGTAGGAAATACTATTGGAAACATTTACCTTAAAACACTAACTCTAGACTACGATTATTTTGATAACGAGTTTTTTGAATTGAGTGTTATTAACGACCAAAGAATAGAGTTGTTACATCCAAACTCTGGAACTGTTTACCAGTTTACTGGTAGAGGTTATATAAAGTATTTAAAAGAAGGGGCCATCATAGACAAGTCTAAAACATCTGCTTTAAAGAAAAGAGTACAGCATACTAACAAAAAAGAAAACAGTAGAGAAAACACACGTAATCAAGTATAAATGCTTTTAAAAAACAAAGAAACTGCTTAAAAAAAGGCTTTAAGCAGTTTCTTTTTGCTTTTTGTCGAGTTTTATGATTATAATAAGATGGATAAGTTACAATTGATTTAGATTTTATCCAACTTTACAGTAGTAATATTAACAAATAAAACAAATACAAATTATGGGATTATTTTCATTCATTAAAAATGCAGGAGCCAAAGTTTTTTGTATAGGAAAAACAGATGCTGAAGAAGCTGCTGAGGCTGCAGAAGCAAAAGTAGCAGCAGAAGCTACAGCTGCAAGAAAACTAGAAGAAACAATAGGAGACTTAGACTTAAAAGTTGAAGGTTTAAGCGTACATATAAGTGGTGACGCAGCAACTATTTCTGGATTAGCTTACGATCAAGCTACACGTGAGAAAGCAATATTAGTTGTTGGTAACAGTAATGGTATCGCTACTGTAGAAGACCAAATGACAGTTGAAAACGTAGAGCCAGAAGCACAGTTTCATACTGTAGTAAGTGGAGATACTTTAGGTAAAATTGCAAAGAAATTTTATGGTAATGCCATGAAATATCCTGTTATTTTTGAAGCAAATAAACCAATGCTTGAGCATCCAGATAAAATTTATCCAGGTCAAGTATTACGTATTCCAGCTTTAGACTAGAAAAATCTAATACAATAAAAAAAACCACAACGCGAGTTGTGGTTTTTTTTGGTTTTAAACCAAATTACCATTTACAAAATGGTGTTTTACTTAATTGAGAATTATAATATTTTATATCTCCAGTAACGTCTTTCCCTAACCAATCTGGTTTTGAAAAAGATTCTTTTTCAGAGTTTAGCTCTACTTCTGCTATAATTAAGCCTGTATTATCTCCAAAAAACTCATCTATTTCAAAGGTGTGTTTTCCAACGTTAACTTCATATCGTATTTTATCGATTATGCCTTTTTTACAAAGTTTTAATAACGATAGAGCTTCCTCCATAGAGATTTCTTTTTCCCACTCAAATCTTGATAATCCATTTTTAGAAGAAGCACCTTTTACAGTTAAAAATCCTATTTCTCCTTTTATTCTTACACGAACTGTTCGTTTTTTATTGGTGCTTAAAAAACCTTGAATTATCTTATAGTTATTATGTGCGTCTTTTTTAAAATCTTGAGAAGTCACTAAAAATTTACGTTCAATTTCAATCATAATTAAAGCATTTCAATTTACATTTAATGCCTAAATTTACATCATGCTAAACAATTTACCAATAAGAAAGATAATTCACGTAGATATGGATGCGTTTTACGCTTCTGTAGAGCAAATGGATAATCCAGAACTTAAAGGTAAACCATTAGCAGTTGGTGGTAGTGGAACTCGAGGTGTTGTAAGTGCTGCAAGTTACGAAGCCAGAAAGTTTGGAGTACGTAGTGCTATTAGTGGAGTAATAGCAAGACGTTTATGTCCAGAGTTACTATTTGTAAGACCTCGATTTGAGCGTTACAAAGAAATTTCTAAACAAATAAGAACTATTTTTTTTGATTACACAGAGTTAGTTGAGCCTTTGTCGCTTGATGAGGCATACCTAGATGTTACCGAAAACAAAAAAGGGAATCCAAGTGCCTCTTTAATTGCAGAAGAGATTAGAGCGCGTATTTTTAAGGAAGTTGGTTTAACAGCTTCTGCAGGAATATCTATTAATAAATTTATTGCAAAGGTGGCCAGTGATTACAATAAGCCAAACGGACAAAAAACAGTAAACCCTGAAGAAGTTTTAGGATTTTTAGAACAGTTAGATGTTAGAAAATTCCATGGTATTGGCAAGGTTACTGCAGAAAAAATGTATCAAAAAGGCATTTTTACAGGATTAGATTTAAAGTCTAAATCTTTAGAGTTTTTAGAGCAATACTTTGGCAAATCTGGGAAGTACTATTATTACATTGTTAGAGGCATACATAATAGCGAAGTAAAACCAAATCGCATACGTAAAAGCTTAGCTGCAGAACGTACCTTTAACGAGAACTTGTCTAGTGAAATTTTTATGCTTGAAAAACTAGAACATATTGCAGAAGAAGTTTCTAGACGTTTAAACAAAAGTAAAGTAGCAGGTAAAACCATAACACTTAAAATAAAATATAGCGACTTTACCTTACAAACACGTAGTAAAACATTGCCATATTTTATTGCAGATAAAGCTGTTATATTGGAAACAGCAAAAGACTTACTATACCAAGAAAAAATGAATAACTCTGTACGTTTATTAGGTATTTCGCTTTCTAATTTAAACACAGAAAAAAAGACTAAAATAGTAGAAAATAAGAGTGTTAGTGTGCAGTTGAAGTTTGGGTTTTAGTAATTTGGTGGTTTAAAAGCAATTCGAACTTAGTTTAACGCTTGATAAAAAAGATTTTTACAAAAGAACGTTAAACTAAAGTCCTAAATAATTTTAATTTCAATCAAAAAACCAGCTACAAAATTATAACTGGTCTTTATATATTATTACTATCCTTAGTTTGCGTTAGCGATTGATGCGACATCCTTTTTTTGCTGCCATAAATGGCAAAAAAAGATATAGCGGAAAGCGCGTTGCATGCAAACGCCACAAAAGAATTTTTCACGACGTTTAGAATGACAGTTAAATTTCTGTAACTCTCAATGTATTTACCATACCTTTTTCTTGAATTGGCATAGCAGCTAAACTTACGAGCATGTCTCCTTTTTTAAGGTAACCCATGTCTTGAGCCATTTTGTTTACGTCTTCTATGGTTTCGTCTGTACTTACAAACTTATCGTAATAGAAAGCTTTAACTCCCCAAAGTAGGTTGAGTTGCGTTAAAATACGTTTGTTAGATGTAAATACAAAGATGTGAGATTTTGGCCTCCATGCCGAAATTTGAAACGCTGTGTAACCACTATTTGTTAGTGTAGAGATTCCTTTGGCATTAATCTCATTCGCCATAAGCGCAGCATGATAACATATAGATTTTGTTATGTAACGTTTAGTTCTAACCGTTGGTGGCTCGTGTGGTACTTTAATTAAATCACTATTTTCAACACTACGTATAATACTTGCCATTTGTCTAATAACCTCTACAGGATATTTACCAACACTAGTTTCACCAGATAGCATTACAGCATCTGCTCCATCCATTACAGAGTTTGCTACATCGTTTACCTCTGCACGCGTTGGTGTAAGGCTGTCTATCATGGTTTCCATCATTTGTGTGGCAATTATTACAGGTATTCTTGCTTTTTTAGCACGTAATACTAATTGCTTTTGTACTAATGGTACTTCTTCTGCTGGAATTTCTACTCCTAAATCGCCTCTAGCAACCATTAAACCATCGCAATAGGCAACAATTTTATCGATGTTTGCAACACCTTCTGGTTTTTCTATTTTAGCAATAATTGGAATTTTATGGTCGCTATGTTCTTTTATTAATTCTTGTAATACCATTAAATCTTCTGCATGACGTACAAATGATAAGGCTATCCAGTCTACTTTTAATTGGCAAGCATAAATGGCATCTTCAATATCTTTTTCGGTTAAAGCTGGTTGAGAAATATTTGTATTTGGAAGGTTAACTCCTTTTTTAGAACGTAAAGGTCCTCCTTGTATCACTTTAGCTTTAACTTCGGTTTTTTTATCTGTAGAAATAACCTCGAAAATTAGTTTTCCATCGTCTAAAAGAATGCGTTCTCCCTTTTTAGCATCTTGAGGAAAGTTATCGTAGGTCATGTAAACACGTTTTTTTGTGCCTTCAAAACGCTTTCCTGTTGCAAAAATAATTTCGTCTCCAGGATTTACAATAACCTCTCCTTTCATGACTCCTACACGTAGTTTAGGACCTTGTAAATCTGCTAGAATAGAGGCATTGTAGCCAAATTCATCGTTTAATTCACGAATCATTTGTACACGTTCTTTTACATCTGCATAATCTGCATGAGAGAAATTAATTCTAAAAACGTTAGCACCTTCGTCTAACATGGCTTTTAAAACTTTTTTTGAACTTGTTGCAGGACCTAAGGTCGCTACTATTTTGGTTTTCTTATTTGATAACATTAATTAAGTATTAGTTGATCTTTAGATTTTAAGCTTTCTTGAGCAATGCTGTAAGCTGTAATAACTTGATCTATTTTAAGTATTTTCTCTAAAATGAATTTTTCTTTATTGGTATGGCACTCATTATTTATTTTTAGCAAATAATTTACTTTACCATATTCTGGCACTAAATGGTGTGTTTTTGTTACTGGTGAGTTTAAACTAAATAGTGAATTTGTATTATTATCTAATTGGTTTGAAGTTACCTTACAAGTATTAGATACTAAATTCCATGTTTTAAACTGTGCATGGTCTTCCCATTCGAAAATAGAAAAATTAGCTTGTAGATTGTTATTATCGATATCGTAGACTTGTCTTGTTAATTTTAAATTTAAAGCTTTATTAAGCAAAAATGCTAAACGATAATCTTCAATGGTGCAGTGAATACCAATTAGAGAAAATTTTTCTTCTTCAAAAAAATCGTTTAAAACAAGTTTTTTAATTGCCATATATATACCATTTCTACTTTGAAATAAATGTAAATATAGTATTTAAAATGATTCGAAGTGCCTAGTTTTGTTAATCTTAACAAGAACTTAATACGAAAACGTTGTAGTTATAACTGTATTTTTTTTTGAGAGAAAAACCTAAAGCGAATTATAATAAAGTTTTAGAAATTTGATTTTGAAACACAAAAAAAGCACGTTTTGATGCTTTTTCCTCTGCTTTCTTTTTAGACGTTGCTCTGCCTTTAGATACAATTTTATCGTTTATGGATAGTTTTACGGAGAAATGACGCATGTTATCGTTACCTGTATCTTCATAAACATTATAATCGAAAGTCTTTTTTTCCTTTTGGCACCATTCTATTAATAAGCTTTTGTAGCTAATAACCTTTCCTTCGAGTTGTTCTATATCTACAAAAGGCGTAATAACACGTTTGTAAATAAATTTTTCGCATGCTTTATATCCTCCATCAAGATATATAGCTCCTACTAAAGATTCGAATAAGTTGCCATGAATATTATCTCCAAACTGTCCTTTAGGAATTTTACTTTCTACTAAACCTATAAGTTTTAAATCCCGACCCAGTGCGTTTAGATGCGCTCTACTTACTACTTTAGAACGCATTTTTGTTAAGTAGCCTTCGTCTCCACTTGGTACTTCTATGTATAAATGATGAGCTATTACTGCACTCAGCATAGCGTCTCCTAAAAACTCTAAACGCTCATAATTTACAATATGGCCTTTACTGTTTTTAATATTCATAGAACGATGTGTAAACGCTGTTTTAAAGTGTTTAATCGTTTTTGGTTTGTAACCTATAATTTGAGAAATAGTAGTGAAAAATTCTCCTTTTTTTTCTTTAGATGAAGAGAATATGTTTCGAATGCTTTTCATCCGAATGTATTAATCTAACTTTTTAAATAATACACATGCATTATGTCCACCAAAACCAAAGGTATTACTCATAGCAACTTTAATGTCGCGTTTTTGAGGATGGTTAAGCGTTAAGTTTAGACTAGAATCTATATTCTCGTCAATAGTCGTGTGATTAATTGTTGGTGGCACAATACCATGTTCCATTGCTAAAATAGAAGCAATAGACTCTATAGCACCAGCAGCACCTAACAAGTGACCAGTCATAGACTTTGTAGAATTAATGTTGATGTTTTTAGCATGTTCACCAAAAACTTCAGTAATTGCTTTAAGCTCGGCAACATCACCAAGTGGTGTAGATGTTCCGTGTGTATTAATATGGTCTACATCTTCAGGTTTTAAACCAGCGTTTTCTAAACAGTTTCTCATAACTGCAATAACACCTATGCCATCTGGATGTGGAGCTGTCATGTGGTAAGCGTCGCTAGACATACCTCCACCTACAACTTCTGCATAAATTTTTGCACCTCTCGCTTTTGCGTGCTCATATTCTTCAAGAATAATAGCTCCAGCACCTTCTCCTAAAACAAAACCATCTCTAGTGCCATCAAAAGGTCTCGAGGCTGTCTCTGGACTTTCATTTCTTGTAGACAAAGCGTGCATAGCATTAAATCCACCCATCCCTGCTATAGTTACAGCAGCTTCACTTCCTCCAGTAACAATAACGTCGCATTGTCCTAAACGAATATAATTTAAAGCATCTATCATCGCATTTGCAGATGATGCGCAAGCAGATACGGTTGTGTAGTTAGGTCCCATAAACCCATTTTTAATGGATATGTTTCCAGGTGCAATATCTGCAATCATTTTTGGGATAAAAAACGGATTAAATCTTGGTGTTCCATCTCCTTCTGCAAAGTTTAGCATTTCGATTTGAAAGGTCTCCAAGCCTCCTATTCCTGCTCCCCAAATAACACCAACTCTTAGTTTGTTGATGGTATCTAAATTTAGGTTTGAGTCCGCAATAGCCTCATCAGATGCGACCATTGCGTACTGTGTAAACCTGTCCATTTTTCGCGCCTCTTTTCTATCTAGAAAATCGGTTGCGACAAAGTTTTTCAACTCACAAGCGAATTTTGTTTTAAACTTTTCAGTATCAAAATACGTAATAGGTGCAGCACCACTTTTCCCACTAATTAAGGCATTCCAATATTCATCTTTGGTATTGCCAATAGGTGTAAGTGCGCCAAGACCTGTAACTACAACTCGCTTAAGTTCCATAATATTAGTGCTTATTTTGCAGCTTCAATATATGATACAGCTTGACCAACTGTTGCAATGTTTTCTGCTTGGTCGTCTGGAATTTGGATATCGAATTCTTTTTCAAATTCCATAATTAATTCAACAGTGTCTAATGAATCTGCTCCTAGGTCGTTTGTGAAGCTTGCTTCAGTTACAACTTCGTTTTCATCAACACCTAATTTGTCTACGATTATCGCTTTTACTCTTGATGCAATGTCTGACATAATTTTAATTTTTTTAGTTTTAATTAAGAGGCAAAAATAAAAAACTTTATTTTAAAACTCATCTTTCTATTAAAAAAGACTTCGAAAGTTAATAATTAATTTCGAGGAATTTCTGTTTTAGCCCGTAATTGTTAATAATTATTCTTTTTTTTGTTTGAAGATTTAACATTGAATACTAGAAAATGAAACGTGTAGTAATTTTTGCGTCCGGAAGCGGAAGTAATGCTGAAAATTTAATAAGGTTTTTTCAAAATAGCGACAATGCGTCTGTTATTCAAGTACTAACTAACAATCCGCATGCCAAAGTCTTAGATCGTTGTAAAAAACTGAAAGTAAGTGCGTTGTCATTTAACAAAACAGCATTTACAGAGACCGAAGATGTGCTAAACATCTTAAAATCTGCTCGACCAGATTTAATTGTTTTAGCAGGTTTTCTTTGGAAATTTCCAGAGCACATTTTGAAACATTTCCCAAATAAAGTGATAAATGTGCATCCTGCTTTACTCCCAAAATTTGGAGGAAAAGGCATGTATGGTATACATGTTCATAATGCTGTTGTTAACCAAAAAGAAACTGAAACTGGCATCACTATTCACTATGTAAATGAACATTATGACGAAGGCGCTATCATTTTTCAAGCAAAATGCGAGGTGAAAACGTCAGATTCTGCTGAAACTGTAGCAGCCAAAATTCATGAATTAGAGATGGAACATTTTCCTAAAGTGGTTGATAGGCTTTTGAAAGAATAAATGAGTAAAAAGAAAAAAAAATATTACACCGTTTGGAAAGGACATCATAGAGGTGTTTTTGAATCTTGGGATGATTGTAAAGCGCAAATAAAGGATTACGAAGGCGCGCAATACAAATCGTTTGCCACTTTTGAAGCTGCTAAAGAAGCCTTAAAAGGCAATTATTTTGACTATACAGGAAAAAATAAAGCTTTTAAAAGTGAATTATCTGCAGCACAACTAAAAAAAATAGGACAACCAAATTATAATTCTATAGCTGTAGATGCTGCTTCAAGTGGAAATCCTGGTATTATGGAATATCGTGGTGTAGATACTAAAACTAAAAAACAACTTTTTTTTCAAGGACCTTTTGCTGAAGGCACAAATAATATTGGAGAGTTTTTAGCACTTGTTCATGGTTTAAGTTTTTTAAAAAAACACGATAGCGATCGTATTATTTACACAGATTCTAGAACTGCGATGAGTTGGGTTCGAAAAAAAACATGTAACAGTAAATTAGAACGAAACATTAAAAATAAACCTGTTTACGATTTGGTCGATAGAGCTGTGGTTTGGCTAAAAGAAAATGATTATGAAACTACTATTGTAAAATGGGAAACTAAGGCTTGGGGAGAAATACCTGCAGATTTTGGGAGAAAATAGTTAACAGTTTAACCAACTCTTAAAAGTTTTAGAGCGCTCTCGACTTACAATTATTTCAGCTTGATTTCTGTTTTTTAATTCAATTTTAAATCTACTATTGGTAAAAAAACTACAGTTTCTATAGCTTCTCGATTAACAATAAACTTTCTATTCACTTTAAAAAACTGTTTAGGATTTAATTTTGTTTCTAAACCCGAAAGCGCTTCGTTAATAATATAATTAGAATTGCTGCTTTTTAAATAAGAAGCATTATCCTCGCTATAAAAGCAGTCAATACTTTCAGTTTTTATTATTTTAATTCGTTTTCCTATTCTTACAGCAAATTCAGTTTTGTAAACCCGAAGATTTTCGTTTTCTATAACTTCTTTTAATTCAATTAATTCCTTTTCATTTTTATAGAATGTATTTGCTTTTTTTATTGCTTTTTCTAGTCGCTCTTTATTAATTGGTTTTAGTAAATAAGACACGCTATTATAGTCGAAAGCTTTAATACTATATTCGCTAAACGCAGTTGTAAACACAATTGGACTAGTGATTTTTACGTGTTTAAAAATTTCAAAACACAAACCGTCTGCTAAATGAATATCTAGAAATAACACATCTGGATGCGCGTTATTTTGAAACCATTTTACAGCAGATTTTACTGAAACCAAACTAGCCACAATCTCATAATTAAATGTTGTTAGCATGCGCTGCAATCTTCTGCTTGAGGCTAATTCGTCTTCTATAATTACAACTTTCATTACACTTCTGGTTTTAATAATGGCAATTTAATTGTGAATAAATTATCGTCTTTAATTATTACCACTTTTTCATCTGTAAAATACTCGTATCTATTTTTAATGTTTTCTATTCCTGTTGGATTAGAAGTCTCAACAGATAATTTTGGATGTAATGTATTTGAAACTATTAAGTAATCATCTTCATTTTTAAAAGTTATAATTATTGGATTCTCTATGCTTAATTCGTTGTGCTTTATAACGTTTTCAAAAACTTGCTGTAATGCCATTGGTAAAATGTAAAGCGTTTCGGTTTCATTAACGTTGTTATTAAAAATTAAAGCACTTTCGAAACGCACTTTTAATAAATCTATATATTTATTAGCAAAAGACATTTCGTCTTTTAAAGTTACCAAATTTTGTTTTTCTTGGTCTAAAAAATAACGGTAAACTTTTGATAGGTCTTCTGAAAACTTAACTGCTTTTTCTTGATTTTCTTCAATTAAACCAGTTAAAACACTAATATTATTAAACAGAAAATGCGGACTTATTTGCGATTTTAATTGTTGGTATTTTAAAGAAGCTTCTAATCCTATTTGCTTTAGGTTTAGTTTTTCTTGCTTGTTTTTTAACTGAATATAATAAACATGAATAGCCAAAGTAATTATTAAAAAGTAAGGAGAAAAAATAATAACACCTTGAAAAAATAAATTAACAAGTCTTTCTGAAGAATATTTATCAATTTCTACAACAGATAACATAAAAATTATTAGAACAGCAAAACAATTAAATAGATATAAACTTGAAAATAAAAAATTAGGTTTGTTAATTTTCAAGTTTAAATTAATAGTTGTGTAACTTAATAATGCAACTAACAAACCAAATCCTGGTAAAATTAAAATTCGATAATTTGCTTTAGAGATGCCATGTCCAAAGAGAATATGAAGTAATAAATATAGTAAAGTAATTATTATCCAAAATATAAAAACGTTCAATAATTTTAATTTTAAATGTTTCGATTTTCCTTTCCATGAGTTTTTTGTGAGAAATAATATAAGCGAACTAAAAATGCTTATTATCATTGTAAATACTGCATTTGGCAAAGATGTTCTATATAAATAAGACAGCTTAAAGCCTTTTTGAATATTCATATAGCAAAACACAAAAACATAAATGATTGCAAAAGAAATAAGCGCTGGCTTAATTATTGGTTTAAGTGATGTTTTCCAATTTTTATAGTATAGAGAAGAAAAAAAACAAGGCACAAAAAAGATTGAAAAACTTATTGGTCCTATATATAATATATCCTTTATCGCTTCATCATAACCATTGAGATTTACATTTACAAAAAACCCAAAACCATTAATTACCACAGTCACAATCAATCCATAAACAAAAAGCCTTTTTTAATTTTTCCATATCAAGTTTTATTGTTTCAAAGCAAATCTCCACGAATTAAAGCTTCAAAAAAAATAAAGAATAGTGAACCGTTCTTTTTTATAAGTGAGTTGCTAATATCCATAAAATTAACCAAAATGTAATTCGTTTTTATTCCGAAAGGAAATTGTAAAAAAAGAGACTAAAAAACCTATATTTGCACTTTAATTCAAGAACAGTTACATGAGTAAATTAGTAATAGTAGGCACAGTAGCTTTTGATGCTATTGAAACACCATTTGGTAAAACCGATAAAATTCTTGGTGGCGCAGCTACTTACATAGGTTTTTCGGCAGCTAATTTTGATAATATTGATGCAGCAGCAGTGTCTGTTGTTGGAGGCGATTTTCCGCAGGAATATTTAGACCTTTTAACAGAGAGACAAATAAGTATAGAAGGTATAGAAATTGTAAAAGATGGTAAAACCTTTTTTTGGAGTGGTAAATACCACAACGATATGAACTCTCGAGATACTTTAGCTACAGAGCTTAATGTACTGGAGAAATTTACTCCAGTTGTTCCAGAAAATTACAAAGATGCAGATATTGTAATGTTAGGAAACTTACATCCTTTAACACAACAAAGTGTTCTGGATCAAATGTCTAAAAAACCTAAATTGGCTATATTAGATACAATGAATTTCTGGATGGATATTGCTATGGACGATTTAAAAGCAGTATTAAAAAATGTAGATGTTATTACCATTAACGATGAAGAAGCAAGACAATTATCTGGAGAATATTCTCTAGTCAATGCCGCTAAAAAAATTCATACAATGGGACCAAAATATGTAGTCATTAAAAAAGGAGAGCATGGTGCTTTATTGTTTAGTGAAGGTAATATGTTTTATGCTCCAGCGTTACCCTTAGCCGAAGTTTTCGACCCTACAGGAGCAGGAGACACATTTGCAGGTGGTTTTGCTGGCTATATTGCAAAGACAGGAAATATCTCTTTCGAGAACATGAAAAATGCAGTAATTTATGGTTCTGCATTAGCATCGTTTTGTGTAGAAAAGTTTGGAACCGAGCGCATGCTAACCTTAACAGATAAAGAAATTTTTGAACGCTTGCAGCAGTTTAAAGATTTAACGCAATTTGAAATTGTTTTAAACGATATAGATTAATAAAAAAACGCGCTCAATATTTGAGCGCGTTTTTTTATTCTGAAATAATTTTAGAATCTTTAAGATTATATATTTTTGTTATTAATAAACAACTCACAACACAACAACAATGAGTGATGCTCTAAAACACGAGTGCGGAATTGCACACATTAGGCTTTTAAAACCATTAGAATTCTACAAAGAAAAATACGGAAGCGCTTTCTACGGCGTGAACAAAATGTATTTAATGATGGAAAAACAGCACAATCGTGGACAAGATGGTGCAGGATTTGCAAGTATTAAATTAGATACCAAACCAGGCGAACGTTATATAAGTCGTGTACGCTCTATAGCACAACAACCTATTCAAGATATCTTTGCGCAAATAAACGAACGCATTAATAACGAATTAGTTGCTAATCCAGAGTATAATGATAGTGTTGCCCTTCAAAAAAGCAATATTCCTTATATAGGAGAGGTACTTTTAGGACATGTGCGTTATGGAACCTTTGGAAAAAACAGTGTAGAAAGTGTACATCCATTTTTACGCCAGAACAACTGGCAACATAGAAACTTAATTCTAGCAGGAAATTTTAATATGACTAATGTTAAAGAGTTATTTAGTAGCTTGGTAGAACTTGGTCAGCACCCAAAAGAATATACAGATACTATTACGATTATGGAGAAAATAGGCCATTTTCTTGATGATGCAGTAAGTAAAATATATAAGAAATTAAAAAAAGAAGGCTATAAAAAAAGCGAATGTTCTCCTTTAATTGCAGAACGTTTAAATATTGCGAAAATTCTTAAAAGAGCTGCAAAAAATTGGGATGGAGGTTATGCAATGGCAGGTTTAATAGGTCATGGCGATTCTTTTGTGTTAAGAGACCCAGCAGGAATAAGACCAGCTTATTATTATCAAGATGATGAAATTGTTGTTGTAGCCTCAGAGCGTCCAGTTATACAAACTGTTTTTAATGTTGCCTTTAATGATGTAAAAGAATTAGAGCCAGGACACGCTATAATTACAAAAAAATCTGGAGACGTTTCTATTAAAAAAATTCTAGAACCATTAGAACGCAAAGCTTGTTCTTTTGAGCGTATTTATTTTTCTCGTGGTAGTGACGCAGAAATCTATCAAGAACGTAAAATGCTTGGTCGACTATTAATGCCAAAAGTATTAAAAGCTATTGAAAATGATACTGCTAATTCTGTATTTTCATACATTCCAAATACAGCCGAAACTTCTTTTTACGGCATGATTGAAACTGTTGAGGAGCACTTAAACGAACGAAAAACAAAAGCTATTTTGTCTGGAGGTGGAAAGCTATCTAAACAACAGGTTATAAATATTTTAAAAGAAAGACCTCGTATAGAGAAAATAGCCATTAAAGATGTTAAACTTAGAACTTTTATTACGGAAGATTCTAGTAGAGACGATTTGGTTGCACACGTTTACGATGTAACATATGGCGTTATAAAACCAACAGATAACCTAGTTATAATAGACGACAGTATTGTTCGTGGTACAACTTTAAAGAAGAGTATTATAAAAATGATGGATAGGCTTCATCCAAAAAAAATAGTAATTGTGTCTTCTGCTCCGCAAATACGTTTTCCAGATTGCTATGGTATTGATATGGCAAACTTAGAAACTTTAATTGCATTCAATGCCGCTTTAGAGCTTTTAAAAGAAAATAATAAATACGATTTAGTAGAAGAAGTTTACCATAAATGTAAGGCACAAGAAAATTTGAAAGATAAAGAGGTAAAAAACTTTGTAAATGAAATTTACAATCAATTTACAACCGAAGCTATTTCTGCTAAAATTTCAGAATTATTAAGCGACGAGTCTGTAAATGCAGAAGTAGAAATTATTTTTCAACCAGTAGAGAATTTACATAAAGCTTGTCCTAACCATTTAGGAGATTGGTATTTTACAGGAAACTATCCAACAGTAGGAGGTAATAGAGTAGTAAATAGAGCTTTTATTAATTTTTTCGAAGGTAATAAAGAGCGAGCGTATTAAGGGTTTCTTAGATATTATTTTGGCTTTATCTTATTGAATTTCAATATATTCTATTGTATGTAAAATGTAATTCATCAGATATATTTACCATTTGTCTAAAAAAACAAGTTTAATAAAAAGTCTTTAGTATCTTAGAGCTTACCATAACATAAGTAGGGTAAGTTCATGGTAGATTTGGGGCAAAAAAGGTGAACGAGAGTTCACCTTTTTTATTTGCTTAAATTCTTCAGAAATTAATTTAATTATTGAAACAAAAAAAGAACTAGTAAAACTAGCTCTTTTTATATAAAAACAATAAGTGTTTAGCTTATTTTGCCAAAGCATATCTTCTTTCAACTTCATTCCAGTTAATTACATTAAAGAATGCATTAATATAATCTGGTCTTCTGTTTTGGTAGTTTAAATAGTAGGCATGTTCCCAAACATCTAAACCTAAAATTGGTGTTCCACCACAAGTTACTCCTGGCATTAATGGATTATCTTGATTAGGTGTAGAGCACACTTCAACTTTTCCTCCTTTGTGTACACATAACCAAGCCCAACCAGAACCAAATTGTGTAGCAGCTGCATTACTAAAAGCATCTTTAAAAGCATCTACAGAACCGTAAGCCACTTCAATAGCATCTTTTAGTTCTCCAGATAAACGGCCTTTACCTTCTGGGTTCATGACGTCCCAAAATAAAGAGTGGTTGTAAAAACCACCTCCATTATTTCTAACAGCTTTGTTATCCATATCAAGATTCATTAATATGTTTTCTATTGATTTTCCTTCTAAATCTGTACCTTCTATGGCAGCATTTAATTTAGAGGTATAGCCATTATGATGTTTAGAATGGTGTATTTCCATTGTACGCGCATCTATATTTGGTTCTAAAGCGTCGTATGCGTATTTTAGTTTCGGTAATTCGAAAGCCATAATTTTTTTATGTTTTAGGTTAATATTTCTTTGTTCGTAAATTTAACACTTTAACAAATCAATTAAAAATTTATGTACTGTTAAGTCTTTTGTTTTAATAATACTTTAACAAGCTGATATAAAATGCTTTGGTTTTTTTCCTAAAAAACCTAAAATTAAATCTGCTTCATTGTAATTGTTTTATCTTGTACTCAAAATTATATTAATGTTGTCAAATTCTTCATTTCAAGTTTATAATGCATCAGCTGGAAGCGGCAAAACCTTCACTTTAGTTAAAGAATACTTAAAAATTTTATTTTCGGCATCAGGTAATTATCAATTTAAAAACATTCTTGCCATTACGTTTACTAACAAAGCTGTTGCAGAAATGAAAGCACGTATATTAGAGATGCTTAAGGATTTTTCTCAAACAAAAAACTTAGAGCATTCGCATCCTATGTTTGTAGAAATAATTAAAGAGTTAGAGATAAAACCTAGTGTGCTTAAAAAAAAAGCTAACGACATATTAAACACCATCATGCATAATTATGCAGCTTTTGATATTTCAACAATTGATGGTTTTAACCACAGATTAATAAGAACATTTGCTCATGATTTAAAATTACCACTCAATTTTGAAGTAGAATTAGATACAGAATCTTTATTAAATGAAGCAGTAGATCGTTTAATAGCTAAAGCTGGAACCAATAAAGAACTCACAAAAGTACTGGTGGACTTTGCTATTGAAAAAGCAGATGACGATAAAAGTTGGGACGTTAGTTTAGATTTTAATAAAATTGCTAAATTATTAACTAAAGAAAGTGACTTAGATTTTGTAAAAACGTTAAACGATAAAACACTTTATGATTTTACAACATTAAAAACAAGTTTAAAAGAAACTATAAAAAATGTTGAAAACGAATGTTTAATCTTAGCAGAAAAAGCTATAAATCTTATTGAATTAAACAACATACCTTATAATCATTTTAGTTATTCAGATTTACCAAATCATTTTTTAAAAATGAAAGCCCTTAGAATTAAGGATTTAAATTTTAAAGGACGATTAATACAAAACCTCGAAAGCGAAAAGTATTATGGAGGAAAAGCGACACTTGAAACTAAAAAAAATATAGATAACATTATTGAAGAATTAAAAGAGTTGTTTAATACATCTACTAGTTTGCCAGAACGCTATCTTTTACCAATTGCTATTTACAAAAACCTCACACCTTTATCTGTTTTAACAGCCATAAATAAAGAGTTAATTGCTATTAAAACCGAAGAGAATAAAATGCTAATTAGCGAATTTAACGCTATTATCGCTAACGAAATAAAAGATCAACCAACGCCTTTTATTTATGAGCGAATGGGAGAAAAGTTTAAGCATTATTTTATAGACGAATTTCAAGACACTTCACAATTACAGTGGGAGAATTTAATTCCGTTGGTAGATAATTCATTGTCTGGGCAAAACATAAAAGCCGAAAAAGGTACAGCCATGATTGTTGGCGATGCTAAACAAGCTATTTATAGATGGCGTGGCGGAAAAGCAGAACAGTTTATGGAACTGTTTAATAAAACGTCGAAACCATTTCAAGTTGAACAAGATGTTAAAAACTTAGAGTCTAACTACAGAAGTTCAGAAACTATCGTTAATTTTAATAATGCCTTTTTTAAACATCTTTCTAAACAGGTTTTTAGTAATGAAGATTACGCAAAATTATACGAACAATCACATCAAAAACCATTTGTAAAAAACGAAGGTTATGTAAACCTTAATTTTATAGATCTTGAAGACGATGATGATAAAGATAGCGTGTATACACAGCATGTACTAGAGACTATTTTATCGTGTCAAAAAAATGGTTACGCTTTAAAAGATATTTGTATTCTAGTTCGAAAGAAAAAACATGGTATTGCTATAGCAGAGTTTTTAAGTAGTAAAAACCTAAAAATCACGTCTAGTGAAACCATGCTTATTAA
Organism: Lacinutrix sp.; assembly: GCF_029238095.1. GTDB lineage: Bacteria > Bacteroidota > Bacteroidia > Flavobacteriales > Flavobacteriaceae > Lacinutrix. Next base: position 124,774 of record NZ_JAQWGS010000008.1, on the reverse strand, counting down.
TAATGCACCAGAAGTAAAATTAATAAACCATGTGCTTAACGTTTTGTCAAACCCAAACGATACAGAATGTAAGGTTAACATTCTTAGCTTTTTAGCCGATAAATACAATATTAAAGACAAACACACTTTCTATAAAAAGCATGTTTTTTTAAATCTTGAAGCTTTCTTTAAAAGCTTTGAAGCCTTCGAAATTTATATTAATCCAAATCAATTAGTACAACAAGGTTTGTTTGATTTAGTAGAAACTGTTGTGAGGTGCTTCGGTTTAGTTGAGCATTCAAACGCATATGTTCAGTTTTATTTAGATATTGTTTTAGAATATTCACAAAAAAATATTTCAGATTTAAATGCGTTTCTGGAGTATTTCAACACTAAGAAAGATAAACTAAGTATTGTTTCTCCTCAAGAGCAAGACGCTATTCAAATAATGACTATTCATAAATCTAAAGGTTTAGAGTTTCCAGTTGTTATTTTTCCGTATGCAGATATTAAGATATATGAAGACATTGAACCCAAAGAATGGTTTCCTGTAAATCCAGAAAACTATAATGGCTTCAATTATGCTTTATTAAATTATGGGAGTGCTTTCGAAAACTACGGAGCACAAGGCCATACTATTTATGCAAAACATCAAGCCGAATTAGAACTCGATAGTTTAAATCTTTTATATGTAACATTAACAAGACCTATAGAGCAACTTTATATCATAGGTAAGAAAGACGTTAATAATAAAGGCGAAGTGAATTTAAAATCATATTCTGCATTATTAATAGATTATTTAATGAATATTGGAGAGTGGAATGATAACAAAACTGTTTATAGCTTTGGTATTCCAGAAAAGCTAGACACAAAAAAAGTAAAGCAAAACATAGAAACAATAGAACAACAAGAATTTATTTCTACAGCAAAACAAGACCACAATATAAAGATAATTGCAAATTCAGGATACCTTTGGGACACTAAACAAGAAGACGCTCTAGAAAAAGGAAATCTAATACATGATATTATGGAGCATATAAAAGTGGAGCGTGATGTAGATTTTGCCATTAAAGATTTTGAAAGTTCTGGAATAATAAATAAAAAGCAAGCAAAGGTCTTAAAAGCATCAATTTTACAAATTATAAACCACCCAGAATTAAACCACTTGTATACTGAAAACAGCAACATATATAACGAACGCGATATTATTTCTAAAACTGGAAAAATTTATAGACCAGACAGATTAGTTATAAACAATAAAAACGAGGTGGTAATTGTAGACTATAAAACAGGATTGCATAACCCAAAATATCAACATCAATTACAAGATTATCAAGATATTTTAGAAGAGATGGGTTTTAAGGTTTCTCAAAAAATACTTTTATTCATTAATAAGGACGTTACAATTAAAACTTATAATTAATAGTTTTATAAATTTGCATTAAACAACTAATAGAAAAAACATGTACGGAAATATTCAAGAATATTTAAAACAAGAAATACAAGATATTAAAGATAATGGTCTTTATAAGGAAGAGCGCATAATAACTTCTCCGCAAGGCGCAGAAATTACTTTAAATACAGGTGAGACCGTTTTAAATTTTTGTGCAAACAATTATTTAGGTTTATCCTCTCATCCAGAAGTCATTCAAGCAGCAAAAGATGCAATGGATACTCATGGTTTTGGTATGAGCTCTGTTCGTTTTATTTGTGGCACTCAAGACATACACAAGGAACTAGAGCAAAAAATAGCCGATTTCTATGGTACTGAAGACACAATATTATATGCAGCTGCTTTTGATGCTAATGGTGGTGTTTTTGAACCATTATTAGGAAAAGAAGATGCAATAATTTCAGATTCTTTAAACCATGCATCGATTATAGATGGTGTTCGTTTATGTAAAGCTGCTCGTTACCGCTACCAAAATAACGATATGGCAGATTTAGAAAAACAACTAATTGATGCTAACATAAATGGAGCAAGACATAAAATTATTGTTACAGATGGTGTATTTTCTATGGATGGTCTGGTTGCTCCTTTAGATAAAATATGTGATTTAGCAGATAAGTACGATGCTTTAGTAATGATTGATGAATGCCATGCCACAGGTTTTATTGGAAAATCAGGAATTGGCACGCTTGAAGATAAAGGTGTTTTAGGAAGAATAGATATAATTACAGGAACCTTAGGTAAAGCTTTAGGAGGTGCAATGGGTGGTTATACAACAGCAAAAAAAGAAGTTATAGATATTTTACGTCAACGTTCTAGACCTTATTTGTTTTCAAATTCTCTAGCTCCAGCAATTGTAGGAGCATCCATTAAAGTTTTCGATATGCTTAAAAATGACACTTCATTAAGAGACAAGTTAGAAAGCAATACAAATTACTTTAAAAAAGGAATGAAATCTGCTGGTTTTGATATTATTGACGGAGACTCTGCAATCGTTCCTGTCATGCTTTATGATGCTCAATTATCGCAAACCATGGCAAATATGTTGTTAAAAGAAGGAATTTACGTCATTGGCTTCTTTTTTCCTGTTGTCCCAAAAGGTAAAGCTAGAATAAGAGTTCAACTTTCTGCAGCACACGATAAAAGCCAATTAGACAAGGCTATTCAAGCTTTTATTAAGGTTGGGAAAAAACTAGAAATTATTAAATAAAAAATATAAGGTTTAACATTTTTTCACAATAATTATTATTTTTATATATTTGTCTTTGTTAATAATGTTTAACAACTTATTTTTGCCTTTAATTAACACTTAAAATTAAATTTTTTGAATATGAAAAATCTTAGCAGATTATTATTCACTCTAGTACTTGTAGTAAGTTTTAGTAATGTGAATGCACAAAACGAAGACAATCCTTGGGCTATAGGCTTTGGGATAAACGCGGTAGATTTCTATCCAGTAGGAGATAGCGCACCACAAGGAGAGTTTTTTGATGAGTTTATGAATGTAAAAGATCATTGGAATATTTTACCTTCTTTATCAAATATTTCTGTATCTAAGTATATGGGAAACAACTTTTCATTACAAGCTTCAGGTTCTATTAACAAAATAGAAAAGTACGGTCAATTTGGTAATACTGTTTCTAGTGTTCGTGTTGCAGATTTAGATTACTATTCTCTTGATGCTAATGTGAGATATCATTTTGCTGAATTGGTTAAAAGTAAAAAATTAGATCCAACAGTTGGTATTGGTGGTGGTTATACTTGGGTAGAAGAAGGTCCATATAACACAAATCTTGCTAGTGGTAATAATAATAATGGTGCTGGAACTTTAAACGGTTCTTTAGGTTTAACATATTGGTTTACAGATAACGTAGGTTTTTCAGTAGAAGCAAGATATAAGCATGCATTTGAAGACTATTTAGATAGTCATTTCCAACACACTGCAGGTTTTACTGTAAGATTTGGAGGAACTGATACTGATGGAGATGGTATCTTTGACAAAAATGATGCTTGTCCAGAAGTTCCTGGTTTAGAGGCTTTCAACGGTTGTCCTGACACAGATGGTGATGGTATTGAAGATTCAAAAGACTCTTGTCCTAACGAAGCTGGTTTAGCTGAGTTTAACGGTTGTCCTGATACAGATGGTGATGGTGTTGTAGATGGTAGCGATGATTGTCCTACTGTTAAAGGTCTTAAGGCTTTAAATGGTTGTCCAGATGCTGATGCTGATGGCGTAACTGATGCTAAAGATAAGTGTCCTAGTGAAGCTGGTCCAGCTGCAAATATGGGTTGCCCATGGCCTGATACAGATGGTGATGGTGTAACTGATAATGTTGACAAATGTCCAAATGAAGCAGGTACAGTAGCTAACGACGGTTGTCCTGAAGTTACTCCTCAACCAACTCAAGAGGTTATCAACAAATTGAATAACTATGCTAAAACAATCTTATTCGATTCTGGAAAGTCATCTTTCAAGAAAGAAACTGCAGTAGTTTTAACTAACATTACTGCTATATTAAAGGAATATCCAGATTCTAATTTTACAATAGAAGGTCATACAGATAGTGTAGGTTCTAAAAGTACGAACCAAAAATTATCTGAACAAAGAGCTAATGCTGTAAGAGATTACTTAATAGAAAACGGTATTTCTACCGATAGATTAACAGCATACGGTTTTGGTGAAGATTACCCATTATTCCCTAACAATACAAGAAGTGGTAGAGCTAACAACAGACGTACTGAAATAAAACTTAAAAAATAAGTTTTAATACCATTAAATAAGTTTATAAAAACGCTTCGGTTTACCGAAGCGTTTTTTATTTTTATACAATGAATTCTTTTATTTCAGATGTATTACAAAACCTAATAGATAAAGGTGAAGATTTATCTGACCTTTCATTTATTTTACCTAGTAAAAGAGCAGGTGTCTTTTTAAGACAAGAACTATCTGTTGTTGTTAATAAAACAATTTTTTCCCCAAAAATTATAAGCATTGAAGAATTTGTAGAGAATTTAGCTCAGTTAAAATCAAGCACTAATACAGTATTGCTATTTGAGTTCTATAATACTTACATAGAACTTACACCTAAAAATGATCAAGAACCATTCGAAACCTTTTCTAAATGGGCTCAAATTTTACTCCAAGATTTTAATGAAATTGATCGTTACCTTATACCTCAAGGCCATATTTTCGATTACTTAAGTGCTATAAAAACATTAGATCATTGGTCTTTAGAAGACAATAAAACTGATGTTGTAAAAAACTATCTTAAATTTTGGGATAAATTAAAGCATTATTATAAGCACTATTCAGAGGCTTTGATAAGAAAAAAAATAGGTTATCAAGGTTTAATTTACAGAGAGGCAGTAGATAAAATTAAACAGTATTGTGTAAGCAATACTCAAAAGCATATTTTTTTAGGCTTTAATGCTTTAAACACAGCAGAGGGAACGATAATTCAAGAGTTACTAAAAAACGATTTAGCTTATGTGTTCTGGGACATAGACGAAGTCTTTATAAACAATCCAATTCATGACGCTGGATTGTTTACAAGGCAGCATAAAGCAAATTGGAAGTATTTCAATTCTAACCCTTTTAATTGGATAACTAACAATTATTCAACATCAAAGAATATTCAAATTTATGGAGTACCCAAAAATATTGGTCAAGCCAAAACTATTGGTTCTATATTAAAAGAAATTGTTAAGTTAAAACCAGATTTAAAAAACACAGCTGTAATACTTGGTGACGAAAATTTACTAATACCAGTATTAAATTCAATCCCTTCAAAAATTGATAATCTAAACATAACCATGGGATTTCCTTTAAATTCCATCCCATTGGCATCACTTTTCGAACAGCTTTTTTCTCTACACAAAAAAACATCTAATACGTATTATTATAAAGATATTATTGGTTTACTATCTCATCAATACATAAGTCCATTATTTGTATTAGACAACAGAAATTATGCTATAGAACTTATTGAAACTATTAAAAAGAACAATTTAGTTTATTTATCACTTTCAGATTTAAAAACATATTCTAAAATTAATAACTCAATTTTAGAATTTGTATTTAGTAATTGGCAAAATAATGCAAAAATTGCCATTGAGACTTGTTTTAAAATAATAGACTTTATAAAAGAGCATTTGTTTTTAGATAAAAAAGGCAATATACTATCCCTAGAATATTTATATCGTTTTAATACATTATTTAATGAACTCTTTAGTTTAAACCAAAGTTATAGCCATATTAACGATATTTCTGCGCTTTTTAGCATCTATAAAGAGCTATTATCAACCGAAACTTTAGATTTTCAAGGAGAACCACTTCAAGGTTTACAAATTATGGGTATGCTAGAATCTCGTGTTCTCGATTTTGAAACCGTAATAATATCTAGTGTAAATGAAGGCATTCTACCTTCAGGAAAAAGCAACAATTCATTTATTCCTTTCGATGTTAAACTAGAAAATAACTTACCAACTTATAAAGAAAAAGATGCTGTGTATACCTATCATTTTTACAGGTTGCTACAGCGTGCAAAAAACGTCTATATTTTATATAATACAGAAGCAGATGTATTAACTGGTGGAGAAAAAAGTCGTTTTATTAATCAGCTTGAGTTAGAAGATATTCATACTATAAATCACAAAATTGTAACACCTCAAGTTCCAAATTTTGAAGCTGGTTTTAAAGAAATCATTAAAACCGAAGCTGTAATAAATCAATTAAAAGATATTGCAGAAAAAGGTTTTTCGCCATCGTCTTTAACTAGTTATATAAGAAATCCGCTAGATTTTTATTACCAAAAATTATTGGGTATAAAAGACCTTGAGGATGTAGAAGAAACGGTTGCTGCTAACACAATGGGAACGGTAGTTCACGACACTTTAGAAGCGCTCTATTTACCTTTTTTAGGAAAGGTTTTAGTAATAGAAGACGTTAAGAAAATGAAGCCTTTAGTAGACTCTAAGGTTTCAGAATTTTTTCTAAAAGTTTATGCAGATGGTGATATGACTAAAGGTAAAAACCTTATTGTTTTTGAAATTGCTAAACGCTTTGTAGAAAATTTCTTAAAGTTAGAGATAGAAGATTTAAAACAAGGCAATACTATTAAAATAATAGCACTAGAACAAAAAGCAGAAATACCATTAAATATACCAGAATTAGATTTTACAGTTAAACTAAAAGGAACAGTAGATCGTGTAGACGAGTATAATGGTGTCACTAGAATTATTGATTACAAAACAGGGAAGGTAATGGATAATGAAGTTTCACTAATAGATTGGGAAGACGTTACTAGCGATTATAAAAAATATAGCAAAAGCTTTCAAATATTAGCTTATGCTTATATGTTGAACCAACAAAAACCTTTTAATTTTCCAATTGAAGCAGGTATTATATCCTTTAAAAATTTACAATCAGGATTTTTAAAATTTACCAAACGAGAACAACCTAGAGGAGGAAATAAAGATACATTAATTACAGAAGTTACTTTAAATAATTACTTTCAAGAGTTAAAAAAACTGATTATTGAGATTTGTAACCCAAAAATTAATTTTATTGAAAAAGAGCTAAAATGATTCTAAAAAACCAGATTTTACATCAAAAATCATCAAAAGCTATTGTTATGGACGTGTTTTTTAATAAAACTAAAAAACCAAAGCCTTTAGTTATCTTTTGTCATGGCTACAAAGGTTTTAAAGATTGGGGAAGTTGGAATTTGGTTGCAGAAGCTTTTAAACAGGCAAATCTGTTTTTTGTAAAATTCAACTTTTCACATAATGGAGGCACAATAGAAAACCCTATAGATTTTCCAGATTTAGATGCCTTTGCTGAAAACAACTATACTAGAGAATTAGACGATTTAGAGTCGGTTTTAAATTTTTTCTTATCCAAAAAAAATAGTTATAAAGAAGAGATAGATACAAAAAATGTAACTGTTATTGGGCATTCTCGAGGAGGAGGTATTTCAATTTTAAAAGCTTCAGAAGATTCTAGAATAACAAAACTAATAACTTGGGCTAGTGTTTGCGATTTTGCAAAACGAACAGCAACAATTGGAGATCTAGACCAATGGAAGAAAGCAGGTGTTAAGTATGTTTTAAATGGAAGAACAAAGCAAAACATGCCACTTAATTACCAGTTCTACGAAAATTTTAAAGCAAATGAGGCGCGTTTAGATATTAAAGCTTCAGTAAAAAAACTAAACATTCCTTATTTAATTATTCATGCTAAAGATGATGCATCAGTTAAATATAATGAAGCAGAATCGCTTCATCTTTGGAATAAAAACTCAGAGTTATTTTCAGTTGAAAATGCCAATCATGTTTTTAACTCTAAACATCCTTGGGAAGGAATTGGTTTGCCAGAAGCACTACAATTAGTGGTAAACAAAAGTATTTCTTTTTTAAAATAATTAAAAGTGGAGCATATCGGATTCGAACCGATCGCCTCTACGCTGCCAGCGTAGCGCTCTAGCCAAATGAGCTAATGCCCCAAATTTTATTTTAAACCACTAAGAACTAAAACAGGAAACTGAGAAATATGAAAATCTTTTTTTAAGACCACATTCTTCTCCCAGAGTTTTCCAAAAAAACCACGCCTACGTCTTACAACACACAGCATATCAGGGTTTGTTGTTTTATAATGTTCTAAAACACCTTGGTAAGTTGTTGGGTTTTCAGATTTTGTGATACTAGTTACTATATTTTTTAACTCGATAGTAACATCAAAATCGCCTTCATTATAAAAAGGAGTTTTTACTAATAACAAATTTACTACCGAATTAAAATCGTCTTTCACGGTTTTTAAAGTTGTTAAGGCTTCTTTCTTTTTAATAATTGCAGATTTTAGTGCTAATAAAATAGACGAAATAGGCTTAAACACATAGCCTTCTGGTATTATTAAGGCAGGAATATTAGTTTGTTTTATAATTTTACCAGATGTTTTACCTAAATACACTTCGTCTTTAATAGAATTTGTTCTGGGCTCTAAAATTATTAGATCTATATCAAAAGCTTTACAAACCAAATCTATGGTGTTAACCAATTTTCCTTTAAAAGTTTTTGTTACAATCTCTACACCTTTGTGTTCTATTTGTGCCACATGGTGCTCTAAAAACGCTTTGCTTTCTCTTTCTATAATATGGTCTACTTTTATCATCGTTCCTGCTTTAGTATACACATTATAAACTTGAACAACATAAAGCTTAGCACCTGGTTGCGCTAGCAAAATCTACAGCGTATTGTAGATGGCTTTTAGCGTTCTTTGACGATCCTACAGGAACTAAAATATTTTTCATGGTGTAATTTTAATAAGTATTTAGGCTACAAAAATACAGTTTTTATACTAAATCTTCCGACCTTCGCTAAGACTAAAAATCAAATTCATTTTGAGTACAAATATTAGCTTAAAACATATTAATAAATTAGCTATTCCTGCGCTTATATCTGGTGTTTCGGAGCCAATACTCTCTTTAACAGATACTGCAATTGTTAGAAATGTAGATTTTAATGCTACAGAGTCTTTAGCTGCTGTAGGTATTGTTTCTGTCTTTTTATCGATGTTAATATGGGTTTTTGGGCAAACAAGAAGTTCTATTTCTTCAATAGTTTCACAATATTTAGGAGCGAATAAGTTAGATAAAGTTAAAAACCTTCCAGCTCAAGCTATATTTATTATTACCTCTTTAAGCGTGTTAATTATTATTGGCACTTATCCGTTTGCAGAGTCTATTTTTAAACTTTATAACGCTTCAGATATTATTTTAGATTACTCGATGTCCTACTATAGAATTCGTGTTTTTGGTTTTCCTTTTACACTATTTACAATTGCTGTTTTTGGTGTTTTTAGAGGTCTGCAGAACACGTATTACCCAATGGTAATTGCTATAATTGGTGCATTGGCCAATATTATATTAGATTTTGTTTTAGTATATGGAGTAGCAGATGTTATTCCTGCAATGCATATTGAAGGTGCAGCCTATGCAAGTGTTATAGCACAGTTTTTAATGGCATTACTTTCCGCTTACTATTTACATAAAAAAACAGATATTCCATTATTAATAAGCTTTCCTTTTAATAAAGAGATTAAGCGTTTTTTAATAATGATTGGTAATTTAATTATAAGAACATTAGCTCTAAATATTACCTTGTATTTTGCAACAAGATATGCAACTGGTTATGGTGCAGAATACATTGCAGCCTACACTATAGCAATAAACTTATGGTTTTTAGGAGCTTTCTTAATCGATGGTTATGCGAGCGCAGGTAATATTTTGTCAGGAAAATTATTAGGTGGAAAAGAGTATAGTAAACTCATAACTTTAAGTAACAAATTAATTAAATTTGGTGTTATTATTGGATTAATAATAGCTATTATAGGTGCCGTAATGTACTATCCTATCGGTCATGTTTTTACTAAAGACCCACAAGTTTTAAAACAATTTTATAATGTGTTTTGGATTGTTTTAGCTATGCAACCATTGTGTGCTTTAGCCTTTATTTTCGATGGTATGTTTAAAGGTTTAGGCAAAATGAAAGACCTTAGAAACCTTCTTATATTTTCTACATTTCTTGTATTTTTACCATTATTATACTTTTTTGATCAAAATAATTTAAAATTAACGGGTATTTTTATAGCACTCACCTTTTGGATTTTAGCTCGAGGTTTGCCATTAATAATAAAATTTAGAAAAGAATTTTTACCACTATCACAAAAGAATTAACTTTGGTGTTTTAGCATTATAAATTTATGGAAATATTAAATTATTTAGGAGGACAAGGTTTTTTTGCAATATTAGCTTTTGTTCTCATTATAATATACTTAGTTAACAGATACAGAAACCGTAGATAATGGGAAATATACGTATTACAAAGCTTTTCTCTTTCGAAACTGGCCACGCACTTTATGGTTACGACGGAAAATGTAAAAATGTACATGGACACAGTTATAAATTGTCTGTAACCGTTTTTGGAAGACCAATATCAGATAACACAAACGTTAAGTTTGGTATGGTAATAGATTTTACAGATTTAAAAAAAATTGTGAAAGAAGAAATCGTTGAGGTTTTTGACCATGCAACGGTTTTTAATAAAAATACACCACACGTAGAATTAGCTAAAGAACTTAGTGATAGAGGACACAACGTATTATTGGTAGATTACCAACCAACAAGCGAAATGATGGTTATTGATTTTGCTAAAAAAATTCAAAAACGTTTACCAGAAAACATACAACTACATTCTTTAAAACTACAAGAAACGGACAGTTCTTATGCAGAGTGGTATGCGAGTGAAAACTAAAAAAATAATTTAGGCGTTACCTAAAGGTCAGGCTTTCGGCAGTCGCTCTCTAAGAGGAGCTTCAACAAAGCCTCAATCCTTAACGCGTTTACTTTTATATTCTTTAACTAAAAACAAAGGCAATTGTTTATTTAATAAGTGGTTTTTGCCTTTGTAGGAATTAATTATATTTACAACATGCAAATTCCTAAAGGAAAGAAAATATATTTCGCTTCAGATAATCATCTAGGTGCTCCAACAAAAGAGCAATCGTTTCCGCGTGAACAAAAATTTGTAGCTTGGTTAGATCACATAAAAGAAGACGCAGCAGCAATTTTTCTATTAGGCGATTTGTTCGATATGTGGATGGAATATAAAACTGTTGTTCCTAAAGGTTTTACAAGAACACTTGGCAAGTTAGCAGAAATTAGCGATTCTGGAATTCCTATTTATTATTTTGTAGGAAACCATGATTTATGGATGAATGGCTATTTTGAAGAAGAACTAAACATTCCAGTATACCACAAACCACAAGAATATACTTTTAATACTACTACTTTTTTTATTGGTCATGGCGATGGTTTAGGACCAGGAGATAAGGGTTATAAACGTATGAAAAAGGTGTTTACCAATCCGTTTTTTCAATGGTTATACCGTTGGATTCATCCAGATTTTGGAGTGCGAATTGCACAATACCTATCTGTAAAAAATAAATTAATTTCTGGTGATGACGATGCTAAGTTTTTAGGTGAAGATAACGAGTGGTTAGCACAATATTGTAAACGTAAATTAGAAACCAAACATAGAGATTTCTTTGTTTTTGGTCACAGACATTTACCTTTAGATATTAAATTAAACGATACCTCAAGATATATAAACCTAGGCGATTGGGTTGGTTATTATACTTACGCTGTTTTTAATGGTGAGACTATGGAACTTAAAGAATATTAATCCATTAACGCTTCTAAAGTTATAACATCAATTTTTCCATCTGGAAATAAATTGTTTTGTTTTTCAAAACTTTTTATGGCATCGGAAGTAATACTCTCGAAAACACCATCTACAGGAATTGCAAATCCTTTTTTAACTAATAGTTTTTGTAATTCGTAAACAAATGCACTTTTTTCGCCAGCTAACATAGCTTTTACTGGCATCATTTTTAATAACATTTGTTTTTCTTTTAAAGCACGTTTTGCTTTATTATAATCTGTAACAGAAAGGTCTTTAGTTTCAAAATTTTTAATATCCTCGTTAGTTAAGCCTTGGCTTTTTAATTCTTCAGACTGTTGTAAAATAGCTTTATAATAGTTTACTTTTGCTACTTTCTTTCCGTATTCTGCAACAGCTAGTTTGGTTTCTTCATCGTCATTTTCAGGACTTCTTACATCAATTTCATTTACACTCCATTGCATTTGCATATAATTATTTGCAGCTTCTACAGCATTATAATAATTAAAAACAGTTTCTTGATCATGATAATTTACATCAAAGCCTTTTGCTATTTTTATATTAGCGTTATCAGGATGAAAACGCTGGTAATCTTTGTATTCTGAATAAGCAAATATTAGAACAATAACAGCTAGAATAAAGAGTAGTATTTTTTTCATTAGTTACTTAAATTGGTTGATTAAGTGCTTTAACTGTAGGCAAAGATAAGAGAATTTTAGAGGTAATTAATATTAATCGTTAGCCTCGAAGTCTTTAGTTAAATCTAATTTCCTAAATGTTGGAGAGACTAAAGCAGTTGTTATAACAGTAATTAGCGTCATGGTGCCACCAAATACAACAGCAGTTGCTGTTCCCATAAGTTTTGCAGTTACACCGCTCTCGAAAGCACCAAGCTCGTTAGAAGAGCCAACAAACATGGAGTTTACTGAAGACACGCGACCACGCATGCTATCTGGTGTTTTAAGCTGAAGAATGGTTTGTCTAATTACCATAGAAACACCATCTGTTACACCACTAAAAAACAAGGCAACTACCGAAATCCAGAAAGAAGTAGATAATCCAAAAACAATAATACAGATACCAAAACCAAAAATAGCAACTAGTAATTTTACACCTGCATTTTTACTAATAGGAATGTAAGCGGTTACCAACATGGTTAAAAACGCACCTACAGAAGGCGCAGCTACTAAAATACCAAAACCTCTTGGACCAACTTTTAAAATATCTTGTGCAAAAACTGCTAAAAGTGCTACAGCTCCTCCAAATAATACAGAAACCATATCTAGAGTTAATGCGCCTAAAATAGCTTTGGTTTTAAACACATAGTTAACACCTTCTTTCAAGCTTTGTAAAATAGGTTCGCCTATTTTAGTGTTTAATATTGGTTTTTTAGAAATTTTAAACACTAGTAATAGTGAGGTTATTACTAAAATAAAAATAACACATAGCGACCAATGCACACCTAACCAACTAATAGCGAAACCAGCAAAAGCTACACCTAATACTCTAGACATTTGCCAAGTAGAACTACTCCAAGTGGCAGCATTAGGATAGGTTTTTTTTGGGACAATTAAAGCAATAAGAGAAAAAATAATAGGACCAAAAAATGAACGTAAAAAACCACCAAAAAACACCAATGCATATATAGAATATAAAATAACATTAGTAGACCAAGTCTCTGATATTTCTTTAGTTGTTAACCAAAACAAACCAAAGCTAATAACCGAAAAAGCTCCAATACATATTGCTAATAGGTTTCTTTTTTCGCTTTGGTCTACAATGTGTCCAGCAAATAATGCCATGGTAAAAGCAGGAATAATTTCCATTAAACCAATAATTCCTAGAGATAAAGGGTCTTTTGTTAAAGCATACACTTGCCATTCTATAACGACAAATTGCATAGACCAAGCAAAAACCAGAAAAAAGCGCATGAGCAAAAAGAGGTTAAATTCCTTAAAGCGAAGTGCAGCGTATGGATCGTTTTTAGACATAAACAGTTATGGCTATTTTTGGTTTAGCACAAAAGTATAATAAGGATTGCTCTTATTTTAGTTTTTATTGATTAGTTTAAACTCAACACGTCTGTTTTTTGCTCTATTATCTTCGGTAGTATTGTCAACCACTGGTTTAGAGTTCCCAAAACCAAACCATTGTATTCTTTCGTTTTCTAATCCTTTTAAAATTAAATATTCTGAAACAGCTTTTGCACGTTGCAAAGACAATTCTTTATTTCTTGTTGTTAAACCAACGTTATCTGTATGTCCATAAATTTCGATGTTAAGGCTTTTGTTTTCTTTTAAATGAATGCTTAATTTATCTAATTCTTCAATAGAAGTGTTTAGAAGTTCTGCTTTATCGAAATCAAAGAGTACGTTTTTAAAAGTGTAGGTTGTTTCGGGCTCCAATAAAATTTCTTCTATTTTTTCTTCTATTTTTGGTTGAAGCTCTTCTTCTTTATTATAATCGCTTGGTATCACAGTAACATCATCTATATAATAATATGCAAATCGTCCCTTTTTCTTTACTACTCTTTCTTTAATAACCTCTTTATTAGTTTGAAAATTCCCTAAAGAAAAATACTTTTCAAATCCATTAGCTACATAATCAATCTCTATTTTAATCCAGTTTTCTTTATCAGAGTAAAACAACTTTTTATTTGTTGAAACGTAATTAGACTTATACTTTTGTTTGTTATAATTCTGAACGTCAATAACTTTTGGTGATAGAACATTCATTAACCTCATTGGCATAAATAGAATACCAAAATCATTAATAGAAAAAGATGAGTTTTCTGCTAAACTTACATAAAAACTAATTTTGTAATGTTCTTCTTTATTTAATTTTTCTTTTAATTCACCTTGAATATATTCTCTATAATCTTGTTTTGAGTAAACATAAATTCCTGCATAACCCTTACCTGAATTAGCTTCTTGTTCTCCATTGAAATTTTTAAAATCCATTTTATCATCACAAGAATTAAAATAGTCAGTAGTTCCTTCATTTGGAATAGACCAATCTTTAACATTATAATGAAAAAAACTAATGTTTCTTGGGCAATCTATATACTCTTCAAAACTCGAATTTAACACCAAATTTTGAGCAGTAATACTTCCGAAGAAAAAGAGAAAAAGTAGCGTAATCTTTTGTTTCATATAGACTCTAACGAAAACTATTAAATCTTATTTTTATACCTGTCAGATTTTTAAAACCTTACAGAGATAATTATTCTTTTATATCTCGCAACTTTAATTGTAAAAACACATTACCTTTCCACTCATTCTCATCAATAGAATAAGCAGCTTTAAAAGTCCTTTTATCTTTTATAAGATTTAGCTTGTCTCCAAGACCAAAACCAATACACACTATTTTATCGCTGTTTGGCTGTTTTACGGTTAGTCGTAAATGTTTATTGTCTTCACCAACACATTTGCCATAACCTGTATCTTCTAAATTATCACTCATAAATACTGGTGACATATTGCCTGGACCAAATGGCGCAAACTGGCTTAAAATTCTATAAAATTTTGGTGTGATCTCGTTAAGCTCTATTTGAGTATCTATACTAATCTCTGGAGTAAGCAATCTCTTGTCGATTGTGCTTTCTACAACGTCTTCAAATTTTTGTTTAAAGGCTTCGTAGTTTTCTTCTTTAAGTGTTAAACCTGCTGCATATTTATGACCTCCAAACTGCTCTATATATTCTGAACAAGCTTCTAATGCATTGTAAACATCGAATCCTTTTACAGAACGTGCAGAAGCAGCCAACATATTGCCACTTTTAGTAAAAACTAAAGTTGGTCTATAGTAAGTTTCTATTAATCTACTAGCAACAATACCAATAACACCTTTATGCCAGTCTTGGCTATAAACAACAGTAGTAAACCTTTCTTGTTCTTTTTGCGTTTCAATATGCTCAAGAGCTTCAATTGTAATTTGTTTATCTGCTTCACGTCTATCTGTATTAAAATCCTCTATTTCTTTAGCGTATACTTCTGCTGTTTGTACATTAGTTTCTGTTAATAAATCTACTGCATATTGTCCATGTTTCATTCGTCCAGCAGCATTTATTCTTGGTGCAATAATAAATACAACATCTGTAATGGTTAGCGTTTCTTTTTTAATTTGATTGATGATGGCTTTAAATCCAGCTCTAGGTTGCGTATTAATAACTTGTAAGCCAAAATAAGCCAAAATTCTATTTTCTCCAGTTATAGGAACAATATCTGCTCCAATGGCTGTAGCAACTAAATCAAGATATTCTACTAAATCATCAATGGTTTTTCCTTTTTTTGAAGCTAATGCTTGAATGAGTTTAAAACCAACACCACAGCCACATAATTCTTTATAAGGATAGTTACAATCGTTTTGTTTTGGGTCTAAAACAGCAATGGCATTTGGTACTTGTTCTCCTGGTCTGTGGTGGTCGCAAATTATAAAATCAATGTTTTTTTCTTTCGCATAATTAATTTTATCTATAGCTTTTATGCCGCAATCTAATGCTATAATTAAGGTAAAATTATTGTCTTCGGCAAAATCTATACCTTGAAAAGAAATACCATAACCTTCATTATAACGATCTGGAATATATGTGGCAACATTTGGATATTCGCTTTTTAAATAGGAAGACATTAACGATACAGCAGTAGTGCCATCCACATCATAATCGCCATAAACCAGTATATTTTCGTTGCTCTCTATTGCTTTTTGGATGCGTTCTACTGCTTTTTGCATATCCTTCATTAAAAAAGGATCATGCAAATGGTTTAAACTAGGTCTAAAAAAATCTTTGGCTTGCTCATAAGTTTCTATACTTCTTTGTACTAAAAGAGAAGCAATAGTTTCTTCTACTTGTAATGCGTGTTGCAAAAACTGTACTGTTTCAAGATTTGGTTTTGGTTTTAGTGTCCAGCGCATGGTTTAGTTAAAAGTGAATGGTTGAAAGTAAATAGTTAGCTATCTCAAAATCTAAGCGTTATGAAAATGAATTTGTGTTTCTACATTAGCAAATTGACGAAACATTTCCATGACACCACAATATTTTTCGACTGAAAGGTTAACGGCTTTTGTTATTTTTTCCTCTTCTAAATCTTTCCCATAAAAATGATAATCTACGTTTACTGTATGGTATGTTTTTGGGTATTCGCCTGTTAGTTCGCCTTGTACTTCAATTTTAAAGTTTGCAAATTCTGTTTTCATTTTTTCTGTAATAGAAACCACGTCTAATCCAGAACAGGCTGCAAGCGATGATAGCATTACAGCCTTTGGACCTAAAGGTTTGTATGGGTCGTTACTATTTTCAGATTGTCCTAAATTAAAGGTGTAACCATTAGGATTATCGCTTTCAAAAATCATGTTTTCTTTCCAAACAGTTGTGACTTTGTGTGACATATTGAAGAATTTTTCGTTTATTGATACTTTCAAAAATACTATTTAATATATAAAATATGCCATTAGTTACACCATTAGATGCAGAGCACGATTTAGAAACTAAAAAACTAGCCGAGTTTTTTAATGAAACTTTAGGGTTTTGCCCAAACTCTGTTTTAACTATGCAACGTAGACCAGCCATTTCTAAAGCGTTTATAAATTTAAATATGGCAGTAATGGCAAACGAAGGCAAAGTATCTTCAGCATTAAAGCGTATGATTGCTTGGGTAAGTAGTAACAGTACAGGTTGTCGTTATTGTCAAGCACATGCCATTCGTGCTGCAGAGCGTTATGGCGCAGAGCAAGAACAGTTGGATAATATTTGGGAATACAGAACGCATCCTGCTTTTAACGAAGCTGAGCGTGCTGCATTAGATTTTTCTTTAGCGGCTTCTCAAGTACCAAATGCTGTTGATGAAAACATAAAAAAACGTTTACATGAGCATTGGACAGAAGGTGAGATTGTAGAAATGTTAGGTGTTATTTCTTTATTTGGTTACTTAAACCGTTGGAACGATTCTATGGGAACAACGCTTGAAGGTGATGCTATAGATAGTGGAAACCAATACATAGGAAAACATGGTTTTGAGGTTGGGAAGCATGTTTAGACTTCTTGGATTATTAGATTTTTAGAGCGCCTCGCTTTTACATTTTTGAAATTAAACCTTGCTAGAGATAGTGAGGTTTTATTTATAAAAATTCATATCATCCAAATACTGCCAAACATTTTCTGGTAATAATGGTTTAACGTTTTTTCCTTCTTTTATAGCATTTCTAATTAATGTTGAAGAGATTTCTATAATTGGAGCTTCTATTCTGTGAATTTTTTTATGGTTATTAAACTGAGTATCTACTTTACCATTAGAAATTCTAGGATACACATAAATATTATGGTTTTCTAGTATTATTTCGTAGTTTTTCCATTTATGAAAACTCTTTAAATTGTCTTCTCCCATTATTAAAGAAAAGGCATAGTCTGGATACTTTTCTTGTAAGTAGGTAAGTGTATTTATGGTATAGTTTGGTTGTGGTAAAGTAAACTCGATATTACTTTCTTTTAACTTTGTATAATCTTTTGTGGCAAGATATACCATTTCTAAACGCTGGAAATTATCTAAGAGTGTGCTTTTCTTTTTAAAGGGATTGTGTGGTGTTACTACAAACCATATTTGGTCTAAATCGCTATTTTCTACTAATTGGTTCGCAATTATTAGATGTCCAATATGTATTGGATTAAAAGAACCAAAATAAAGACCAATATTCATTACAATTTACTTTTTAGTTTCGCTATTTAAAAAACCTTCAACAGTGTCTTCAGCTTCTTTTAAAGCTTTTTCTAAATTATCGTTTTCAATAATAACATCAAAAAGAGGAGCAGTTGCAAGCTCTGCACTTGCTTTTGCTACACGCATGTTTATTTTATCGTCGCTTTCAGTTTTTCTGTTTTTAAGTCTAATTTTAAGCTCGTCTATACTTGGTGGTTTTACAAAAACAGCTAACGTTTGTTCTGGGAACTTTCGTTTTATACGTAATCCACCAGAAACATCAATATCGAAAATAACGTTTTTACCTAAAGCCCAAAGACGTTCGACTTCGGTTTTTAAAGTGCCGTAAAAATTATCTCTGTACACTTCTTCCCATTCAAGAAAATCGTCGTGTTTTATATGTTGTTTAAACTCGTGAGCAGGCATAAAATAATAATCTTCGGCATGTACTTCTGTGCCTCGTTTTTCTCGAGAGGTTGCAGAAATAGAGAACGCTAAATTTAAAGCCTCTTGTTTTAATAAATGCCTAACTATTGTTGTTTTTCCAGAGCCTGATGGTGCAGAGAATACTATAAGTTTGCCTTGTGCCATCTTATAAAACGTTAAGTAATTGTTCTTTAATTTTTTCTAATTCGTCTTTCATTTGTACCACTAATTGTTGCATTGGTGCATAATTACTTTTAGAACCAATGGTATTAATCTCGCGTCCCATTTCTTGACCAATAAAGGCTAATTTTTTACCATTAGAATCGCCAGAATTTAGTGTTTCTATAAAATAGTCTAGGTGGTTTTTTAAACGCACTTTTTCTTCAGTAATATCAAATTTTTCTATGTAGTAAACCAATTCTTGCTCAAAACGGTTTTCGTCGTACTTTTCACGAAGGTCTTCAACACCTTTTTTTAAGCGTTCGCGAACACCTTCCACACGGTCTGGATCCATTGTAACAACTTGATCTAATAAATGTTCAATGGTTTGTACTCGGCTCTTAAAATCTGTTTCTAAAACTTTACCTTCATTTAAACGATAGTCTTTAATAGCAGCAATTGCAGTAACAATTTCTGCTTCAATGTGTTTCCACTCGTTATTATCTATTTCTTCACGTTCCGTATTTAAAGCATCTGGAAATCTAACAGCCATTTTTAATAACTCTTGATCACTACTTACGCTTAATAATTCGCGTAATTGTTGCATGTATTGTTTTACAACAGGAGTGTTTATTTTAGTAGATGTGTCCTCTGCTGTCGCTTCTACATAAATAGAGAAATCTATTTTTCCACGTTCTAATTCTTTAGCCATTAATTTACGTAAATAGAGCTCTTTTTCTCTGTAAATTGAAGGCATTCTAGCATTCAAATCTAGGTTTTTACTGTTAAGCGATTTTAGCTCAATGGTTATTTTTTTTGTTGGTAATTGTAAAACAGATTTACCATAACCTGTCATTGAATGAATCATAAACTAATGTATAAAGTTGTGCAAAGATAATGAAAACAGAATCCTTAGAAAACTGTATTTTTGCATTTAAAATTCTCAAAAAATGTACAAAAAACAGTTCGAAATACGTTGGAGTGATGTTGATGCCAATAAACACTTAGCAAATTCTGCTTACACTAATTTTATGAGTCATACTAGAATGGCTTTTTTAATGGAATTTGGGTTTACTATGAAAGAATTGGCAATCCATAATATTGGACCAGTAGTTTTTTACGAGCACATGCATTATTTTAAAGAAGCATTTTTGGGGCAGCCTATTACAGTTTCTTTAGAAGTTTCAGGACTTAGTGAAGATGGCGCTTTTTTTAAGTTCGATCACAATTTTTATAACCATAAAGGTGAAAACATAGCGTTTTGTGAAATGTTTGGTGCTTGGATTGATTTAAAAGCTAGAAAGATGACACATTTACCAAAAGCGCTTATGGATTTAGCCTATAAGTTTCCAAAAACAGAAGACTATAAAGTTCTCTCAAAAGAAGATACAAGAGCAAATGGTCGTAGGCCAAAAAACTTAAGCTAGTTTTTCTTTAGGTTTTTTTTAGTGACTAAATAGACACCTGCAAATATTAAAGCTGAAGCTATTAATTTTACAGGAGTAATACTATCACTTCCCATAATTATTGCAAATATTCCTGCAATTACTGGCTGTATGTATATAAATGTTGTTACAGTAGAGGCCTTTAAACTCCTAAGCGCTAATGGGTTTAATAGATACGTGCCAAAAGTGGCACCAACAACAACAAAAAGTACAGAAAAAGTTATATATGGTGTAAATGTTGAAAACTGAGTAGCTACTAACTCGTTATATCCAAAAGGTATAATTAAGATTAATCCGAATAAAAATAGCCAGCGAATAAATGTAAATGGATGGTACTTGTAGGTTAGCTTTTTTACAATTATTATATAAATACTGTAAGAAATGGCATTAATAAAAACAAAAAGGTTGCCCAATAATACGTTGTCACCTTCTAGGTTAGATTTTCCATAGATACTTAAGACCAAAGCGCCTGTAAAACCTAAAATTACTCCAAAAATCTTTAAAGATGTTACCTGTTCTTTTAAGTAAAATGAAGACAAAACCAATACTATAATTGGAGTGGTTATCATTATTACAGAAGCATGAATTGGTGTTGTAAACTCTAGACCTTTAAAAAAGCAAAGCATATTTATAGTAACACCAAAAACAGCAGCATAGAAAAAAGTTAAATAATCTTTACGCTCTATTTTTTCTCTGGGACCTAAGAAACTAAATAACCAAAATAAAGCTGTAGCACCAGCAACACGTAATAGTATAAAACCAAAGGGTTTCATGTAGCCACCAGCCATAACATCTTTAGCATATGTAAAATTTAAACCGTATAAAAGTTGCACTAAAAATGCAGCAATAAGTGCCCAATATCTAGTTTTCATTTAAAGCGTTTTTAACAGCTTCAACATTTTTTTTAGAGTTGCCTATGTAAATTTTATTTTTTAAAATAAATACTGGTCTGCTAAGAAAAGTATAGTGTTCTAAAATTAGATTTTTATAATCCATTTCTGTTAACGTCTTGTTTTTTAAATCACGTTGTTTATATAACGTTGCTCTTTTACTAAAAAGTGCTTCATAACTTCCAGCCAAGTTTTTCATTTCATCAATCTGCTGCTCTGTTATAGCATCAGTTTTTATATTTTGTAGCACTACGTTTGCAGGTAAATTAAGTTCTTTTAATATGCGAATACAAGTACTACAAGATTTTAAATAATACACTATGTTAGTCATCGAGATCTAGGATTTTTTTCCGTGTAAACGAAAATCTAATTTTTAACTATGCAAATTAAATTCATTTAAAACAGTTTCTACTATATTTATAAAAAATTTGAATTATGGATTTTACTTTTGATGTTTTTTTAAAAACAAGAGGCTTTTTTAAAGCGTATTTAGAAGAGTTGTCTTTAGCACAATTAAATGCAATTCCTAAAGGGTTTAATAATAACATTATCTGGAATATTGGGCACAGTATTGTTACTGAGCAAATACTAGTTTATAAGTTATCTGGTTTAAAGCCAAATGTAAGTGATGCGCTTATAGAAAAGTATAAAAAAGGGACTAAACCAGATGGTAAAGCAACCCAAACAGATGTAGAAGAGTTGAAAGCGTTAGCTTTTTCTACAATAGAGCACACTAAAGCCGATTTTAGTTCTAAAGTTTTTAGTACTTATAACGAGTATACCTTATCTACAACAGGAAACACGCTTACTAATGTTAATCAAGCTATACAATTTGCACTTATTCACGAAGGTATGCATGCAGGTTATATTTTAGCTTTGTTACGTGCTTTAAAAGTTTAAATACTTATCTGCAACTGTGTAAGGTATTGTAAATTCTATTACGTTATTTGTTGAGGTGTTAAATGTATCGTAAAGCACTATTACACCATCATCGCTAAACCCAAGATTATCTGGAAGCTTAAACATGTCGTTATTAAAAGCTTCAATACGGTCATTATCCGCAGAGAGTAATTCTTTATTGAAATACTTTTCGGCTAAAGTTGTAAATGCTGAAACATCATTAATTAAATCTTTAGTTTCTAGTTCTTGTCCAGTGCTAACATCAAAATTATAGAATTTAAACACTAGATTACTGTGTGCACCACCAGTGTTAATACTAGAATTCATAGCAATAGAAACTAACGTTTCGCTTTTGTAAATTATTTCACCATCTATTAGTATTTCCCAAGGAGGCAAATTGGTATATAATGTTTTCCCAATTTGTGTTTTAAAATCTTTGTAGGCCTTTTTAAAATCTAGAATACTTTCTTCGGTACTTGTTTTTATATTAGAATCAGCCTCAATATTTAAGGCTGTATTTACAAATAGAATAAGTGAGGTATTAATTTGTTTAGCAGCTTCTGTCTTCCCTTCGGCCTTTGGTATATTTATTTCAATAGTGGTCTCATCTTCATCTATAATAGCCATTTCAGAGAAATCAAGAGTTATATCGTCTTTACAAGAAATAGAGATACTTGTTAAAAGGATAAGGCTAAAAGTTTTTATAAATCTGAAAGATAAATTGTTAAACATTGACAGAAGCTTTTAATACAATTTTAATACAACGAATTAAAGGTTATTTTTGTTGTAATCAAAAAAACTGAAAGTTATTTTAGTTCAATTACAATCTAACCATTATGAAATTTAATACTAAAACTATACATGGCAAACAACAATTCGATCCAGCTTATGGAGCAGTTATGCCACCTATATACCAAACCTCTACTTATGCACAAACGACTCCAGGAGGACATAAAGGGTTTGAATATTCTAGAACACACAACCCAACACGTAAAGCTTTAGAAAATGCTTTTGCAAGTATAGAAAATATGTATTTGCGAATTTTAAAAAAATAAAGGTTTTTTTTAAAGATAATGTATATTTGCTGTACAAAACAAACAATAATTTTATTAAAAATATAATTTACCAGTAGAATGGAAAATAAAATTCAAGCATTTTTAGATTTAGTAAAAGAAAAAAATGGTCATGAACCAGAATTTTTACAAGCTGTTCACGAGGTTGCAGAGACTGTAATCCCGTTTATTGAAGAAAATCCTAAGTATCAAGGAAAAATGTTATTAGAGCGTATGGTAGAACCAGAACGCACGATAATTTTTAGAGTACCATGGATAGACGATATAGGAGAAATTCAAGTTAGTAGAGCGTTTAGAGTAGAGTTTAACTCTGCTATTGGTCCATACAAAGGAGGTTTGCGTTTTCATCCATCTGTAAATTTAAGTATTCTTAAGTTTTTAGGTTTCGAACAAGTGTTTAAAAACGCTCTAACTACTTTACCTATGGGTGGAGGAAAAGGTGGAAGTGATTTTAATCCAAAAGGGAAGAGTGATAATGAGGTTATGCGTTTTTGCCAATCTTTCATGTCTGAGTTATTTCGTCATATAGGAGCAAATACAGATGTTCCTGCTGGAGACATTGGTGTTGGTGGTCGAGAAATAGGCTACATGTTTGGTCAGTATAAAAGATTACGAAACGAGTTTACAGGTGTTCTTACTGGAAAAGGAATAAGTTATGGAGGTTCTTTAATAAGACCAGAAGCTACAGGGTATGGTTGTGTTTACTTTGCAAAAAACATGTTAGCTACAAAAAACGATTCTTTTAAAGGAAAAACTGTTGTTATTTCTGGTTCTGGAAACGTAGCGCAATATGCTTGTGAGAAAGCTACACAATTAGGTGGTAAAGTTGTTACTATGTCTGACTCTTCAGGTTATATTTACGATGAGAACGGAATAGATGCAGAAAAATTAGCATTTATTATGGATCTTAAAAATGAAAAAAGAGGAAGAATTAGTGAATATGTAGATAAATATTCGTCTGCTAAATTCCATAAAGGCGAAAGGCCTTGGAGTGTTAATTGTGATGTGGCTATGCCATGTGCAACCCAAAACGAATTGAATAAAGAAGAAGCACAAGCTTTAATACAAAATAAAGTAATAGTTGTAGCAGAAGGCGCAAATATGCCAACAACACCAGAAGCTATTGAAGCATTTCAAAAAGCAAAAGTGTTATTTTCTCCAGGTAAAGCATCTAACGCTGGAGGAGTTGCAACATCAGGTTTAGAGATGAGTCAAAACTCTTTAAGATATAACTGGACAAGAGAAGAGGTAGACGCTAAACTAAACCAGATTATGAATGATATTCATGAATCTTGTGTAACCTACGGAACACAAGAAGATGGTACTATAGATTATGTAAAAGGTGCTAATGTTGCAGGATTTGTTAAAGTAGCAGATGCCATGCTAGCACAAGGTGTAGTATAAAGAATGATGTAAATATTTAAAAAAGCTTCCTAAAACGGAAGCTTTTTTAGTTTTTGTATATATTTTTGCAATATTCTACGTTATAAAAAGGTAATTACAAGCTATGAAAATTAAATACCTATTATTAATATTATTGTTTCCAATAGTAATACATTCTCAAGATTATTCTAGAGACTGGAAAGGCTATTTTGCTTACCTAGACATAAAAGATATCTCTGTAGGATCCTCAAAAATATATGCAGCTGGTGAAAATGCCGTTTTTATATATGATACACAAACCAATGAAATTGATGAATTAACAACAATTAATGGTTTATCTGGAGAGACTATTTCTACTTTACTTTATGTAGAAGAAAATAACCTACTGTTAATTGGTTTTGAAAACGGATTAATGCAAGTCTATCTAGAATCTAGTCAAGAAGTTAAAAGTGTTGTCGATATACTAGATAAGCCTACCATTCCACCAACAGACAAAAGAATAAATCATTTTAATATATATAATGGTTTTGCATACATTTCTACCGATTATGGAATTTCAGTATACGATATTAATGCATTAGAGTTTGGTGATACTTATTTTTTTGGACCAAATGGCACCCAATTAAAAGTTAACCAAACTACTGTTTTGCAAAATAACATATATGCAGCTACAGCTATTGGATTGTTTCAAGCTGATGTAGATAACCCAAATTTAATTGATTCTCAACAGTGGCAACAAACAGGCGGAGCAAATTGGGTGAAAATTGAGTCTGTAGGAGAGCAAATTTTTGTTGCAAGGAGCAATAAGCAGTTGTATGAAATAGTTAATAACACTCCAGTTTTAAGAACAACCTATACTGGTTTTATAAAAGATTTAAGGGAATCAAATAACCAACTTTTAGTAACTATTTCAAATGCAGTATATCTTTATACAGCAGAGCCTTTTAGTGAAGTTGCAGTTGTTAATTCAAGTACAGATTTTCCTACTAATTTTAATTCTGCAATAATTAATGAGGATAATGACATTTTTATAGGAACAGACGGTGTTTTTGTTAGTAATAAAACAGCATATGGCATATTGAAAACTAATATTTCAGACCTCACTATTTTTCAAGAAATTCATCCTTCGTGTCCATTATCAAACAACGCATTTACAATTGCTGCAGTGGCAAATAATGTTTGGGTAACCTATGGCGACTATACAATATCTTATAACCCATTTCCATTAAGAAGAAAAGGTTTCAGCCATTTAAATGGAGAAGAATGGAACAATATCCCATACGACAGCATTTTTGGAGCATTAAACCTTAATAAAATTAATGTAAACCCATTAAATCCCAGTAAAGTGTACATAAGCTCTTTTGTAAGCGGTTTACTTGAGTTAGACAACTATAATATTCCAACAATTTTATATAATCCAGATAATAGTTCTTTCGTGTCTTCTTGGTCTGGAGGTATTGATATAAGAAATGCAGGCTCAATAATTAAAAATAATATTCTGTGGTGTACTAATGCAAAAATACTAACACCCTTAATATCTCATAATTTAGAAACCGGAGAATGGAAATCTTACGATTTCAGCGAAATTATTTTTAATAGTAATACTGAAATTGGATATGGATCGATAGACGTAGATAATGACGGTATTGTTTGGGTAGGAGGACATAGAAAAGGGATTATTGGTTACAAACCAGAAACAGGTGAAATAAAGAATATTGAATCTGAAGAGCAAAATATTCCAGCACCTTCAGTCAGAACTGTTAAAGTAGATAAGCAAAATTATATTTGGTTTGGTACGGATAAAGGACTTCGAGTTATTTACGATGTCGATGCTTTTTTTGAAGATTCAAACTACCAGCCTTCAGAAATAATTGTTTTAGATAATGGTATTGCTAGTGAATTATTGTTTCAACAATATGTAACAGATATTGAAGTTGATGGAGCGAATAATAAATGGGTAGCAACTTTAGCAACAGGAGCTTATTATTTCTCATCAGATGCTCAAGATAATATCTATCATTTTACAAAAAACAACTCACCATTACCATCTAATAATGTCTTAGATATAGCTTTAGATGAAACAAATGGTAGAGTATATATAGCTACAGATAAAGGTCTTGTTTCTTTTAATAGCGAAACTTCTGTTCCAGATGTAAACCTAAACGAAGCCTATGTGTACCCAAATCCAGTGAGGCCAAATTTTAATATTAACGATGAAAAAATTAAAATTAAAGGTGTAACCGGAAACGTAAATATTAAAATTACAGATATTGAAGGTAATTTAGTTACAGAGGCTGAAACCAGAACCAACACAAAATTTAGTGGAAATAATCTAGAAATAGATGGAGGTACTGCACTATGGAATGGAAAAAACATGTCTAATAGAACAGTAGCAACAGGTGTTTACATGGTTATGATTTCAGATTTAGATTCTTTTGAAACTAAAGTTCTAAAATTAATGGTAGTGAGATAATGTTGCTAACCACAAATGCCATTGTACTATCTAAACTAAAATTTCGAGATAACGATTTAATAATTAAATGCTATACCCAAAAAGAAGGGATTGTAAGTTACCTATTAAAAGGTGTATTAAAATCTAAAAAAGGATCAAAAACAGCTTATTATCAACTGTTAACACAGGTTCAAATAGTTACAGACACAAAACCTTCTAGGTCTCTTCAATATATAAAAGAAGTAAAAATTAATTATCTATATTCTACTTTACATACTAATGTGTTAAAAGGCGCTATTGTAATGTTTTTAGCAGAAGTACTTTCGAGTTCACTTCAAGAAGAAGAGCAGAATGATACGTTATTCAACTATTTAGAAGCAGCTTTACAATGGTTAGACACTCAAGATCAATTTTCAAACTTTCATTTATTATTTCTTTTAAATTTAACAAAGCATCTTGGTTTTTATCCAGATATTTCAAAAATTGAAGCATCCTACTTTAATTTAGAAGATGGAAAATTTCAAGAAAATCAACAAAGCAAATATTCTGTTACTGGCGAAAATTTAACACTCTTAAAACGCCTTTTAGGCACAAATTTTGATGAATTAGACAAAGTAAAAATAAATGCTAAACAGAGGCAATCTTTTTTAAATCTTATTTTAATATATTTTGAACTACATTTGGGGAGTTTTAAAAAGCCAAAATCACAACAGATATTTAATGAAGTTTTTAGTTAAAAGCAGTAAGTATATTCTTTATTTTTTTGCATTTTTTTGTTTGTGCTTTTATGCAGAAGCTCAGGAAATAACAGTATTAAATAAAAAAAGTAATGAACCAATACCAAGTGTTGCTATTTATAATAAATCAAAATCTAAAAGTGTTATTACAGATTTTTATGGTAAGGCAAATTTAGAGCTTTTTGAGGCGTCTGAGATTCTATATTTTAAGCACATATCTTACAATTTGTTTTTAGTTTCAAAATCTTTAATTTTAAACAAAAAAGTAGCATTAAATCCAAAATCACAAGGTTTAGATGAAATCGTGCTTTCTGCATCAAAGTTTAAAGAAAATAAAAGAGATATACCAAAAAAAATATCAAGTGTAAGCGCAAGAACAATTGCTTTCGAGAATCCTCAAACAAGTGCAGATCTTTTGCAGTCTACAGGACAAGTTTACATTCAAAAAAGCCAATTAGGTGGAGGAAGTCCAATAATTAGAGGTTTCTCGACCAATAGATTACTTATTACAGTAGATGGAGTTAGAATGAATAATGCTATTTTTAGAGGAGGAAACATACAAAATGTTATTTCTATAGACCCTTTTTCTATTCAAAATACAGAAGTTTCACTAGGAGCTGGTAATGTAATTTATGGAAGTGATGCAATAGGTGGTGTTATGAGTTTTTACACAAAAACTCCAAAAGTATCATATACAGATTCTATTTACTTAAAAACAAATGCAGTGTTAAGATATGCATCTGCCTCTCAAGAGAAAACAGCTCACTTAGATGTTAATTATGGATTTAAAAAATGGGCATTTATTACTAATGCAAGTTATACAGATTTTGGTGATTTAAGAATGGGAAGTCATGGCCCAGAAGATTACTTAAGACCTGAGTTTGTGGTTACAAACAATAATGAAGATATAATTGTAGAAAATAACAACCAAAATATTCAAAAATTTTCTGGTTACCATCAACATAATATCATGCAAAAGGCAAGATATGAGGCCAATGAAGATTTAGATTTTGATTTGGGTATATTTTACACTGCAACATCAAACACACCACGATATGATAGATTAATACGTTATAATGGTGATAATTTAAGATCTGCAGAATGGTATTATGGACCACAAAAATGGTTTATGACAAATTTAAATGTTACTAAATTAAGTAGTAACTCTAATCTTTTTGATAAAGTTAAGGCTACTATAGCTTATCAAAACTTTCAAGAAAGTAGAATAGACCGTAATTTTCAATCTCAAATTAGAAATGTTAGAGAGGAAGGTGTTGATGCCTTTTCTTTTAATTTAGATTTAGAAAAATCTTTAACAGATAAAACAGCCTTTTTTTACGGAGTAGAATACGTGCACAATACAATCCACTCTAATGGTTTTCAAGAAAATATTACAACAAATACTATAGAGCCTACGGTATCAAGATATCCAGATGGATCTACTTGGCAATCTGCAGCTGTTTTTACTAGTTTAAAATATAAACTAAATAATAACCTAGTATTTCAAATCGGTTTACGCTTTAACAATGTCATTTCAAAAGCAAATTTTTCAAAAAATACCGTCTTCTTAAATTTACCTTTTACAGAAGCTAATAATAACTCTAGCGCACTTACTGGAACTGCAGGTGTAAGTTGGTCTCCAAACGAGCTGTTACAATGGAAACTTAATTTTTCTTCAGCATTTAGAGCGCCAAATATAGACGATATTGGTAAAGTATTCGATTCTGAACCTGGATCTGTAGTAGTACCAAACAACAATTTAGATCCTGAACACGCTTATGGTGGCGAATTAGGATTAAACTTGAATTTTAGTGATGTTGTAATTTTAGACACTGCAACATACTATACTTATCTTAATAATGCATTAGATAGAAGAGATACTGATTTAAATGGAGAAAGCGAGATATTTTATGATGGCGAATTAAGTAATATACAATCTATACAAAATGTTACAAAATCTTGGATTTATGGTTTTGAGATAGGAGCAAAAATTAATTTTAGTGAAACTTTAAAGTTAACCTCTCAATATAATATTGTTGGAGGTACAGAGGAAACTGATGGATTAGAAGTGCCTGTAAGACACGTGTCTCCAAATTTTGGAAATACACATCTAATTTGGCAAAATAAAACGATTAAAGCAGATGCATTTATTAATTATAATGGTGCCTTATCTTTTAATCAATTAGCACCTTCAGAACGTTCTAAAGCATATTTATATGCTTTAGATAATGACGGAAACCCTTATTCTCCATCTTGGTATACTTTAAATTTTAGATTACAATACCAACTCAATAGAGCTACAAGTATTACTACTAGTTTAGAAAATATTACAGACCAACGTTATAGAACCTATTCTTCTGGAATTTCTGCTCCAGGAAGAAACCTAATAGTTGCATTAAAATATAAACTTTAACAAATTATAGTATCGCTTAATTTTTATTAGTAGTTACTTTTTTATCGCTTTTTTACTAATTAGTGTGCCATTTGATAACTCTATTTGAGCAATATAAACCGAACTACTTAAACTAGAAAGATTGTAAATTTCTGTTTTTTTGTTTCCGCGTAATCGATAAATAGTGCGACCTAGAACATCTAGAATTTTAACCGATTTTATAGTTGAATTTCCACCGTAAGAGAATTTTACATTATTATTCTCAAGTTCTATAATAGACAAGTTGTTCCTATTAAATCAAAATAATCATTAGTTCCATCAGAAAACACGCCTGAACTTGTGTATCCAGAATTTAAAGCGCCTTCAAAACTTTGTTGGTATATTTGCCCATAACTGAAATAAGCAAAGCCAAAAATGAATAAAATAAAAAGTGAGTAATTCTTAATCATAATATTTTTTTTCTGAAAAAATAAGTTGATAAATGTAGGAAATCTAGTTTAAATAGGTCACTTTCAAAGATATGAAATTATCAAGAATTTACTATTTTACAGGAATAATACTATATCATGAATCTACAAAAAACATATTCTGTCGATGAAGCTCAAAAAAAACTAGAATATTACTGTGCCTACCAAGAACGTTGCCATAAAGAAGTGTTAGAAAAGCTACAAGTTATGCGAATGATTCCCGATGCTATAGATATTATCGTGGTGCATTTAATAAAACACAATTTTCTAAATGAAGCACGTTTTGCTAGAACTTTTGTTAGTGGTAAATTTAGAATAAAAAAATGGGGACGTTATCGTTTAACACTTGAGTTAAAGAAAAAAAACATTTCTAAAGTTAATTTAAAAGCAGCGCTTGATGAAATTTCTGAAGACGAATATTTGGAAGTTTTTAATGCTTTAGCCGAAAAAAAGTTTGATTCTATTCTAGAAACTAATGTTTTTAAGAAAAAAAAGAAACTTATAGATTACCTTTTGTATAGAGGATGGGAGTCGCATTTAGTTTATGAAAAAGCAAACCAGTTAGTAAAATAGTATATGGTATAAAACATAAAAAAGCCTTTCGGTTTTAACCAGAAAGGTTTTTTAGTAAAAGTACGTTTTTATGTATTATAAGTTAAATACAGCACCTAGACTTACTGTAAATTGATTGTGAATATTCTCTGCTCCAACAGGATTTTCTTTATATTTTGCTAATGGTGTGATTAATTCTGAATACACTCCAAAACCATCTGTAAATAAGTAGCGAAAACCTAAATGGCCACCAAAGTTTTTAGTGCTTAAGCTTAAACCTGGATATACATCAAAATTATCATCAATATTTATTACGTTACCAAGATTAGCATTAAAACGCAATTTAATATCAAAACGATCTCCAAATCCTGCATCAAGGATATCATTATTTTTAACGTTTAAAGCATAGGTAGAAGACACACCAACAGATATATTCTCACCTAAAAACCATAATCATAACTTACATTAATTCCAGAGGCAAAGTCTTGAAAATTACCTCCAACTTGAAATTTTTGATCTCCTTTACCTTCAAAAACTTGTGCGTTTGTAAGCGATACACTTAAAACAGCTAATACAAATAGTATTTTTTTCATAGTTATAATTTATTTAGTATTCTTAATTGCTTGAGTATTTTTCCAGTCAATCCATTTTTGACCTTTTAATTTTCGCATGAGATTATCGTATTGCCTCATGATTATAAAGTTATTTAACGCTTTTACTACGTTTATTGGATTTTTAGTAATAGATCGTAGACTCATGGAAAATCCTGGTGTAATATAACGCATATAATGCCAATAACCTTCTGGCATGTATAAAATTTCTCCATGGTTAAGTTCACATTCCCAACCTTTTGCTTTTTTTAATGCAGGCCATTTTTTTAAATCAGGATTCGAAAAATCAATATCTTCACGAACAATTAACGAGTGTGGAATTTTGTAGAGAAATTTGCTTTGTTTTTGATCAAAGAGAATGCATTGTTTTTTACCTTCAAAGTGAAAGTGAAAGATGTTTGAAAAATCAATATCATAATGCATAAACGTGTGTGAATTGGTTCCTCCAAAAAACAACATAGGCATTGTTTTGAGTAATTTTAAACCAAAATTTGGCAAAGCGTAATCGTTTTGTAATGCTGGTACTTCTCTAAAAATATTCCAAAGAAATATACGGTATTTTGTTGGCTTCCTTTTTAGTAAGTCTATATATTCAGAGAGTTTCATTTTAGCGTGTGGCTCGTTGAAACCATCTTTATAATTCACAGGTCTATCGTCGTACAATGGAACTTCTTTGTCTCCTGCAATGTCTTTAATATAGTCTAAATTCCATTTTTTGTAAGCAGGCCAATCTGTAATAAACCGCTCCATCACCAAAGGTTTTTGAGGCTTATAATAATTTTTAATAAAATCCTCCTTCGTTATTGTTTTAACTCTTGGTATGTGTTCTAGGTTTAATTTCAAATTAAAAAGTTAAAAATTAAAACACAAAGTTAATAAAACGCTACTAAATTTAATGTTATTTTTTTTTTGGAATTTATTTAAAAGTTATAACGTAAACCTAATAGAACATTGCTTGGTGGCATAGGTGTAAAGCCAGTTTCTATATAATCTGCATCAAAAATATTGCTTGCGGTTGCTGTAAGTTCAAACGTTTTAACAGTAAATATTAAAGACGCATCCCAAACATTATAGCTTTGTCCTGTGGTGCGCTCAGCATGTTTATAGATAATGTTTTGTTTCATGTTTTTAAATAGTTGTGTGCTTAATCGTGTTGTAAATTGATGTTTTAATGTATTTAAAGAGTAACGCGACAACTCTTTATTTTGGTCTAGAATATTGTCTTCTAAAAAGGCATAACCAATGGCAAATGTTTGATTAAAATCACTAATTTTAAAATTATAAGAAGCATCGAACTCTAATCCTTTAGTATTTACTTCTGCTATATTTGTGGCAGTATAGATAGTTTCTGTTGTGTTTGGTCTTATGTAATCTATAAGGTTTTTAGCATCCCTATTAAAAAAAGCAAGTGTTGTAGAAAATTTGTTTGTTATGTATTTAATGCCAATTTCTTGTCCGAAGGCATCTTCTGGGTCTAAATTTTCGTTTCCAACAGTTCTAAAGTCGTTATAAAATAAATCTGTGTAGGTTGGGATTCTGTAAGTGTAGCCAACGTTTCCATATATTTTTATAGTGTTATTTATGTTGTAACCTATGTCCATACCAGGAAAAGCATGGAATTTAAAATCTGAAAAGTAAGTTACAGCAACACCAGGAGTAATGTCTAATTTATTGTCCAGCAATTTAAATTGATGTTCTAAGAATAAATTCGTCATAAATCTATTTCGGTTTCCTAAATTATTACTTCTAAGATAAATTTTAGATACATCTATACCAAAACCTGTTATACCTAGTTTTGAGGAGTAAGAAGCGTAAACTTCTGCTCCTATTTTGTCTGTAATATGAAAATTTCTAAAAAAAGATGGATCTTCTCGTTTTAATAGAAATAAATCTTGATTACGTTTCCAATACACGCGTGGTTTAATTTTAAGTTTTTCTGTATTAAAAGTAGTTGTAAAACCTATTAAACTATTTTGAGTTTCTTCGTATTCATTAAAGGCAGGACTTGTTGTATAAAAGTTTTCTGCACCAAATTTTCTATCAAAAAAAGTAGCAATTAATTCTATAGGTTGTGCATTTTTATTAAACGTACTCTTTAAAAAATAATTAGAATTATCGTAATCTGAATTATTTCGATAGCTTTCAGACGTTAGCTTTCCTACGTGTATAATGTGTGATGAGTTTTCTAGCTCTGTACCAACAGTAATAGATGCATTTAATTGATTAAAAGAACCAGTTTCTAGATTTATAGAGACCGAATTATCTAAGTTTTTTTTTGTGACTATATTAATAGCTCCTGTAAATGCATTTTGTCCAAAAACCCTTGCTGCTGGACCTTTAATAATTTCTATACGCTCTATTACTTCTAATGGTAATGCAGCGTTCATGGTGTGATGTCCAGTTTGAGCATCGTCCATTTTTATGCCATCTATAAGTAATAAGGTTTGATCAAAACCACCACCTCTAATTTGTAAATCGGCTTGACTTCCTCCAGTTCCTCGACGTCTTATATCAACTCCTGTAACTTGTTGCAGTAAATCGGCTACGTTTGTTGCAGCAGCGTTTTTAATCTCTAGAGCAGAAATAACTGTAATAGTTCTTGAATTTTCTTTAAATGGTAGGTCTATACGTGTTGAGGAAATTAAAACAGAGTCTAATTGTTGATTTTGTAGCTCTTGGGCATGCGTAATTAGAACAAAAACAGTAAGTAAAATAAAAAAAGGGTTTAATTTCATAACAAAATGTATAGGTGTTTTTTAACGCTATAAAATTCGTAACTTTCCGGATTATTAAAGTAGTCCAGTTTTAAAACAATGAATAGTCCGGTTAATAATGTATTAGAATCTTTAATAGCATTTAATAAGTCTGCGAATACTTCAATTTACATTCAAATAGCCCAGCAAATCATTAATGCTATACAACGTGGTTATTTGCCTGAAGGAACAGCGTTACCAGGCACAAGAACGTTAGGCGAACTACTATCTATTAATAGAAACACTGCAGTTGCTGTGTACGACGAGTTGGCATCTCAAGGTTGGGTAAATATTATGCCCAACAAAGGGACGTTTGTGTTAATGCCAGAGAATAAAACAGTTGCCATAAAAGCAGTAACCCAAAGATTAGATACATTAAAAACGTATCCAAATACAGCAGGATTTCCATTTCAATCGTCATTTAACTTAGCTTCTACTCAAGAGTTTTCTGGATGTAAACACGTTATTAATGATGGAAAACCTGACTTAAGATTACATCCTACATTCCAGTTTGCTAAATGGTATAGTGCATCAATGAAGCGAGCATCATTAATATCAAAATGGAATCAAACTCAAGAAGAATCTTACACCACTTTTAGTAAGCAATTGTGCAATTATTTAAATGCTACGAGAGGATTTCACATAAAACCCAATAACATTTTAAGTACACGAAGCACAGAGATGAGTTTATATATTGTGTCTCAACTATTAATACAGCAAAAGGATGTGGTTTTGGTTGGTAATTTAAGTCATTATAAATCTAATATGATTTTTCAGCAAGCAGGAGCCAACATAAAAACCATTCCTGTGGATGTGGATGGATTAGATGTAGATTTTATTGAAAAGAATTTCAAGAAAAACAGTATTCGTTGTGTTTATGTTTGTGCTCACAGGCAATACCCAACAACAGTAGCGCTTACAGCTGCTCGACGTTTAAAATTATTAACATTAGCAACAGCCTATAATTTTGCTATTATAGAAGATGATTTTGATTATGATTTCCAGTTCGATGGGTCAGCTATGGTACCAATGGCAAGTGCAGATGCTAAAGGTGTTGTTATTTATTTAGGACGATTAGGACAATCCTTTTTCCCAAGTTTTCAAATAGGATTTATAGTTGCGCCAGAAAACATTATTAATGAGGCCAAGAACTATTTGCAAATATTAGACAAGCAAGGCGATTTAATACAGAAACAGATTCTTACAGAGCTTATTGTAGAAGGTGAAATACATCGCTTAATTAAAAAAAATATTACCATTTATAAACAAAGGCGCGATTATTTATGTAGTTGTTTAACTAAATACTTTAAAGACTATGCTACTTGGCAAGCTCCTGTTGGAGGTTTAGCAGTATGGTTGAATTTTAAGCCTAGAGTTTCGCTTGTTAAATTGGCTAAAAAAACAAAAGCACGCGATTTGTTTTTACCTAAAACCATATTGTATCAAAATAAAGATATTTGCGCGATGAGGTTAGGTTATGGTCATTTAAACGAAGATGAAATTGAAAATGTTATTAAAATTTTAAAGTGCTCTATTGATGAGATTTTACTGTAGACACATATTATTAGGTTTTTAAAATAAGTACTTTTTAAGCTTAGTGTTATCGTGAGTTTGTAGAAGTAAAACACTAAAAGCAATTGGAACAATATTGACGATAGAACCAAAAATTACCAAATAAAGACACAAAGCAGCTATTATTATCCCAAGAAGGGTTTTCCAAACAGGAACGTTTTTAACGTATTTTAATGTTGATTCCATGTTTCAAATATAAATAAAGTTAACAATTTTGAAAATTTGAATTTCATCTATTTAGTTAATAACATTTTTTTTCCACATAAAACACAATTCACTTTTCTTGTATCTTTATAACCTATGTTTGCACTAGTAGATTGTAATAATTTCTATGCTTCATGCGAACGTGTTTTTAACCCTAATTTACAAGGAAAACCAATCGCTATTTTAAGTAATAACGATGGTTGTGTTATCTCACGAAGCGACGAAGCTAAAACCTTGGGTTTACCAATGGGAGCACCTATTTTTAAATGGGAAAGCTTTTGTAAAGCTAATAGTATACATGTGCTATCGTCTAATTATCCATTGTATGGAGATATGAGTTCTCGTGTCATGAACATATTAAAACAGTTTACACCAGACATAGAAATCTATAGTATAGACGAATCTTTTTTACAGTTTAAAGGCTTTGATAATTATAACTTTAACGATTATGGAAACCAAATAAGAACACGTATTTTAAAATGGACAGGCATTCCAACTTGTGTTGGTGTTGCGCCTACAAAAGCACTTTGTAAAGTCGCCAATAAAATTGCACGAAAGTTTCCAAAAGAGACTAAAGGTGTTTATGTTATAGATACAGAAGCGAAAAGAATAAAAGCCTTAAAATGGATTAAAATAGAAGATGTTTGGGGAATAGGTCGCAGACTAAGTAAACGTTTAAAAGCAAAAGGATGCTTAACAGCTTATCATTTTACACAATTGCCAGACGCTTGGGTAAAAACTAATTTTTCTGTTGTAGAATCTAGACTCAAGAGAGATCTTGAGGGATTACCAACTTTAAAGTTAGACGAGTACGACACCATAAAAAAAGCCATTGCAACCACAAGGAGTTTTGAATATACCTACTCAGATATTGATAATATAAAAGAACGCGTATCTACCTTTGCCACAAGCTGTGCCGAAAAATTAAGACAACAAGGTTCTAGTTGCCATATTATTGTTGTTAGTTTAAGTAGCGATAGACATAAACTAGATTTAGAGCAGCATCGTGCAAGCATGCGTATTAATCTGTCTTGCCCAACAAATTCATCTTTAATATTAAGTAGTTGTGCAGTTAGCGCAGTTATGTCTATCTTTAAGCAAGGTATAAAATATAAGCGTGCAGGAGTTGTAGTTACAGGTTTGGTACCAGAAGATAGTTTTCAACTGGATTTATTCAATAACGAAAACCCAAAACATAAACCACTAATGCAATCTATAGATTATTTAAATGCTAAATTTAAAGGAAATACTATTAAATTAGCAAGTCAAGATTTAAAACGCACCTGGAAAATGCGTCAAGAACGGTTGTCACCAAGATATACTACAAATATTAATGATATTATTACAGTAAAATGATAGCACACAAACAAGGCAGTTTAACATTTTTCACACCAGAAACTATAGATGGAGCCTCTGGACAGTTTTTTGATACAGGAATTTCAGCAGGATTTCCTTCACCAGCAGATGATTTTAAAGAGCAACGCTTGTCTTTAGACGAAGAGCTTGTAAAAAACAAAGAAGCTACCTTTTATGCTAGAGTAAGTGGGCAGTCTATGATTGGTGCTGGATTAGACGATAACGATTTGTTAGTAATAGACAGAAGTCTAGAACCAGAAAATAATAGAATTGCTGTTTGTTTTCTTGATGGAGAGTTTACTGTAAAACGATTACGAGTGACTAAAGATGAAGTTTGGTTGCAACCAGAAAACCCAAACTATCCTATTATAAATATTACCGAAGAGAATAATTTTTTAATTTGGGGAATAGTAACAAATGTAATTAAAAAGGTTTAAACAATATTCTTATAAAATATAAAGCATAAAAAAACGCGAAACTTAAGTTTCGCGTTTTTTTATATAGTTGTCAATAAAAAACTAATCTGCTAAAATGATGGCTTTGTTACCTTTCATTTCTAATGTTCCAGAATTAATTTTTACTGTTAGCACTTTTTTATCATTTGCAAGAGGCACAACACTAGCGTGTAAATCATCAAAAACAAGATGACTCTGCGTATGTGTGTTTATTTTAACAGTGCCTTCTGCTAATACAGCTACAATAGCTGCGTGATTATTAAGCATCTGAAACTCACCATTAATGCCTGGTACAGTTACAGCATCTACTTCACTACTAAATAAAGTTGCCTCTGGTGATACGATTTCTAAATACATATTCTTAGTCTTTAGTTTGTGGTCTTTAGTTTGTAGTCACTGAAAAAATATGACTCAAAACTGTGACTAATTTTAAGCTTCAGCTAACATTTTCTCTCCAGATTCGATAGCTTCTTCAATAGAACCTTTAAGGTTAAATGCTGCTTCTGGTAAATGATCTAATTCACCATCCATAATCATATTAAATCCTTTAATGGTTTCTTTAATGTCTACTAAAACACCAGGAATACCTGTAAACTGTTCTGCTACGTGGAAAGGTTGAGATAAGAAACGTTGTACACGTCTAGCTCTACCTACAGCCATTTTATCTTCTTCAGATAATTCTTCCATACCTAATATAGCAATTATATCTTGTAATTCTTTATAGCGTTGTAATAACTCTTTTACTCTCTGTGCACAATCGTAGTGCTCATCTCCTAAAATATCTGCAGTTAAAATTCTTGATGTAGAATCTAATGGATCTACAGCTGGATAAATACCAAGCTCAGCAATTTTACGAGACAATACAGTAGTTGCATCTAAGTGAGCAAACGTTGTTGCTGGTGCTGGATCTGTTAAATCATCTGCAGGTACGTAAACCGCTTGTACAGATGTAATAGAACCTTTTTTAGTTGAAGTAATACGCTCTTGCATAGCTCCCATTTCTGTTGCTAGAGTAGGTTGGTAACCTACGGCAGAAGGCATACGACCAAGTAATGCAGACACCTCAGATCCTGCTTGAGTAAAACGGAAGATATTATCTACGAAGAAAAGTACATCTTTTCCTTGTCCATCTCCAGCTCCATCTCTAAAGTATTCAGCAATTGTTAAACCAGATAAGGCAACACGTGCACGTGCTCCAGGTGGCTCATTCATTTGTCCGAATACGAAAGTAGCCTTAGACTCTTTCATTATATTTTTGTCCACTTTTTGAAGGTCCCAACCGCCTTCTTCCATAGAATGCATAAAGTCGTCACCATACTTGATAATTCCAGACTCTAACATTTCACGAAGTAAATCGTTTCCTTCACGTGTTCTTTCACCTACTCCTGCGAATACAGAAAGTCCACCGTGTCCTTTTGCAATATTGTTAATCAACTCTTGGATTAATACTGTTTTACCTACTCCAGCACCACCAAATAAACCAATTTTACCACCTTTTGCATAAGGCTCAATTAAATCGATAACTTTAATACCT
Organism: Lacinutrix sp.; assembly: GCF_029238095.1. Lineage (GTDB taxonomy): Bacteria > Bacteroidota > Bacteroidia > Flavobacteriales > Flavobacteriaceae > Lacinutrix. The sequence continues at coordinate 85,056 of NZ_JAQWGS010000008.1, read as the reverse complement.
GTAAATAAAACTTCAGTAGAAGTTGATAAATCTTCAAATTTTGGTGCGCTTCTGTGAATAGGTAATCCTGCATCGCCTACTTTAGGTAAATTTCCTAAACCATCAATAGCATCACCAATTACATTAAATAAACGTCCGTAAACATCTCCACCAATAGGCATTTGTATTGGAGCACCAGTAGCATTTACCTCTGTCCCTCTACTTAAACCATCAGACGAATCCATTGCTATAGTACGCACTGTATCTTCACCAATGTGAGATTGTACTTCTAGTACTAAAATAGAACCATCTGGTCTATTAATTTCTAATGAATCGTAAATTTTTGGAAGTTCAGCACCAGCTCCGAATTCAACATCGATTACTGGACCTACTATTTGTGAAACTTTACCTGTAACTTTTGACATTACTTATCTATTTAATATTATGCGACTTAATTGTTTGAAAACACCTTTGGTTTTCGCGTGCAAAGATAGGAGATTTTATTTAAAATAAAAGTCGTTTTTCAAGCTTTTTTAGACATAAAAAAAACACCTTCATTATGAAGGCGTTTTTAATATTTCTTTTAACTATTTTTATTGCAATCCTGCAGAGTAGTTTGTGTTATAGTTTCCTATATCCACAAGACTCCCTGAAGCTTCAAAATTTGAACCGTATTTAGCATCAATAGCTTTTAAAAATTGGTTAGCTAATAATGCATAACCTCTAGAAGTAGGATGTACACCATCTAATGAAAATGCACCACCACTTACTAAATCAGACGTTAATACATAATCTCCTGATGGTAGATTACCATTTTTAAGTTGGTTTAATAATGAATTTGCATCAACAAACGCTAAACCAGCTGCGCTAGCTTGAGATTCTATTGTTGCATTAAAACTAGCAGTTGCTGTAGCAATTTCTGCTTGTTCAGTTGGTGTTAATACCCATTTGTCAGCTAATGGAATTGCAACACCATTAACTGTTAATGGGTTTCCTGGGACAGCTAGTGTACCAATAAATGATGAAGACGTTAAGACTAATAAATCAGCAGCAGTTGCTTGTCTGTAATTTGGTAACCCTAATCCTAATAAATCTGTTAAGCTTTCATCTTCAATAACAACAGCATTGGTTTCAGATTCAGCAAAAGTGATTGTTCTCGCTTCTCTTTCTTCAGCAGTAATTAGCATAAAAGTTTCAGCTTGTAATAATCCACCATTATAAGCTGCATAAGCATTGTTTACTGCGCCAGCTGTAGCTGCATCTAAAGGAACTGGATTATGTGGAACTGTTGTAAAATGTGGAATAGCAGTTACATCTGGAATGTTTGCTACAATACCTTGAGCACTACCAGAAGTTAATGTTGCGATAAGTGCTGCATATGTAGCATCAAAACCTACACCTGGAGGTCCAGCTATAGGAGTAATAGGGTTAGATCCATCTCCACCAGAAAGTGCATAACCTAATACATCATTATTTCCTATCCATAAAGAAAAGAAAGATGGTACTTGTGCCATAGCATCTGCTAAAACAGATGTTGAACTAGAACTAGCCATTCTTACAAAGAATGGATTAGCAGAAGGAGGATTACTAAATAATCCATTAAAGTTGCCATAACCTGGTGCTAATAAGTGAAAGCTTTTTGCGCCTGGAACACCCATATTATTAAAAGGACCTGTAGGATTATTTAAAACAATATCTGTAGTAGTCATTGCTCCTGGATTTAGATTTGTAATTGGTACTGGTACAGCACCATCGAAAACTAATCTTGGACCAAATCCTGTAAGAGGACTTCCACCAGCAAGTAAACCACCTGTGTTATCATTCATTAAAGGTTGTGTAAAGCTACCTCCACCAATACTAGCAAATTGATTTGCCATAATTTTAGGCATAGAATTCTCTTGAGATATTTTGTATAAAGATCCGTCTGCAAAACCTGCGGTTAAAGAGTTTCCTAAAGCAACATAGTTAGAAAAATCGGCAGATCCTGCATTTAATGCAGGAAGTGTAACAGCTTCCATAGGTGGCTCATCCAAGAATTGTTCAAAATCCTCTTCATCATTACAAGCTGTAAAACTTATAGCTAGAGCAATAAGTCCTAAATATTTTAAGTTTTTAAATGTCTTCATTTTATAAGTTATTAATTGTTAATGATGCATAATACATAGATCCTATAAATCCTGTTCCAAATGCAGTGAAGTATTCGTTTCCAGTAAGATTTGTTGCTCCTACTTTTATTACAGATTTTAAACTTGGCACCTTATAGTTAATTTGGGCATCTACTACGTGAAATTCTGGCACTATACCATTTCCAAAGGTAGCTTCCCAGAAATAGTCATCGCTAAATCTGTAAGATACATTAAATCCAAGGTTTTTAACAACTTCTGTATGTCCAAAAGAAGCTTTAAACTTGTGTTCTGGTGTGTTAAAGTTGGTTTGAAAATCTGGATTAGCTGCTCTATCAAAATCTTGTTTTGTAAAGGTATAACTTCCGCTTAAATCAAAACCGTTAAATACTTTGGTAGAAAGACCTAAAGATGCACCATAAGATTTTACATCTGCACTTGAGTTTGTGTAAGCGCTATAGGTTTGGAAATCACCATTGGCAATTGCTTGAGCAGATAATCCGCCATCTGCTAAGCCACCATTATTTGCTGTTCCATAAAAAGGAGCAATTACAACTTCTTGAGAGATAAAATCTTCATATTTGTTATAGTAAGTACTAAAATCAACAATTAAGCTTTCAAACTTACCTCTATAACCAAGTTCTATAGATGTTACTTTTTCTGGTTTAATAATATCTGGATTAGCCACGGTTAATGCAGATAAATTTCCAGAAGCTGCAAATGCTTGTACAGAACTTGCAGAATAAGAGTTTATATATGCTGCTTCTCCTGTTTGTGTAACTGTTGCAGGAACACCTGGTAAACTTTGACCAGCAGTTGTAATGCTATAATCTCTAGAGTATCTATCTAAGTTACTTGGAGCAGAACCTACTAAAATTGCTCTACCAGCATCTAAGCCAATAAATAAATCTTGGGTTGTTGGGTTTCTAAAACCAGTTTGAACTGATGCTCTTACATTATGATTTCTATTTACTGTTAAACCTGCTGATAATCTTGGAGAAAAGAAACCATCAAATAATTCTGATTTATCATAACGACCAGAAGCTGTTAGTTTTAATTTCATGTCTTCATTTAGCTCTAAATCTTTTTGAACTTGAGAATAAATACCAAATTCTGAATACTCAATTGGGCCATCAAAATCTGTATAAATAGTTCCTCCAGAATTTAAATTATATTTTCTGAAAGATCCACCAACTTGAATTTCAGCTATATCTGTTAAGTGGCCAAAGTTATAATTTGCATCACTATGAAAATATTTTGAAGCATCTTGAAATTTTGAACCCGTTCTTAAATCTGGATCGTTTATACTCTTATTAAACGCAGCATTATATCCTGCAGAACCTGGTAAAAAACGACCAGTATCTGCCACTGCTCTTGAAGCATCATGCTTTTGTTGTGTTGTTAAACCTTGTGGGTTTCCAGCTAGTTCGATACCTGCATAAGTGCCAATATATTCTTGAAACCATTGATTATCACTTTTCCAAGCTCTATTAATATTAATACCAGTAAATACCATATCGTAAGAATCTCCTGCTTTATCTGAAACTTCGTAAGCTCTAACAAAGAAGTTATCATTTTTAACTTCTAATTTATGTTGTTGTTGGAAGAATCCATTAATGTTATATCTGTTAGTTCCTTGGTAGATTGTAGATCCTGTACCAACTTTACCAACATAAGAAAATTCTAAACTATTATCTTCAATTGGTCTATAGTATAATCCCCAATCTGCTTTAATGCTTTCTGCGTTATAGTTTGTTAAATCTCGTTCGTTATATCCAGTTCTACTTACTACTACATCAGGTACTAAACCAGAACCAGAAGCTGCTCTAATATTAGTTGATACTTCATCACCATAAACATTTATACCATCATAATTGGTATTACTTCGTGTACGAGTTGGATCTATTTTGTCTACTTCGCTAGTTGCAGCCCAATCTGTACCTTTTAAGTATCCAAAGTTTACTTTAGCTGCAAATTTATCTGAAAACTTGTGTCCCATTGTTACACCAATGTCTGTGTAAGCATTATCTCCTGCAGATTCCTGTGATGTAATTCCTCTTTTAAAAGAAGCTCTAATGCCCTGGTGATCGAAAGGGTTCTTACTTCTCATAAATAAAATACCGTTAAAGGCATTTGCTCCATATAGTGCAGATGATGCACCTGGAAGTAATTCTACACTTTGCACATCTGTTTCAACCATACCTACTAAATTCCCTATTGGAAAATTTAATGCAGGAGTAGAGTTATCCATTCCGTCTACTAATTGCATAAATCGTGTATTTGCAAAAGTTGCAAAACCACGTGTGTTTACAGATTTAAATGTTAAACTGTTTGTATTAACGTCTACACCTTTTAAGTTTTCTAGCCCACCATAAAAATCTGCAGAAGCAGTATTTTTTATTTCTTTAAGACCAAAACGTTCTACTGTAACTGGTGATTCGAAAATACGTTCTGGAGTTCTTGAAGCAGAAATTACAACTTCATCAAGAATACTACCTTCTTGTAAAATGAAATTTAAAGTTTGATTGTTTGTAGTAACCTCCATTGTTTCTGTAGAAAAACCAACACTACTAGCTTGCACTGAAAATGGTGGTTTACTATCTGTTGATAAAGTAAAATTTCCATCAAAATCAGTTGCGTTTCCTGAAGATGTACCAGTTACAATAATATTTGCTCCGGGAATAGGTAATCCGTTATTGTCCATAACAGTACCAGTTATTGTTGTTTGTGCAAAGGTTAACGCACAAAAAAACAACAAAACAGTTGATAAGATTGTTCTCATTATTTTAGATTTAGTTAATTTAATAAGAGCCAATATACGTTTTTTAAGTATATCTTAAAAAAAAGTTAACAAAATTATGCGTGCATAATAAAGTATATTTAAAAAAATAGCCACCTTTTTTATATTTTTAATAAAAAAAGGTGGCTATAAATATGTAATTGATTTTGAAGTCTTTTTATTCTACTGTTACTGATTTTGCTAAATTTCTAGGTTGATCTACATTTCTGTTAAGCATTACTGCTATATGGTACGATAGTAATTGCAATGGAATTGTAGTTAACAATGGTGATAAAGATTCTAGTGTTTCAGGCACTTCAATGACATGGTCTGCTAATTCTTTTACATCTATATCGCCTTCTGTAACAATACCTATAATTTTTCCTTTTCTAGATTTTATTTCTTGAATATTACTTACCACTTTTTCATAATGACCTTTTTTAGTTGCGATTACAAAAACAGGCATATGTTCATCTATTAGAGCAATTGGACCATGTTTCATTTCTGCAGCAGGATAGCCTTCAGCATGTATATAAGAAATTTCCTTAAGTTTAAGAGCACCCTCTAATGCTACTGGAAAATTAAAACCACGACCTAAGTATAAACAGTTTTTTGCATCTTTATATATACTAGCTACTGTTTTTATATGTTCGTCTTGTAATAGTGCCTTTTCAACTTTACCAGGAATAAGTTCTAACTCTTGAAGATGATGTTGGAACTCTGGTTTAGAAATGGTGCCTTTTACTTTTGCTAATTTTAAAGCAATTAAAGTTAATACGGTAATTTGAGTTGTAAATGCTTTTGTAGAGGCCACACCAATTTCTGGTCCTGCGTGAGTGTATGCTCCTGCATGAGTTTCTCTAGCAATAGATGAGCCTACAACGTTACATAAACCAAAAACAAATGCGCCTTTAGATTTAGCTAATTTTATGGCAGCTAATGTATCTGCGGTTTCTCCAGATTGTGAAATTGCAATAACAACATCTTTTTCTGTAATTACTGGGTTTCTATATCTAAATTCTGATGCATATTCAACTTCAACAGGTATTCTAGCTAAATCTTCAAAGATGTATTCTGCAACTAGACCAGCATGCCAAGATGTACCACAAGCGATAACTATAATTCTGTTTGCGTTTAAAAACTTTTCAAGATTATCATCTATTCCAGCCATTCTTATTAGGCCTTCTTTAACAAGTAATCTTCCACGATAAGTGTCTTTTATTGCTTCAGGTTGTTCGTGTATTTCTTTTAGCATAAAATGGTCATAACCACCTTTTACTATTTGTTCTAGATTAAGTTGAAGTTCTTGTATATAAGGATCAACTAAAGAGTCGTCTTTAATTTTTCTAATTTTTATTTCCTTGTTTAATCTTACAATTGCCATTTCTTCATCTTCAAGATAGATGGCTTTTTTTGTATATTCTAAAAAAGGTGTTGCATCACTTGCAATAAAAAACTCGTCATCACCTACACCTATTGCGAGTGGACTTCCCAGTTTTGCAACAACTATTTCATCTGGTTTATTCTTATCGAAAACTGCAATTGCATAAGCTCCAACAACTTGATTTAATGCTATTTGAACAGCTTTACCAAGTTTTAAATTTTCGTTCTTTTTTACATCTTCTATAAGGTTAATTAAAACTTCTGTATCTGTATCAGATGAGAAAGTGTAACCTCTCTTTTCTAGCTCTTTTTTAATTGAAGCATAGTTTTCTATAATACCGTTATGTATGATTACTAAATCTCCAGAATTAGAATAATGAGGATGAGAGTTTATATCGTTTGGTATACCATGTGTTGCCCAACGTGTATGACCTATACCAACAGATCCATTTGTAGGTATTTCTTGATTAATTTTTTTCTCTAAGTCTGAAACTTTACCTTTTGTTTTAGATAGTTTTAAATTTTTGCCATCATATAAAGCAATTCCAGCACTATCATAGCCTCTGTATTCTAGTCTTTTAAGTCCTTCAAGAACTATAGGATAAGCTTCTTTTTTGCCAATATAGCCAACGATACCACACATATATTATTAACTTTCTGGTTCTGTATAAAAAATTTCGAATTTAGCTCTTAATTCTGGACTGATGTTTACATCATTTCCATGAAGAATTGTGCCTTTTGGGCTTAAAACGTTTGTGCTAGGCACAATGTCTAAAGTGCTATCATCATTGTCATTATTTCTTCCTTGTATTTTTGATTGCGATAAAACATTAATGTTATTAGCTATAAATAATCCTAATTTAACATTGGTAGAATCGCTTTGTAAAATATTAGTGATGTGTGCAGTCAATCTAATCTTATATCTTACACCTTTATCATCATTATTACTATCTCTGGTAAGAACTTCTGAATAACCAGTTTTTGAAAACGTTGGTTGTATTGTGTTTGTTGAACCATCTAGGAAATAATCTAAAATTGGTGTATTGTTCTTTAAATCGTAAAGTGTTAAGCGATTAGGCTCATCATTTTTAGTTCTAGAATCGTTCAGTAAATCTTCATTAACATAAAACACCAAGTTGGCTTCATTAATTAGCCATTTGTCTTTTTTACTGTAGAAATAGTCGAATGTAGGTACTAAATCTCCGTCTTCATTTTCAATATTACCAGAGAATAACTCTAAAACAGCCATAGAGCCATCTGTACCATTTAAATATAGGTTGTCTTGGTCTCCATCATGATCTTCAACATTTATTCTATCGAAAGTATTTACTCTATTATCGTTAAATTCTAGCCTGTATACTGTTGCATCTCTTGCTTCAAAAGGATTTCCTGCAGCTTCAGCATCCATTTCTTCTTGATTTGTGTAATTAAATAAAATATTAGCAGCACCAAAATTTAAATAAGCTAAACTTCCATCTGGTTCTGTAGCGTTTAGCGGTTCTACTTTAATAATTAAGCCTCTAAAGAAATCTTTAAAATTACTTTTTGTACTTAAAACGCTACTGCCTTGATTGGCAAAGAAAATATCTTCCCAAAACGCAATATTAGTATTAAGGTTATCTGGACTAGAATCTAAGAGGTTTACTCTAATTCCTGGAGGGAAACGTTCTGAATACGCGGGTGTTATATCGTCTGATTCAAAAACTGGTATACCATTATCGTCTAATTCTGGCACTCTGTGTTCTTCATTACTAATTACAAATTCATTATCTTGATAGATTAAATCTGAAGCAGCCAAGTTAGCTTCAAATAAGTCGCCTTGATTAGAATAATAACATTGTGGGCTTTGAAAATCTAAATTTGGGTCTAAATCTTGTAGCACATAATTACTTCTGTAAATAGACAGCTTAAAAGCTTTGTCGGTGTCACCTATTACAGAATCTAAGCTATATGTATTGTTGCCAAATTCATCTGTACTTTCTCCTGTTGAATAATATGGAATTGTTAAATATACAGACTCTACAGTTCTAGTTTCTTCTCCAAAATCTGGATTATAAGTTATTGGTGCAACTTGTGTTATTACACTTGCCACTGTTGTACCAAGTGCAGTGGTTGGGTTTTTATAAACTCCAAATAGATTTCCATTTAAACCATTTGTTTGCACTCCAACTAGGTCATTAGTCCCGCTTGGTGTAAAAGGTGTAAATGTTTTTGTACTTGTAATAAATGGAAATTGTCTGCTTGTGGCCTCAAAGTTTTTAATACCTTCAATGTCACTTTCAATGTTGGCAAAATCGTTATCACAAGATATCGATATTACTAAAATTAAGCCAAGTAAAGCAATGGTTTTTAGGCTTTTAATTATTTTTTTCATAAAATTTTATTCTTGTGCTATAAAACACTCTCATTATAGAATGTTGTGTAAGCTTCTGCAAACTCATCTTTCTCTTTAAAATCTAAAACAGGCTTATCAGTCTTTTTTAAATAGTCTGCTAATTCTTTAGGAATTTCTGCGGAACCAATTATTAAAGCGTCAGAGTTGTCAATAGCAACTTTCATTAAATTGTTATATGTAGGGTTTTCTAATGTTTTTAAAGCCTCTTTATCTATGTTATCGAAAGCTACTTTATTAATTAGGTCTTTGTTTAACGCGTTTTCAAAACTTTGATTGTATACAGAAGTCACTATTTTACTTTCGTTAAATAAAGGCTCGTCTTTATAAAATTGTTTTAAGTACAACGGTAATAAAGCCGCAAGCCATCCATGAACATGAATTATATCTGGTGCCCAGTTTAATTTTTTAACAGTTTCTATTACTCCTTTAGCAAAGAAAATGGCACGCTCATCGTTATCAGGAAATAATTTTCCGTCTTCATCTGTTAGTGTTGCTTTTCTTTTAAAATACTCGTCGTTATCTATAAAGTAGACTTGAATACGTTCTTTGGGTATTGAGGCTACTTTAATAATTAGAGGCATATCTAAATCATTAATCACTAAATTAATTCCAGAAAGCCTAATAACTTCGTGTAATTGGTGTCTTCTTTCGTTAATATTTCCATATCTAGGCATAAATATTCTAATTTGTCCACCTTGTTGGTTTACCATTCTTGGAGTTTCAAACGACATTGAAGAAATCTCGGTTTCTGGCAAATATGGTACCACTTCAGACGACACATATAATATTCTCTTATCTTTCATACGTTAGTTTTAATCGATATTATGTTTTAATCTTTTTAATTTTCTGTCCTTAAAATCCTTTAAATGAATCCTAAAAAAAGGCTTTAACATTTAAAAATGTAAATAAAAAACACGCAAAAGTACAAAATTTTATGCAGATTGCGGCTAATATATTAAGTTTGCACGCGTTAATTTTATATTAAAGAATGACAATTTTCACAAATAAATCTGAAATCCAAGATTATATCTTTAAGCAAAAGGCCAAAGGAACTACTTTTGGTTTTGTGCCCACAATGGGAGCACTTCATCATGGTCATTTATCTTTGGTGAAAAAAGCATTACAAGAAAATAATATTTGCGTAGTTAGTATTTTTGTAAACCCAACACAGTTTGATAATGCCGAAGATTTAAAAAAATATCCAAGAACTCTAAAAAGTGATGTTACACTTTTAGAAACAGTTTCTAAAAACATATTAGTTTACGCACCAAGTGTTGAAGATATTTATGAAGGCCATACCATAGCAGAGCATTTTAGTTTTGATGGTTTAGAATTTGAAATGGAAGGTAGGTTTAGACAAGGTCATTTTGATGGTGTTGGCACCATTGTTAAACGATTATTCGAAATTGTAACACCTAACAATGCTTATTTTGGAGAAAAAGATTTTCAGCAATTAGTAATTATTAAAAAGTTAGTTCAAAAACACAAACTACCAGTCACTGTAAAAGGTTGCGAAATCTATAGAGAGGCCAATGGTCTAGCATTTAGTTCTAGAAACACACGACTAAAACCAGATTACAAAAAAGCAGCGCCTTTTATATTTAAAACGTTAGTAACTGCCAAAGAAAAGTTTGGCACAAAAAGTGCTAAACAAGTAACGAAGTGGGTTGAAAAACAATTTGCTAAAAATAAGTTTTTAGAACTTGAATATTTTATTATAGCAGAAGTTACAACCTTAAAAACTGTAAAAAGGAAATCTAAATCTAAAACCTATCGTGCTTTTGTTGCAGCTTATGCAGATGACATAAGATTAATAGACAATATCGCACTTAATTAATTATCTTTGCAAAATGCAAATACAAGTTGTAAAATCTAAAATTCATAGAGTAAAAGTAACAGGAGCAGACCTAAATTACATTGGTAGTATAACTATTGATGAAGATTTAATGGATGCAGCAAATATTATACAAGGCGAGAAAGTTCAAATTGTAAATAATAATAATGGAGCACGTTTAGAAACTTATGCCATTCCTGGACCAAGAAATAGTGGTGAAATAACATTAAATGGTGCAGCAGCAAGACTAGTTTCTCCTGGTGATGTATTAATATTAATTACATATGGTTTTATGGACATTGAAGAAGCTAAATTGTTTAAGCCATCATTAGTATTCCCAGACGAAGCAACTAATCTATTGAAATAAATAGTGAACAAAAGCATACTTAAAATATTAAAAATTTCGCTCCCAATTTTGTTGGGAGTTTTTTTAATATGGTATTCTTTATCTAAATTATCTTTCCAAGAACTTTTAAGTTATTTTAAAACGGCAGATTATACATTTATTTCTTTAGGTGTTTTCTTTGGTTTATTAAGTCATTTATCACGAGCATACAGATGGCTCTTTATGTTAGAACCTTTGGGTTATAAAATTAAATTAGGAAACAGTATCATGGCTGTTTTTGCTACTTATTTAATAAATTATACCATTCCTAGAGCTGGTGAAGTAGCACGAGCCTCAATTCTCACAAATTATGAAGGTGTTCCTTTCGAAAAAGGTTTTGGAACTATTGTGGCAGAACGTATTGCAGATTTACTTGTCATGTTAATAATAATAGCAATAACCTTATTTTTAGAACTCGATTTTATTTATAATTTTTTAACTCAAAATTTTGATCCCTCAAAAATAGTAATAGGCTTTTTACTTTTGGTTGTATTTGCGTTAATCTTTATTTTTTATATAAAACGAAGTACTTCTACATTAGCAATAAAAATTAAAAGCTTTGTAAACGGATTAATAGAAGGTGCATTTAGTGTTTTTAAAATGAAGAAAAAATGGGCATTCATTTTTCACACCTTATTTATTTGGGGAATGTATGTGCTTATGTTTTACGTTACAACTTTTGCAATACAAGGATTAAATCCTATTCCTTTTGGTGCCGTTTTAATAGGTTTCATATTAGCAAGTTTTAGTATTGCAGCTACAAATGGAGGTATTGGTTCTTATCCAGAAGCCATTGTAATTGCTTTTCTACTGTTTAATTTACCAGAAGATCCAAGTCGTGCCTTTGGATGGATTATGTGGACTTCTCAAACCGCAATGGTTATTCTTCTAGGAGGACTTTCACTATTATTTTTACCTATATATAACAGAAAGAAATAATTTGTACATTGCATTTCTAAATTTATTTATCTTACCTATGAAACGTCTTTTATTCCTTTTCGTAATCCTTTTTTCGGCTCAATTTATTTCGGCTCAAGTAACTTACAAAAGCTTTAATTCTGAAAAACTTGGAGCAGAAAGAGAAATCAAAATTCAATTACCAAGAAGTTATAAGTCTAGCGATAAAAGCTATCCTATAATTTTAGTTTTAGATGGCGATTATATGTTTGAAATTGTAGCAGGAAATGTAGAATATGCAGCCTACTGGGAAGATATTCCGGAAGCTATAGTTGTAGGAATTAACGAATATGATAAACGAGAAGACGATACTACTTATTCAGAATTAAACTCACTCCCAATAGATGGAGGAGCAGATTTTTTCGAGTTTATAGGTATGGAGCTTATTCCATACATAGAGAAAACCTATAGAACCGAAAAATTTAAAGTAGCTGTAGGACATGGTATTACAGCAAATTTTATAAATTATTATTTACTAAAAGAAATCCCTTTATTTAATGCATATGTAAGTATAAGCCCTGAATTAGCTCCAGATATGCAAGCTTTTTTGTCTGAAAGGCTGCCAAATATTACAACAAAAACATTCTATTATTTAGCAACATCTAATAATGACATCGCAGAGATAAACACTAAAACCGTAGCTCTACATAATGCAATTAAAGGAATAGAAAATAAAAATGTTTTGAGCACTTTCGATAATTTTGATGGTCCAACACATTATTCGCTTCCAGCTCATGCTATACCAAAAGCATTAGAGAGTATTTTCTTTGTATTTAAGCCAATATCAAAAAAAGAATATAAAGAGACTATTTTAAAGTTAGATACTTCTCCTGTAGACTATTTAATAGAAAAGTACGATACAATAGAGGATCTATTCGGTTTAAAAAAACAAATACTAATCAACGATTTTAGAGCTATTGCAGCAGCAATAAAAAAATCCGAAAAATGGGAATATTTCGAGCCTTTAGGTAAACTAGCAAGAAAGCAATATCCAAACACTTTGTTAGGAAATTATTATTTAGGACGCTTTTACGAAGAAACAGGTGAATCTAAAAAAGCAATGAAAACCTACCAATCTGCATATATATTAGAAGAAGCAGCAGGAATTACAAAAGATCACGTTTTAGAATTAGCAGAGCAAATTAAAGTAGATTTCGGGTATTAATATTTAATTAATTGATGCCTCTTTTTGGAGAGGTAAGTAGCGAATATATGGCTAAAGTTAAAACCACTTTTTTTTGTCAGAGTTGTGGCACACAGTATTCTAAATGGCAAGGACAATGTACAGCTTGTAAAGAGTGGAATACTATTGTAGAAGAAGTTATTCAAAAACAAGAAAAGAGCGATTGGAAAACACCTACAAACACTCAAAAACGAGTATCTAAACCACTTACTATAAAACAAATTGATGTCTCTAAAGAAGCAAGACTAGACACGCTTGATGCTGAGTTTAATCGTGTTTTAGGTGGAGGTATTGTTCCAGGTTCATTAACACTTTTAGGAGGAGAACCAGGAATAGGAAAGAGTACACTATTGCTTCAAATTTCTTTAAAACTACCTTATAAAACCTTATATGTATCTGGAGAAGAAAGTCAGAAACAAATAAAAATGCGTGCCGAACGTATTAATCCTAATAATGATAGTTGCTATATTCTTACCGAAACAAAAACACAGAATATTTTTAAACAGATTGAAGCCTTAGAGCCAGATATTGTTATTATAGATTCCATTCAGACATTACATAGCGATTATATAGAATCGTCCAGCGGAAGTATTTCGCAAATAAAAGAGTGTACTACAGAGCTTATAAAATTTGCAAAAGAAACCAATACACCAGTGGTTTTAATAGGTCATATTACCAAAGATGGCAATATTGCAGGACCAAAAATATTAGAGCACATGGTCGATACCGTTTTGCAATTTGAAGGCGATAGAAACCATGTTTTTAGAATTTTACGTGCGCAAAAAAATCGTTTTGGTTCCACTCACGAACTAGGTATTTACGAAATGCAAGGCTCTGGGTTACGAGAAGTAAGTAATCCAAGCGAAATTTTAATCTCTAAAAAAGACGAAGAACTTTCAGGTAACGCAGTTGCAGCAACCTTAGAAGGTGTTAGACCATTAATGATTGAAGTGCAAGCCTTAGTAAGCACAGCGGTTTACGGCACACCACAACGTAGCGCAACAGGATTTAATGCCAAGCGTTTAAATATGTTATTGGCAGTTTTAGAGAAAAGAGCAGGTTTTAGATTAGGAGCCAAAGATGTGTTTTTAAATATAACAGGAGGTATAACTGTAGACGATCCTGCAATAGATTTAGCAGTGGTTGCGGCTATCTTATCTTCAAATGAAGACCAAGCGTTACCATCAAATTACTGTTTTGCAGCTGAAGTTGGTTTGTCTGGCGAAATAAGACCTGTACAACGTGTCGAGCAACGCATTTTGGAAGCCGAAAAATTGGGATTTTCAACTATTTTTGTTTCAAAATATAACAAGATTTCACTAACTAATGCTTCAATAAAAATTCAATTGATTTCTAAGATTGAGGATTTAGTAGATTTTATAGCTTAACCACCAGTCTTTTTCATCTAATAAACCATGCTTTTTTCCTAAAATTCCTTAAATTCGCAATCTTATCAGAAATTAGACAAAATGAGCGCAGGATTCCCTGAATATAAAGGACTTAACTTACCAAACGTAGCAGAAGAAATTCTTAAGTATTGGCAAGACAATAATATCTTCGAGAAGAGTGTAACCACTAGAGAAAATGCAGAACCTTATGTGTTTTTTGAAGGACCACCAAGTGCCAACGGTTTACCAGGTGTACACCACGTTTTAGCAAGAGCTATAAAAGATATTTTTCCACGTTATAAAACCATGAAAGGTTACCAAGTTAAGCGTAAAGCAGGTTGGGATACACATGGATTACCAATAGAACTTGGTGTAGAAAAAGAATTAGGGATTACAAAAGAAGATATTGGTAAAACTATTTCTGTAGAAGATTACAATACAGCTTGTAGAAAAGCAGTCATGCGTTATACTGATGTTTGGAATAACCTCACACAAAAAATGGGTTATTGGGTAGATATGGACGATCCTTACATTACCTACGAACCCAAATACATGGAAACGGTTTGGTGGTTATTAAAAGAGATTTATTCTAAAAATTTAATGTATAAAGGCTACACAATACAGCCATATTCACCAAAAGCAGGAACTGGATTAAGTTCGCATGAGGTTAACCAACCAGGAGCATACCAAGATGTAACAGATACTACAGTTGTTGCTCAGTTTAAAGCTTTAGAAAACACATTGCCAAATTTTTTACAAAACGAAGGCACCATTTATTTTTTAGCATGGACCACAACACCTTGGACATTACCAAGTAACACAGCATTAACTGTTGGCCCAAAAATAGATTACGTTTTAGTAGAAACTTATAACCAATACACATTTAAGCCAATGAATGTGATTTTGGCAAAACCACTAGTTAACAAACAATTTGATGGTAAGTTTAAAAGAGTAGAAGAAAAAGCTGCGCTTTTAGAATACAAAGATAATGATAAAAAAATACCATATTTTGTCGTAAAAGAATTCAAAGGGAAAGACCTAGTTGGTATTAAATACGAACAACTTTTACCTTATGCCTTACCAAACGATAATCCAGAAAACGCTTTTAGAGTAATCTCTGGAGATTTTGTAACTACAGAAGATGGTACAGGAATAGTACATACAGCACCAACTTTTGGAGCAGACGATGCATTGGTTGCTAAACAAGCAAAACCAGAAATTCCACCACTTTTAGTAAAAGACGAGAATGATAATTTAGTGCCTCTTGTAGATTTACAAGGACGCTTTAGACCAGAAATGAAAGAATTTGGTGGTAAGTATGTAAAGAACGAATATTATAACGATGGTGAAGCACCAGAGCGTTCAATAGACGTTGAGCTTGCCATTAAATTAAAAGAAGAAAACAAAGCCTTTAAGGTCGAAAAATACAAGCATAACTATCCGCATTGTTGGCGTACAGATAAACCAATTTTATATTATCCATTAGATTCTTGGTTTATAAAAATTACAGACGTAAAAGGGTGTATGCATGAGTTAAATACTAGCATTAACTGGAAACCAGAATCTACAGGAACTGGACGTTTTGGTAACTGGCTAGCCAATGCAAACGATTGGAATTTATCGCGATCGCGTTATTGGGGAATTCCATTACCTATCTGGAGAACCGAAGACGGAAAAGAAGAAATTTGTATTGGTTCTGTTGCAGAATTAAAAGCAGAAATGGAACGTGCCGTTCAGGCAGGTATTATGAAGGCTGATATTTTTGCAGATTTTGAAGTAGGAAACAATGCTGAAGACAATTATGCTAAGATAGATTTACATAAAAACATAGTTGATGAAATAGTGCTTGTATCACCAAGCGGGAAACCAATGAAGCGTGAAAGCGATTTAATTGATGTTTGGTTCGATTCTGGCTCAATGCCATATGCACAATGGCATTATCCATTTGAAAACAAAGATAAGATTGATGATAATAAATCTTTTCCAGCAGATTTTATTGCAGAAGGCGTAGACCAAACTAGAGGTTGGTTTTATACTTTACACGCTATTGCTACTATGGTTTTTGACTCTGTAGCCTATAAAAATGTAGTTTCAAACGGATTGGTTTTAGATAAAAACGGACAGAAAATGTCTAAACGTTTAGGAAACGCTACAGATCCTTTCGAGACTTTAAACACTTATGGAGCAGATGCAACACGATGGTATATGATTTCTAATGCCAATCCATGGGATAATTTAAAATTCGATTTAGATGGTATAGAAGAGGTAAAAAGAAAGTTCTTTGGAACACTCTACAATACTTATTCGTTTTTTAGTTTGTATACAAACATCGATAAATTTGCTTATACTGAAGATGATATTGCATTAGAAGACAGACCAGAACTAGACCGTTGGATTCTTTCAGAGTTGCATACCTTAATTCAAAAGGTAGACGATTATTATGCAGATTATGAGCCTACAAAAGCTGCACGAGCGATTTCAAACTTTACCCAAGATTATTTAAGTAATTGGTATGTACGTTTAAGTAGAAGACGTTTCTGGAAAGGTGATTACCAGCAAGATAAAATTTCTGCTTACCAAACGCTTTATACTTGTATGCTAACTATAGCAAAACTTGGCGCACCTATTGCACCATTTTTTATGGATAGATTGTATTTAGATTTAAATTCGGTTACCAATAAAGAGGCTTTTGAAAGTGTTCATTTAGCCCAATTTCCAGAGTTCAATATTAGTTTTGTAGACAAGTCTTTAGAGCGCAAAATGGAAAATGCGCAAACCATATCGTCGTTAGTTTTATCGTTAAGAGCTAAAGAGAAAATAAAAGTACGCCAACCGCTTCAAAAAATCATGATTCCTGTAGACTCAGCTCAGCAAAAGGAAGAAATTTTAGCTGTTGCTAATTTAATTAAAAGTGAAGTTAATATTAAAGAAATTGAACTTTTAGAAGATGCTTCAGATATTTTAGTAAAACAAATTAAACCTAATTTTAAAGCTTTAGGACCACGTTTTGGAAAGGACATGAAGTCTATAGCTGCACAAATTCAGGAGATGACTTCAGAAGACATAAAAAATATTGAACAAAAAGGAAGTTTAAATGTCGAGTGTAATGGAAAAATTATTACATTGGAGCATGGTGATGTCGAGATTACATCACAAGATATCGAAGGATGGCTTGTAGCAAATGAAGGTGCAATTACAGTTGCGTTAGATGTTACCATTTCTGAAGAATTACAAGAAGAAGGTATAGCTCGTGAGCTAGTAAACCGTATTCAAAATTTGCGTAAAGATTCAGGTTTTGAGGTCACAGATAGAATTTCTGTTCAGCTTCAACAACATGAGGATATTGCTAAAGCGGTGAAAACCAATTTAGAGTATATAAAGGCTGAAACTTTAACAGACAGCCTTGAGATTATAGAACACGTAAATAATGGTATAGATATTGCGTTCGACTCGATACATACAAAATTATTTATTACAAAAAATTGATATTATGGAATCAAATGAAACAGTTAGATTTTCAGACAAAGAATTAGCAGAGTTTAAAGTCTTAATCTTAGAAAAAATAGAAAAAGCACAACACGATTTAGAGCTTATTAAAAGCGCGTATATGAACGACCATAATAATGGAACAGAAGATACGTCACCACAATTTAAAGCTTTCGATGAAGGTAGTGCAGTTATGAGTAAAGAGTCTAATTCAGAATTAGCAATTAGGCAAGAAAAATTTATTCGCGATCTTAAATATGCACTTGTAAGAATAGAGAATAAAACCTATGGTGTTTGTCGTGTTACTGGTAAATTAATAAACCCAAAACGTTTAGAATTAGTACCACATGCAACTTTAAGTATAGAAGCTAAAAACATGCAGAAATAAAGCACAAAGCACATTAACCCATAAAAAATGCCAACTTATTAAGTTGGCATTTTTTTGTTATATTATGTAGACTTAGAACCAAGTACTCCATGGAATTTTAGCAAGAACTAATAATAATGCAAGTGCATAAAATAGAGCCAAAGGTTTTAATTTTGCTGCTGAGGTTAACTTCTTTTTGTGTTTAGAATAACCAATTGTTATAAACACAACAGCTAAAATCATTGCTATAGGATGTTCTACTGCGTTAGATCGTAAAACAGAATTTCCCATAACATCTTTCATCGAAGCTTCACCAAAGTAATCTTGTGTAAACCAAAGCACTATTCCAATTAACAATTGAATATGAGAAACTATAAGAGTAAACAAGGCCAAACGAAAGTCTATAGCTGCATATTCTTTTTTACCAAAATATTTTATTAGCGCATTTGCAGTTGCAATTACTAGCATTAAAAAAACAAGGTAGGCCCAATAAGAGTGAAGCATTTTAATCATAATTACTTTTTTAAATTAGTTATATAACAAATGTAGTAATTATTAGGCATAAAAAAACCGCTTCTTTTAGGAAGCGGTTTAATATTATATCTAAAACTAAGTTTAAAAGTTGTAACGCATACTTACATTCCAGGTTCTTCCGTAACCAAAACGACCGTTGTTAGAAGTATTTACACCTTTATAATTTACAGATGTACTAGTTGCTTGTGTATTACCACTTACAGATTCTAAATATACTTCGTCAAATAGGTTGTTAACATTAACTCTAAATTGTAAAGAGTTTAATTTTTCTTTTCCTAATAACATTTTGTAAGAAAAACCAGCATCAACAGTATCATAAGAAGGCATTGATAGAGGTGCTTTTTCTAAAGAACCTTCTGAATGTTGATCATTATACCAGTTCCATGCACCATCTATACTTAATCTTGGTAAAATAGTGTAAACACCGTTTATGCCTCCAGTTACTTGTGCTGCACCACCAACTTTATAACCATCAATATTTATATCTTGAGTTCCTTGTAAAATACCATTACCGTCAAAGGTTCTTTGTGTAGCATCTCCATTAAATTGCCAATCTCCCATAGAAAGAAAACCATTTAATTTAAGATTATCAAAAGGTCTTGTAAATACTTCTAATTCTACTCCCATATGGACTTGCTTTACACCTTGTGTTTGATACCCTTCAAAGGATGGTGATTCGCTATTTTCCCCATTATTTGAGTTAATTGTTCTATTATCCCAAGTAGTATGATACAAGTTTAAATTAGCAGAAATTATTTCACTTTTAAATTGGTAACCTGCTTCAAAACCAGTAATATTTTCGTTTTCAATTTCAGGAGTAATTAAATCTATACTGCTTCTTAAATCGTTGTATAAATTATCATGAAAAGGTTGACGAGAGTAATAACCTGCATTAGCAAATACTTTGTGAATTTGATTAATTTCATAAGCTGCACCTGCCTTTAGGTTAAATCCTAAATTAGAAACTTTATCAGAGTCTGTCGACTCTGCATAATTATACTCATTTGTTGCAATATGATCTTGATTAGAAATAGCACCTTGAAAGAATGCAGATACAGCATCTTTGGAATACTCTAACTGCCCAAATAAACCATAATAAGTAATTACTTCTTCGTAATTACGTTGAATTCTTTGATTAGTCTCATTGTTTGGATTAAAAACAGCATTCCAAGGATTAAAACCACCAAAAGTGTCTGTTACAGTATAGTCTCCTAAAAATGCACTATTGTGGTCTATTGAATCAATTCCTATAAATTCGTTTACAGATCTAAAGTGAATACCATTATATGTTCTTAGATCTGTACCAATATTTAAATTTAAGTTTTCTGATAATTCATTATTATAATTTGAAACTAATCCAAACCAATTATGATTATTCATTGATCCACGAACATAACCAGTCCCATCGTCTCCTATAAGTGCAGATCCAAATCCACCTCTACCTAAAGAGCCATATAATACTGTAGATAAAGATGATTTATCGTTAATATTGTAATCCCAAGATAAATTTGCAACAGGTTTATGATAAAAATTTCTTCCTCCTGGATATCTTTTTCCTCTTGGTCCATCTAATGTATTAGGACTATTAACATTACCTATATTCCAAGAATTATATTTTCTACCATTATCTAAGAAAGATTGAATACTTCCGTTTCCAGCAGCTGCATGCCACTGTGGTGCACCAGTTAGTAAAAAGTTAAATGTATGGCTCTCATTAGGTTGATATCCTACCGATAAGAAATATGTTTGTCCTTGTCCATGTGTGTAATTTACATAACCATCACCTTGCCAGTGACCAAACATACCCGAAAAAGACCAACCTTTTTCATTTACGCCTGTGGAATAATAAGCTGTCGATTTTATGTAATCATCGTTTCCAACCATTTGTTGAATAAATCCACCTTCTTTATTATCTATAGTCTTCGTTACAATGTTTACAGTACCACCAACAGACGATATGGCTAATTTAGAAGCACCTAAACCACGTTGAACTTGTACAGCGTTTGCAACGTCTAAGACACCAGACCAGTTAGACCAATACATTTTACCGTCTTCCATACCATTTATTGGCTGCCCATTTAATAAAAAAGCGGTATTTGTTTGGTCGAAACCACGTAAAAACATACTTCCATCGCCAAAACCTCCGCCTTTAATATTTTGTACTGATGGTGTGCTTTTTAATACTTCAGGTAAATCCCAGTTTCCAGCTTTTTCTTGAATATCTTTAGCTTTAATAGTAGAAACTGCAACAGGTGTTTTTCTATCTTCTGCTAAATCGATTACACCAGAACCTGTAATTACAACTTCTTCTAAAGAATTATCTGAGGATAATTGTTTAGTTCCTACATTAGTATCACCATTAAAAGGTATTGTCATAGAATTATAACCAACAAAGGTAATTACAATCTCGCCAGAGCTAGACTGCGTTTTTAAAGAGAAATTTCCATTGAAATCTGTTGTAGTTCCATTGCTTGTTCCTTTTTCTAAAACATTTGCACCTGGTAAAGGGCTATTAATTTCGGCATCTATAACAGTTCCGGTAACGGTACTTTGAGCCATAGTGATTACAGAGCTTAAAATAGCGGCTGCAAAAAACAAAATTTTAATTGTGTTTTTCATTTGGTTTAATTAAAGTTAATTGATTTAAAAATTTTTAGCAAAAATACATATATTTTATACTTTAACATTAACTTAATGTTAACATTTTTTTGCTATATGCAAGATATTATATTTTTAGCCTGACAATAGCTACTAGTAAATAAAACTATTAACAGTTTTTTAACAAAGACTATCTAAAAATTTTGAAGAATTCTAAAAGATTTTGTGTAGAAGCATCATGATTTTTTGAGACTTTAGATTGTATATCTTCTAAAATTGAACTCGCCAGTTGCTTGCCAAGTTCTACACCAAATTGGTCGTAGCTATAAATATTCCAGATAATGCCTTGTACAAATATTTTATGCTCGTACATAGCGATTAACTTTCCTAAGCTTTCTGGTGTTAATTTTTTTATAAATATGGAGTTTGTTGGTTTATTACCTTCAAAAATCTTGAAAGGTAAAAGGTTTTTTATGTCTTCTTCAGAAAAGTTTTGTTTTTTTAATTCACTTAAAACTTCAGCTTCAGCTTTACCATTTAATAAGGCTTCGGTTTGTGCAATATAGTTTGAAATTAATTTATCTTGATGCTCTTGATTACCGTGAAGACTTTCAGCAAAACCAATAAAATCTGCAGGAATTAATTTTGTGCCTTGATGAATTAATTGAAAAAAAGCATGTTGAGAGTTTGTGCCTGGTTCTCCCCAAATAAGAGTTCCGGTTTGGTAATTTACTTTATTACCATTTCTGTCTATAGATTTTCCATTACTCTCCATGATACCTTGTTGCAAATAGGTTGCAAATTGATTTAGGTATTGAGAATATCCAATTACAGCTTCGCTTTCTGCTCCATAGAAATTATTATACCAAATACTTATTAAGGCCAAAACAACTGGAATATTATTTTTGAATTCTTCATTTTTAAAATGAATATCCATAGCATTTGCTCCTTTTAAAAGTTTGTTAAAATTTTCGAAACCAACAGCTAAACTTATAGTAAGACCAACAGCACTCCAAAGCGAAAAACGTCCTCCAACCCAATTCCACATTGGGAATATGTTATCTTGATCGATACCAAAGGCTTTTACTTTTTCAATATTTGTAGAGACTGCCACGAAGTGTTTTGCTACATCTTCTTTTTTTCCATGTTTTAGAAACCATTTTCTAATAGTATTAGCATTCGATAAGGTTTCTTGAGTAGTAAATGTTTTTGAAACAATAACAAATAATGTTGTTTCAGGATTTAATTTTTTAAGAACTTCATTAACGTGATCACCATCTACATTACTAACAAAGTGCGTAGTTAAATGATTTTTGTAAAACTGAAGAGATTCCACTACCATTGCTGGTCCTAAGTCACTTCCTCCTATTCCAATGTTTACCACATCGGTAAATGGTTTATTTGTGTAGCCTTTTCTTTTACCATCTACTATAGTATTAGTAAATGCTTTCATTTTTTCTTTAACAGCAAAAATTTCTGGCATTACATTTTTTCCATCAACAAGAACAGTGTCTGTCTCTTTGCCGCGTAATGCTGTATGTAAAACAGCTCTACCTTCTGTTTTGTTTATAGTGTCTCCAGAATAATAAGCACTAATAGCTTCTTTAAGTTTTACTTGATTGGTAAGTTCTAAAAGTAAACTAATTGTCTCTTCGGTTATTCTGTTTTTGGAGAAGTCTACATAGAAATCTTCCCAATTAATTTTAAAATTATCTGCTCTATTTTCCTCTTTTAAGAATAGGTCTTTAATAGCGAATTGCTTTATGGCATTATAATGATTTTGTAATGCTTTCCAGGCTTTTGTAGTTGTAGGATTTATTGTTGGTAATGCCATTGTTTTATAGACTAGGTGATTAGTTTTTGTTCTTTAAGTTTTATTTTTAAACTGTCAGATTTTATAGGTTTTTTTGGGTAACCAATAGATTCTAATTGCACTTTTAAAGGTTTTATATATTTTAAAAACTTGGTTTTTAAGCTATCGGAAATAGGTTTAGCCTCTGGTAGTTTTTGTTTAAAAGGGTCTACTTGTTTACCATTTTTCCAGAAACGATAACATACATGTGGTCCAGATGTGTTTCCTGTCATGCCAACATAGCCAATAACATCTCCTTGTTTAACAAAATCTCCTACTTTAGCTTTACGCTTGCTCATATGAAGATATTGAGTTGTGTAGGTGTCATTATGTTTTACTTTTACATAATTACCATTTCCGCCTCTTTTTGCAGACTCTATTACTGTACCATTTGCGGTTGCCATAATTGGTGTTCCACGTTTTGCTGCAAAGTCTGTTCCTTTGTGTGGTCTTACACGATTACCATATAATGCTATTCGTCTTTTTAAGTTATACCTAGAGGAGATGCGACTAAAGCTTACTGGAGACTTTAGAAATGCACGACGTAAATTTTTTGCTTCTTCACTAAAGTAATCTCTAATTCCTAAAACTGTATCTGTTTCGAATTCAAAAGCGTAAAATGGTTTTTTATTATGTTCAAAGTAAGCTGCTTTTATTTGGTGAATTCCAGCATATATGGAATCGTCTATATATTTTTCAGTATAAATTACTTTAAATTTATCGTTTTTTTGGAGTCTTGAAAAATCTATGGTCCAAGCGTAGATATCACTCATTTTTAAGGCTAGCATAAATGGTTTTCCTTGGTCGTCCATAGATTGGGAAATGTTCGATGTTATAACTCCAGATGCTGTTTTTTCTATGTATTTAATAGGTTTGTAGCTAGTATATGCTTTAATAGAATCTTGAAAATCTATAACAACATAACGTTCTTTAGTTGGTTGATAGATAAAGCATTTAGGTTTCTGTAAAGAATCGTTAGAGCATAATAGAGTATAAGGTTTTCCTAATTGTAGGTTTCTACCAACATCAAAAGTGTCTTTAGCTTTTTGTGTTATTTCGAATATTTTTGGATAGGGAATATTGTGGCGTTCTAATATTTTTCCAAAAGTGTCACCATTTTGTATGGTGTCTCTTTTTACTACGTAATCTTCTAAATTAAATCCAAATTCATAAATCTGTTCAGGTTCTTCTATTAAGGCTTTATCGATGTTGTTTTCGTTTTCAACATCTTCTTTACAATTAAAGAGGTAAATACAACAAATGGCGAGTATTAAATATTTTTTCCCCAATCGTCTAATTCCTGTTGGCTCCATAAATCTGGAAAAAATATTCGTCTTTGATATTTTGGATGCATATATTTTACCCATTCGCTTCCTCCTGTTGCTTCTACTGTTTTGCCACCTATGTTTAAATAGTGGTTTGCGGTGTTATAATGTGCCATTACCCATGTAATATTTACTGTGTAGTCGTAATGACGCATTGCTTTTACTAAATCTTGATCCTCTCTAACCTCTTGCGGTAACTTTTTAAAAATTGTCCATAAGTTATGAGTATTATAGAATTCTGCAAATCTAATAAATTCGTCTTTGTATTTTTCTTCAAAAACTGTTAATGTATAGGTTTTTTTACCAGTTTTATAATCTTTTCCTGCAGCTTGCCAATATAAATGCTCGAAAGCATGCTCAAATGGCGTATTTCTATCTATAGTTTCTCTAAAACGATTATCTATTAAATTGATAAGTTCTGTTGATGAAAATTCAATTTTTCTATATTGAGCACTTTGAAAACCACTTGCTGGTGTTAAAGTGTGTCTAAATTTGTTGTATTGCGTAACGTCCATTCCATCTTTCATAACTGTAAAGGAAGACGTTAGCATATCGAAATAACGACTAATACGCATCAATTTGTCTTCGAAAAAAGCAGCAGAAATATGTTCTTTTTTAGCAACTTGATCTATTTCCCAAAGAATCATTTTAAACAATAACTCGTTAACTTGATGGTACATTAAAAACACCATTTCATCTGGAAAAATAGTTCTCTGAACTTGAAGGTTTAAAAGCGCATCGGTTTGAATATAATCCCAATAATCAATTGGTTTACTATGTAATAAACCTTCTAAATGTGTATTTACATTTTGGTCTAAGTCTTGGTATTTTTTGTTTAGTTGGTCGGTTATTTTATTGTCTACGCTCATTAGTTTTCTACAACAATTTTAAATGGATGTTTAAGGCCTTTAAAGGCTTCTAAATCTGCTCTTAAAGATCCAACAGCTAAATCTGCTTTAATGCGTAAAGGTACTTTATTTTTGTCTTTTGAAACCCAAAGTGTTAAACTTTCTTCTTCTTTAAACACTCGACCTGCCATAACATATGGTCTAAATTTTAGTGTTTCAATTTTACCAAAATTTGTTTTAATAATCTCTTCTCCTAAGAATTTTAATTTAAAACCATAGTTTTCTTCATCAAAAAACATATCTGTTTTAATCTCGTCGCCTGGTTTTAGTGTGTTAGTATTAATTTTATTTCTTAAATAATAATACATAGAAACCATGTCTTGCACATTAGGTTTTGTGGCTACTGTTTTGTGTGTCTTATGTTTTTTGTTGTGAACTAAAGCTGTGTTTTTTTCGTGATTAAAATTTATTTCGATATTTTTTTTATGGCCACCTTCATCTATATTTCTAATAAATTTATAAGGAATAATTTTATCTACATCTATATAGCTCTCATAGCGATCTTTTACTTTAAAAAACCATTTTATCATGCCAGTTGTCCAGCCCTTACCAACGATATGAAACACTGGTTTTCCGTTTAATTCTGTTTCTTTAACGGTTAATGTAGCATTTCCTGCTTTTAGGAAATTACTGTAGCTCATTTCAAATTTAAACCATTCACCACCTTTAAAAGAAACTTCTTGTGCTGTGGCTATGTTTATTGAGCTTATTGTGAGTATTATGAGTAGAAATTTTTTCATAGGTGTTTGAGTTCTTGTAATCAATGATTTTTTAAGCTTTTACTGCCTAATAAGCTAATATTACAATTACTATTCCAAAAATATAAAACAAAAAAATACCATCTAATGTTTAGATGGTATTTTTTAGTGTTTTTTTAACAAAATTAGTAATTCAATAATTATAAGCCTAGATTATATTGGCATTGATAATACTTAGTTTTTACCTGTTTTTATTGTTTAATAAACGTAAAAGTTCCTGTTGGTATAACCATTTCTGTATAAGCAGGAGGATTTCCTTCTACTATTACTGGTGCATTACCATATATAAATCCCTCAATTGCAGGTTGTCCATTAGCAGTTGTTAATTTTAATGTAAACTTACCACTTAAACCAGAAATGTTATCAAATATAGACACTTGTACTCTTCTTTCGTTTGCAGGGCAATCAGTACAAATAGGTCTATGTTCTGGTTTTAATAAAGAATTACCATTTATTCCTACTTCGTATTGGTCTGTATTAGAAAGCGTATTGGCTATTTCTGTACCATTTTCACTGTATTGATATTCTCCAGTAATATAATCTGTATAATGTTCGCCTGTATACTGCATGGTTTCTTTTACTAATACAATTTTAAAAGAGGTGTTACCATTGGTATATATCCAAGTGCCTACAAATGGATTCATAAAATTATTAATGTCTTTATAGTATGTATTTGTAACAGTTTCTCTAAAAGACGGTTTGTTTTCAATATCTACAACTGGAGATTGCGCAATAGAAGTGCTTGAAAACAGAATTGTTATCAGTAATATGTATATTGTTTTCATAATTATTTTATTTTTTAATTGTTAATTACATGGTGTTTCAATAACTGTACCATTATATGGGAAATCAGTCCCTAATGTTAATTCATTCCAATTTGTAATGTCATCATTAGCTTTATACAGAGAAATGTTATGATTGCCAAACTGCTCTAAAATCATTTATTTTTATTGCATAAATATTTGGTTGAGCAGCAGCGCCATTTGAATTAGCAATTACAATAAAAGTAACATGGTCTTTTACAGCTGCTCTTGCATTTTGATGTAAATTGAAAAGTGTGTAAACATCAGACCAAGAAAACATTGGAAAAGTACTTAAAGGATGTGTATGTGCAGCACCATAATTATCGCCACCAGCAGTTATTGCTATAGAATTACTAGTTGTAGCAGGTAAATTGTTACTACTATATGTACCAGTATTTTTTTTAAATTGAGTACCATTTTCACCAGATTCTTGTAAAGTAGTTTTTAAAAGTTCTAAATCAGGTTTTATATTTGGTACAGAATTATCATTATTAGTGTCATCTTGTATTAAATCTTTTAAATCAGAACAAGGATCAGGAAGTGGCGGAAGAGTCGTAGTTGTGACATCGTCTACATCACTTGAATTCGGACCACCTGCTCCAGAAGTTGGTCCAGAAGGCCCAGATGGACCACTAGGCCCAGAACTTGATCCTCCAGAACCACCACATCCATAATAAAACCTGTCATATTCATATCCTGGACATTGATTACCATTAGGTAGATAACCATTCGTATGTAGAGAGTTTTGGTAACTGCAATTCTCAGTTACTATATAGCCTATACAATCTGTAACTTTACTAAAAACATCGCTAATTAAACCTTCGTCAGTAATTGTAGTTGAACTAACTTTATCTGTCAAATCAATATTAATACCATTAAAAACATCTTCTTTTTCTTGTGCTGTTGTATTATATGCTATTAGACTTATCTTATAAGTACCATCTGGTTTTAAAGAGAATAATAAATTTTCTAATGCATCTGTTTCTATATCTCTTTGAATGTAAAAAGTATAGGAATGATAAGATGCATCTGCGCTTTCTATATAATTTGCTTGATCTGTATCAATAGTAAATCCATATTCATTTGAAACTACAGTTTTATTTTGGATATTAGAGTTACTCTTCTCTAAATTTTCGGATAGTTTTGTAAGTTTGCTCTTTAGTTTAGTATTCTTTTCAAATTTAAAACGTGTTTAACTTTTCGAAACCATTAATGATTAAAAGGTCCTTTTGATTAAGTTAACTATGTGTTTTATATAAGTATTTTTTAGAATAATGACAAATAAGTTATTATTTTTTTCAAATACAATGTAGATATTGTGATTATAATGTCACAATTTAAAAACCATAGTCTTAATAATGCTATCGCTCTAAAAATAAAAGAGTTAAGAGTTAATAGAGGTGTGACTTTAGAAATTTTTTATTTTGATACAGGGATTCATCTTGCAAGAATAGAGCAAGGCAAAACGAATATTACAGTCAGTACTCTTAAAAGAATATGTGACTATTTTGAAATTAATTTGGAAGAGTTTTTTAAGGGTTTGAAAATAAAAAAAGAGGAAACTTAGTTTCCTCTTTTGAATAAAAATTAAAAAATATATTTATAAAGTTCCACGTTTTGCTTGTTCACGTTCAATAGACTCAAACAAAGCTTTAAAGTTTCCTGCTCCAAAACCTTGTGCTCCCATACGTTGTATGATTTCGAAAAATAATGTTGGTCTATCTTCTACAGGTTTTGTAAAAATTTGTAGTAAGTAACCTTCTTCGTCTGCATCTACAAGAATGGATAGTTTTTGTAGTTCTTTAATGTCTTCTTTCATCATGTCCATGTGCACTCCTAAACGTCTTGGAATATCGTCGTAGTAAGCTTGTGGTGGTGGTGGTAAGAACTCGACACCTCTAGCTTTTAGTTGGGCAACAGTTTTGATAATATCATCTGTGGCAACTGCTATGTGTTGCACACCAGAGTCTTCATAAAAATCTAAATATTCTTCAATTTGTGATTTTTTTGCTGCTTTTGCTGGTTCGTTAATAGGAAATTTTATGCGTCCATTTCCATTACTCATAACTTTACTCATAAGTGCTGAGTATTCTGTATGGATTTGTTTATCGTCGAAAGATAAAAAGTTTACAAAGCCCATAACATCTTCGTACCATTTTACCCATTTGTTCATTTGTCCCCAACCAACATTACCGACCATATGGTCTATATATTTTAAACCTACTGGCTCAGGATTATAGTCGCTTTGCCACGCTACAAAACCTGGCATAAATGTTCCTGTATAGTTTTTACGTTCTACAAACATGTGAACGGTTTCTCCATAGGTGTAAATTCCTGCTCTAACGACTTCGCCAAATTCGTCTTTTTCAACAGTAGGTTCCATATAAGATTTTGCACCACGTTTTGTTGTTTCTTCGTAAGATTTTCTGGCATCTTCTACCCAAAGTGCTACAACTTTTACACCATCTCCATGTTTTACAATATGGTTGTTAATTGGAGATGAGCTATTTAGAGGTGTTGTAAGTACTAAACGAATTTTGTCTTGTTTTAATACATAACTTACAGAGTCTCTTGATCCTGTTTCTAAACCTTTATATGCATAAGATTGAAAACCGAATGCTGTTTTGTAGAAGTGTGCCGATTGTTTTGCATTACCAACATAGAACTCTACGTAATCTGTTCCTAATAGAGGCAAGAAGTCTTGCGCGCCTTCAAATATTTTTTCTAAACCGTAGTTTACTGATTTTACTTCTTTTTTACTCATAATTTTTATTTCTTAATCTTTCTTGTAGAAAGAAAACCAACTCAGTAAGTTGATAAAGTTATTTTGATTTAGCTACTACTTTACAAATATTTTAGCCCTGATTGTAGAGACATCCTTTTTTGTTTTTTTCAAAAAAGATATAACGGAAAGCAGGAAATAGCTTCTTATAATTATTTTAATGTTCTAACCATGATTTATAATAGTCTTCGTCTGCAATTTTCATGGCTTCTTCTGTTACCATTAGTGGTTTAAATGTATCCACCATAACAGCTAGTTCTTGAGTTTCGATTTTACCAATACTGCGTTCTGCTGCTCCTGGATGTGGACCATGAGGTATTCCTGCTGGATGCAACGAAATATGGCCTTGCTCGATATCGTTTCGGCTCATAAAGTCGCCATCTACATAATATAAAACCTCGTCACTATCAATATTACTGTGGTTGTATGGTGCTGGAATACTCTGCGGATGATAATCGTACAAGCGTGGCACAAAACTACAAATTACAAAGGTGTCTGTCTCGAAGGTTTGATGAATTGGTGGTGGTAAATGAATACGACCAGTAATAGGTTCGAAATCGTGAATTGAAAAGGCGTATGGATAGTTAAAACCATCGTATCCTACAACATCAAAAGGATGAGAGGCATAAACCATATCGAAAATATCATCTTGTTTTTTAACTTTCATTAAAAAGTCGCCAGATTCGTTATTGGTTTCTAACTCATATGGTCTACGCAAATCGCGTTCGCAATATGGTGAGTGTTCTAATAATTGTCCAAACCAGTTTCTATAGCGTTTTGGTGTGTAAATTGGGCTACGAGATTCTACAATAAATAGTCTATTGTCTTTTGTATCGAAGTCTATTTTGTAGATTATGCCTCGTGGAATTATAAGATAATCTCCATATTTAAAGTCTAAGTTACCAAGATGTGTTCTTAGTTTTCCTGAGCCTTTGTGAATAAAAATCATTTCGTCTGCGTCTGCATTTTTGTAAAAATAATCTGTAGTAGATTGTTTTGGTGCAGCTAAAATAATAGTACAATCGCTATTGGTTAAAACGGCTTTTCTACTTTCTAAATAATCGTTTTCTGGTTTTACTTGAAACCCTTTTAACCTGTAAGATTGTATGTGGTTTTTTTTAGCAATCTTTGGTGCAACACTGTATTGTTTTTTTATTTCTTTTACTTGTGTTGGCCGTTGTTCGTGGTATGAGTTTGTGCTCATACCATCGAAGCCTATGGTGCCAAAAAGTTGTTCGTAATATAAAGACCCATCTTCTTTTCTAAATTGTGTGTGTCTTTTGGGTGGAATGTTTCCTAATTTATGATAAAATGGCATTTTTTAAGTTTTGAGTTAAAAATTTAAAGCTTAAAGTTAGACTTTTGCTTTGCTTAATGCGACATAAGGAAAGGAAAAATCACTCTGGATTTCTTTTAATAAGAAATTTTAAAAAGGTTAATATGTCTTGCCAGAGGTAATTCATTTAAAACAAATATCGTGATTTTTTTGGAGTTTAAGAAATTTGAAATTCTAAAACCAAAAACCTAAATTAAAAAACCAATAGCTTTCTTTTGTTTCTGGTGAAAACGTGTATTTAGCTTCAATAGGACCAAGAAAAGTTTCTACACCATAGCCTAAGGCATAACCTGAATAATCTGGGAGTGAAAACCACTCAATATCTTCTGAACTAAATAAATCGTCTTCTACGTTTGCAAAATTTGCTGCTAGTGAAATGTGGTGTTTTTTTATTATTTCGTAATCTAAATTTATGGTACCTTTTATGTAACTGTCTCCTGCAATCGATAAGAAGTCGTAGCCAAAAAAGGGCTTATAATTATTAATAAAGTTGTTTGCATAACCACCTAAAGCAAAATCTAAATACAAAATATCCTTACCATTAATTTTTGCACCTGCTTCGTTAATAATACTAGCGCTAAATTTTGGAGTAAAAGAATAAGCATAGCCTAAAGTTCCACTAATTATTGAAAACTGACTAAAATTTGTGTTATAGTCTGATGAGAATAGATATAAATTAAAATCGGTATTGAAATAAAAGCCTTCGTTTGGGTAATATTTATTATCGAAAGAATCGAAACGTAGATTTCCAAAGGCACTTAAATAATCGCTATTGTCAAAAATTGTAGCGTTTTCGCTAGTATTTGGTAATACTGTTTCGGTTGAAATTTTTAAATGTTTTTGTTCTGCACCAAGCGTTAAAGTTAAATCGTTTTTATATTGTGTTTGTACAAAAACTCTATTTGTAATATCTGTAACTTTAATATCTAATTTATTTAGGCCAGATGCAGAAAATAATCCGGGTGATAAAAAAGAGGAAGCAGCTATGTCTTTATCAAACTCGTTATATCGTGAGCTTACACCAACACTCCAGTAGAAACCTTTGTCTATATAATACTCAAAATTATACCTCACATTATCACCAGCTATTAGATCTAATGAAAGCGCATCACTTTTAAAGAGTAATTGTTTTTTTGTAAAATTTCCTAAAAGTGCACTCTTGTATAAACCATCATAATGTAAACCAAATTTTAAAAAGGTGGTTTTATCTGTTTCTTTTATTTCTGTGTGTAGATCGTAGCCTTCAACACCATTATTTGTAGAGGGTATTAGTTTATAGGTAAAACTGTCGAAATTATTGGTTCCAACTAGGTTATTTGCACCACTAATAAATTTCTTGTAGCTTACTTTTTCAAATGGTTTTAGTTTTAATTTTCCTAATACATAAGAAATAGTATAATTATCTAAGCCTTTAAAAAAGACTTGATTTATTTGAATGCTGTCCTGAGTTTTAGGTTCTATAAATTTTACTCTTTTTTTTCTTTGCTTTTTTGCCAGCTCACTTAATTCTGAACCTTTTAATTTAGCTGCTATTTCTCCGTTTTTAATAATCTTAGCACCATCTCCAAAAGACACTACATTAAACTTTGTGATATCTGGCTTAATGTAGATATCAGTTTTTGGCTTTTTAATTTTCATATCATTTATGGTACGAAAATTATTAATTTGAAACAGTATCGCAGGAGCCGAAGACAAATCACTTCTATTGGCAAGACCATCTTGTACATCGACACCAATAATAACATCCATGCCTTTAGCGCGTAATTCGTCTATTGGGTAATTGTTTGTAACGCCTCCATCTATTAATAGTTGTTTGTCTATTATTACGGGCTCAAACAAGGATGGAAATGCACCACTAGCCTTTACAGATTGTGCTAGATTGCCTTGATCTAATATTACAGGTTGTCCAGTTTCTATGTTGGTCGCGATACAGAAAAACGGAATTGGAAGTTTGCTAAAATCATTTATATTATTAACATGTAATGTAAGTTTAGATAATAAATTAAAGGTGTTTTGGCCTCTTGATAAAGCAGATGGTAATTTTACTTTAAAATTATTAAATGGTAAAATTAGAGCATATTTTTCGTTGTTTTCACGTTCGTAAAACGTTTTTGCTGCTCTTGGAATTTCGTCGCTTAGTATTTTATTGAAATCTACATCTTTAAAAATTGAGTCTAATTGCTTACCAGAATAGCCAGAAGCATATAGAGATCCTACTATAGCTCCCATGCTTGTTCCTGCAATATAGTCTACACGAATACCAAGGCTATCTATAACTTTTAATGCACCAATATGTGCTAACCCTTTAGCACCACCACCACTTAAAACTAAACCTACTTTTGGTTCTTTCTCAAGTTTATTTTGTCCAAAAACATTTGTTTTTGCTATTGTTAATAGTAAAATTACGATGATAATATTCTTCATTTATTCGCTTTCGGTTTTATGGTAATAGCTATATATTTTTTCTGCTCGAGATACTCCTACAACGTGTTCAAGTTCATCTAATTTGGCATTTGCAATACGTTTTGCAGATTTAAAAACTTTAAGCAAATCGATAATAGATTTCTCTCCAATTCCAGGAATGGTTTCCATTTCTGTATTTAACGCTTGTTTGCTACGTTTATTTCTGTGGTGCTCAATTCCAAAACGGTGAGCTTCGTTTCTTAATTGTTGTATTATTTTTAAAGTTTCGCTTTTTTTATCTAAATATAATGGAATTGGATCGTTAGGATAAAACAATTCTTCTAAGCGTTTTGCAATTCCTATAATTGCAATTTTACCGCGTAAATTTAAAGCATCTAAACTTTTTAACGCTGAAGACAATTGTCCTTTTCCACCATCTATAATTATTAATTGTGGTAAAGGTTGCTCTTCTTCTAGCAAACGTTTGTAACGTCTGTAAACAACTTCTTCCATAGAAGCAAAATCGTCTGGACCAACTACGGTTTTAATATTAAAATGCCGATAATCTTTTTTACTTGGTTTACCATTTTTAAAAACAACACAAGCTGCAACAGGATTAGTACCTTGTATGTTAGAATTATCGAAACATTCTATATGTCTTGGTTCTTCGCTTAGCCTAAGGTCCTTTTGCATTTGTGCCATAATTCTATTGACATGGCGATCTGGATCTGTAATTTTAACTTGTTTAAAACGCTCCATTCTGTAATACTTTGCATTACGAATAGAAAGGTCTAAAATTTTACGTTTGTCTCCAAGTTGAGGTAAAGAAACTTTAATATCTTCTCCTACATTTACTTTAAAAGGCACATAAATCTCATTTGAGTTTGAATTAAAACGTGCTCTAAGTTCTATAATAGAGAGTTCTAAAAGTTCTTTATCTGTTTCGTCTAATTTCTTTTTTATTTCAAGCGTATGCGATCTAATTATGGAGCCATAAGAAATTTGAAGAAAATTTATGTAGCCATAACTTTCATCGCTTACTATAGAAAACACATCTACATTACTAATTTTAGGATTAATTATGGTTGATTTTGCTTGGTAGTTTTCTAAAACTTCAATTTTTTCTTTAATTCTTTGGGCTTCCTCAAAATGCATGTCTTGCGCAAGTGTTTGCATTTGTGTTTTAAATTGGCCTAAAGATTCTTTAAAATTTCCTTTTAAAATTTCTCTAATTGCAATAATGTTTTTATAGTAATTTTGTTCTGTTTCCAGACTTTCACAAGCACCTTTACAATTTCCTAAATGGTATTCTAAACAAACTTTATATTTTCCTTCATTAATTTTTTCTTGAGACAAATTATAGTTACAATTTCGTAATTGGTACAATCCTTTAATTAAGCCTAGTAACGTTTTTACGGTTTTCATACTGGTATAAGGACCAAAATATTCGCTTCCATCTTTAATAACACGTCTAGTAGGGAAAACACGTGGAAAACGTTCATTTTTAATACAAATCCATGGATACGTTTTATCATCTTTCAATAACACATTATATCTTGGTTTGTGTTTTTTTATTAGATTGTTTTCTAATAATAGCGCATCGTTTTCTGTCTCTACAACAATATGTTTTACACTTGCAATTTTTTTTACTAAAACTCTAGTTTTGCCATTCTCGTGAGTTTTTGTAAAATAAGAAGAGACTCTTTTTTTTAAATTTTTTGCTTTACCAACATAAATAATATTACCCTCTGTATCAAAATACTGGTATACGCCAGGAGCGCTTGGTATCGTTTTTAATTGTATTTCTAGAGATGGATTTGACATATACTCAAAGGTAATTATTTATAAATAATTGCGCGTTTATCCATTTAATTTAATTTCAAAAAATAAAATTTCCCTTTTAAGCATATTTGTTACCTTGCGTCAATTGTTAAAGCTTTAAAAAATGCCAAAAAAAACTATAGGTAGAATAGATAAAGTTGATTTTCCTACTTTGGATTTATTTGATATTGACGTAAAAATAGATACTGGTGCATTTACCTCATCTATGCATTGCCATAAAGTTATTGAAGAGGATAATTTGTTGAAATGTCTTTTTTTTGATAAAGAACATCAAAATTATAATAAAAAAATTATTGTTTTTAAAAACTATACAACTACTAAAGTAAAAAGTAGCAATGGAATGGTTCAAAACAGATATATGGTAAAAACTAGTGTGCTGCTTTTTAATAAAAAGTACAAAATAGACCTTACTTTAAGCACAAGAAGTGAGATGAAATATCCAATACTAATAGGCCGAAAGTTTTTATCGAAAAAGTTTATAGTAGACATCAATCTAAAAAACTTATCTTATAAGCAAAAAGAAATAAATCAAAAAACACAAAACTAAATCGTAGACTAACTACTAATATATCAATTTACCACAATGAAAATAATAATTTTATCTAGAAACGCTCATTTATATTCTACTAAACGCCTTATTGAAGCCGCAAAAAAAAGAGGACACGAAGTAGAAGTCATCGATCCTTTAATGTGTGATATTATTATAGAAAAAAAGAATCCGAAAGTTATTTTTAAAGGAAGAATTTTAGAGGCAGATGCTGTTATACCTAGAATTGGAGCCTCAGTAACTTTTTATGGAACAGCAGTAGTTCGTCAATTTGAAATGATGAAAGTGTTTTCTGCTGTAGAGTCTCAGGCTTTGGTTAGGTCAAGAGATAAATTACGTAGTCTACAAGTATTGTCACGAGCAGGCTTAGGAATGCCAAAGACCGTCTTTTCAAATTATGCAAAAGACGTTCAGAGCATGATTGATTATGTTGGTGGAGCACCATTAATAATTAAACTATTGGAAGGAACACAAGGTTTAGGTGTAGTGTTAGCAGAGACAAATAATGCAGCAGAATCTGTTATTGAAGCTTTTAATGGATTGCAAGCTCGAGTTATAGTTCAAGAGTTTATTAAAGAATCTAAAGGTGCAGATCTTAGAGCTTTTATAGTAGATGGACAAGTTGTTGGAGCAATGAAACGTCAAGGTAAAGAAGGAGAATTTAGATCTAATTTACATAGAGGAGGAAGTGCTAATATAATTGAGCTTACTGATGAGGAAGAAAATGCTGCTTTAAAAGCCGCTAAATCATTAGAGTTAGGTATTTGTGGTGTAGATATGTTACAATCTTCTCGTGGGCCATTAATATTAGAAGTAAATTCATCTCCAGGATTAGAAGGAATAGAAGCGGCAACAAAAAAAGATATTGCATCAACTATTATTCGTTTTATTGAACGTCATGTTTAAGTACAATTATAGATAATGAGTGAAAAGAAAATAGATCAGTTACATATTTTAGGAGAAAACATCAAGCCTGGTCAAAGTGCAACAGTGACTTTTGAGGTTGCAAAATTACATACTCGTAATACTCTAGATGTACCTATTATAATTGAGCGCTCTAAAAAAGCTGGGCCAACAGTTTTAATAACTGCTGGTATTCATGGAGACGAAATTAATGGAGTAGAAATAGTTAGACAAATTATTGCAAAAGGAATTAATAAGCCAAAGTGTGGTACTATAATTTGTGTTCCAGTTATAAACGTTTTTGGGTTTTTAAATATGGATCGACTTTTTCCCGATGGACGAGATTTAAATCGCTCTTTTCCAGGCTCTGAGGATGGTTCTTTAGCTAGTAGAGTGGCACATTTTGTTATGTCTGAAATTGTACCACATGCAGATTTTGTAATGGATTTTCATACAGGAGGAGCTGACCGTTTTAATGCTTCACAAATACGAATTATTAACAATGATGCAAGACTTACAGAGTTGGCTCATGTTTTTGGAGCTCCTTTTATTTATTATTCTGAAAACTTAAATAAATCTTTTAGAAATGCATGCCACAATAAAGGAGTACCTATGCTTTTGTTTGAAGGTGGTAAATCTTTTAATATAGACAATACTATAACTAATAGTGGTGTTAATGGTGCTAAACGAGTTTTACACCATTTAGGAATGTTAAACACTAAGTTTAAAGTGTCTAATCCAAAAACTAAAGCTATAATTATTAAAAAAAGTAAGTGGATTAGAGCTAGGTATTCTGGAATGTTTAAAACGGTAGTAAAAATAAACTCTTACATTGAAAAAGATGAAGTAATTGGTCATATTACCGATCCTTATGGAAGTTTTAACCATTTTGTAAAAGCGCCTCACAATGGTTATGTTTTTAATATTAATGAGTCACCAATAATTTATCAAGGTGATGCTATTTTTCATATATCTAAAGAGATTGAATAAAGTAGAATTACGCAAAAAATATAAAGCACTTAGAGCTCAGTTAAGCGAAAATAAAATTGAAAATCATAGCTTGACGATTGCAAACAAATTGCTAGAATTAGATATCTGGCAGCAATCGTTCTATCATATATTTTTAACAATAGAAAGCTACAACGAAGTTAATACAGATTTTATTCTTAATATATTATCTGGAAAAGACAAAAACATTGTAATTTCTAAAAGTGATTTTAAAACGAAAACGTTAAACAATTTTTTACTAACAGACAGCACTACAATTAAATTAAATAACTATAACATTCCAGAACCTGTTGATGGTATAGAAATTAAAAACGATAAAATTGAAGTAGTTTTTCTTCCATTATTAGCTTTTGACCAAAATGGAAATAGAGTTGGCTATGGAAAAGGTTTTTATGATAAATTTTTAGCAGATTGTAAGCCGGAAACTATAAAAATTGGATTGTCTTTTTTTGAAGCTGAAACTAAAATATCAGATGTTTTTAAAGACGATGTTGCTTTAGATTACTGTGTTACTCCTCAAAAAATATACTCTTTTTAACGGTATTAAAATTTATATATTTTCTTCCTTTTTAGGAAATGCTTTTTTATTAAAGAATAGTAAAATACCAAACCCTATTGCAATGGCTACATCTGCAACATTAAATACTGGTTCAAAAAAAATAAAATTAGTACCACCAATTAATGGCATCCATTCGGGTAAATTTCCTTGCCACAAAGGGAAATAAAGCATATCTACAACGTTTCCAAAAAGCAGCTTACCGTAACCACCATCTCGTGGCATAAAAGAAGCAACTTGACCAAAACTATCGTTAAATAAAACACCGTAAAAAACAGAATCTATTATATTACCTAAAGCTCCAGAAAATATAAAAACTAAAGCTAAAATAAGGGTTTTAGAAACTTGCATGTTTATGGAATGTATTAACCAATAACCAATACCAAGAATAGCTAAAATTCTAAAAGAGGTTAAACATAATTTTGCAGTGCTCTCACTAATAAAAGGAATAATATCACTTAAGGTGGTTCCCCAAGCCATACCATCATTTTCAACAAAGTAAATTTTAAACCAATTAAAGATTTCTAGAGATTCATGTAATTGAAAATGTGTTTTTATATACAGTTTACTTATTTGGTCGATAAGTAAAATAATAATAATTAAAAGTGTCACTTTCTTTATAGACATTACAGTATTTTAAAGCTAAAGTAAGATTATTTTTTAGTTTTGAAGATGTTAATATTACCATTTATAGTGTTAATTATGGCATTACCATAAAAATTGTTAATGTTAACATTGCCTTGGTTTAATTCAAGTATGAGTTGTTTGTATTTTCCAGTAACTTCTGCTGATGCAATTTTACTTTTAAAACTTAAATATAAATGTTCTGGAATTTCAATGGAAACCTCTATAGAAAGCTGCTTGTGAGCACTTAATTTATCGTTGTTTTTTTCTAAAAATGTTTTATAGGCACTAGAAATTAATAAAGTGTCATTTTTAATTTCATTAATTATTGTAGTGTTTTGTGCTTCTTCTCCTTCAATTTTACTAATTATAGTAATTATATTCGTTTTTGTGGTTTTAGTCTTAATTTTAAAAATGGCATCTCCTTTAATAATAATAGACTTTATGGTTTTATTATCTATGGTTTTTATCTCTGTCTTTTGACTGTACATCAAAAAACTAGTGAAAGTAAATAGAGCAAAGAGTAAGTTTTTCATTTAAAACAAGGTAATAAAAAACGCCAACTAAAATAGCTGGCGTTTTAACTTTTTAAAGTAATTCTTATTCTGT
This sequence comes from Lacinutrix sp., assembly GCF_029238095.1. Classification (GTDB taxonomy): domain Bacteria; phylum Bacteroidota; class Bacteroidia; order Flavobacteriales; family Flavobacteriaceae; genus Lacinutrix. Next base: position 45,409 of record NZ_JAQWGS010000008.1, on the reverse strand, counting down.
TTCTTTAATTAGATAAATATAAACAGGAAAGTGATCACTAAAGCCGTTAGTAAAGCCTCCATCTGCAAAACTTCTTAGTGGATAACCTTTCCATCGTCCTTTTTTGTTTACTAAATAATTTTCATTAAATATACCAGCCTTATAATAAGTCCAATTAGTGTATTCTTTTTCTAAAAATGGTTTAGTAATCATAATTTGGTCAAATAAACTCCAAGAATCTCTGTATGCACCAGTTCCTAAACCTTGTTTTTTAAACATATTAATAAAAGGATTATAAATACCTTTAATTTTCACGTTTTTTTGTTTGCTTTTAGCTTTTAAAACATCTTTTACACTTGCATTTGTTGGATCATCGTTTAAATCTCCCATTGTAATAATCTTAGCATAAGGGTTTATAGATTGTAAAGAATCCATAATATGTTTATTTAGCTTTGCTGCTGCAACACGTTTTGGACGACTTCTAGCTTCACCACCACGTCTTGAAGGCCAATGGTTAACAATAATATGTATAAGTTCTCCTTCAAGTTGTCCAGATACTAATAATTGATCTCTTGTGTAAATACGTTCTCTAGTAGTGTCATCGTATATTTTTAAAGTGTGCGAACTTTTAGATATAGGCTGAAATAAACCTTTTTGGTACATTAAACCAACATCTATACCACGTCTATCTGGAGAATCAAAATGTACAATTCCATAATCTTTCGCTAATAACAAAGGATCGTTTGCCACATCTTGCATTACTTTTATGTTTTCAACTTCGCATACACCTAATATTGCAGGTGCATTTCCTGTTTTACTACTTCCAATGTCCGAAATTACACGAGCCATATTGTGTACTTTCTTTTTGTAAATTTCTTCTCGATCTGCTTTAATCTCCATCATTGGACTAGCCTCATCATTTTTTTCTGTATCGTTTTCTGTATCAAACAAGTTTTCTAGGTTATAAAACGCCACAGTATGGATTTTATATTTCTTTTCTTCTTGAGCATTAACGGTTAAAACAGCAGTAATTAGTACGACTGAAAGCCACGATTTAAAGTTCTTCATTAATAGTAATGTTATGTTTATATTATACATTTATACAAAATGTTTGCCAAAGGTAAATATTTCTAATAAAAAATGTAACTTTGCACGCCTTAAATAATGATTATTTACTGCACCAACAATTTATTAACTATAATTTATAGTATGAAAAAAAGTTTTTTAATTTTCTTTTTAGGAATTTTTTCCACATTTTCACTTTTTGCGCAAGAAACTCTTGTAAAAGGAAGTGTTATAGATGCGGTATCTTATGAGCCTATTCCTGAAGTAACAGTAACTATTGAAGGCTCAGACCTATCTACAAAAACAGACGGTCTTGGACAATTTAGCTTTAAAAAAGGCATTCCTTTGGGAGAGCAAGTTTTAAAAATCGAGAAATTGGATTACACAACAAAACGTTATCCTATTATTGTTAACGAAGGACAAACTGTAGATATACAGGATATGACCTTAGCTTATAACGCTAGCGATAAAAAAGATTTGTACATTATTTCTATTTCAGACGATCAGTTAAATAGTGAAGATGATGGATTAACCAGTAACGTATCAGGATTATTACAATCCTCTAGAGATGTGTTTTTAAGTGCCGCAGCTTTCGACTTTAGTGCTACATTTTTTAGGCCAAGAGGTTTGGACAATGCAAATGGTAAGGTTTTAATTAATGGTCTTGAGCTAAATAAACAATCTACAGGAAGACCTCAATGGGGAAACTGGGGAGGAATTAATGATTTACAACGTAATCAAGAATTTTCTATGGGTTTATCTCCTAACGATTATAATTTTGGTGATTTAGCAGGTACAAATAACATTATTATGAGAGCCTCTAAATATCGTAAAGGAGGACGTTTATCTTTTGCATCGGCTAATAGAAGCTATGAAGGTCGTTTAATGGCAAGTTACAATTCTGGTCTAACAGAAAATGGATGGGCATATAGTTTGTTAGCTTCTAGACGTTTTGGAGATGGAGGTTATGTTGATGGTACATTATATGATGCTAATTCTTTTGTCGCTTCTGTAGAAAAGAAAATTAATGAGAACCATAGTATTAACTTTACTTCTATATATGCTCAAAATAGAAGAGGTAGAGGTACAGCCTTAACTCAAGAAGTATTCGACCTAAAAGGAAGACAATACAATCCGTTTTGGGGAGAATTAAATGGCGAAATTAGAAACTCTAGAATTCGTAGAATAGAAGAACCAATTTTAATGTTAAATCATTATTGGAACCTTTCAGAAAAAACATCAATTAATACTAATATAGGATACCAATTTGGAGAAACCGGAAACACAAGAGTGGATAATGGTGGAACACGTTTAGTAACCTTCCAAGGTCAAGATAGTTATATTGGAGGTGCTAGAAATACAGATCCTACATATTATCAAAACTTACCTAGTTATTTTTTAAATGTAGATGGAGGACCAACAGCTTATAATTATGAGCAAGCTTATTTAGCTGGTCAAGCGTTTCAAAACGATGGACAGTTTGATTGGAGAGCACTATATACTGCAAATGCAACTTCAGAAAATGCAATCTATGCTATTCAAGAAGATAGAATAGACGATAAGCAGTTAATGGCTAACATTATTTTTGATACAGAATTAACAGATAAAATTCGTTTTAATGCTTCTGTAAATTATAGAAGATTAAATAGTGAGAATTTTGCTGAAGTTTCAGACTTATTAGGAGGTACTACCTATTTAGACGTCGATTTTTTCTCTGATGAAAATATTCAATCTACAGATGGTGTGTTAACCACAGCCCAATCAGATTTAAATAATCCTAATAGACTAGTAAGAGAAGGTGATCGTTATAAATACAATTACGAGATAGATGCTAACGTTATTGGAGCATTTGCTCAGGCAGTATTTAAATACAGTAAAGTTGATTTTTACCTTGCTGGAAACGTATCTAAAACAGATTATCAACGTAACGGTCTATATGAAAATGGTTATTTTGAAGGTAATTCTTTTGGTAAAGGAGACAAAGTTGAATTTGAAAACTTTGGTGCTAAAGCTGGAGCAACATATAAAATTACAGGTCGTCACTTATTAGATTTCAATGGAGCTTATATGACTAAAGCGCCAAATATTAGAAACACCTTTGCAAATGTTAGACAATCTAACATGTTACTTAGAGATGTAGATAGCGAAACCATTACAAGTGTAGATGCAAGTTATATCTTTCGTTCTTCTATAGTGAAAGCTAGATTAACAGGTTTTTACTCTAATTTTCAAGATGGTACAGAAACAGGGTTCTTTTTTAGTGAAGGAGCAGGAAGTAATTTAGTACAAGAAGCTATTACAGGAATAGAAACACAAAGAATAGGAGCAGAGTTAGGTATAGAAGCTCAAGTTACACCTACAATTAAATTAAAAGGAGCTGCTTCTTTTGGACAATACACATATAATAATAATCCAAACCTTACATTATATAGCCAAGAATTTGGTACAGGAACTGCAGTTTTTGGAGACGGAACAACAAATCTTAAAAACTTACATGTTGCTGGTGGACCAGAACGCGCATTTCAATTAGGATTTGAATATCGTGATCCAGATTATTGGAATATTGGTGTAACAGCAAACCACTTTTCTAATGCATATGTAGATGCCAGTGCATTAAAAAGAAGTGCAGCTTTTATTACAGATCCAGAACTATATGCAGATACACAATTCCAAGATGCAACTGCAGGAGGAAATGATTATGTGCTTACTGGTGGCGAAATTAATAGCGTAGATCCAGCAATTGCAAAAAGATTATTACAGCAAGAACAGTTTGATGACTATATGTTAGTAAACATTATTGGTGGAAAATCATGGAAAGTAAATGATTACTTTGTTGGTTTCTTTGCAACAATTAACAACGTTTTTAATCAAGAATACCGTACAGGTGGTTTTGAGCAGTCTAGACGTGTAGATTATAGAAGTCAATTAGACGAACAAACAAACGAAAACGGACCTGTTTTTGGTAATCGTTACTTTTTTGGTAACGGAACTACGTATTATTTAAACGTTTACGTAAGATTTTAATTATATTTATAGAAAAAAATAAATTCAAGAAAAAATGAAAAAATTTAATTTAAACCCAATCGCAGTATTTTTAGTGAGTTTAGTTTTACTAACTGGCTGTGTTGAAGACGATAATTTCGATGTTCCTACAGGAATTGCTGGAATTACAGAATACCCAAATGCAGATGCACAATTTAATTCTTTAAGTGCAGTATTAGGAAACTTTGGAACAGGAAATGGAGATCCTGTAACTTATGAAGAAGCAAGCACAACAGTAACAGAGAAATATACTGAAGGTTATGTAGTTTCTAGTGATGAAGGTGGAAACTTTTATAAGCAACTAGTAATCCAAGATGCTCCAGAAAACCCAACAGCAGCCATTGTAGTTCAAGTAGATAAAAATCCAATGTTTACTCAATATGAGTTTGGACGTAAAGTTTACATTAAGTTAAACGGTCTTTCTGTTGGAGAAAGTAATGGCGTAATTCAGTTAGGTCGTTTAGAAGGAGACGAACTTGAAAGAATACCAAGTACAGTAGTTGTTCAACATGTATTAAGATCTGCAGAAGTGGCAACTATTGTTGCTAAAGAAGTATCTATATCAGATTTTAGCGATGCTCTAGAAAGCCAATATATTAGACTAAATAACATGCAGTTTAATAGTAACTTAGTTATTGGTAATACAACAACATTTGCATCTGAACCTAACGATAGTTTCGATGGTGAACGTACATTAGAAAGTTGTGATACTGGAGGATCTGTTGTATTGAGTACAAGTACATTCTCAGATTTTAAAGGACTTAATTTACCAGCTAATAGAGGTTCTATTGAAGGTGTGTTAACAAGAGATTACTTTGATGATTTTTATACAATCTACATTAACTCTCCAGAAGCATTGAATTTTGATAATGCATTACGTTGTGATCCATTATTTGAAGATGATTTCTCTGCAGGTAACTTAAATAAATGGACACCATATAATGTTACAGGTACTCAAGAATGGTATTATAATAGTTTTGGAAACCCATCAGATAGTGCAACAATGTCAGGTTTTTCTGGTGGAGCACAATTAAATGAAGATTGGTTAATTTCACTGCCTATCGATTTATCTTCTGTGCCATCAGCTTTCTTAACATTTCAAACGGTTAAACGTTACGATGGTAATGATATTGAGGTCTTCTACGCTACAGATTATGCTGGTGGTGATCCAACTACAGATGGAACTTGGGTTGCTTTATCTCCAACTTTAGATACAAACACAGGTAGCTGGTCTTCATGGACAGATTCTGGTTTGTTAGACGTTTCTGCAGCTGCAGGTAGCAACTTATTTATTGCATTTAAATATACTTCAACTGCTGCTTCAGCAGCAACTTGGGAAGTAGATAATGTAAAAATTTCAGCTGAATAATTACTCAGAAATAAAAAAATAATATATAAAACCTGATAGTATTAGCTATCAGGTTTTTTACTTTTAAGTCATGACAGTTTTCGATTGGTTTTTCTATTATATGTTTTCTCGTTTTAAAACACGATATAAGCAAAAAGCTAATACTATAGCCTTATTATATACTTCGGTTTTACAAATAGCACTAGTGTTTCTTTTAGGCTGCTTTTTTGCTGCATTTTTCAGTCAATTGCATGTAGATGCTATGTCTAAGGATAAAGCATGGATATTATTTGTTGTTGTTTCATTAGCCATTCATTTTAAAAATTGGATAAGCTATAATGGTAAAACAAGAAAGGTGATGAATGCTAAATTCAATAAAAAGAAAGCGCCAAAATACAACTTCGGATTACTTTTAGCACTTCCAATAATTTGTGTAGCAATGGGACTACTATTGCTTCAAGCAACTTAAGTATATATTTTATAAAATTTACAAAGCCCACTTATTGAGTGGGCTTTTTTTGTTTATAGAACCAGGTTTATAGATAATAGACTCAAAAGCACTATAAATAAATTGACCATATGCTTAAACTTTAGTTTCATCAATATTTGTCTTGTCATAAGTGATTTGAGAGTTTTTTAAAAAACTTTTAAAAATAGGGTAACAAAATAGTAACCCTAATGATATAAGACTGTATAAACAAATTAAAACTAAAATGATGAACAAATTAAAACACACAATTAAACTTTTTATTGTTGTAATAGTATGCGCTTTGTCGTTTACTACTCAAGCATAACAAACAGAAAACGGCACAAATTATTTTCAGCTATCACCAAGAATTGGATACGATTTTCCGTCGTATAACAATAATACACCAGCAATAGATTATAAAGGCCATCTGCTATTGTTATTTCGCGCTTAACTAAAACTTCGCTTAAAGGAAAACCAATTTTCCTTGCTGCACGTTGGTTTAAAGTAATATTTAGTAATTCGTAAAAATATTCTGGATCATGAACAGATAGAATTGGTGCTTCGTTAATCATTCTAACAGGTTCAAAAAAGTTATCTTGAGTAAAAGTCCCTTCGTAAATTAATTGTTGTGGAAGCAGCTCGTATTTTAACATAGGAAACCTGTGACCTTTTGGTAATGGATGGCAATATATAGGATGGTAGGCTATCTTCAACATCTTATTTATGTAATTTTAGTTGAATACGTTTTCTAGCAACATCAACCTCTAAAACCTTTACAATAATTTGTTGGTGTAAATGTACGTGCTCGTTTACATCTTTCACAAAACTGTCGCCTAAATTAGAAACATGTATTAAACCGCTTTCTTTTATACCAATATCTACAAAACACCCAAAAGCAGTAATATTATTAACTATTCCAGGTAATAATTGTCCAGAATGCAAATCTGTAATAGATTTTATATTTTGACTAAAACTAAACACTTTTGTAGTTTCTCTAATATCTAGTCCTGGTTTTTTTAATTCTTTAACAATGTCTTCAAGAGTTAAAAGCCCAATAGTTTCTGTACAATAGTTTTTTAAATTTATATTTCCAAGAATGGACTCATTCCCAATTAATTCTTTTACCGAAACACTAGCGTCTTTTGCCATTTTTTCAACAGTTTTGTAACTTTCTGGATGCACTGAAGAATCGTCTAAAGGATTTTTACCATCCTTAATTCTTAGAAAAGCAGCACCTTGTTCGAAGGCTTTTTCGCCTAAACGAGGTACTTTTTTTATATCGTTTCTAGATTTAAATGTGCCATTCTTATTTCTATAATTAAATATATTTTCGGCTAATTTTGGACCAATTCCAGAAACCGAACTTAATAATGGAACACTTGCAGTATTAATATTTACACCCACATTATTTACACAATTTTCTACTACAATATCCAATTCTTTTTGAAGTTTGTTTTGGTCTACATCGTGTTGGTATTGTCCAACACCAATAGATTTTGCATCAATTTTTACCAACTCTGCTAATGGATCTTGTAACCGTCTGCCAATAGATACCGAACCTCTCACTGTAACATCATAATTAGGAAACTCGTCTCTTGCAATTTTTGATGCCGAATAAATACTTGCTCCAGCTTCGCTAACAACAAATACTTGTATGTCGTTTTTAAAATGTACTTTTTTAACCAAAGCTTCTGTCTCACGAGAAGCAGTACCATTTCCTATGGCTATGGCTTCTATTTTATAAGCTTCGGTTAAAGATGAAAGCTTTTTAATGGCACCAATACTATCGCTTTTTGGTGGATGAGGATAAATGGTTTCATTATGTAGTAAAGCACCTTGTGCATTTAAGCAAACCACTTTACATCCAGTTCTAAATCCAGGATCGATAGCCAAAACACGTTTTTCACCTAGAGGAGAACCTAGTAATAATTGTTTTAAGTTTTTTGCAAAAACAGTAATTGCAGCTTCATCTGCTTTTTCTTTTGCATTGCTCAAGGCTTCATTACTTAGTGAAGGAAATAATAAACGCTTATAGGCATCACTTATGGCAAGCTCTATTTGATCTGCACATGTGTTTTGAGCTTTTATAATCCTTCTAACTATGTTTTCCAAGGCTTTTATATCATCAATTTCAATTTTCACACGAATAAAACCTTCATTTTCTGCTCTTAAAATAGCTAGAAGTCTATGAGAAGGAATACGTTGTAAACTTTCAGACCAGTCAAAATAATCTCTAAATTTTTGAGCTTTTTCGTCTTCAACTTTAGTTTTTACCACTTTAGTAGAAATTTGCGCATGTCTTTCTAGTTGGTTTCTAAGATTATTTCTAATGTCTAATCGCTCGTTTATCCATTCTGCAATAATATGTCTGGAGCCTTCTAAAGCTTCTTCAACCGTTGTTATTTCTCCTTTTACATACTTATAGGCAATAGATTGGATGTCGTTAGAGTTTTGGCTCATTATTATTTTGGCTAACGGCTCTAAACCATTTTTTCTAGCAGTTTCTGCTTTTGTTTTGCGTTTTTTCTTGAATGGTAAGTACAAGTCTTCAAGTGTTGTAATATCTATACAAGCTTCAATTTTTTCTTTTAGTATTTGGGTTAAAACACCTTGTTCTTCAAGTGCTTTTAAAATGCTGATTTTTCTTTTTTCTAAAGCTTCAAATTGTTCTTTGTACTTTATAATGTCACCAATTTTAACTTCGTCTAAATTACCAGTTGCTTCTTTTCTATAACGTGAAATAAAAGGGACTGTAAAGTCTTCGTTTAAAAGTTTAATGGTGTTTTTAACAGAAGATTCTGGTAAATTGGTTCTAGAAATTATGTATTTTAGTTGTGTTAACATGTCTTAATTAAATTACTATGCTAAAATAAGATTTACAAGCATTAATAAATTGAACCTTATGAAACAATTATTTAAATTCCTTTTTATTTTAACATTTGTGCTATCGAGTTGCCAAAAAGACAGCAAACCACAAAATACAGAGGCTGAAGATTTTAAACGTGTAGAACAAGTTGTACAAGGTGTTTTTGACGATGTTTGGGCTGCTAAAAAAGAAGAAATGATTTTAAATTACCAAACTAAAGATTTTGTTTTATTAGAGCATGGAGAGATTTGGACTAACGATACTATTGCGAGTTGGTGCAAGAAAGCTAAATTAAGAGACGATGGTACAAAAAGAATAAACAACTTCAATTTTTTTAAGGCTAAAAAGGAAGGTAATCGCATTTGGATGGCTTACCATAACCACGCAACTTTTAAAAAAGATACTATAGTTGGAAAGTACGAATGGTTAGAAAGTATAGTCGCTGTTAAACAAGACTCTGTTTGGAAACTAGAGTTAATGCATTCTACAAGAGTAGGTAGGTAAATAATAACCAAAAAACCTCACAGATTTTTTAAATCTATGAGGTTTGAAGATATAAAATTATTTTTTCTAACTTATATGCAATCCATTAGTAACATTAGCATCGTCTGGATTTACAAATACCAATTTGCCTTCAGGTGTTTCCGTCATTAAAATCATGCCTTGGCTTTCTACACCACGCAAAGCTCTTGGTGCTAAATTAACCAAAACAGTAACCTTTTTACCAACAACTTCTTCTGCTGTAAAGCTTTCTGCAATACCAGAAACAATGGTTCTTACATCTATTCCTGTATCTACTTTTAAGACTAAGAGCTTTTTAGCTTTTGGCATTTTTTCGGCTTCTAGAATGGTGCCAACTCTAATATCGAGTTTGGTAAAATCGTCGAAATTAATGGTTTCTTTTTGTGGTTCTACAACTTTTTTTGCAGCTTCATTAGTTTTTTTACTAGCTTCTAATTTATCAAGTTGGGCTTGAATTTCGGTGTCCTCAATTTTAGAGAATAACAATTCGCCTTTTCCTATTTGGTGATTAGCAGAAATTAATATGTCTTTAGTTGAAATGTCTTCCCATTTGTTAGCATCACTATTTAAAATACCTTTTAATTTGGTAGAAGTAAATGGTAAAAAAGGTTCAGATAAAGTGGCTAATGCCGAAGCTATTTGTAGTGCAATAAACATAATGGTTTTTGTTCTAACCTCGTCTATTTTTACTAATTTCCATGGTTCTTCGTCTGCTAAATATTTGTTTCCAAGTCGTGCTAAATTCATTAATTCTTGAGACGCTTCTCTAAAACGGTAACGTTCTAAAGCGCTTTCCATCACACTTGGATAGGCTTTAATTGCAGCCAAGGTTTCTTGGTCTATTGTAGAGAAATCACTTGGAGTTGGAACTAAACCATTGTAATATTTATTAGTTAAAACCACTACACGATTAATAAAATTACCAAAAATGGCAACTAATTCATTATTATTTCTTGCTTGAAAATCGTTCCAAGTAAAATCGTTGTCTTTAGTTTCAGGAGCATTAGCTGTTAAAGCATAGCGCAGTACGTCTTGTTTGTTTGGAAAATCTTTTAAATAGTCTGGTAACCAAACAGCCCAGTTTTTTGAAGTAGATAATTTGTTACCTTCTAAGTTTAAAAACTCGTTAGCAGGTACATTATCTGGTAAAATATAAGAGCCTTCAGCCTTTAGCATGGCAGGAAAAATAATACAGTGGAATACGATATTATCTTTACCAATAAAGTGCACTAACTTGGTGTCTTGGTCTTTCCAATAGGGTTCCCAATCCTTTCCTTCTCTTGCAGCCCATTCTTTAGTTGCAGAAATGTAGCCTATTGGAGCATCGAACCAAACGTATAATACTTTACCTTCTCCTCCAGGTACAGGCACTGGAATTCCCCAATCAAGGTCTCGTGTTACTGCTCTTGGTCTTAAACCATCGTCTAACCAAGATTTACATTGTCCGTAAACATTAGATTTCCAATCTTTTTTATGACCTTTAAGAATCCATTCTTTTAAAAATTGCTCGTGCTTATTTAAAGGTAAAAACCAATGTTTGGTTTCTTTTAAAGTTGGTATGTTTCCAGTAATTGCAGATTTAGGGTTTATTAAATCGGTTGCATTATGGCTAGTACCACACTTTTCGCATTGGTCTCCGTAACTTTCTTCATTACCGCATTTTGGGCATGTGCCTACTACAAATCTATCAGCTAAAAATTGGTTTGCTTCAGCATCATATAACTGCTCTGAAACTTCTTCTACAAATTCATTTTTATCGTATAAAGTTTTAAAAAATTGGGATGCAGTATCGTGATGAATTTTAGCTGAAGTACGCGAGTAGTTATCGAAAGTAATTCCGAAGTCAACAAAAGAGTCTTTTATAATTTTATGATATCTATCTACAATTTCTTGTGGTGAAACACCTTCTTTTTTTGCTTTAATAGTAATTGGTACACCATGCTCATCACTTCCGCAAATAAAAGCTACATCGTTTCCTGTTAAACGTTTGTATCTTGCATAAATATCTCCAGGCACATAAACTCCAGCTAAATGGCCAATATGTATAGGTCCATTAGTATAAGGTAATGCAGCAGTAATTGTATATCTTTTTGACATTTTTATTTTCTTTTGAAGCTGTAAAAATACGCATTTTGATAGGGATTTAGAAAAAAAATGTAAATTTACAATATGACGAAAAAGAGAATCATTCAGATTATTTGTTGTGTTATTTTTTTCATTGGAAATTATAACATAAATGCGCAAAATAAAACCGAAAACAAATTGATACAACCACCTTATTTAAAAGCAGGAGATACTGTTGCCATTGTTGCGCCTTCAGGAGTATTAAATAATAGAAATGATGAAGTTGCACGTGCAAAAAAACTTTTAGAGAGTTGGCAATTAAAAGTTGTTGTAGGTGAGCACGTGTTTAGTAAAGACAATCATTTTGCAGGTACAGACCAAGAACGTTGCAAAGATTTTCAAGATGCATTAGATAACCCAAATATTAAAGCCATTTGGAGTGCAAGAGGAGGTTATGGAACCGTTAGAATATTAGACAAACTGGATTATACTAAGTTTTTAAAGCAACCAAAATGGATTATTGGTTATAGTGATATTACTGCGTTACACAACCAAGTTCATAATCTAGGAGTGCAAAGTTTGCATGCTATAATGTGTGTTAGCTTACCAAAAGACTTAAGTGAAATAGAATACTCTATAGAAACTTTTAAAAGTGCTTTGTTTGGGAACCCTAAAAATTACGATTTGGAGTATTCTAAATATAATAGATTAGGAAATGCTTCAGGACCATTAGTTGGTGGCAACTTAACCATTTTACATACTATGTTAGGTTCTAAAGAAAGTATAGATACTTCTGGAAAAATATTATTTATTGAAGAAATAGGAGAGTATAAATACCATATCGATAGAATGTTACAGAGTATGAAACGCGCTGGTTATTTTGATAATTTGAATGGACTCATTGTAGGAGATATGAGTAGAATGCGAAAAAACACTACACTTTGGGGAACTAGTATAGAGCAATTAATTATTGATGCACTTTCTGAATATAATTTTCCTATTGCTTTTAATATGCCTGCAGGACATGAGGATAAAAACCTAGCAATGACATTAGGTATGACTGTTAAATTGAAAGTTGAAGGCGATAAGAGTTTGATTTTTTTTGAGAATTAAACCATGCGTTTTTACAACTTAAAAAAATCAGTGTCATTCTTAACATAATGAAGAATCTTAAAAACAAAGTTTAATTATAAGTACTAAATTCAAGTAATAGAAATAGTTTAAGAAACAAATAGTAGGATGAGATTCCTGCTTTCGCAGGAATTATATGGCACAACACAACGATTTAGGAAAAAAAGGAGAGCAACTTGCGGTAGATTATCTAATAAAAAAAGACTATCAAATTCTAGAACGTAACTATAGATTTCAAAAAGCTGAAGTCGATATTATTGCACAAATAAAAGATACACTAGCTATTGTTGAGGTTAAAACACGTTCTACAACAGATTTTGGAAACCCTCAAGATTTTGTAAAACCCAAACAAATTCAACGTTTAGTAAAAGCAGTAGACGAATTTGTATTAGTTAATGGGTTAGATGTAGAAGTTCGTTTTGATATTATAGCTATTGTTAAAACTGGTAAACAGTTTGAGATTGAGCATTTGGAAGATGCTTTTTATTATTTTTAGTGTTTTTTCTGTTTGTTATATTTTTTAAACACAGTACAAAAACCTCTTTAAAACTATAGAGAAGTCTAAAAAGTGTTCTGTTTTGTAATAATAAGCGTTATCGAAATATCTATATTATTGAATATCAAAGATTCTTCACTTTATTTAGAATCACAAAAAGTATTGAAATTTGTCTTTTAAGACTGCTTACTCTGTTATAATTGTAAATATTACTGTTTACGCTCTGGGTATAAACCTGGTTTATTGGCTTTAATTAAACTATTTAGTTCTTTTTTAAAAGCACCAATATCGTATGGTTTACTTATAATTTTCTTGTTTGCATCTAAAATAAAATAGCTAGGTGTACCACTTACATTGTATTGGTATCCAATTGGGTTATCCCATTTCCCTTCTCCAAAAACATGTATAAAATCTGGATAATCGTAGGTCATGTTTTTCCAACGGTATTTATCGTCATCTAATGCTATAGCAACAACTTGTATTTCTTCTTTTGTTTTAGTTTTAATAAAGTCTTTTAATAATGGTATTTCTTTTAAACAATGTGAACACGTAGTACTCCAAAAGAAAATTAAGTAATTATTTGAACCATCTAATGCACTTAATCTAGAAGTTTTTGTTTTTTCGTCTTCGTCTTTTATTTCAAATTCAAAATCTGGAGCTGTATTACCTATAGAGGCGTTTTTAAAATAGGTGATTCTGTTTATAAGTTCGTTGTCGTTATTAGCTCTGGCAATATCTAGTAAATAGTTTGAGCCAATATAATTTGCAACCACCTCGTTTTCTTCTACTGCAAACTGGTTCCATAAAATTTCAAGAAGAATACTTTTAATTTTTGGGTTCTCACCAATGGCCTTAACTACAGTATCAACATTTTCTGTATATGAAGCGTTTGCATTATTTGGGTCTATAAAACCAATAACGTAGTCTAAAACGGTTTTAATTAAAAAATTAGAATTCTGTAGTGTTTCGTTTCCAAAATCTATATTCTTAAAATAGTTAGATTTAATGTGGCTTGAAAACGTTGGTACGTCTTCAAAAGTTTCAGGTACATAAGGTCTTTTAGCTTTTATAAAAGTATTAACTATCATGCCTTTTGAAGCTTTTTCGAACTCCTGTTGTGTGTTCTCTAGAATATTGAAAATCTTAGAATAACCAGATGTATCTTCTTTTCCTGAATTGTAAAAATTACGAATGCTTTTGTTAATTAAATCTAGACTTCTGTTGTAAGAACTGTACAATTTATTTTCTCCAGATTTATCGAAGGTTAAGCCAGTTTCTAAATCGAATTTTAATTCAATATCTTCTTTATTATTTACAATAAAATCGAAATTATATTGGTCTTGAGGTTGCGCATATACTATACGATAGGTTCCAGGAACAGCATCTTCACTAAGTTTCATCTCAAAGGTGCCATCTTCTGCAACGTCTGCATTTGTTACAAATATTGAGGTTTCTACAGTGACATGATACAAGAAGGCAAATTTAAATTCTTCGGCAGGAGAAAAGGTGCCTTTAATGGTATGTTGTGCAAATAATACTGAAGGTAATAGAGCGAGTAAAAAAAGTATTTTTTTAGTCATTTTTAATAGGGTTATTTTAGTTAAGGCAAAAACTTTGCCAAAATAAATTCTTAGTTTAAAATAGGTTTAAGTGCTGCTAATGCTTGTTCTACCGTTTTAATATTCTCAAAGGTAAGTAATAATCGTAAACCATTTCTGGTTTGTTTTTCTTTCATTTTACCTGGTGAAGGATTATGTTGTATGTACTTAAGTATTTTGGTAAAATTGGCGCTTTGGTAGAAATTACTTTGCTGATCGTTAATAAAATAACCTACTAGTTTTCCTTTTTTCATGATTACTTTTTCTATACCTAATTTTGTGGCCACCCATTTTAATCTTACACTGTTAAGCAAGTCTACAACAGGAACAGGTAATTCTCCAAAACGGTCTATTAATTCGGTTTCGAATTTAGTTAATTCGTCTTCGGTTTTAAAGTTGTTAAGCTGCGTGTATAGGTTTAGTCTTTCGGCAATATTATTAACATAATCGTCTGGAAATAGTAATTCAAAATCACTATCTATGGTCATGTCTTTTACGTATTCTTTAGTTTCATGATCTTCGTTATACAACTCTTTAAATTCATTTTCTTTAAGTTCCTCTATAGCTTCATTTAATATTTTCTGATAGGTATCAAAGCCAATTTCATTAATAAAACCACTTTGCTCACCTCCTAACAAATCTCCTGCACCACGAATTTCTAAATCCTTCATTGCAATATTAAATCCACTCCCTAAGGCTGTAAATTGTTCTAATGCTTGAATACGTTTTCTGGCATCTGCAGTCATAGCAGAATACTCTGGTGTTATAAAATAGCAAAATGCTTTTTTGTTGCTTCGTCCTACACGACCTCGCATTTGGTGTAAATCGCTCAAGCCAAAATTATTAGCATTATTAATAAAAATGGTATTGGCGTTTGGTACATCGAGACCACTTTCTATAATGGTTGTGCTCACTAAAACATCAAAAGCGCCTTCCATAAACGAGAGCATTAAAGTTTCTAGTTTTTTTCCTTCCATTTGTCCGTGACCAATACCAATTTTGGCATCAGGAACTAAACGTTGTATCATACCAGCGACCTCCTTGATGTTTTCAATACGATTATGAATAAAAAATATTTGTCCACCACGTTCAATCTCATAACTCACAGCGTCTCTAATAGCTTCTTCGTTAAAACGAATAACATGACTTTCAATAGGATAACGATTAGGAGGAGGTGTTGTAATTACCGATAAATCTCGTGCAGCCATTAAACTAAACTGAAGCGTTCTTGGAATAGGAGTGGCTGTTAATGTCAATACATCAACATTGTCTTTTATGGTTTTTAATTTCTCTTTTACTGCAACACCAAATTTTTGTTCTTCGTCTACAATAAGCAAGCCTAAGTCTTTAAATTTTACATTTTTATTAACCAGTTGGTGTGTGCCAATAATAATATCTACATGACCTTTTTCTAGCTTTTCTAAAGTTTCACGTTTTTGTTTAGCTGTACGAAAACGGTTTACATAGTCTACAGTGACAGGAAATTCTTTTAAACGTTCTGTAAAGGTTTTGTTATGTTGAAATGCTAAAATGGTCGTTGGCACTAAAATGGCTACTTGTTTACCATTATCTACTGCTTTAAAGGCAGCACGAATGGCAACTTCGGTTTTTCCAAAACCAACATCGCCACAAACCAATCTATCCATTGGTCGCTCGCTTTCCATATCTGCCTTAATATCTGCTGTTGCAGTAATTTGATCTGGAGTGTCTTCGTATATAAAAGACGCTTCTAATTCATGCTGTAAATAACTGTCTTGTTTGTATTGGTAGCCTCTTTCTAGTTTACGCTTTGCGTATAATTTTATTAAATTAAAAGCAACGTGTTTAACTCTAGATTTGGTTTTCTCTTTAAGTACTTTCCATGCCTTACTACCTAGTTTGTATACTTTAGGCGGCTTGCCATCTTTGCCATTAAACTTTGTGATTTTATGTAAAGAATGAATACTTAAATACAAGATATCGCGCTCACCATATACCAGTTTAATTGCTTCTTGTTTTTTACCTTCTACATCTATTTTTTTTAAACCACCAAACTTACCAATACCATGGTCTATATGTGTTACATAATCTCCAATATCAAGATTTGTAAGCTCTTTTAAAGTTATGGCTTGCTTTTTAGCGTAGCCATTTTTAAGATGAAATTTATGGTAACGCTCAAATATTTGATGGTCTGTGTATACTACTATTTTATTACCATGGTCTACAAAACCTTGAAATAAAGACAGTGTTATGGTTTGGTATTTTACATCTTGTTCTACATCATCAAAAATATCATGAAAACGTTTGGCTTGTTGTTCGCTAATACAAGCAATATAATTTGTAAAACCGTTATTATGGTTGCTATTTAGGTTGTCTATTAATAAGTTAAATTGTTTATTAAAAGCTGGTTGTGGTGTGGTATTAAAGAGGATTTCTTCTTCCGTTTTTAACCAAGAATCTGTACCAAATTCTATAACAGAGTAGTCTAATAACTGTTTTTTTAATAAATTAGAATTACAAAACAACTCTATTGGTTCTGCATGTTTTATTTCTGTTGAAAGGCTCTTGAAGGCCTCTTCGGCTTTTGTAAAAAATTCATCTATTCTAGAAAATAACACTTCAACATTTTTTGTAAAAACCACAGTTTTTGAAGCGATATATTTTAAAAAACTTTCTCGAGACTCGTCTAAAAATTTGTTTTCAACATTTGGAATAATACCAATTTTTTTAATCTGCTCGTTAGAGAGTTGCGTTTCTACATCGAAGGTTCTAATACTGTCTACTTCATTTCCAAAAAACTCAATTCTATAAGGTTCATCGTGCGAAAAAGAAAACACATCTACAATACCACCTCTAACAGAAAACTCACCTGGTTCGGTAACAAAATCGACACGTTTAAATTTATATTCGAAGAGCACTTCGTTTACAAAATCGATGTTTAAATCGTCTCCAACATTTATTTTTAAGGTATTGCGTTCTAGTTCTTTTCTAGTGACCACTTTTTCGAAAAGTGCATCTGGATAGGTAACAATTATTGCAGGTTTTTTACGCGAGTTTATTCGGTTTAAAACTTCGGCACGTAATAGTATATTGGCATTATCTGTTTCTTCTATCTGGTATGGTCTTCTATAGCTTCCTGGATAAAATAAAACATCTTTACCGTTTATAAGTTGCTCTAAATCGTTAAGATAAAAGGCTGCTTCTTCTTTATCATTAAAAATTAAAAGAAAAGGTTTTTCGGTGGTTTTAAAACTTTCTGCAATAACATAAGAAAGCGAAGAGCCAACTAGGCCTTTTAAATGTAGTTTAGTTGCTTTTTCTTTAGTTTGGGCAATAGCAGTTTGCAGTTTTTGCAGTTGCAAAGACTGTGCATACGTTTGCGAGATTATAGATTTGCTCACGAATTAAAATATTGAAAGGCAAATATAAGAGATACAATTAGTAATTTAGAATATCTAGCCTTTGAATTTTAACCAAAAAAAGCACTTTTTTAATTTTAGAAATATACTTTTATTGTGCGTTTTGCATAAACTCTTCTGCTTTTTCAACCATATTTATACTACCACAGAAAAAAGGAACGCGTTGGTGTAATTCTGTTGGTTCTATATCTAGAATCCTTGTAAAACCATTACTTGCCTTACCATTAGCTTGTTCTGCAATAAAAGCCATTGGATTACATTCGTAGAGCAAGCGTAGTTTGCCATCAGAATTTTTAGAGCTTTTTGGGTACATGTAAATGCCTCCTTTTATCATGTTTCTATGAAAATCTGAAACTAATGATCCAATATATCTAGATGTATATGGTCTATCGCCTTCTTCTTTTTGACAATATTTTATGTAATCTTTTACACCTTGAGGGAAGTGGTTGTAGTTGCCTTCGTTTACAGAATAAATGTTACCATTTTCAGGGAATTTCATGTATGGATGCGATAAATATAGTGTGCCTAAAGCAGGATTTAAAGTAAAACCATTAACGCCATCTCCTGTAGTATAGACTAACATTGTGGATGTTCCATAAACTACGTAACCAGCTGCTACTTGTTGGTTACCTTTTTGAAGAAAATCTTCTAGTGTTACAGGTGTGCCAACAGGAGTTACACGTCTATAAATTGAAAAAATAGTGCCTACAGAAACGTTTACATCTATATTGCTAGAACCATCTAAAGGGTCTATTAATACTACATATTTGTTTTGGTTATTTTCGTCTTGACTGTTTATTGAAATAAAATCGTCTTCTTCTTCACTAGCAATACCACAAACAATATTTCTATTGGTTAAGGTTTGTATAAACTTTTCGTTTGCATAAACGTCTAGTTTTTGTTGGTCCTCACCTTGTATATTTGTATCTCCTGCAGCACCAATAATATCTACCAAACCAGCTTTATTTACTTCGTGGTTTACAACTTTTGCTGCTAACCTAATGGAGTTAATTAATCTTGATAATTCTCCAGAAGTATATTTAAAAGACGATTGGTTCTCAATTATAAATTCTCCTAAGGTTTGGTTTTTTCTAGACATATTTTTTGACTTTCGATTTTGCAAATATCGTTTTTTTTAACAAACTATATCGATTTCGTAAAAGTAAATAAGTTACATTATTTAACTTTAAGCTATATTTGATTTTCGGTTGATTTTAATTTTAAATCTAAAAGATTGAAAAAGTCCTAGCTTAAATAAAGAATAAATATAAAACTGTAAGTAATTAGTAAACACAATAAAACTAAAGATATGAAATACAACATACGTCTATCTACAATAAACGATATGAAAAGTGTTCACGATCTTATTATTGAACTGGCTATTTTTGAAAAAGAGCCAGATGCAGTAGAGGTTACGGTTAAAGACCTAGAGCAAGATGGTTTTGGTAAAGCACCAAAATTTATTTGCTTTGTTGCAGAAAATGAAACTGAAATAGTTGGTGCAGCACTTATCTATACTCGCTATTCTACATGGAAAGGCAAAGTGTTACATCTTGAAGATTTAATTGTAAAAGAGCGCATGAGAGGAAGTGGTTTAGGTACCGCACTTTTAGACGAAGTTGTAAAATATGGAAACAACATTGGTGTTAAACGTATTTGTTGGGAAGTTTTAGATTGGAACGCCTCTGCAATTGCTTTTTACGAAAAAAAAGGAGCAGATGTTAAACGCGATTGGGATGTTGTGCATTTAAACGAAATAGGAATAAAAAATTACTTAAAAAATATATAGTGCGAGTATTTAAATTTGGTGGAGCCTCTGTTAAAGACGCAACTGGTGTTAGAAATGTAGTAAAACTTCTTACAACGGTTGGTCATAAAAACACACTTATTGTTGTTTCTGCTATGGGAAAAACAACCAATGCTTTAGAAGTTGTTTTAGATAAATATATTAACGAAACCAATAGTTTTAAAACAGAATTAAACACAGTAAAAAACTATCATCATGAAATAATGATAGATTTGTTTAAAAATCAACAACACGAGGTTTTTAATAAAGTTGATGCATTATTTCAAGAATTATTACAGTTTTTTAAAAGCAATAAATCACCAAATTATAATTTCCTATACGACCAAGTCATTGGTTATGGAGAATTGGTCTCTACTACAATTATTAGTTATTATTTAAACAACAATAATTTAGATAATAAATGGTTAGATGTTAGACAATGCATCAAAACCGATGACTATTATAGAAGTGCAAATGTTAATTGGGAAACAACCCAACATATTATTTCTAAGCAAGTAGAAGCTTCAACACTATATATTACTCAAGGTTTTATAGGTAGTGATTCTAATAATTTTACGACTACATTAGGTCGAGAAGGAAGCGATTATACTGCTGCTATTTTTGCCTATTGTTTAAATGCAGAGAGCGTTACTATCTGGAAAGATGTACCTGGAGTATTAAATGGAGATCCTCGTTATTTTAAAAACACACAACTACTTAATACAATATCTTACACAGAGGCAATTGAACTTGCTTTTTATGGAGCCTCAGTTATTCATCCAAAAACATTGCAGCCATTACAACGTAAGGAAATTCCGTTACATGTAAAATCGTTTTTAAATCCAGAAAACCCAGGAACAACCGTTAACAAATCTCAAGGTATAGAACCAAATGTACCATGTTACATATTAAAAAAGAACCAAGTATTATTATCTTTATCAACTTTAGATTTTTCTTATGTAGTAGAAGAAAACATTAGCCAGATTTTTAACTTGCTAGCATTATATAAAATGAAAGTAGTCGTTATTCAAAACTCGGCTATTAGTTTTTCGGTTTGTTTTGAGAATACTTATAATAATTTAGAAAAACTATTGTTACATTTAAAAGCTAAATTTAAAGTAGAATGTCATAAAAATGTTTCATTATATACCATTAGACATTTTAACGATGAAGCTATTAAAAATTTAGAACAAGATAAAACCGTGTTGTTGAAACAGTTATTTCAAGAAACAGTACAAATTGTAACCCAATAATCTATTGCTTACATTTGTAAGCTTAAAACACAAAAATTAACTATGTCTTTAGTCACTGCAAAAGAAGTTTCAAAAGCAATAAACTTAGATAAATACGGAGTATTTGGAACGTTTGTAGGCTGGTTACTAATGAAGGTTTTAAAAATTTCTACACTTAACAAAATTTATAATCGTAACAAACATTTAAAAGGTCTAGAATTTTTAGATGCCATTTTAAACGAGTTTCAAATTAAATTCGAAATTCCAGAAGAAGATTTAAAAAGGCTTCCAAAGGATGGAGCTTATATTACGGTTTCTAACCACCCATTAGGAGGTATTGATGGCGCACTATTATTAAAATTAATGCTCGAACAGAGAGACGATTTTAAAATAATTGCTAATTTTCTATTACATCGTATTGAGCCAATGAAGCCTTTTATTATGCCTGTAAATCCTTTTGAGGATCGTAAAGATGTTAAATCCAGTGTCGCTGGTTTTATTAAGGCTATTAAACATATAAGAGCTGGACATCCACTTGGTATTTTTCCTGCTGGCGAAGTGTCTACATACAAAGATGGAAAATTAGTAGTAGATAAGGCTTGGGAAGAATCTGCTATGAAATTAGCGCAAAAAGCAAATGTACCCATTGTACCTATTTACTTTCATGCAAAAAACAGTAAGTTATTTTACAAATTATCTAGAATTAGTGACATTTTTAGAACGGCAAAATTACCATCAGAGTTATTAACACAAAAGCGACGAATTATTAAGGTAAGAATTGGGCGTCCAATTTCTGTAAAAGACCAAAACGAGCATAAAACATTGGAGAGCTTCTCAGAATTTGTTCGTAAAAAAACGTACATGTTATCTAATGCTTTCGAACCTAAAGAAAACCTAAGAGATACTATTTCTTCAACTTTAAAAGCACCAAGACCTAATAAAAAACCAAAGAAGATTGTTACTCCAGTAAGCACTAAAGTTATGCTAAAGGAGGTAGAATTTCTTCGTGAGGATGATAGTAGGCTCTTAAAAAGTAAAAATTATGAAGTGTTTTTGTCACCAGCAAAAAACATTCCTAATATTTTAAGAGAGATTGGTCGATTAAGAGAAATAACATTTAGAGAAATAGGAGAAGGTACAAACGAGGCTATCGATTTAGATGTTTTTGATGGCTATTACCATCATATGTTTTTATGGGATTGTGATGCAAATAAATTAGCTGGAGCCTATAGAATGGGCTTAGGCGCCAAAATTTTTGAAAAATATGGTATAGATGGTTTCTATCTTCAAGATTTATTTCGCTTCGAACCGGAACTTTATAAAATGATGAGTGAGTCTTTAGAACTAGGACGTGCATTTATTATTAAAGAATATCAACAAAAACCAATGCCATTATTTTTGCTTTGGAAAGGTATAGTACACACCACATTACGTTTTCCAGAACATAAGTATTTAATAGGCGGTGTAAGTATTAGTAATCAGTTTTCTAATTTCTCTAAATCGTTAATGATAGAGTTTATGAAATCGCACTATTATGATCCTTATTTGGCACAATATGTTCATCCTAAAAAGGAATTTAAAGTAAAGCTTAAAGATGCAGATAAAGACTTTGTTTTTGATGCGACAGAAGCCGATTTAAATAAGTTCGATAAAATTATCGACGAGATAGAACCAGGAGCTTTACGCTTGCCAGTTCTTCTTAAAAAGTATATTAAACAAAACTGTAGACTTATAGGCTTTAATGTAGATCCATTATTTAATAATGCAGTCGATGGCTTAATGTATATTAAAATATCTGACTTACCAGAAAGCACAGTTCGACCAGTAATGGAAGAGTTTCAAGCAGAGTTAGAAAGTAAATTTCATAATTCTAAAAATGAAGACTAGCTGTTATTTTGATTTAAAAAAGATACCTTTACTATTCCTTTTCTTTTTTAGTCTTTTAATAGTTAAAGCTCAAGAATTAAAAGGTGTTGTTTTAAACGAAAAAACAAACGAGCCAATCATTGGTGCTTCTGTCTATTTCGATAATACTTCTGTAGGTACTACTACAAATTTTGATGGCGAATTTTATATTAATTTACAGCAACCTATCATTGCTCCTTTAGTAATCTCTTTTGTAGGTTTTGAAACTAAAATTCATAACATTACACATTTCGATACCAAAAAAACTTTTAAATTAAGAGAGGACGTTAATACCTTAGAAGAAGTTGTTTTAGATAGTAAGGACGAGTGGTCTCGAGCGTTTAAACTAAAACAATTTAGAAAAGAGTTTTTAGGTAGATCAGCATTTGCAAACCAATGTACAATTTTAAACGAAGATGCTTTAGTTTTAAATTTTGAGCGCGATACTAAACAATTAATTGCTTCAGCAAAAGCGCCAATAATAGTAAAAAACGAAGCTTTAGATTATATTGTAAAATACGATATAAACGATTTTTATATTACTTATAATATGGATGTTAATGCTAGTTTAGATTTAGAAAAAGTCTTTAGAACAGTAGCTTCAGTATCTTATTCAGGGACTACTTTTTTCGAGAATATTGAGACTAAAAAACATAAGCGTGCTATAAAAAATAGAAAGAAAGCTTACATAGGATCTACGCTTCATTTTATGCGAGCAGTTGCAAATAATAAGCTAAGACAAGAAAAATTTAAAATTTTTAAAGGGAGTTATCAAGTTGAGCCATCAAATCATATAAAAACGTTTAAAAACGATAGTTTAAAAATGACTGAGGTTCATTTATCACAAAAACTTAATATTTTATGTAAAGGTAAGCAGTCTGCCATAGAAAGTGAAGTCGATCGCTTTATAATAGATGCTTACGGAAACCATTCACCAATTGATAAAGTGCTTTTTGGTGGTTTTATGGCAAACCAACGTATAGGAGATGTACTGCCATTAGATTATGGTTTATAAAATAGTCTTAATTCCAAGAGTTTACATATTTAAAATAGAAAAACAAATTTTAGTTCTATTTCCATTTTAAAAATTCTTAAGTACTCATTGTTTTAAGTTTTAATTATTTGCAACAATTAACCTGCGTTTTTACAAAAAAGTCATTTATAAGGCGTCTACACTCATTTAATTTTTCTTCATTTATGCTGTAAAACAAGTTCTTACCTTTTATGGTTTGCTTTAATAATCCTGTTTTTCGTATTTCTGCAAGATGCTGAGAGATTGTAGGTTGCGCTAAACCAATGGCCTTAACAAGGTTGTTGCAATTACAATTTTTATTTTGGCTTATGTGCTGTATTATAGAGACTCTAGCAGGATGTCCAATCATTTTTGTGAAATTTGCAATTTGGTTTTGCTGGTCGTTGAAGATGTGTTTTTTTGTAAAGCCCATATATATTGTATAAAGTAATATTGCAATATTACAATATTAAATTATATAAAAAAACCAAATACAGAGTGTATTTGGTTTTTACTTTAATAACATTTAATTAGAAGAATTAAAACCAGCCTTTTTTACCTACTTGGTAGGTGTTGTAAAATTCTTCGTCAGATTTTGTTAAATAAATAATACCT
This sequence comes from Lacinutrix sp., assembly GCF_029238095.1. Taxonomy (GTDB): domain Bacteria; phylum Bacteroidota; class Bacteroidia; order Flavobacteriales; family Flavobacteriaceae; genus Lacinutrix. Next base: position 20,881 of record NZ_JAQWGS010000008.1, on the reverse strand, counting down.
TCTATAAGTCCAATTATTCCTGCAAAACCACAGGTTACAAATGTTAATATAATTTGAATTATTCCTTCTTTATTGTAACCTAAAATAAATTTATGGATTCCTAAAGATCCTATTAGGATAGCTAATATTCCAGCAATCATTTTTTTATTCTCTGTATCTCTCCCAAATGTTTCTTTGGCATTATTTGAAAATTCATTAATAGTTTCTTTAGCTTCATCAGCAAATTCACTAGCTTTTTCTTTAGCTTCTCCAGCTAATTCACTTGCTTTATCTGCTGCTTTTTTAGCACCTTCTTTAGCATCTCCTAACATATCGTCAAGATTCTCTTGTAAGTTTTTTTCGTCTGACATTATTTCTGTTTTAAATGGTTTGGTTAATTCTTTAAAAATACTAAAAAAAAAGACTTGTTTACAAAAAGGCCTTGTCTATTGGCTCCCAGAGTTCAATTTTATTACCATCGTTATCTAAAATCCATCCAAATTTCCCATACTCGTATTCTTCCATTTTACCAACTATAGTAACACCTTCTTCTTTTAAGGTAGCCAATAATTCGTGTAAATTTTCTACACGATAATTAAACATAAATTCTTTTTTGGAAGGCTCAAAATATTTTGTATCGTTTTTAAATGGTGACCATTGTGTTGAGCAATCGTTACCTTCTTTGTCTTTTGTCCAGAAGGTACAACCATAATCGTCTGTATTAAAACCCAGATGTTTATTGTACCAATCTTTTGCCGCTTTTGGATCTTTACTTTTAAAAAATAAACCTCCAATTCCTGTTACTCTTTTTTTCATTTTATCTTAAATTTACTTGTATTCCACTTACTACAGTTTTTATGGGTTTTAAAAAGTTACCTCCTGAATATTAGAAATCTATTTATTATTTTTTAATTGTTTTTTCGTAAATGTCAATCCATTCTTCAACATTCATTTTGCTAAGTAATTGTGTTATTAAATCGTAAGGAATGTCGTCTGTTTTTTTAAACCTTATACAGCTTTTTCCCATATCTAATTTATATTTACAGTGTTTTGGATATTCTGTAACAAACCAATTGTAAAGTTCTTTTTTTGCATAAAGTCCTGAATGATACAAAGCAATAAAATTTTTCTGAGAGGCTAAATTTATAAATGGTAAAGGCGGAAATGGCTTGCAATGGTAACCATATGGATAAATAGATTTAGGCACATAATAAGCTAACATTCCATAACCCATTCCAGCTTCTAAGCCTTTTGGCATATGTTTAATGATAAGTTTGTTTAGTTTGCTTATTGCAGCTTTTCTATTCTCTGGAAGTTGTGCAATATACGCTTCTGAAGTTTCGGCTTTAGAGGTCATTTTTCTTTAGGTTAGTTAAATCTAAAGGTAACAAAATTTTGTTTTAATTTTATCGACTATAGTTTGTGCTAATTTCTCTATACTTTCTTTTGTCCAACCAGCGACATGAGGTGTTAATAATACGTTTTTAGAGTGTATTAAATATTGAAAAGCTTCTGGCATTTCGACTGCGCTCGATGTGTCATCTTTTTTGAACAAGTTTTCGAAGGATGCTTTTTCGTATTCTAAAACATCTAAACCAGCACCTAAAACTTTACCGTTTTTTAAAGCTGAAACTAAATCTGAAGTGACCACACTTTTTCCACGAGCAGTATTTATAAGCCAAAATGGTTTTTTGAATGAATTAATAAACTCCTGATTAACCATACCAATAGTTCTAGAAGTTTCTGGAGTATGCAAACTTAGCACCTCGGCTTTTTGCTGCAATTCTTTTAACGAAACCTGTGTTGCATTTTCATCTTCAACATTAGGTTTTAAATCGTAACAAAGTACTTGTACATCAAAACCACGCAATTTTTTAGCAAAAGCTTTTCCCATGTTGCCGTAGCCAATTAAGCCAACAGTTTTTCCATCTAACTCCAAACCTCTATTTTCCTCGCGAAGCCATTTTCCAGCCCTTACTTCTTGGTCTGCTTTATTAAGTTTGTTAAATAAGGATAGGAGCATAGCCAAACTATGTTCGCCAACAGCATTTCTATTACCTTCTGGTGCTGCAACTAAAGCAATGTCTTTGTGCTTGGCATACTCGCAATCTATATTTTCTAAACCAGCACCTACACGACCTATAAATTTTAGGTTTTTAGCAGAATCTATAAAGTCTCTATCTATACTAAAACGGCTTCTTATTATTAAACCATCGTAATTATGAATTATGTTTTGAATCTCTTTCTTTGAAGCTGAATAATTTTCGTCATTAGTGAAACCTAAAGCATTCAATTGATTGATTAGTAAAGGATGATTTGTATCTAGATGAAGGATTTTCATATTTAAATTAAATAAGTATTTTCTATATACCTATAATAAGTTTTGCTATCCAGAAATAGATTAATATTCCAAAAATATCGTTACTAGTTGTAATAAAAGGACCAGTTGCTATTGCTGGATCTATGCCTTTTTTGTCTAAAAATAAAGGAACAAATGTGCCTATTAGACCTGCAATAATTATTACAGCTACTAAAGACACAGAAATAGCTAAAGCAGTTATTAGCTCGCCTTTAGTTAACCAAACGAATAAAAATAAAAATATGGCAAGAATAAAACCATTTAAAGCTGCTAAAAGCATCTCTTTTATTAATCGGCTATTTATACTTCCTTTTACATCATCATTAGCTAAACCTTGAACAATAATAGCGCTTGATTGTACACCAACGTTTCCAGCCATGGCAGCTATTAATGGCGTAAAAAAGAAAAGTACAGCGTATTCTTTAAAGATATCTATAAAACCTTCCATAATTAAAAATGCTCCAATTCCGCCAATTAATCCCAAAAACAACCAAGGCAAACGTGCTTTTGTTAATTCTAGAATACTATCATCTGCTTCTACATCTTGTGTAATACCTGCTGCCAGTTGGTAATCTTTTTCGGCTTCTTCTTTTATTACATCTACAATATCATCAATTGTAATTCTACCTACTAATATTTTATTTTTATCGACTACAGGAATGGCTTCTAAGTCGTATTTTTGCATAATTTTTGCAACTTCTTCTGCATCTTCATTGATATCTACGTAATCTACTTTTGGAATATAAACTGTAGAAATGTGTGCACGAGGAGACGCCATTAATAGGTCTTTTAAAGATAAACGACCAATTAATTTTTCTTCATCATCTACTACATATATAGAGTGCACTCTGGTAACGTTTTCTGCTTGTGCGCGCATTTCTTTTACACACTCTGTAACCGTCCAGTTTTCGTTTACTCTTACTAACTCTTTTGCCATTAATCCACCAGCAGTGTCTTCATCGTAAGTAAGTAGTTCTTGTATTTCTGCTTTATGTTCTTGATCTTCTATTTGGGCTATTACTTGTTCCTGACGTTCTTCAGGAAGCTCTGCAATCATGTCTGCAGCATCATCTGTATCAAGCTCTTCTATCTCTTCGGCAATTTCTTTAGTAGATAAGGATGCTAAAACTTTCTCTCGATCGTCTTCATCCATCTCCATAAGAATCTCAGATGTAATGTCACTATCTAAAAGCTTAATAATAAAAGTAGATTGCTCTGTACTTAAATCTCCAAGAATCTCTGCTATATCTGCATGATGATATTCGTTTAGTAGTTCTAAAACACCTTTGTTGTTTTTAGAATCTACTAATTGTTCTACCGTTTCTATAAGCTCGTCGCTGATAGTAAATTTGATATTTTCGTCTTGTTCTTCCACTAAAATTATGTTTTATATTATCCAATGTTTGTCCTTATTACTACATTAAAAAGGTATTTTAGATAATATTTAGTGTTAATCAATTTCTTTTTCGTCGTTTTCTATTAAAGTTGTTAAATCAATAAAGGCTTGAACATTTAGCTGTTCTGGACGTTTATCAAAGATAACATTTGCTTTTAAACTATCGCTTAATTCAAATGTTTTTAAACTGTTACGTAATGTTTTTCTGCGATGCATAAAGGCTTGCTTGACTACTCTAAAAAACAATTTTTCGTCGCAAGACAATGTAAAATTGTCTTTACGTGTTAATTTTAAAACACCAGATTCTACTTTTGGTGGAGGATTAAATACCGTTGGTGGTACCGTAAATAAATATTCTGCATCGTAAAAAGCTTGTGTTAGTACAGATAATATGCCGTAAACTTTACTACCTTCTTTAGAGCAAATACGTTGCGCTACTTCCTTTTGAAACATACCAGAAAATTCTGGAATTTGGTGTTTGAGTTCTAACGTTTTAAAAACAATTTGTGTAGAAATATTATATGGAAAATTACCGCTAATTGCAAATTGATTGTCTCCAAAAACCTCTGAAACATCATATTTTAAAAAGTCTTTTTCTATAATTCTTGATGCCAGATTAAGGTAGTTGTTTTTTAGGTATTCTACACTTTCGGTATCTATTTCTATAACGTAGGTTGTTACTGGTTTTTTAAGTAAGTATTTGGTTAAAACACCCATTCCTGGACCTATTTCTAACACTTTATTATAACCTTTTAACGACAAAGCATCAGCAATTTGTTCTGCAATAGTTTCATCTTCTAGAAAATGCTGACCTAAAAATTTCTTTGCCTTTACTTGGTGTAGGTTATATTGTTTTTTGGCCATAGTGTTTTGTTTTGTCACGAATTCACTAATTTTATGTGTGAATGTGTTTGCTTAAGTTGGTTTAGAAATTACACTAATTAAAATGTTACTATTTAATATCTATAGTGAATTCATCTACAATTTCTAGTTCTGTTCTAAACGCTAGCATTTTATCTGCAAAAAGTTTTGCGCCATGAGTTCTTAAACGGTCTGCATCTTCATTATAATATGCGTTTAATGCTTCGCGTGAATGTGCTCTGTATTGAATAGAGTAGGTTTGTCCTCCCATGTCTTCTTCTACTAAAACTTTGGTAAGCTTTGCTTCTTTAAATTTACCAGTAGCTAATACTTGTGGAATATGTTCTTTAATCCATTTTAGCCATTGCTCGTGAGCGCTATCGTCTATGTTTACTGTAACGTTGTAAATTATCATTTTATATTATAAATTTTTTGAGAATAACATGAGTTCTTTATCGTTTTCAAAAGGTTTTACTTTTTTATCGAAAGTTAAGCCTAACTTTTCTATTAATGCAATAGATTTTTTGTTGTTTTCTAGTGTAATAGCACAGATTTTATTTAGTTTAAATTCCTCTTTAGCTAATACCATTACTGCTTTTGCAGACTCAAAACCAAAGCCTTTACCTTCATATTCTGGTAATAGCGAGAAACCAATGTCTGTATGTTCTAGTTCTGGTCTTTTTATTAAACCTGTAGTACCTATAGGTTTTAAGTTTTCGGTTTTTAATAGTAATTTATAAAACCCATAACCACTGGTTTTGTAGCTTTTTAAATGACTCTCTTTTATTTTGTTTTCTGCTTGTTCTATGGTATTAATGTTTCTGTCTCCTATGTATTTTAACCATGAAGGCGAATTTACTAATGCTTTAAAAAAAGCAGCATCTCTAGTTGTAAATTTTGAAATGATAAGTCTTTCGGTTTCTGCTACAATCATAATAGAAGCACCTTAATTAATGGCGTCACCTCTTAAAGCACGATATTTTTTACGAGAATCTACAAAATAAATACTATCTGCATGCTCGAAAATAATACTCTCGTAGAGTGCTTTTGCTTTTTCTGGTTGCGCTAATGTGTTGGCATACATTTCGGCTAAAGCAAAAATGGCATCATCTTCTAAAATGCCTTCTTTAAAGTCTTTAATTAAACGCTCGTAATTTGTTTTAGCTTTTTCAAACTGTTTTTTTTCTTCAAACAATTGTGCTTGTTTTAAAAGTGCTTGTGCCACTATAGGCTCGGTTTTATGGTCTTCTAAAATAGTATTTAAAAGCTTAATCGCATCGTCTTTTTTGTTTTGAAAGGCTAACAAATCTGCTTTTGCATAGTGTTTTAAAGCTATTTGCAAGGAGTCTTCATTTTTATTATCGCCAATAAATAACTTTAAATCTAAAGCGTCATTAGCTGTTAATTGCGACGTCGAGGCTTTTAAAATTTTAAGTTGAGATTCGGCCCATTTAAAATCGCCTTTATAGTAGCTTGTTTTCGCCACTCTAAAGCGTGCTTCTTGAGAAACAGTACTGTTTTTTAAGCTACGCTGAATTTGAGTATAATAAATTAAAGCCTCGTTAAACTTTTCTTCTAAAACTAAAATATCTCCAAGTTCTAATTTTATTTTTGCTAGTCTATAATCGCTAACGCCTAGGTTTAAACTGTTTTTTAAAAACGATATGGCTTCTTTAGTTTGGTTGAGATAAAACGCTAAAAAATGAGCATAAGCAATTTGAAGCTCTAAAGTTCTAGCCGTTTTTCCATAGGTTTCAAATAAGCCTAAATAGCTTTCATTAATGGTTTTGTAATCTTCTTTGGAAGCATTTTTGGTTTCAATATTTATAATATTGTAGTGTGCATTTATTTTTATATCGATTTCCTGAGTGTTATCTATAATAAATTGATAGATGTCTTTTGCAATTTCAGATTCTTTTTGAGCATAAGCAATATTTGCTAATTCTTCTATTCGATCTAAAGATTCTAGTTGTCTTTTGTAAATGGCTTTTTCTTGTGTAAATGCTTTATTGTATTCTTTTTGCTGAATAAATAGCCAACTCAACATTTCGTTCCAAATAACATCTGGAGAGGTCTGGATTTTTTTCAATAGTATTTTTCTTAAAATGCTATTGTTTTCGTTCTCTTTATTTTCGCTTATAAAAGTGCTAAACTCTCTCTTTATAGTGTTAATGTAATTTTGGTTAATTTCTGTATAATTTATATAGCTATTAAACATTTTTTCTATATTACCTTGTTCGCCATAGATGCGAGCTAGTTGATAGTTAAAATTTAAGTCTGGTTTTAAAGACATCGCTTTTTCATAGGTTTCTATTGCTAATTCTAACAAAGAGAAATCCTCAAAACTTCTACCAATTATTCCCGCGAAATTTGGGTTTGTATCTATTACATCTATTGCTTTCTTATAATTTATATTAGCCTTTAAGGTATCGTTTTGCAACGTATAGTTATAGCCTAATTTTACAAATATTGCAGGATTGTTAGAAATATTTAAATAGTTTAAAAGTAATGTGTCAACTGCTTTATATTGCTCTAATTGCTGATGTGTTTTTACCAACTGAGTCAAGTAATTACTGTTTCCTTTATTTTTAGAGTATAGTTTTTTATAGGAGATTAAAGCTTTTTCAAACTCACCGTTTTTAAAATATTCTCGCGCAAGAATATCATCTTGTGAAAACAGATTAAGGCTAAATAAAAAACATAAAACAAAGAGTAATCGCATAAAAAGTATTTGTGTAAATATAGCAAATGTTATGCCTTAAAAAAAAGATATAAAAAAAGCCCGATTAAGACCAGGCGTTTTTTAATTTTTAGTGATGGATTATTAATCTATAATAGAAAAACCAGTGTATGGTATTAATACCTCAGGAATTTCTATACCTTTTTCTGTTTGGTAGTTTTCTAAAATTCCAGCTAAAACTCTTGGTAATGCTAAAGAACTTCCATTTAAGGTGTGTGCTAATTCGTTTTTACCTTCACTATTTTTAAATCGTAGTTTTAAACGGTTTGCTTGGTAGGTTTCAAAATTAGAAACACTCGAAATCTCTAACCAACGGTCTTGAGCTGTCGAGAACACTTCGAAATCGTAGGTCATTGCCGAAGGAAAACCAGTGTCACCACCACATAGTTTTAAGATTCTAAAAGGTAGTTTAAGTTCTCTTAAAATATCTTTAACGTGCTCTATCATACCATGAAATGCATTGTAAGAGTTGTCAGGATGTTCCACTCTAATAATTTCAACTTTATCAAACTGGTGTAATCTATTTAAACCACGAACATCTGCACCATAACTCCCTGCTTCTCGTCTAAAACATGGTGTATAGCCAGTAATACCTATTGGTAATTCGCTTTCATTTAAAAGTACATCTCTAAACACGTTAGTACCTGGAACTTCTGCTGTAGGAATTAAATATAAATCGTCTCTAGAGTCATGATACATCTGTCCTTCTTTATCTGGCAACTGTCCTGTTCCATAACAAGATGCTTCGTTTACTAAATGTGGTAATTGGTATTCTGTATAACCAGCTGTAGTATTTTTGTCTAAAAAATAGGCAATTAAAGCACGTTGTAATCTGGCTCCTTTTCCTTTGTAAACAGGAAATCCTGCACCAGAAATTTTATTTCCTAATTCAAAATCTATAATGTCGTATTTTTTTGCTAATTCCCAGTGAGGTTGCGCTCCATCGTATAATTTTGGTACATTACCTTCATTAAAAATCTCTTCATTTTCTGCTTCACTTTTTCCAGCAGGAACAGATTCATGAGGTACGTTTGGCAACTGGTATAATAGGTTTTTAAGCTTTTCTTCGGTTGTACTTAAATCTTCAGACAAGGTTTTAGAAGCCTCTTTTAAAACGCTTGTTTTTTCTTTTAGCTGGTTGGCTTCAGCAGCTTTTCCAGATTTATATAAGTTTCCAATATCTTTAGAAAGGGCATTAGATTCTGCTAAAGTATTATCTAATTTTGTTTGTAAGGCACGACGTTCTTCATCTAAAATAATAACTTGTTCTACCAATGCTTTAGCATCAAAATGACGTTTAGCTAAACCAGCAATTACTACTTCTTTGTTGTCTCTAATAAAAGGTACTTGTAACATAATTTTTATTTTGGGCGTTACCTAAAGGTCAGGCTTTCAAGGCTCGCTCTCTGCTAGGAGCTCAAACAAACCTTTTAATCCTTAACGCAAAATTGTAACTCAAATTTTTAAGTGGTAAAAGTAGTAAGATTTTGTTAGGCAAAAAACAGTTTAGTTTGCTATTTTGATGGTAATATCCAATCGTTGTGTTTAAACACGTTCCACTTTATATTGGCAAGGTCTACTTTTTCGTTTATAAGGTGTTGATGCGGCTTGCCATTTACACTAACTTGGGCACTAACAAAAACCTGAACATCTTCGCCTTTTTTCTTGTATTCCTTTTTTAAATACTGTGCAAACTGCCACATAAAATCTGGTTTGTAATTAACCGATCGAATTTGTTTTTTTGTTAAATATTGAGTTAGGTTTATAGGTGTAGTTTTATTTGTAGCAGTATTTACCACTTTAAAATTTGTGTAACCAGATTTAGAACGTAACATCATTCTCCAAGATAACCTGTGGCCTTCTTCGGTCCATAAAACATCGTCTGGTATAAAATGATGACGTAATGGTAAAACTATTTGAATTGCAAAATAAACACTTCCTAAGCCTATTAAAATAGGTTTGTAGTTTGGTACAATAATTTCTGCTTTAGTATATAATTCTTTTCCTTTTAAAAAAATGTTTCTAACCGTTTCTGGATTAAAAAAGAATAAACAAAAGGCTAAAGATAAGTATGGAAATACTCCAACTTGAAACACAAACGAGTTAAATAAGTGAAAGAAAATAGAAGCGAAAAAAGCATATTTTCTAGTTGGTTTGAATAATAGCATAGGTATAATTAGACCATCAAATAAAATACCTCCATAACCCACAAGATATGGCATAAATCCATTTTGTAATAATCCACCTATAATAGGATAATTTATTTTTGCCTCCATTAGAGATGTAGGAACACTAAGATCTAGCCAATCTGGATAAAGTTTAGCTTTAGATGCGTAGGTATATAGTATAAAGAGTTGGATAACAAAAATCCATTTACACCAAGCAGGCATAGCTATACTTTTTAATTTTGGATTTTGTTTTACATCTAAAGAAGCATACTTGTGTGCAGGAAGAATTACCATTATTCCACTGAGTAAGACAAGTAAATAGTAGTGGTTGTTATAAGATGATTTTTGCATAAAATAGACACCACACCACATTATAAAAAACATAAAAGCACTAAACCTATACTTATAACCTACCATAATTAGTAACCCAAAAATACCCATTACAGCGTAATACACATACATCCAGTTTCCAGGCAAAGGTTGTAGCCATTCGAAACCTATAAAGGTAAACGTAAATTTAGGTTCTACAAGTGTTTTGGTAATCCAGCCTGTAAAAATTGCGCCAACAGATTCTGCAAAACATAGAAAACCAAAAATAATTCTAAACACTATTAGAGAACTATTATCTATATATTTAAAAAGAAACTTATTTAGCATCGTTATTAATAAATTGTAATGCGTTGTTTTTATCTTTTATTAATTGTTGTTTTAGATCACTAACAGATTGAAATTTTTCTTCATCACGAAGTCTATCTAAAAGTTCTATTGTTATTTTCTTATTATATAAATCAGCATCAAAATTAAAAAAGTTTACTTCTGTTGTTTCAACTATACCATTAAATGTTGGGTTTGTTCCAATATTCATCATGCCATAAATTGTTTTATTATCGATTTCCGATTTTACAACATAAACACCTTGTTTGGGTATTAATTTATAGTTTTGACTAACAGCAATATTTGCAGTAGGGAATCCTATTGTTCTTCCTAAACCTTTACCTTTTTCAACAGTTCCAGAGATAATAAAAGGATAACCAAGGTAACTATTTGCTGTTTTTATATCACCATCAAGTAAAGCTGTTCTAATTTTTGTTGAACTTACAGATACGTCATTAATATCTTGAGCTGTAATTTCTTCTACTTCAAAACGATATTGCAATCCAAAAGCTTTTAAATCTTCAATATTAGCACTTCTATTTCTACCAAAATGATGGTCGTATCCAATAATTACATGTTTAGCTTTTAATTGCTTTACTAAAATAGTTTCTACAAACTCTTGAGCAGTTAGGCGAGAGAATGCTTTGGTAAATTTTTCTACAACTAGGTTTTCTAAACCAAAATGTTTTAAAATACTCTCTTTTTCTTCTAGTGTATTTATTAGTTTAATGTTTGAATCTTTTTGTAAAATCATTCTTGGATGCGGAAAAAAAGTAAGAATTGTTGGCGTTAAATACTTGGCTTTACCAACTTCTATAAGGCGTTGAATAATTTTTTGGTGCCCAATATGAACACCATCAAAGGTGCCAATGGTTATTACAGTATTTCTTTCTTGGGCTAAACTAGATTTCAAGTATCAACAATTTAATTACAAAAATATAAAAAGTGGATTGAAATTACTTTCAATCCACTTTTAAATATTAATATTTTAAGTTTTAATAATTTAATTTTCTGGTAATTGTTCTATTATTTGATAAGTACTAAAATTTAGAAAATTTCCTGGATGTGCTAAAACATTTTGAAGGATATAAGGAGTATCTGGTGCAGTACCAGTATATTGTGTTCTGCTATCCATGTCTATATCATTATTGTTATAGCCATTAACAACGTATGTGGTAAAATTTAAGAAGTTTCCAGAGTCGTTTAAAACTTCGGATAATATACTAGGTGAATCAGGATCTGTACCAGCATTTAAATATATAATATCATCATTGTTGTTAACAAATATCATTGTTACTGCTAAATCTCTTTCGTAAATACCATTAACTCTAGTCATCGTTATAGCCATTTGGGCTTGAACATTTGCTTTTCTTTGAGCAACTGTACCTGATCCATCAAATATGGCACCATATTCACCAGTACAAGATTGTGCTAATCTAAAAGTTCTTAACTTATTATCGTCAGCAGCTCTATTTTCAGACATACCACTAACAGAAGGTAAATCAACTTCTTGGTCTGTTAAGCATTCAAACTCTTGCATATCGATACCTAAACTTTCTTTAGAGTATACTATGTAATTTAATCTGTCTTCAGTAAAAGGTTCAATAAACCAAGATCTTTTAGTACCAGATAGCGTCATGGTGTGTAATCCAAATTGTGTTACTGTAAAACGCATTGTAGCACTAGGATCGTCTATTCCTTGCCCAGTATACGCTTTAATCATAGACATTTTTCTTGCCAATTCTTCTTCCATTACTGGTGTTTCTACTATGGCAAACTTCTCAAATTCACCATTACTGTTGGGAAATGAAATTTGAATAGGAGAGTTTTTAGCTAGCATTTCGTCTCGCATTGGAGCTTTTTCTAGTTTATTCTTAAGCTCTTGTATATTTAATTTATACAAACCAAAATCTGAAGGCTGCGAGCTTCTATGAACTTTAGATTCTTTGTTTAAAGTACTAAGGCTGGTTTTTGTCCATAATTCTTTTGAGGACTTAGTTGACTTTTTTTCTTGAGAAATTCCAGTAAAAGAAATACAAAGAAATGCTAGAAAAAAGCAGTAGGTAATTTTATTCATTTTTAAATTTTTTAGATTAAAGGGAAACTAAAGTGTATTTTGTATTTGCTAGAAATAATTAATTTAGATTAATTTCCTTCCTTAATTTGTGTTTTTTGATACTTTTTTAGACAAAAAACATTTATTTATTCATTAATAATTCATTTTTCTACGAATAGTTTAAAGTTTAAGCAAGTAATTTGTTAAATTTGAGGAATAAATTTTAAATCCCAATCAACTTGAAAACAAAACTAATTAATGTATTAACTTTTACTATGTTACTGTTTGTTAGCAATGTAATTGCTCAAAATAATGCATGGTCTAAAACTACCGTTAAAGAAGAAATTTCAGGAATTTCTCTCAAAAATTTAGATCCAGATAACTCTGAAATTCTTCAACTAGATATTCAAAATTTTAAACAGCAATTAATTGGAGCACCTTTAAGAGGTGCATCTAATGGAAAATCTAATGTTATTGTAAACTTTCCGTCTGTAGATGGTAAAATACAACAGTATAGAATAGTTGAAACGCAAATCTTTTCATCAAATGATAACCAAGCTCAACATCCAGGTATAAAAACATATCTTGGCTCTAGAACAGATGGCTCTGGTACAAGAGTGAGGTTTAGTGTTACACCTTTAGGTTTAAAAGCAATGATATCTGAGCCTGATAAAGAAACAGTGTATATTCAACCTGTAACTAAAGTATCCAACGGACAATACATTGTTTATAATAGAACAGCCCAAATAAATTCTTCCGACACTTTTGAGTGTTTAACTGAAGATGTCGATATCTCTAAAAGAATTATTAGTAGCGAAGTGTCTCGTGACGCAAACGACAAACTATTAAGAACTTTTAGAATGGCGATGTCTGTTACATCAGAATACACCAATTTTCAAGATGATGGAAATGCAGGTAATGGTAATGCACAGCAAGATGCATTAGCTGCAATGGTTTCTACTTTAAACAGAACAAATGAAGTGTTTGAAGTTGATATGGCAATTACTTTTGTACTAGTTGATACTGCTGATGATCCGGCCTTAGATTTAATTTATTCAGGAACAGATCCTTATGGTGGAAATTTAAACGGAGATTTACAAACAAATTTAACAGCTACTGTAGGTGAGGCAGATTATGATATAGGTCACCTACTTCATTTTGCAGGGAATAATGGAAATGCAGGATGTATTGGTTGTGTCTGTGAAAACGGTAAAGGAAGTGGTTTTTCTGCCCATTCTTTCGTAGATAACGATGGAGGACCATATATGGCAGATTTTTTTGATATAGATTACGTGCCACATGAAATTGGACATCAAATGGGAGCTAACCATACATTTTCCAACAACACGGAAGGTACTGGAGTGAATTCTGAGCCAGGAAGTGGGACTACAATTATGGGATATGCTGGTATTACAGGTCCTAATGATGTGCAAGATCATAGTGATCCTTATTTTCATTACCAATCAATAAATCAAATTCTAAATAATGTAACTAGTGGAGCTAACCAATGCGCTGTTACAACAAGTATAACAAATAATCCACCAGTTGCAGCTGCTGGAGCTGATTTTGCAATTCCTAATGGTACAGCTTTTATTCTTAAGGCTACTGCTACAGATCCAGATAGTGGTGATATTTTAACGTACACTTGGGAACAAATAGATAGTGGTCAAACTACAAATGCTCAATTTGGACCAACACATGGAGGCCCACTATGGAGATCTAGACCACCAAGTACTAGTGGTGATAGATATATGCCAATTTACAGTAGAGTACTTGCAGGAGAACTTACAGAAACTAATCCTACAGAAACAGTAAATAATAGTTCTTGGGAAACTGTATCTACTATTGCTAGGACTTTAAGTTTTGGTTTAACTGTTAGAGATAGATCAGAAGCTGGAGGTGTTGGACAAATACCACAATCAGATTTTGATACTATGGTAGTAACGGTTGAAGGTGGAGCTCCATTTACCGTAGTTTCTCCTCCAGCTTGGGGATCAGGAAGTTCTCAAACTTTAGTATGGAATGTAGGCGCTACAAATACAGCTCCAATTAACTGCCAAACTGTTAATATTAAATTTTCTACAGATGGAGGCTTAACTTTCCCAACAACATTAGCGTCTGGTGTTGCAAATGATGGCTCAGAAACTATAACTGTACCATCTGTTGCAGATACTAACAATGCAAGAGTAATGGTTGAAGCAGCAGATAATATTTTTTATGCGCTTTCAGATAATTTTCCAATTTCAAGTGCTCCATCTTTTGCATTAAATAGTGCAATTTCAAATCAATCTGCGTGTAATATAGATGCAGTTTCGTATGAGGTAGATTTCTTTACAGTTAACGGTTTTAACGAATCAACAACATTTACAGCATCTGGAAATCCACCAGGATCATCGTATGATTTTATGCCATCTACATTATCTTCAGATGGAATTGTTATGCTAAATATTACTGGTTTAACAGGTGCTACTCCAGGAGATTATACAATTACTGTTACTGGCACATCTAATTCACAAACAAAAACCATCGATTTAATGCTAACAGTTGTTGATGGATTATGCGCTTCTGTTGCTAATACAGATTATCAAACTAGTACAACTTTAGTACAATTTGGTACGATTAATAATGCTTCAGGTAAACCTTCTGGTTACAGCGATTATACAAATGCTGATCCTACAACTGATCCAGACCTTACTACAGAGGTTACAGTTGGTAGTTCTTATGATTTATTTGTAAATCAAAACACAGATGGCAATTATACTTGTATTACTACAGTTTGGATAGATTGGAATCAAAACTGTATTTTAGAAGCAAGTGAAGCCTATGATTTAGGAACAGCGTTTGGGACTCCAGATGGCCCAGCTTCAAACTCTGGCCTTTCTGTTCTTGTTCCAACAAATGCAGTAGTTGGAAATACAATAATGAGAGTAACAACAAAATACAATTCTGGAGCAACTTCTTGTGAAAACGGACACGATGCAGAAGTTGAAGATTACACTATAACTGTAGTTCCTTTATTATCTGTTGATGAGTTTGGAAGTTTAGGAGGCTTTTCTGTATATCCAAACCCTAACAACGGATCTTTTAATGTAGAATTAAATAGTGTTTCTAGTAATGATATTAATATTTCAGTTTTCGATATTAGAGGTAGAGAAGTTTTTAATAATATATATAAAGCAAGCACAGTGTTTAATGAAACTATTCGATTAGATAAGGTTCAGTCAGGTATTTATATGTTACAAGTTAGTGATGGTTTAAACAAGCATACAAAAAAAGTAATTATAAATTAATTAATAATGACTTGTCAATAGTATTAATTATAAAAAGGAAGCTCTAAAATAGCTTCCTTTTTGTTTCTTATTAGCGTTATACTTTTCTAAATAATACCTCTAACCCTATTATTGTAAACTTAAGACGTGAATATTAATCTATTATATTTATATAATTATCGCTGGTACAATAAATACAAGAACAAGCATACATAAGCTTAAAATGTCTGTGGTATTAGTTGTTTTTATTTTTAAATAACAAAAGGTCTTGAATTAATAAAATTTAATTTTAACTGTTTATTTATTTTATATAACTGGCAAATTATATACTAAATATCTGGTTAGGTTTTAGTATAATTATCTAACCATGGATAAGAGCTTTAAACATGTAGCTAACTGTTTTTATGAATATGTTATTCGTAATCAAAACTTTTGTGTTGCGCGTCTTTTGATAAATAAAAAAAGAATTGCATCTTTTTTTATCATCTGATAGTTAGATTTGTAAAACACAAAAAGTGGATTGAAATTAATTTCAATCCACTTTTTATTGTAATAATAATAATAAATTACTCTTTTATAAACTTGATAGTTTTAGATGCATCTTTAGCATTTAACTTTAAAAAGTAAACACCACTAGCAATAGCACTAACATTTATAGTTTCTAAATCTGTTGTAGTACTTATTACTTTTTTACCAGTAACAGTGTAAATTTCAACATTTTCTAAAGTAGTTTCTAAACCTTTTATATTTATAACTGTGTTAGCAGGATTTGGAAATATTGAAACTCCAGATAAGCTGAACTCATCAACACTTAATGAAGCTAGTACGTTAATAGTATAATCTTCTACTTCAGCATCATGTCCATTGTCACATGAAGTAGGCATTCCTCCACCAGAGTTTCCAGACCACATTGTTGTTATACGCATGATGGTATTTCCTGTGACAGCATTTGCAGGAATAGTAATTGATAGTGGAGAACCAGCACTCAATCCATGATCTACATTTTGAGATTCACCAAGATCATATTCTTCACCTGCATCAAAATTACAGTTTTGATTCCAATCAATCCATGCTAGAGTTCTTACAAAATAGTTGCCATCTGTGTTAACATAAGCAGATAAATTATAAGCAGATTCTTTGTTTACATCTGTTGATAGCCCAGTAAAATCAGAATACCCAACATCAGTATCTGCAGGATGTCCAGGATTGTTATCTAAATTATTAATAGTATTAAATATAACTCCAGTAGTACTAGTAAAATAGTTATCTCCGTCATTTCCAATAGATGCGCATGGTCCAGCAGTTGCTGTAGCAGTAAAGCAATTGGAAGTTGAATTATTACAGGCGCGAGCATCACCAGTTGTAGTTACAGTTACATTAATATCATGATTTCCAGCTGTAGATGCAATAGCTGGTAATGTTACCGTTTCTGATTGTCCGTAAGCAAGAGATCCATTCCAATTATAATTTGTCGCTGTCCCTCCATCTATATCGTAAGCTATTGTAGTAGAAGATAATGTTGCTGTTCCCCAATTTGTTATAACAACTGATGCTATTAAATCTGTACCACAAGCTACTAATACGCTTTCAAATGCTATTTCAGCATCTGTAGCAACAGAGGCTGGAGGTGTAGCACCATTAGAACTAGATAAACTACTTCTTGAACCTGCTAAAACAGCTTGTACTACTGCTTTTTGTCCAGCAGTAAATGTATTCATACAAGTGTCGTCTGTGTAGTCCATATAATTTTCTATCATATCTACCGAACCACAAGAAGTATTCGCAATACAACCATAATTTGGAGCACTTACCGCAGGTGTATCTGCAATTCCGTCACCAGCACCAGCACATCCACCTTGGAATGTATGGTATAAACCTAAATAATGACCAACTTCATGAGTCATTGTACGACCTTTATCATAAGGTGGAGCAGTATTAAATGTACCATCATCATAATCTGAACTTCCAAAATAAGTATGCCCAGCACTAACACCATCAGTAGCTGCAGGACCTCCAGGAAATTGAGCAAAACCTAATATTCCATTTAAATCTCCAACATATTTAGAAGACCACATATTCATATATAGATTTCTATTCCATATGGTTTGAGCTTTCCAATTATCTACAGCTGCTGAGTCAGTTCCATCTTG
The DNA here is from genome assembly GCF_029238095.1 of Lacinutrix sp. Lineage (GTDB taxonomy): Bacteria > Bacteroidota > Bacteroidia > Flavobacteriales > Flavobacteriaceae > Lacinutrix. The sequence goes on along the minus strand of NZ_JAQWGS010000008.1, from coordinate 3,249 downwards.
ACATATATTAACACGGTTAATTCCATTTGTTGGACAGCCATCAGGAGTTCGTTGAGCCAAGACAAAGTTTACTTCTACATCAACACCACCTGCTGTGCTTTGACCAGGTGTTCCAGCCATATTTCTAAAATCTTCATTTAATACAGTTACTTGAGATAGAACTTGAGCATCTGTAATATTTGGTCCAGTTCCAATAGGTTCACCGTTGTGTAATACGTGTATAACAAGTGGTATATCTACAACAACTCTCCTAAAACCATTGTTTTGAGCAGTTCTAATTTTCTCTTCTAGATTTAATCTAAAAGTTTCACTACCCATCATGTCTGGGTTCGTTTCTAACAAATTTGCATTATAAATGTCTGTTAAACATTTTTCTGCTTGTACTCCATCTTTGTTTTGAGCCAGTACTAATGTTGGCAAACAAAACAGTGTAAGCATTAATAATTTAAAAGTAATTTTTTTCATGTTTAAATATTATTAGTGTAATAATGTTAAAATTTTGATAAAAGTAGTAAATTTAGATACTAAAATGAAATTCTTATTTATTTCTTATTTACCGTTAAAATTATTCATGGTGTTGTTTATACCTGCTAAACCAAAAGATTTAATTAATTCGACTGCTTTGTCTAAACGTTCCTCTAATTTAGAACTCTCTTCTTCTGTCCATTCTCCCAAAACATAATCTACTTGTTTGCCTTTGTTAAAGGCATCGCTTATGCCAAATCTAAAACGGTTATATTTTGTAGTGTTTAATTTTTGTTGTGTGTCTTTTAGGCCGTTATGTCCACCATCACTTCCTTTGGATTTTACTCTAATACTGCCAAAAGGTAAATTTAAGTCGTCTGTTATAACTAAAAGGTTTTCAACAGTTATTTTTTCTTTTGTAAGCCAATATAGAATAGCTTTACCGCTTAAATTCATGTAAGTATTTGGTTTTAGTAATATAAAAGTTCTACCTTTTAATTTATAGGTTGCTATATCTCCTAGCTTTTGGGTTTCGAATGTAATCGCTTCTTTTTTAGCAAAATAATCTAAAACTTTAAAACCAATGTTATGGCGCGTATATTCATATTTTTCTCCAATATTTCCTAAACCAACTATTAAGAATTTTTTCATAGGATATTTTTCTTCAATGTTAGTAGTACTATTTTTTCTCTCAAAGAATTTTTTAATACAATTGAACATGATTAGAATTATTTTTTGTAAAAATAAAAAAGCATCCTGAATATTTCAGGATGCCTTAATGATATTTATAAAATGGAGTGATTATTCTGCTGCAGTTTCCTCAGGAGTATCACCTTCTTCACCTTCAGCTTCATCATCTTCATCATCTACTACAACTGCTGCTCTTGAACGTCTTACTAAACATACAACAGTATTATCTGGGTGCATAAATGTATAATCATCTGTAGCTAACTTTGTAATATAAAGTTTATTTCCAATTTTAAGATCTTCAATATTTGCATCTATATAATCTGGTAAATTTCCAGGTAAAGCTTTAACTCTTAAGCTACGCTTATTTTTACGTAAAACACCACCATTTCTTACTCCTCTTGGGTTTCCTATGTAATTAACAGGAATATCCATAGTAATTTCTTTATTTTCGAATACTTGGTAGAAATCTACATGTAGAATTCTGTCGGTTACCGGATGAAATTGAATATCTTGTAGGATAGCGTTATAAGTTTCGCCACCTTCTAATTCTATTACAACTGTATGCGCATTAGGTGTATACACCAATTTAGAGAATGCTAATTCAGCTGCTGAGAAATGTACTGATTTGTCTCCTCCGTATAATACGCAAGGAACCTGACCAGCATTACGTAAGGCTTTTGTTGCTTTGCTGCCCACGCTTTCTCTTTGAGATCCGTTGATTGTAATTGATTTCATTTTTGTTATTTATATTTAATTTATTTATATACTTAATTGGTTGTAGCAAAACTACATTAAAAACTTTGAGCTAATAGACTTGTTGTAATGTACATTATGCATTACTTCGGCAAATAAATTGGCACAACTTATAACTTTAATTTTCTTACTTTCTTGTTTTAGAGGAATTGAGTCTGTTACTATCAACTCTTCTAATTTTGAATTTTCAATTTTTTCATAAGCATTACCAGATAAAATAGGATGTGTACATATCGCTCTTACACTTAATGCTCCACGTTCCATCATTACATCTGCTGCTTTTGTTAATGTTCCAGCAGTGTCAACCATGTCATCAACTAATACTACGTTTTTGCCAGTTACATCACCAATTAATTCCATGTGTGAAATCACATTAGCTTTTGCACGTTGCTTGTAACATATAACCACATCGCTTTCTAGTGCCTTTGAATAAGCATAAGCTCTTTTACTTCCGCCCATATCTGGAGAGGCAATAGTTAGATTATCTAAATTTAACTCCTTTAAGTACGGTAAAAATACAGTAGATGCAAATAAGTGGTCTACTGGTTTCTCAAAGAATCCTTGAATCTGATCTGCGTGCAAATCCATTGTAATTATTCTGGTTGCTCCAGCTGCTTCAAGCATTTTTGCAACTAATTTAGCTGCGATTGGCACTCTTGGTTTGTCTTTTCTATCTTGTCTTGCCCAGCCAAAGTAGGGCAATACAGCTGTAATATGTCTAGCAGAAGCACGCTTTGCTGCATCAAGCATTAATAACATTTCCATTAAGTTTTCTGAACTAGGATTTGTAGATCCAATTATAAAAACTCTTGTGCCACGAATAGACTCTTCGTAAGATGGTTGAAACTCTCCATCACTATAAGTAGACGTAATTACTTTACCTAATTGGGCACCGTAAGCATGAGCGATTTTATCTGCTAAAGCTTTACTTTGCGTTATGGTAAAAATTTTTGCGTCTGGCTTAGTATTAGGCATCGTAAAAATGTTTTAAAGTAATGATATACACTACGTTATTTTTAATGAGGTGCAAATTTAGAACTTTTTTTCGTCTATGAAGCATAATCAATAGTATTTTTAAGGCATTTAATTAAAAAATATATATTTTTGTGTTTTAATTTATTGCTCAAATGGCGGAATTGGTAGACGCGCTGGATTCAAAATCCAGTTTCTTCGGAAGTGTGGGTTCGATTCCCACTTTGAGTACTTTACTAAATCATAATTGTTTGAAAATCAAATAATTATGATTTTTTTATTTATTTTTTTGCCGAAAAATTGCCGAATATCTCACAAATATTTTCCTATTTTCACTTTCAATAATAGCTTTTCTATTCTCTTACTTCA
>NZ_JAQWGS010000007.1 GCF_029238095.1 Lacinutrix sp. | reverse complement strand
TAGGTGTACAATTCTGATTTTCCTTTAATCACGCCCTCTATTCCCCCGAAGCCTTCAAGGTGTGCTTTTCCAAAATTTGTAATATAACCAACATCAGGCTCACAAATAGAGGACAAAAACTCAATTTCTTTTTGATGATTTGCACCCATTTCTACAATTCCAATTTCAGTTTTATTGGTAAATGACAGAAGTGTTAAGGGTACTCCGATATGATTATTTAGATTTCCTTTTGTTGCTTTAGTTTTAAATTGAGTAGCTAAAACGGCATGAATGAGTTCTTTAGTTGTCGTTTTTCCATTGCTACCCGTAATACCTATGATAGGAATCTTAAGTTGATGACGATGATGATTTGCTAATTCTTGAAGGGTTTCTAATACATTATCAACTACTATAGTTTTTCCTTCAATTTGGTAGTTTGCATCATCTATTACTGCATATTTAGCACCTTTTTGAATGGCTGTTGCTGCAAATTTATTTCCATTAAAATGATCACCCTGTAATGAAAAGAAAATAGCACCTCTTTTAATTGTTCTGGTGTCAGTGGTTACAAGATAATTACTTGAATAAATTTGATATAAGGCTTCAATATTCATGCTTAAATATAAAAAAAAATCCTCATTGAGTAGATTTCAATGAGGATTTATAGTTTTTTGTGTTAATTTATCTTGATGGGTTTCTAGCAGTTCTTTTACCATTATTAAGATTTCCCATAACGTCTGTTGCACATCTAAAACCGATGTAATTTGTAGACATATACTCTGGTAAATATCTTCTTTGCGCTGGATCTAACCAATACTCTCTGTCTTGCCAAGAACCTCCTTTATGAACTCTAGTTTTGTTACTAATTAAGGTAGTTCTCTTTTTAACATCGTATTTATCAAGTTTACCTGTATTTTCGTTTTTTGCATTGATTGGCGAATTGTACATTCTAGATTTGTTGGTAAATTGATCATCTTCTAAGTCAAATAAACGATTAGATAATTTATCACCATCATTCTTATCTGTATTATCAGAAACAGAGTAGTTTGTTCTCATGAAAACATCATTCATGGTCACAGGTACATATTTAATTTCACCAGGTAAGTTAGAAACTACCACTTTTCCATTAGGTAATGTATCATAAGAAACCATGGCCTTGTCAGATTCTCCAATAATTACAACTTGACCGGTTGAGTCTATTAATTTTTTTCTGAAGTTGTTCCCTCTATAAAAATTGAAATCATTAGCTTCATTATCTATGATCGGTCTATATACATCAGCTACCCATTCTGCAACATTTCCAGACATATCATAAAGCCCATACCCATTTGGTGGGTAAGATCTTACTGAGATAGGTATATCTGATCCATCTTCAGACCATCCAGATAACCCACTGTAGTTTCCTTTACTTTGTTTAAAGTTTGCCAACTGACTTCCTTTGTATCGGTTTGATTTCTCTTTAGTATCCTTTCCATCCCAAGCAAATTTCTTTCTACCTCTAATGTTATTGTATTCTCTATTTTCAGTATTTGCTTTAGCAGCATATTCCCATTCAACCTCAGTTGGTAGTCTAAATTTTTGTGATAAAATTCCATCAATAGAAGTTACTTGTCTCCCGGTGAATGCTCCTTTTTCTGGTCTAGGCGCTCCTTTCTTTCTTAATTTATTATCTGGTAAGCCTCTCTTGTATACCGTAGAATCACCATCAAATAATTTATAAGGGTTTTCTAAATATAAGTCGGTATCAAAAAAGTTACGTATCGTATCATTCCCTAACACATTAGATAAAACTCCTTTATCTATTAAATTTTTAAGATTTACAGCACTTGTTCTCCACTTACAGTATTGAACAGCTTGCAACCAACTTACTCCAACTACTGGATAATCAGAATATGCAGGATGTCTAAGGTAGCTTTCAGATAAAAGTTCAGTGTTTCCTAAACTACTTCTCCAAACAAGAGTATCAGGCAGTGCTGATGCGTAAATATTTTTATATTTTTCTTCTTCTGGAGGAAATACATCTTTAGTTACCTGAAGGTATAATAAGTATTCTGAGTTCGTTACTTCTGTTTCATCCAAATAAAATGAGCGTACGTGCATTTTTTGAGGTGTAGTATTCCAATCGAACATTACATCGTCTTGTACTTGCCCCATAACAAATGTACCACCTTCAATTCCAACCATTCCATCAGGTGTTTTCTGACCTTGAAATGAGGTTCCTTTGATATAACTCCCAAATTTAGGATCGTTAAAATTCCAACCCGTTAACGAAGATTTACTTTTATTGGTTGAATTACAATTGTATAGTAAAATAGTACTGAGCAAAAGAAGGGTTATTCTAGAATAGTTCTTCATATATAATATCAAATATTAGGATTCTAATTTTTTTTTGGCAATTTACAATAAAATTATTTTCATACAAGATATTTGTATATTTATATGGTTGTAAATTGTCACGTTATAAAGATAACGCAACACTTTTTCTTATATTATGATTTAACAATTTTTAACACAAAATATATCCAAATTATTTGCGTTCTTTGAAGAATGATTGCATTGAAAAAACATATTTTAGCACCTATTTTATTTGTTCTTTTGTCTGTTGCAAGCCACGGTCAAGTCACAAACTCAGTATTGGCCGATGGAAACTGGTATAAGTTTGCTGTAGATACTACGGGGGTTTTTAAAATAGACAGAGCTTTTTTACAACAGCTAGGAATTTCAACAAATAACCTAAATCCTAAAAAAATCCATATTTATGGTAATGGAGGTCAATTACTCCCAGAATTAAATGCAGATTTTAGGTATGATGATTTGCAAGAGAATGCTATTTTCATTGAGGGTGAAGAAGATAATTCTTTTGATGCTAATGATTACATTCTATTCTATGCCAAAGGACCCCACAGCTGGGAGGTAAATCCCGCTCAAGGAACGGTTAATCATATACAAAATATATACTCAGACAAATCTTATTATTTTATGACCATCAATGAAGATGATGGAAAGAGAATACAAAGTTCTTTTCCTGTTGTGGGTTCTGCTAGTACTCAAATTACTACATTTAATGATTATGTTTTTTATGAAAAAGAAACTACTAATCTTTTTGCAGTTGGTAAAAAATGGCTTGGAGAAGATTTTACTGTAGATAATGAGTTATCACTTGAAATACCATTCCCAAATATAGTTATAACTGAGCCTGTAAATATAAAAGTTAGAGCAGTGGCTGTATCTGAATTAACTTCTTCAATGCAAGTTAAGGTAAACACTCAAGATCTTTTAAATTTAAATTTTAGTGCAAGTGAAAGTTCAGGTTCTGGTAATCGAGCATCTGATAGATCGCAAAGCGCTAATCGCTCAATTTCAACGCCTACTCTTGATTTTAATTTAAATTACAATAACGGGGGCAATCCATCGGCTAGAGCTTATCTAGATTATATTGAAGTTTCAGGAATAAAACAGTTGATAGTAGATGATTTCCAGTTTTCTTTTCGAAGTTTTGAGGCCACTAATACAACTGGTGTAGTTGAATATCAGGTTCAGAATTCACAAAATATATCTCAAATCTGGAATGTAACTGATCCAATTAATGCAACCAATATAATTAACGAATCAGCTACTGGAAGTTTTACTTTTAATGCAAATTCTGGAGTGTTGCAAGAATATATTGTACTGCATCAAGATGATTATTACACCCCAGAAATCCTTTCCAACGCAAAAATTAAAAATCAAAATGTACATGCAATACAAGATATCAACTACCTACTAATTACCACTAATGAATTTGAAGAACAAGCTCAGAGAATTGCAGACTATCACATAGAAAACTCTGGATTAACAGCAAAAGTTGTCAATTTAGATGAGATTTATAATGAATTTTCCTCCGGCAGTAGAGATATTACAGGAATTAGAGATTTTATCAAACATGTTTATGAATTAAATTCAACACCTGATGATCAATTGAAATATGTTTGTTTTTTCGGAGATGCATCCTATGATTATAAAGATAGAATTATTGGGAACAATAATATTGTACCAGTGTATTTGGCAACTATTAGTTATGATTTAGCGGGTTCATATGTTACAGATGATTTTTTTGGGATGCTTGAAGAATTTGAGGGAACAATGTCTGGAGCACACACTATGGAAATTGCAACGGGAAGAATTCCGGTTTCTACTCAGCAACAAGCCAAAGATGTAGTTGATAAAATTTTAAGAGATTATAATGTTGATTCTTTTGGAGATTGGAGAAATACAATCACCTTAGTGGCCGATGATATTGATGCTCCAACTGACGCTAATATTCAAACAGGAGTGGAGACCATTGCTGATGATATTAAAGCCAATAAACCAATTTTTAATATCAATAAAATTTATGCAGATGCCTATGTACAACAAAATTCTTCAGGAGGTGAACGCTATCCAGATGTTAAGGAGGCAATTACTAGAGCCATAGAATCAGGTACACTAGTTTTTGATTACTTTGGTCATGGTGGTGAAGATGGTTTTGCAGCAGAACGATTTTTAGATATCCCACAAATTAAAGGGTTCAAAAATGAAAACACATTACCACTTTTTATAACCATCACATGTGAGTTTTCAAGATTTGATAACCCGATAAGAATTTCAGCTGGAGAAAATATTTTTTGGAATTCAACAGGTGGAGCGACTTCCATGATCTCAACTACTAGACTAGTTTTTATTAGTGTTGGTCAAGCATTTAATAAAAGATTAATTGCTACTTTATTAGAATTTAATGATGAAGACTTAACCATTTCAGAATCCTTAGTTAAAACAAAAAATAATTATACCCAAACTCAAAAGTTTTTCATTTATTATTTTGGTGATCCTGTAAAAAAATTAGCAATTCCTAAACCAAATATTATAATTAAAAAAATGAATGGTGAAGACATCAGCCAATCAATAGATACGCTAAAGGCTTTGTCTAAAGTTAGTTTTGAGGGAGTTGTTACTGATAATCTCAATGCTGTATTAACCGATTTTAACGGAAGTTTATCTACAACCGTTTATGACAAACCAATTGATAAATCAACATTAGATAATGATAATTATGGGAATGTAGAAATTTTTGATTCTCAAGAAAGTAAATTATTTAGAGGTTTGGCAACTGTAGAAAATGGAAATTTCAACTTCGAATTTATTGTGCCAAGAGATGTGAAAATTTCTTACGGAAAAGGGAAGCTAAGTTTTTATGCTACTAATGAAATACTTGATAAAGCAGGTTATAATACCGATGTGATTGTAGGGGGTATTAATGAGAATGCTCCTGAAGATTCTCTTGGTCCTGAAATTCAATTATTTATGAATGATGAGTCTTTCTTGGATGGTGCGAATACAAATGCATCACCAAATTTAATTGCAAAATTATTTGACTTAAGTGGAATTAACACCTCTGTTACTGCGGTAGATCATGATATTGTTGGAATTTTAGATGGAGATGAGTCTAATCCAATAATTCTAAATGACTTTTATCAAACCGAATTAGATGACTTTACTCGAGGTAAGGTAGTATATCGACTACGAGATTTATCTATAGGCCCCCATACCCTCAAACTTAAGGCATGGGATACTTACAATAACTCTTCAGAGGCAATGTTAAATTTTGTGGTTGTTAGTGATAATAGCATAACCTTAGATAATGTTTTAAATTATCCAAATCCATTTGTAAATTATACAGAGTTTTGGTTTACCCATAATAGTTCAGAAATACTAGATGTCTCTGTGCAGATTTTTACTGTTTCAGGAAAATTAGTAAGAACTTTAAATGGTCAAGCCGTTGGTTCTGGTTCAGCTTGTAACACATGTTCAAATACCAATAGCTCAACATCTAGAGATATTATTTGGGATGGAAGAGACGATTTTGGAGATAAAATAGGAAAAGGAACCTATATATATAAACTAAAAGTACATTCTAGTGTTACAAATAAAACTGTAGAAAAAATCGAGAAACTTGTTATACTATAATAAAGAATTATATTTGTCAAATAAAATGGATACACCAAACGAGCTTAGTTAAAGTTTTAAACTATTATTAAATAGATTAATACCAAAAAGCACGTAACCGTTAAAAATAATAAACACATATGAAAAGTAATATTTTAATACTAATATTAGTTGTTTTTGCTTTTAAAAGCAATGCTCAAAGTTCATTTCAAATTGAACCATATCAAGACTCGAGAGTCATAACAACAGGAATGCCGTTTCTTTTAATTGCTCCAGACGCCAGAGCCGCAGCAATGGGAGATATGGGAGTTGCAACATCACCAGATGCTTTTTCTCAAAAATGGAATGCTTCTAAATATGTTTTTTCAACAACAAAATCGGGTGTCTCATTAAGTTATACACCTTATTTAAGCAGGCTTGTAAATGATATAGGTATTGGTCATCTTACTTATTTTAATAGAATTAATGAGCAAAGTGCTTTTGGTGCAAGTTTTACTTATTTCAGTTTAGGAGAAATTGAATTTGTTGAAGATGAATTTTCTACACCTTTAGTTCAAAAGCCAAATGAATTTGCATTAGATTTGTCATACTCACTTCGATTAAGTGATCAATTTGGAATGGGAGTAACTATGCGCTATTTACGTTCAGATTTAAAGTTAAATACTGGTGGAAACGATATTAGTCCAGCAAGCACTTTTGGTGTGGATATTTCAGGATATTATCAAAGTGAAGAACAAGCCTATAACGACTTTAATGGTCGATGGAGAGGTGGTTTTGCGCTACAAAACTTAGGGCCTAAATTTAAGTACGATGAAGGAGGACAAGATAATTTTCAGCCTACCAACTTACGTTTAGGAGGTGGTTTCGATTTTATTTTCGACCAATACAATAAGTTAGGTGTAACAGCAGAGTTTACAAAACTTTTAGTGCCAACTCCTCCAGTTCGAGGGACAAGAACAGAATATATAGATAATAATGGGAATGGGCAATACGACCTTCCAGATAACGATCCAACCACTACTGATGATGAATTTATTAGTACAGAAGAAAACTATATCATAGAAGGACAAAGTCAAGATGTAGATTTCGTTTCAGGGATTTTTCAATCCTTTGGTGATGCACCAGGAGGAGGAAAAGAAGAATTACAGGAATTCACATATGCTGTAGGTTTAGAATACTTATATCAAGACTCTTTTGCATTTAGAGCAGGTTATTTTAACGAACACGAAACAAAAGGCGCACGTAAGTTCTTTGCATTAGGTGCAGGTTTTAAATATAATGTTATTAATGTAGATTTATCTTACTTATTTTCGGCATCAAAAGTACAGAGCCCATTAGAGAGTACATTACGTTTTTCTTTAACGTTTAATCTAGGAGAAGGAGAATATACAGAGTTTTAATGCTACTTTAAAAACATCAAAACAAAAACTATTGCCCAAAGCAATAGTTTTTTTGTCTAAATTAGTTTGTGTTACATTATTCAATACTTATGAAAGAAGTAAAAATAGAATCAAAATTGTATGTTTTTGATAATATAGAAGATACACCTGAGGAGATTCAAAACCTAATGCAACTAGCTATAGAAGCTAGAAAAAATGCTTACGCACCATACTCTAAATTTCATGTTGGAGCAGCTTTATTACTAGATAATGGAGAAATAATTTCTGGAAGTAATCAGGAAAATGCTTCTTATCCTTCTGGTTTATGTGCAGAGCGCACAGCTATTTTTTATGCAGGTGCCAAATACCCAAAAGCAACAATCTTAAAAATGGCAATAACTGCAGCTTCTCAAAATCAAAAAACCAATAAGCCAATACCACCATGTGGAGCTTGCAGACAATCTATTGCAGAGTACGAGTCCAAACAGGACAAAGCCATAGAAATTTATTTTATGGGTGAAATAGGCCATGTAATGAAGTCTAATTCATTGGCAAATTTACTGCCATTTGGTTTCGATTCATCAAATCTATAACGTTTTCGTAAAATAAAAGTGAAAATTGGTGTTATAATAGTCAATTTTCACTTTTGCAATACCAATTCAAAGTGTTACTTTTGTTATTGCAATGTTTTTAAAGACATTAGTTTTTCTAATCAATTCATTACGTATTGCGCAAAATAGAGTCAATTATAAATTGGCATCTTAATATTTAAATGGTTTTAATTTACTGAACAATAAACACCAAAATGCAAAAAATAACCAAAGAAGTTTACCTTAAGTGGTACGAGGATATGTTATTCTGGAGAAAGTTTGAAGACAAACTTGCTGCAGTTTATATTCAACAAAAAGTTAGAGGATTTCTTCACCTTTACAATGGTCAAGAAGCTGTTTTAGCAGGAGCTTTACATGCAATGGATTTAACTAAAGATAAAATGATTACTGCCTATCGTAATCACGTACAGCCTATAGGTATGGGAGTAGATCCTAAGCGCGTTATGGCAGAACTTTATGGAAAAGCAACAGGAACTTCACAAGGTTTAGGTGGTTCTATGCATATTTTTTCAAAAGAACACCGTTTTTACGGTGGACATGGTATTGTAGGAGGTCAAATTCCATTGGGAGCAGGAATTGCTTTTGGAGACAAGTACCACGATAAAGATGCTGTAACTATTTGTTGTTTTGGAGATGGTGCAGCCAGACAAGGTTCGTTACATGAAACATTTAACTTAGCAATGCTTTGGAATTTGCCTGTTGTATTCGTGTGTGAAAACAATGGCTATGCTATGGGAACAAGCGTAGAACGTACAGCTAATCACACAGATATTTGGAAATTAGGTAGAGGTTACGAAATGCCTTCAGGACCTGTAGATGGAATGAATCCCATTAAAGTAGCCGAAGCTTTCGATGAGGCTATTACAAGAGCAAGAACAGGAGGAGGACCAACATTTTTAGAAGTAAAGACATATCGTTATAGAGGTCACTCAATGTCTGATGCGCAGCATTACAGAACAAAAGACGAAGTAGAAGAGTACAAGAAAATCGATCCAATTAAGCAAGTAAAAGATATTATTTTAAAAGAGAACTATGCTAGCGAAGAGGATATTAAAGTAATAGATAAACGTGTTAAGGCATTAGTTGCTGAGTGTGAGAAATTTGCAGAAGACTCTCCATATCCTGAGAAAAACGTCATGTACGATGCCGTTTACGAGCAAGAAGATTATCCATTTATCGAGCATAAAATAAAATAAGCTATGGCAGAAGTAATAAATATGCCGCGTTTAAGCGACACTATGGAAGAAGGCACTGTAGCAAGTTGGCTTAAAAAAGTTGGCGATAAAGTAGAGGAAGGCGATATTTTGGCCGAAATTGAAACCGACAAAGCAACAATGGAATTCGAGTCTTTTAACGAAGGGACTCTACTCCATATTGGAATTCAAGAAGGAGAAACAGCAAAAGTAGATACGCTTTTAGCTATTATTGGAGATGAAGGTGAAGATATAAGTGGTTTGTTAAACGGAAATACTTCTCAAACAAAAGAAGCAAAAGAAGAAAAAATTGAAGCCACTACACAAGAAGCTCCTGTTTCATCAAGTACAGAAGAAGTCTTATCAAGTAATTCAGAAGAATTACCTGAAGGTGTTATAGTTGTTACTATGCCACGTTTAAGTGATACTATGGTAGAAGGTACTGTGGCAACATGGTTAAAGAAAACTGGTGATACTGTTGAAGAAGGCGATATTTTGGCCGAAATTGAAACAGATAAAGCCACTATGGAATTCGAATCTTTTCAATCTGGAACCTTATTATATGTAGGGTTAGAAGAAGGAGATTCTGCTAAAGTAGATTCACTCCTAGCAATTATTGGACCAGCTGGAACAGATGTTTCAAGTATTGCAAAAAACTTTAAAATGGAAGGTGCTTCAACTAAAAAAGAAGTAGCGCCAAAACTAGATACTCCAAAAGTAGAAACAAAACCAGAAGCACCAAAGCAACAAGCTCAAACTTCTGTTTCAAATTCAGATTCAACTTCAAATTCTTCTGGAAGACTTTTTGTTTCACCTCTTGCTAAGAAAATGGCAGAGGAAAAAGGCATCCAACTAAATCAAGTAAAAGGTTCTGGTGAAAACGGACGAATTGTAAAACGAGATATTGAAAACTTCATACCATTTACAACTGCAACAGTTTCAACTGCCAAGTTTGTGCCAACAGGTCAAGAAGATTATGACGAAGTACCAAACTCTAATATGCGCAAAGCGATAGCCAAGAATTTAGCAAAATCGAAATTTACTGCACCACATTATTATTTAAATGTGGAGTTTGATATGGAAAATGCAATAGCATTTAGAGCGCAATACAATTCTATTCCAGATGTAAAAATATCTTATAACGATATGATTATAAAAGCTTGTGCTTTGGCATTACGCGAGCATCCACAAGTCAACTCTCAGTGGTTTGACGATAGAATGCAATTAAACAATCATGTACATATTGGTGTTGCTGTAGCTGTACCAGACGGATTATTAGTGCCAGTTGTTAAATTTGCTAACGAGCAAAGTTTACCGCAAATTGGTGCAGCAGTAAGAGAATATGCAGGAAAAGCAAGAAATAAAAAACTATCTTTAGACGAAATGGAAGGGAGTACCTTTACTATTTCTAATTTAGGAATGTTTGGTATTGAAAGCTTTACTTCAATTATTAATCAGCCAAATTCAGCAATATTATCTGTTGGTGCAATTATAGAAAAGCCTGTAGTTAAAAACGGACAAGTAGTTGCTGGAAACACTATGAAATTAACTTTAGCTTGCGATCACAGAACAGTAGATGGAGCTACCGGAGCACAGTTTTTACAAACATTAAAAGGTTATATTGAAAATCCTGTAACAATGCTTGTATAAATATTTAACTGTTGTTCCAGCGCAGTTAGGAATCCACAATAATGAAAAACCTATTTCATTGAAATGAAGTAGGTTTTTTTATATTTTAACTTAAATAAAAACTACAAAATGAAAAATATTAAATCACTAGTAATAATGTCTTTTCTTACATTATCAATGTTAGTAAGCAATGCTCAAAAAAAGAAAGTAGCTGTAATAACTTTTTATGCAGATAAAACAATAGATTTATCAGCACTAAGTGCTTCGGCAGATTTAATTGCAAAAAACACTAAACTAAGTGATGATCCTGATTTTAATTTAACAGAGCCATTAAAAAAGTTACATCAAGCCTTTTTTGCAGAATACACTAAGAATTTTGATTTCGAAATTATCGATGAAGCAGAAGTATTGTCTAATGAAACTTACAAGACATTTGTACCAACCTACCAAGAAGGGAATACGTTTTTAACTAATGTAGAAACAACAACTTCTATTGAAGGTTATAATGTAATACCAAGTTTCCGAAAGAACGTAAAAGATTTAAAAGAAGTAGCCGAAGCTTTAGGAGTAGATGGTATTATGTTTGTTAATTTATCATTTGGGTTTGTTAAAACAGGGATTGGTAGTATGGGTTATGTAAGTGTTCAAGCTAGATATAGTATGGATTTATTTACAAAAGACAACAATAGTATTTTTCAATTTCGCGAAGTAGCAGGTTCTAAAAAGAAAGCTGTTATGGTAGGTGGATTTCCAGTGATGAGTACAAGTAAAATACAACCAATGTGCGAAAGTGCTGTAGACCAATTAATGAAAGACCTAAATAAAAAAGTAGCGCGTCTTGCAAAAAAGGCAAATAAAAAAATGAAATAAATTTTAAACTATTTTAAATCATATTATAAGCCTGATTCAAGAATTTGATTCAGGTTTTTTTTATCTTTAAACCCAAACAGACAAAGTAAATGAAAACACTAACAATACTTGGTTTTTTAACCTTATTTATAGCTTGCGACTCTACAAAGAAAGCAATTACAGAAACCTCTACATCAACTTCGTCTAATATAGAAACAAAGTCTCATGTTAATACCTTAGATTTTGTGAGTCCAGAAGAGCTAAAAGGGATGGTGTCTTTTTTAGCATCCGATGATTTAAAAGGAAGAGATACAGGAAGTGAAGGTATAAACGAAGCTGCAAATTATATAGAAACACAGTTTAAAGCAAACGGCTTAAAACCATACTTCGAAACTTATCGTGATAATTTTAAAATTGCAGAATTGGATGCTTACAATGTAGTTGGCTACTTAGAAGGTACAGACTCTAAATTAAAAGACGAGTTTATACTTATTGGTGCACATTACGACCATATTGGAACAGCAAAAGATGTAAATGGAGATACTATTGCAAATGGAGCAAACGACAATGCTGCTGGAACAAGTGGTGTATTATCTTTAGCAAAGTATTTTTCTGAAAAAAAATCTAATAAAAGAAGTATTATTTTTGCAACTTTTACTGCTGAGGAAAAAGGATTATTAGGCTCAAAGCATTTAGCTGATAAACTAAAAGAAAAGAACATAAACCTATACACCATGATTAATCTTGAAATGATTGGTGTTCCTTTTGTAGGAAGAGATTACGAAGCCTTTATTACAGGTCATGAATTATCAAATTTAGCAGAGGTAATGAATAACTATGCAGGCGAAAACCTAATTGGAGCTTCAGATGTGGCAAAGAAATACAATTTGTTTAAACGTTCAGATAATTATGCATTTTACCAAGCATTTGGTACACCTTGTCACACAGTGTCGTCTTGCGATTTAACCAACTTCGATTTTTACCACCATGTAGACGATGAGGTCGATAAGTTAGACTATACATTCATGGCAAGACTACTAAATAAATTAGCGCCAGTTTTAGAGCAAATGGCAAATGCACCTACTCAAGATATTAAAATGAATGACCAATAAAATGATAAAAAATATTATAATAACAGGAACAAGTAGAGGTATAGGTTTTGAGTTGGTACATTTATTTGCTAACCAAGGTCACAATGTATTAGCTCTATCAAGGAACGAGCAAAAGGTAAGTAATCTAAATTTTGATAACATAGAGTCTTTTGCTTTTGATTTAGGAAAAAAAGCAGACTATAAAAAAGTAGAAGACTACGTTGCTAAAGAGTGGAGGCAAGTAGATGTTTTAATTAATAATGCTGGAACCTTATTAAATAAGCCATTTTCCGAAACCACATCAGACGATTTTGAATACGTTTATAAAACCAACGTTTTTGGTGTTGCAGAAATGACGCGTTGTGTATTACCTTTCATGAAAAAAAATAGTCACGTTGTTACCATTAGCTCAATGGGTGGTGTGCAAGGCAGTGTTAAGTTTCCAGGCTTGTCTGCTTACAGTTCAAGTAAAGGTGCTGTTGTAACGCTTACAGAGCTCTTAGCCGAAGAATATAAAGAAACAGGACCAAGTTTTAATGTACTAGCTTTAGGAGCTGTACAAACAGAAATGCTAGAAGAAGCATTTCCTGGTTATCAAGCACCAACTACTGCACTAGAAATGGCGCAATACATTGCAGATTTTTCTTTAAATGGAAATAAGTATTATAATGGGAAGTTGTTGCAGGTTTCTAATTCTACACCTTAGTTTTTTTAATCATAACTATTTAATAGATTTTTGAGTATTCACCAAAATTAAAAGGGAGTTTGAATTAAGCATCAAACTCCCTTTTTTAATATATTTATTAAAAAGTATAAATATTAACTTCGTGATGGAAATATACCTTGTAGTGCTATTATGTAATTCATGCTTAAAAAAGGATTTCTATTATAAAACGACTGTTGACCTCTGTATTGTTAATTTGTATTTTAGCGCTATTAAGTGTAGTATTAGATGAGTTACCAACAGAAAGAAATGAGTTGTTACCTTTTGTGAATTCCTCTCCTTCAGTCTCTGAGTCTACCTGAAAACCAGGTATTTGTGATAAAGCACTATGAGTATGACTAGGTAAATTCATAGTCGTTAAAGTTACATATTCTTGACCACCTTTTTGTCCCAGTCTAATATCTGATAAACCAGGACCTCTACCAGCACCAACAATACTCCTACCTCTTAAATCTGGTAAAGCAAAAGTAGTTCTACCATCTCCACCATAAGTAGTTCCTAGTATAGAAAATAATGCTGTATTTTGTGATATGGCTAGTAATTGACCGTTGCAAAGTGCCCATCCACGTGGTGCAAAATTTCCTGCAAATAAGGTAACTTCTCCTATGAAAGGATCCATTGATACCATGTTATCGGTTTCGTTTGTTTTTAATTTTGTTATTTCTTGTTTCATATTATCTAACTCCGCAGATAACTTATCGATTACCTTGCTATTCGATTCTTCTACTGTTGTAGAGGAAATAAGGAATGCACTTACAAGAACAATAGCGATTACAGCAAAAAGTGACGATTTAATAAACTTTCAATTTTTCATTTTATATTGGTTTTGGTTAGTTTAGTGCTTACTCTATTTTATGGTTTTTCAGCATATCACCTAAATTATCTTTAAATATACATTATTTTTTAGTAAATATAAAACCATAAACAGGCTATATTATTCATGAACCTCTGTTTAAAAAGGTGTAGTTACTTTTCAATTTCTTTATTATTAATATAGATTAGATAGTTGTTTTTTTTAAGCCCTTCAATAGTATATTCATATTCAAAATAACAAATACAGTTACAGTATTCCTCTGAATAATTTTCATACCTTAAGTTAAGAATATTCTTTCTCAAAAACCTTTTTTTAAAATCTACAGATGCAAAAACACTAGCACAACAATTTAATTCTGCAGTAATTTTTATTATTAAAGTGTTCTTATCTTCTTTTATAGAAAGTTACTATTTCCAATTCCTTGTTCTTCAGTACAACTAGAAGATTCAAAATTTACTAATCTAATGTCTTGACTAAGACTAGTAGAGGTTGTTAAAATTATAAATACAAATAGTATTTTTTTCATTTTAAATAGTTGTGAATGTGTTAGATAATGTGAAATTGTTTTATAACAGCAGTTTACTTAAACTCTAATATCGTCTATTTTTTCCATAAACCCTAACCTTCAAAACACAAACATTTGGCAAACACACTAATTAAAGTATAAAATAGCACTACCTTTGGTGCATATTAAAAAGGGATAGTCTAAATAAATTAGAGTTTATCTCATAAAATTTATTTATGTCATTCAAATTATTGGGCCTTTCTGAGCCTATACTTAAAGCGATTAGTAAAAAAGGATACGATACACCTTCACCTATACAAGCAAAAGCAATTCCACCTATTTTAGATGGTTACGATGTTCTGGCATCTGCACAAACAGGAACCGGAAAAACAGCAGGTTTCACCTTGCCAATGCTACACATATTAAGCGAGAACCCAAAAGAAAAATTTAGACCTATTCGTGCTTTGGTTTTAACACCAACAAGAGAATTAGCAGCACAAGTGTATGCTAATGTTAAAGAATATAGCGAGTTTTTAAATTTGCGTAGTGCTGTTATTTTTGGTGGTGTAAACCAAAAACCACAAGTTGCACACATTAAAAATGGTGTAGATATTTTAGTAGCAACTCCAGGACGTTTATTGGATTTAAACAATCAAGGATTATTGTCACTTAAACGTGTAGAGATATTTGTTTTAGACGAAGCAGACAGAATGTTAGATATGGGTTTTTTACGCGATATAGAACGTGTTATGAAATTAATTCCAGACAAAAGACAAAACTTAATGTTCTCGGCAACATTTTCAAAAGACATTAAAAAACTAGCGTTTACTATTCTAAGTAATCCAGTGCAAGTAGAGGCAACTCCAGAAAACACTGCTGTTGAAGCTATTTCACAAAAAGTATACCGTGTAGCTAAAGCCCATAAAACAGGTTTAATAATTAAGCTTATTTCTGAAGGGAACTGGAAACAGGTTCTTGTTTTTACACGAACAAAACATGGTGCCAACAACCTAACTAAAAAGTTGATAGGATCTGGTATTACAGCAGCAGCTATTCATGGTAATAAAAGTCAAGGCGCGAGAACTAAAGCTTTAAAAGGTTTTAAAGATGGAGCTGTTCGCGTAATGGTTGCTACTGACATTGCAGCACGAGGATTAGATATTCCATTATTACCGCACGTTATTAATTTTGAGATTCCAAATATATCTGAAGATTATGTACATAGAATTGGTAGAACAGGAAGAGCAGGTGCAAAAGGAGAAGCCATCTCTTTAGTAAGTGCAGATGAAACTACTTTTTTAAGAGACATACAAAAACTTATAGGCGAAAAACTACCAGTTGAAATTATGGAAGGTTTTGAGCCTGATCCAAATGCGTCAACTACACCAATAAAACCAGGTCAGAATAGACAACCTAGAAATAAAGCTAAAAGTTCTGGAAAAGGTTCTGGAGATAGATCTAAAGGAAATGCGTCTTCTGGAAATGGTGGAAGAAATCGTAACAAGAACAAGAGCAGAGGTTCAAGTAGTGATAGACGCTCGAATACTTCTAGAAGTTAAAATGACTCAAGTATTAAAAGATAAAATAATAGAAGTGTGTAATACTAAAATTGCACAAAAAGGAAATACCGTTGGTCTTTCCTTTTATGCTTTTTTTAAAAATGAAAATGATAATCCTAAGTTATTAATGGAAGCTGCTACTTGGTGGATTGAAACACACCAATTGGATCACTTTGAGAAAGCAGTGAAGATTAAAAACATGATTAAAAGGCTATAATGGAATCACAACCAAATAATCCACTCCATGGTATAAAGCTTGAAAAAATCATAACCGATTTACAAGCACATTATGGTTGGGAATATATGGCTTACAATATTAAGATTAAATGCTTTACAGATAATCCGTCTGTGAAATCAAGTTTAAAGTTTTTACGTCGTATGCCTTGGGCTCGCACTAAGGTTGAGATTATGTATTTAGAGTATTTAAAGAAAAACAAACGTTGATAGAATAGTTATTGTAAGTCTAACTGCCTTAAACCCTCATAAACTATAATACTTACAGCATTTGCTAAGTTTAAGCTTCTAACATGCTCACTATACAATGGAATTTTAAAGAGTTTATCAGTGTATTTTTCTGTTATCGTTTTTGGCAGGCCTTCAGATTCTTTTCCGAAGACTAAAAACAAATCGTCTTCAAATGCAATATCCCAATGTTTTTTTTTACCATGACTAGACAGAAACACCATTTTTTTATCTTCATTTTTTCTGAAGAATTCTTCGATACTTTCGTAATAATGTAAGTTCAAGTGTTGCCAATAATCTAAACCTGCTCGTTTTAATCTAGCATCTGTAATTTCAAAACCAAATGGTTTAACTAAATGTAAATTAGAGCCTGAAGCTAAAGCTAATCTACCTATATTTCCGGTATTGTTTGGTATTTCGGGCTCTATTAAAACAATGTTAAGTGGCATCTTTTGAAGTTAATTTTAAAATGATAAGTCTAATTAAAAGTATCCAAGGAAAACCATGCATTAAAACATCAAACAAATCTTGAAGTTGCATGCCATTTGCTCCTCCAATAATCCATTTAAGTTTTCCCCAAAGATGAGGTTCTGGAAAAAAAGGAGCTAAGCCTAAGGTTAAACACAATAGAATAATAAGTCTGTAATCGTTAAATAGTTTCATAAAAAAAAATGCCTATTCAAATATACTGAATAGGCATTTAATATCTAATCTAAAATTAAATTAGCTGTTGGTTTTATTTTGTTGTTTTTTAATAGTCGATTTATCTATATCAAAATCATTCGTTTCCATTTTTGTGTTTGCCCTTGGATTAGTAGGATTTGTTTGTTTTACTGTCGTTTTAAATTTCTTTCTATCTTTAATCATTCCCATAGTTTAAATTGTTTTTTTGATTCTTACTTAAAGTATAAAAATATGAGAAAATCTATCACAAGACATCGTTAAATATACTAATCAGTTTGTTAAACTATCTTAAAATACCAGACACAAATTCATGTATTGTATTGACACCTTTTTTTGATAAATGCTTGATAAATGCACTTCCAATAATTGCTCCTTTTGCAGACAAAGTAGCTTGATTAAAAGTTTCATTACTGTTAATCCCAAAACCAACAATTTGAGGATTTTTTAATTTCATGTTCTTAATGCGTTTAAAATAATTTGTTTGTTCATCACCAAAACCAGAACTGCTTCCTGTAACGCTTGCACTACTAACCATATATATAAATCCGTTTGAAATAGAATCTATAAAATTAATACGCTCAATGCTTGTTTGAGGCGTAATTAAAAACACATTTATTAACCCGTATTTCTCGAAAGTGGCTTTGTATCGCTCGTTATAAACATCTACAGGTAAATCAGGAATAATTAAACCATCGATTCCTGTTTGTTGGCATTTTTCGCAAAAGGCTTCAACTCCATATTGTAACATTGGGTTAAAATAACCCATGATAATTAAAGGTATTGTTACTGTTTTTCTAATGTCTTTTAATTGATTAAAAAGAACTTCGGTTGTCATTCCGTTTTTTAGAGCTTCGGTGGAACTTGCTTGTATTGTTGGTCCATCTGCTAATGGATCGCTAAAGGGCAATCCTATTTCTATCATATCTACACCATTTTTCTCAAGGTTTTCAATTATTGAAACAGTGTCGTTTAAATTTGGATATCCTGCCGAAAAATAAATGCTTAAAAGCTTTTTATCTTCTTTGAGTTTTTGGTTTATTCTATTCACAATTAAAGTTTAAAATAATCAATATAATTCTGTAAGTCTTTATCGCCACGACCAGATAAATTTATAACAACAACATCATCTGCTTTAAATTTTTTATGATCAAAAATTGCAAAAGCATGAGACGTTTCTATGGCAGGAATAATACCTTCAAGTTGGCTTAATTCTAAACCAGCAGTCATAGCTTCATCATCTGTAATCGAAATAAATTCTGCGCGACCAGTTTTATACAAATGCGCATGCATTGGTCCAACACCTGGATAATCTAATCCAGCAGAAATTGAGTAAGGCTCCGTAATTTGTCCATCTTTGGTTTGCATTAGTAAAGTTTTACTACCATGAATAATGCCTTCTCTTCCTAAAACGGAAGTTGCTGCGCTTTCACCAGAGTGAATGCCTTTACCAGCAGCTTCAACAGCAATAAGTTTAACGTTTGTATTTTCTAAATAATGATAAAAAGCACCAGCGGCATTACTACCTCCACCAACGCAAGCCACAACATAATCTGGAGTAGTTTTGCCTTCTTTTTCTTTTAGCTGCCATTGTATTTCCTCGGAAACTACTGCTTGAAAACGTGCTACCATATCTGGATAAGGATGAGGTCCAACAACACTACCTATAATATAATGTGTGTTTATAGGATTATTAATCCAATCTCTTATGGCTTCGTTTGTGGCATCTTTAAGAGTGCGACTTCCTGATAATGCAGGTACAACTTTAGCGCCTAACATTTTCATTCTAGCAACGTTTGGAGCTTGACGTGCAATATCAATTTCTCCCATATACACAATGCATTCCATTCCCATTAATGCACAAACGGTTGCAGTTGCAACACCATGTTGTCCTGCTCCAGTTTCGGCAATAATACGTGTTTTACCTAAACGCTGTGCCATTAAAATCTGGCCTATAGTATTGTTTACTTTATGCGCTCCTGTATGGTTTAAATCTTCGCGTTTAAGATAGATTTTTGTATTGTATTTTTTGCTTAATCGTCTAGCAAAATAGAGTGGAGAAGGACGACCAACGTAGTCCTTTAATAGTTGATTAAACTCTTCTTTAAAAGAAGGTTCTGCCATTATTTTTAAATAATTTTGGCGTAACTCTTCTACATTTGGATAGAGCATTTCTGGTATGTATGCACCACCAAAATCACCATAATAACCATTGTTGCTAATATTATATTTCATTTTTCTATTTTCAATTAGTATTAATTTTTAAATAATATAATTAGCTTCTACTAATTTTTGTTTAAATGCTTTTAGTTTTGCTGTATCTTTTATTTTAGAAGCAGTTTCAAACTTACTGTTTAAATCTAGTGTACAGCACAACTCAGATTCAGGTCTTTTTAAAAATAGTAATAACGAATCCATTTCTTTTGGTCCTATACCACCACTTAAAAAATAAGGTTTAATAGATGGATATTTTTTTAGTACATTCCAGTTAAAAGTATAACCGTTTCCACCTGGTTCTTTGCCTTTAGTATCGAATAGATAATAATCGCAAACGTCTTCAAAAGGTTCTAAAACTTTAAAATCGAATTGGTTTTTTATAGAAAACACTTTTACAACTGTAATTTCAAGTGCTTTTAAGCGCTCACATAATTCAGGTGTTTCATCTCCATGAAGTTGTACGCCTTGTAAGTCGTGTTTTTCTACTTTTCCTCTTATATAGTCGAATGTTGAATTTACAAAAACACCAATTTTATTAATATCTTTTGAAATCTCTGGAATAACACCATTAAAGTAACGTGGTGATTTTTCGTAAAAAATGAAACCCATATAACTTGGTTTAAGTTCTGCAACATCAAGGATATTGTTCTCATTTTTCATTCCGCATATTTTTAACTTCATATTTTTAATTTTTTTATAAATTGTTTGGCACTTTCTCCTGCATTATCTGTTTTCATAAAATTTTCTCCAATTAAAAAACCTTTGTATCCATAAGGTTGTAATATTTTAATAGCTTCAATACTGCTAATACCACTTTCTGACACTTTTATAAAATCGTTTGGAATTAGTGTGCTTAATTGTTTACTAATTTCTAAACTGACTTTAAAGGTTTTTAAATTTCTATTATTTACGCCTAACAAGTCTAAGCTTGGTATTATGGATTTGTTTAATTCTTCTTCATTATGAACTTCTAAAAGCACGTCTAAATTTAAGCTTTTTGCAAACTCTGAAAATTGCTTGATTTCTTTTTTGGATAAAATTGCAGCAATTAACAAAATAGCATCAGCACCATGTGCTTTGGCTTCAATAATTTGGTATTGATCAATAATAAATTCTTTTCTTAATAAAGGTAAATTACAATTGGCTCTTGCAGTAAGCAAGTCGTCTAAACTTCCACCAAAATATTTTCCATCCGTTAATACAGACATTCCACAAACTCCTGCTTCCTCGTAACCTTTAGCGACATCAAAAACATTAAGGTCGTGATTTATTACCTGTTTTGAGGGAGAACGACGCTTGTGCTCCGCAATAATTCCTGTATCGCTATTTTTTAATTTTTTAGCTAAAGAAATGGTCTCTCTTTCAAATAAAACAGATTGTTCCAGTTGTTTTGTAGGAATAAGTTGTTTTCGAAGGTTAACTTCTTTGCGTTTGTCGTTTACAATTCTAGTTAAAATATCCATGTTTTAGTATTCAGCACATAGTATTCGGTTTGCAGTCCTAGTAAATACTGAAGACTGCTTACTGTGGACTTTTTTTTATTTACTTAATTCAATTAATTGCTCTAAACTCTTTTTTGCCCTTCCACTTTCTAAACTTTCTTTTGCAAGTTGAAATCCGTTTTGATGCGAACTGTTATTTACTGTTGCAATTGCTAATCCTGCATTAGCACAAACAACATTGTTTTGTGCATCTGTACCTTTTCCACTGATTATCTTTTTGAAAATTTTAGCAGCTTCTTTTACTGATGAACCACCAAAAATATCAGATTGTTCTATTTGTTTTATGTTTAAATCTGAAGGACTTAACATCGATTCTGAATGGTTTGAGATGATTTTTGTATTTCCTGTTAAAGAGATTTCGTCATAACCATCTAATGCATGAACAATGCTGTAATTTTTATCTGTGTTTTGATATAAATAGCCATACAACCTTTGTAATTCTAGGTTAAAAACACCTACCATTTGGTTTTTTGGAAAAGATGGATTTACCATTGGTCCCAACATATTAAAGAAAGTTTTAACACCTAATTCTTTTCGAATTGGCGCAACGTTTTTCATTGCTGGATGAAAAAGAGGAGCATGCATGACACAAATTCCAGCTTTATCTATTGTCTGTTTTAGTTTGTCTGCATCTTTAGTGAATTGTACGCCTAAAGCTTCCATAACGTTTGATGACCCAGAAGCGGATGATACACCATAGTTTCCATGTTTTGCAACTTTAACTCCTGCTCCAGCTGTTACAAAAGCCGATAACGTAGAAATATTAAAAGTGTCTTTTCCATCACCTCCAGTTCCGCATAAATCTATAGTATTGTAATTTGATAAATCTACTGATATACATAGCTCTAAAAGCGCATCGCGAAACCCTTGAAGTTCTTCTAAAGTGATACTTCGCATCATAAATACAGTAAGAAATGAAGCAATTTGGCTTTGGTTATATTTTCCTTCGGAAATATTTACCAAAACGTTTCTAGCTTCTTCGCTTGAGATGTTTTCGTGGTTTATTAATCTGTTTAGTATGTGTTTCATCTTAACTATTAATCCAATTTTCTAAAATTTGTTTTCCATTTGGTGTTAATACACTTTCAGGATGGTATTGTACACCTTTTACATCGTAAAACTTGTGTCTTAAAGACATTACTTGTCCGTTTTTATCGAAAGAAGTAGCTTCTAATTCTTCAGGTAAATTAGCATCGACTACCCAAGAATGGTATCTGCCAACGTCTATAATTTTATCCATATTTTTAAACAAAGCTTCGTCTTTAACACTAATTTCAACCTTAGTGGCAACACCATGAAATACAGTATCTAGGTTTATTAATTTTCCTCCAAAAACTTCACCAATAGCTTGTTGTCCTAAACAAACGCCAAGAATACTTTTTGTTGGAGCGTATTGTTTAATAATGGCTTTTAATAGTCCAGCTTCATCAGGAATTCCTGGTCCTGGCGATAAAACTATTTTATGAAAAGCTTCAACGTCTTCTAGTGCTAGTTTGTCGTTTCGTTTTACAGTAACTTCACAGTTTAAGTCTTCTAAATAGTGGACTAAGTTGTAGGTAAAACTGTCGTAATTGTCTATTACCAATACTTTCATATTAAATATCTTTTGCTAATTCAATAGCTTTTGTTAATGCACCTAATTTATTATAAACTTCTTGTAATTCGTGATCTGGATTAGATTTAGAGACCAGTCCAGCTCCAGCTTGCCAATGTAATTCGTGGTTTTTACTTAAGAATGTCCTAATCATAATCGCGTGATTATAATTACCATTAAAATCCATAAAACCAATGGCTCCTCCATAAAAAGCACGACTCGTTTTTTCGTATTTTTCTATAAGTTGCATCGCTTTATGTTTTGGAGCTCCACTTAAAGTTCCTGCAGGAAACGTGTCTGCTACAACTTGCATGGTTGACGTATTATCATGTACTTTCCCTGTTACTTTACTTACTAAATGAATAACATGAGAGAAAAATTGAGCTTCTCTGTACGTTTCAACTTTTACTTGACTACCATGTCTACTTAAATCGTTTCTTGCCAAATCTACTAGCATTACATGTTCTGCATTTTCTTTTTCGTCTGCAGCCAGTTGTTTTGCTAGTTCTGTATCTTTTTCATCATTACCAGTACGTTTAAAAGTTCCTGCAATAGGATGAATTTCTGCAACACCTTTGTTAACGACTAATTGTGCTTCTGGTGAGCTACCAAAGATTTTAAAATTACCATAATCGAAATAAAATAAATATGGTGAAGGATTAATGCTTCGTAAAGCACGATAGACATTAAACTCGTCTCCTTTAAATTTTTGAGAGAATTTTTTTGACAACACCAATTGAAAAACATCACCTCTTGCACAATGCTTTTTTGCTAAATCTACTTGTTTTTTATACTCATTATCGGTTAGGTTAGATTCGATATCAGAATCTGTAGAAAATTCGTATTCCGCGAAGTTTCTAGATTTTATTAAATGAAGGATTTCATTAATATTACTAGCGTTGTCATTAAAACAATGCGCAAAAATATAAGCTTCGTTCTTAAAATGATTAATAGCTATAATATTTTGATATACAGCATAATATATATCTGGAATATCTAAAGAATTTGGTTTTTTTGAAATGGAAATGTCTTCAAAATATTTAACAGCATCGTAAGCTGTGTAACCAAAAATACCGTTGTTTATAAATTTAAAATCTTCATCAGAGTTTACTTTAAATCGCTTTGTAAATTTATGAATTGTTTTTGGCACATTGTTAGTACGATTTCTTAGTATGCTACCGTCAGGAAAATTTTGTTCTATAGTGTCTCCAGCAACTTTTATTGAAGCAATTGGATTAAAACAGATGTAAGAAAAACTATTGTCGTTGGCATGATAATCACTACTTTCTAATAGAATGCTATTAGGGAATTTATCACGAATTTTTAAATAAATACTAACAGGAGTTATAGTGTCTGCAAGTATTTTTTTGTAATGTGTGTAAAGGCTAAAAGTCTTCATAATTTGATATAAAAAAAGGCTTGTCGTGAATGACAAGCCTTTTGTATGTTAATTAAATATACCTAAGAGATTATTCACGAATTGTTTTTCGAGAAGTCCACCACCAAGTACTATTTAAATTTGTGTTCATAATTTTGTGCGTATGCAGAATTATATTATATTCTTCAAATATATAAATCAATTGTTAACTTTCAAATTAATTTTTACGTAAATATTTGTTAAAATAGATTAAAAATACTTTTCTGTTATTATTTTTATAGGATGAAAAAATACTGTTTAATAATAGTCGTTTTATTACTTGATTGTAATCAAGAAAAAAACAACAATAATAAAAGTGCTACAGTTGTTAAGACTGAGGAAAGTAAAGCAGAAACTGTAGATTTAATTGTGTATGATTATAATACACTTGAACCGCTTTTAAATAAAAAGGATGGTAAAGTTTATGTCATTAACTTTTGGGCTACTTGGTGTGCACCATGTGTAAAAGAGTTGCCTTATTTTGAAACTTTAAATAAAGAGTACCAATCTAAAAATGTAGAAGTTATTTTAGTGAGTTTAGATTTTCCCAAACAATACGAGAAAAAACTAAAGCCATTTATTGTTAATAAAAATTTAAAATCTAGAGTAGTAGCGTTAAACGATGTTGATTCTAATACTTGGATTCCAAAAGTTAATAAAGATTGGTCTGGTGCAATACCAGTGACTTTAATTTATAAGAATGATAAAAGAGCGTTTTACGAAAAATCGTTTAATTTAGAAGAATTAAAAAAAGAAGTCAATAAATTTTTAAATTAGAATATTATGAAGAAAACAGTAAAATTAATGTTGCTTACTGCAATAGTGTTTGGTGTATGGTCTTTTACAAAAACCGAAAAAGCAATTGATAATGGATATAAAGTTGGAGATTATGTTAAAGACTTTAAATTAGAAAATATAGACGGTAAGATGGTGTCTATGTCAGATTTTGAAAAAGCCAAAGGTTTCATTATCACATTTACATGTAACACATGTCCATATGCAGTTGCTTATGAAGATAGAATAGAGGCACTAAATAAAATGTATGAAGAGAAAGGTTATCTAGTGATAGCAATAATGCCTAATAATGTTAAGGTCAAGCCAGAAGATGGAATGAAGTATATGAGAGCACGTGCTGAAGAAAAAGGGTTTACGTTTCCTTATTTAATGGATGAAGGACAACGTGTATATCCTCAATTTGGAGCAACAAAAACACCTCACATATATGTTGTTAAAAAAACAGATAAAGGAAATATGGTAAAATATATTGGTGCGATTGATGATAATTACCAAAATGCAGATGAAGTGAAAAATAAATATGTAGAAGATGCTGTTAATGCTTTGTTGAATGGAAAAGAAGTAAATGTAACCGAGACAAAAGCAATAGGATGTTCCATTAAAGTATAAAAAAATAATATATTTTTAAAGAATCTAACCTGAAGTTGTAACACTTCAGGTTTTTTTTCGTCTATATCTTAAGGAAACGTTAATTTTATTAACTTTGTACCATAAAACATAATAATGGCAGATTTAACACAAGAGCAATGGGCTCAACAACTTAAAGCAGATGATAATGCTTTTATAATAGATGTAAGAACAGAAGAAGAAGTAGAGGAAGGGTTTATACCTAAAGCTAAAAATATTAATATTTTTAAAGGTCAAGCTTTTATCTACGAATTAGAAGCACTTGATAAAAACAAAAACTATTATGTGTATTGTAAAGCAGGTGGAAGAAGTGGACAGGCCTGTGCTATTATGAATCAGATGGGATTTGATAATGCCTACAACCTATTAGGAGGTTTTCAAGAATGGACAGGTGAAGTAGAACAATAGTTTTTAAAATCAATCAATCAAAATATTTTGTTATGAAAAAATCAACACTAGTTTTCGTTTTAATTATAGCATTAGGCATCTTTAGTTGCACTAATGAAACAGAAGGAAGTATTACTTTAGTTTCAACAGAAGAAATGCAAACATTAATAGATTTAGAAAATGTACAACTAGTAGATGTACGAACTCCAGAAGAACATGATAAAGGACATCTTTCTAATTCTCAAAATATAGATTTTAATTCTCCTACTTTTGATGTAGATATTTCTGTTTTAGATAAAGAAAAACCAGTGATTTTGTATTGCGCTAAAGGAGGAAGAAGCGCAAAATGTGCGGAAAAAATGTTGAAAGCTGGATTTAAAAAAATCTACGATTTAGAAGGTGGATTCTCAAAATGGCAGCACGTAGATTTGGAGATATAAATTTAATAAAAACACCTCAACTTATTGAAAATCAATTAGTTGAGGTGTTTAAAAGTGGAGCCCATAGGAGTGAAGTCACACTATTTTTGGGGGGATTTGGATTCTTTTACAACTTATTTTATTTGAAAAATATACCAATGTAGATGACTTTTCTGACTCATAAACAACTTTTTTAATATTGTTTAAAGTATATTTACCCTAGACCATGTACAATATATGAACATTTTTTTTCAATCTTAAACTGTACTTTTAAAAAAAAAATAATTTATGAAAATCTTTAACATAGTTTGTTTTTGTATGGTATTAATAGGTTGCTCTGAAACAAAAAATTCCGCTTCAAAATTTGACACACTAGATAAACAGCTTGAGAAATCAAAAAACACGAATAAAAACTCCTTAAACCTTGAGGCTACAATTAAAGTGATTTTCACTTTAGATGAAGCGATAAAAAATGTAAAAGATGTTCAAGAATATACAGAATATCTTTACAAACAAGACATGACCGGTGTAGCCCCTGATGTTATTAGTAGTTATCAAAAACTGTTGCCAGTGTTAGACAACCTTTATGATGCAGAGGCGGAAAAGGAACTTAATGAGGATTTATGGTTAGTTTTTTCAGAACTAGTTGACGTACGACAAACTTTAATAAATGCTGTAGCTCAAGCTGCTGTCGAAGATTATATGGGCGCTGCAGTAACTGCTTTACAAGCACAGAATGATGCTCTTCAAATTGGTATAAAGCGTTACAAAGAAGATCTAGAAATTGACAATAAAATCAGAAATATAAATACAAGTTATCTAGATTATGTGGAACTTTCTAGTCCAATTTATTTAAAATATATGACCCAATGGGACAAGCTTTGTGCACAAAGAGATCAGGCCTATATATCACTGTATAATTCTAATCATAAAAAAGTTATAGAGTTTGCTGATAAAGCATTGGAGTTATCTCCTAATGATCGTGAGTCTATTTTACTAAAAGGCTTTGCCATACTTTCATTGACTAATGATAATACCATTTCTAATGACGAACAAAAACTCACGCAATTTGAAGAAATAGAAACCATTTTAGCTTCTTATTTTGAACAATTCCCGTCATCTACTGCACCTGCTTTTGTTTTGAAGGGTATTTTAGAATATCAAAAAGGTGAAATAGAAAACGCATTTACATCTTTTGATGAAGCCTCAATCTTATATCCAAAACAAAGTGAAGCGCTTTTGGATTTAATGAATATTTTTAAAATTAGAAGTTCTATTTTTAGGTCTGTTGAGTCTGAATTTATTGTTAAAACCTACATGAGTACTATGGAAGGGTTTGGAAATTTTAGTCCAAACTTTCAAAAAGCTATTATTCACAGAGACCTTGGAAACAAACCAGAAGCGATTGAAGAGATTAAACGTCATTTTTTTAGACGAGGCAACCAAGTGGTGCAAGATTATTTACCTGGTGATTTAAACTTTTGCAACAAATATTTGCCAACTGTTTTCTCAGAGATGTTCGTTGAGCGTCCTTTTGTTGATATTGAGGTATCAGAGGGGTCTATTATTGACCCCAAGAATTCCTTACGTGTTAAAATGATTAACAATTCAAACCGGACTATCGAAAACGTTCGCTTGTTTTTATGTATTCATTTTACAGACAGTTACAAAGATAATTATCAAGTTTTTAAAGTGCCGGATGCATTAAATAGTCTCGCACCATACTCAGAAAAGGACTTTGAAGAACCACTCGAGATAACTTATGAGTGGTTAGGAAACAAAAAAATAGTACCTGAGAATATTGTAAAACTTAGAGGTGTTATTATTACAGATGATATTGTATCTTGGATAGATGAGAAGGGTTTTAAATTTCAAACAGCAAAAGATCGCTCTCAAGAATACAACAAACTAAAAACAGATTTACCAAAAGATTTGATTTCTGTTTTAGAAAAATCAGAAATTTCTGTTGACAAAGGTTATGTGTATAGTGACATTGTGTTTACTGTACCTAAAGAGCTTATTAATTCTGAACCTTATGTTACTATAAATGATATAAATTCTATAAATCCGATTCAACCCAAATCTAAACAGATTGATGCGCAAAAATTGGTTTATAAATTTCGAACAAGAGTTAATCTAGATGACTTAAAAGAGATTCACATAGTAACAAAATCCGGAAGTTTGAAAATTCCAATACCAAAATCGTAACAGTATGGCTATAATTGATGTATTAAAATATGAAGGGCCTAATAATGAACTTGTTTGGAAATGGTCTCCAAAAAATGGAAATCAAAAGCGTGAAAATCAGCTACGAATTGGTACCCAATTGGTGGTCAATGAAAGCCAAGATGCCTTCATGTTCAAAGGCGGTAAGTTATTAGACGTTTTTGGAGCAGGAACCCATACACTTACAAGCTATAATATCCCTTTTCTTGCTGATGTAATAGGTCTTGCTTTTGGTGGAGACACTCCTTTCACTGCCGAGGTTTTTTACGTAAACAAGGCCCTCTCACAGGACGCTAAATGGGGCTTGATGCCTTTTAATATTGTTGAACCAAATTTTAAAGTTCCAATTCCCATTACCTGCAGAGGAAGTTATTCTGTTAAGATTGTAGACTCCAGAAAATTTTTAACTGAAATTGTAGGGGTGTCTAGCACTTACAACCAATTAGAATTGCAAAAATTATTTAGAGGAATTATTACAGAATCTACTAAAAACGCCATTTGGAAATTATCTGATGATTTAGGGTTAGGTCCTCTAGAGCTTGAATACATGGTTAAAGAGCTTAGCAATAGCATTCAACCAGCTGTAAAACTTGCAATGTCTAAATATGGTTTAGAGATTAGTTTTTTTAGTGTTGAAGGAATATCTGTAATAGATGAAGATGAGCGAGTAAAAAAAATTGTAGAGGATTACCACCGTATTATGTCTGAGGATATGGAAGAAAAACTCCGCCTCAAACGTCGTGCCGAGCAATTAAACGTATATAAAGTTGAACGAACTTTTGATACTACTGAGGCAGCTGCCACAAATATTGGTGGTGGTGAAGGTGGCGATGGATCTGGAGCTTCAGGTATTTTAGGTACTGTTGTTGGCCTTGGTATGGCTATGCCTTTGGCCAACCAAGTTGGGGGTATGGTACAAAACCAAATGAATACAAGTAATACAGCTTCTATCCCAAGGCCTTGTACAAAGTGCCAAACCCCACTTCAAACTAAGGATTTGTTTTGCGGAACATGTGGAACGGCACAAAACATAGTCAAAACAAAACCAGATTCAACCCTTGAAAAAAAAGTGAACTGCCATAAATGTGCCGTTGATTTTTCTTCTAAATATAAATTTTGCCCAAATTGTGGTGATGGTTATAATCCATGTCCAAAATGTAAAATTGATTTGGATGTTAATGCAACTATTTGTAATGCTTGTGAATATGTTTTGCCAAAAGTTTGTGAGTGTGGCAACCAATGCCTACCAGACTCAAAATTCTGCTCAAATTGTGGTAAAAGCTTAAGTCAATAAATTAAATAGTACTAGACATGAAATGTAATCATTGTAAAAACCCTGTAAAAGAGCAAGATGTTATTTGTGAATGGTGCGGTAGAGAAATTAGTTTATTTCAAAGTAATGATGATATGCATCCAGTTAATAAGTTTGAACAGGAACTAAGAGAGATTGAATCTAAAGCAAGAGAAAAATTTCAAGAAAGAATAGACAATATAAACAGCAACAGTAATGAAGGAATAGTGGGAAAAATATTTGGCACTACAAATTATGAACAATGGGATGAAGATTACGAAGAAGAATTAAGCCAATATGTTTATAAACTTCATGCTAAAGCTGTTGCAAATTTTGTTTTACCAACAAATCCAAAACTTTTAAAAGAAGTTTTAGAATTAGCTAAAAACAACTACCGGTTAAATAAGGTAGCTTTTTGGGATGACGATGAGGAAAATAAAAACAAGTTACTTTTATCTTTAGCTTGGCTAAATTTATCTAAAGTTGTAAAAAATAAGTTGGGTATAGAAAATAGGTATAGTGTAGTAGATAAACTAGTAAATTATCTGTACAAAAATTCAGGATTGAAATGGGTAATAATCGTTTTTTCAATCTATGTTTTATTATTTGTAATAATAGGATTAATAAATTATTTCCAGGAATAATAATTTGTTTTTGGAGTAATGCAATACAGAAAATGTGTGAAAAATTGAATATTTTTCTTGTCTTAATTTTGATATTTAATATGTAAATTTCGACATTCATCTTTAATCTGTTTCACCCTAGCCTCTATGCCTAAATACGTTGTTAAACCAATATTTTCAGTTCAAGTTAATGAACACAAAAATCATACAAATTCATTTAAATATAATTATATAAACTACACATTATGAAAACTTTTTTTAAACATATTTCCAAGGAATTTTTAAATTTTGGAATTGGTTGGGTGCTTGGACTTATTTCAGTTGAATTAGTTCTATTATTTTTTGAGGAAAAAGGAATTATGAATCTTTGGGGTTTTTGGTCAGACAAAATGGTAGTTGAAGAATCTACTTTTTCAGTCATTGAGTGGCTTACTTCTGCTATTATCGGATATTTGGTAATGCAACAAGTTAATAAAGCCATAATTAAAATTAAGATATTAAACTCAAATGAATCACTAACCAAAGATTAACTTTTGGATTCTAACAGAAAAATGCAACTATTTATTTTGTAAAAATATTTAGCACAAAGTATTTAGAAAGCAAGCATACAACTGGAAAAAATTTGAGAGTTACTAATTATAAACACTTATAATTTTTAAAAATAATTTTGGAGCCAAAGGGAGTGAAGTCGAACTATTTTGGTGAGGATTTATATAAAATAAAAAACCCACAGCCATAAAAGGTTGCGGGTTCTAATGTGCAGAATAGTGGAGTGAAGTCGAATTATTTTTAGGTGGATTTAATCAAAATAATTCAGCAAATAGCTTTCTGAAAAGTAGGGGTAGTTTAATTGTTTGCTTAATTGGATATATTCCTTTTTTATGCGGTCTTTTTTTGAACCTATCTTAGTCGATCCAAACACATAAATATGATATAAGATTGTGATAAAATCTTCATAACTATACATGCAATCATTTATACTAAATAGACGATTGTGTCTCTTTTCTTCTACGCTGTTTTGTGTATATTTAAAATAAAAAATAGACATTAAATAATAGGAGTTTAAATGGGATTTTTGATAGTAAAATTCAATAGTTGTATTCAAATTAGTTTTTTCAATAAGATATTTCATTAGCACATAATTTTTGGTTAAAATGGCTGTTGTAAACAACTCATAAGAATAATCTACTAAACTTGATTTTTTTGAGTGTACTTCAAAATAACTATCTAAAATTTGGGATGTATTTATCGAATTACCGTTGTCATTAACCAATAGTTTTGAGGCTAACAAACGACTGCATAAAATAGGGTGTAATTCTTTATTATAAATTAAATCTTCATCCAGTTCTTTAAGCTTTTTATTATTTAAAAAATTCCTAAACTCAAGTAATGAACCTGTAAATAAGGCAATCTCTTTTTTAGGTTGATTTACGTTAATGATTTCGGTCCATTCCCCATAAAATCCATTAAGATTAGAGTAATCTACAAAAGTTAAATAGACACAGCTCAGAAAATTTGTATTGTTCAGCAATATAGGGTCGATTTCCGCTTGTTTTCGAAGTAAGAGGCCGATGGAGTTTCCCAAGTATAAGACTTCTGTATACGAAAAGCTATTAAAGTTTAATGCTTTTAATTTAAATATTTCATCCAATAACCTATAGTTTTTGTTGTGAAATAACTCTCTTGTAAGTAAGACAATAAACCTTATAAAATTTTCAGAACTTTTTTTAGTTTCTATAATCAACTCTAGGATCGCTTGTTCATTTCCAATTGAAACGGCTTTGTAAGTGAGTTGAGATAGATCAATTTTATCCTTATATCGATAGTTTTGAGAAAAATGAGCATAGTTTTTATACCCTACAAATTGAGCTAAGGTGTTTGTGGTTTTGCTGTTTGGTTTGGTGTAAGGAGCTAAGCCATACAATCGTTTAATGGTACTGTAACTAATATCTATGTCTAGCGTTTCTAAAACAGCATTCGAAACCAATTCACAATCGCCTCGAGTTTTGACTGGTTTTCCAATTTTTCCCTCAATTCTTTTTTTTAAAATATCTATCAAAAGTTTTGTATTATGAATCAATTATGAATCAATTATGAATCAATATTACAAAATTTAAAATATATTTTTGTGAAAATAAGAAAAATCATCATACAAATTATTAATAACCAAAGACTTTGCCAATTGCATAATATAGGATTTATTCAATTTTCTAGTGCAGAGTGAAGGCTTATCATATTCCGCTAAATAATAGTTGCAAAATATGTCCAAATTAAAAGACCTGAATTTTTTTGAATCTGTGGCTCACCATAATTTGGAGCGATTTCATAGCGAGTGTATTAGTTGGGCATTTAATGCATCAGAAAAGATGCTACTTAACTTTATAGAGAAAGTAGCAAACCCAGATAACATTCTTAACATTACGGATGCAGAAGTGCATTGTGAGAGGCATAACACGGACATTTTAGTGTCTTATAAGATGTGTGAGACTCATCACTTCATTCATATAGAGAATAAAATAAAAGCGAACGAACATTTTATAGCAGTAAATCCCAAAAAAGTAGAAGAGAAATATAGTGATATAGCTAAAAACACCAAGTTGTCGCAAACTCAGTTTTATTTAATCAGAAATAAAGCTGAAATAGAACAAGAATTTAATGCTGGAGAAAAGGTAAAATGGCAGTATCTTTTCTTGGTACCTGCCGTCAGCGATGAAAAGCAAAAAAATATGTGGGATCATAACAGAGAAGAAAAGAATCTCTGGAGGACCATATCCTATTGGCATATTGTCACGAGTATGCCCGTGTCTTCGGGTAATAAAATATTTGATGACTATCGAGACTATCTTCTAAGTCAATTTTTAGGTGAGAATCAAAGCACTCCCTACCAAGTAATAATTAGAGACGAGAGCATATCTACGGATAAGATAAATGAAAGTTTAGGGCGTAATACGATTTTAAAAAAGTACGGACTACGCTTGCATTTTGAAGCTGTAGCAGATGAATTAAGAAATTTCGTAGAAAAGGCACACCCAAACGAACCATTTGAGGTAAGATTTTTAACAGACACGGGAAATAATGGAGGCTTTTTATTAGAAGTGTTTACCACTGCTAGTTTACAAAATCCTAATCCTAAGATTTTTAATAGTAAAAAACCAATTGATTTTAGAATTGGATTTCAATTTGAGCAGAACAAAACCGATAAGGGTAAGTTCAAATTATATTTTGCTGATGTGGTTTACAAGACAGGTTTAATTAAAGAAGCTGGCAAAGAAGAGTATCATAATGCAGTGGGAGGAACAAAGGATTCTATAGGAATACTTAGGACTATTTTTGGAGAAGAGACACTGGATAAATGTCGAGATAAAAATAATAAGCTAAAGTTTAATAAAAGCACCTCTAAGTCTTTTTGCAGCTATTTGATTAATAACTTTTCATTTACAAACAAGACAGACTTAGAGAGTATATTCAAATCAGAAATAAAAACCTTAGTAAATTCTTTATCACAACATAATTTTAAAGATCTGCTAAACGATAAACTAAAAAACAATAATTAATAAAATAAAATGGCAAAAGATTATACAAAATACACAGTAGAAGGCGTAGGTTCAAATTTAAACAAGGCGCGATTAGTTCAAAAAATTGTTGAACATCACGCTAGTAGTTTCGAAGGCACTTATCAAGCATTTTTAGAAACTTGGTTTGACGATTTACAAGGCGGAAAAGGCGTTTGTAAAGCACTAAACGAAATTGACGCAAAGAACGAGCGAAATTATTACGTAAAAGAACCAATAACATTATCTGATGGTACAGAAATAGCCGTTTGTAACCAATGGGGAAAAGAAAATTTATCTAATTTCTTGCTACATGCAGGAACGTTGGGCTATGTAATCACTACCGTAGGTGATGAGACTACCAATGAAAGTGAAGAAGCTCCAGTAGAGAACACAACTGAAGACGATATCATAGAAGGTTCCCCAAATTGGAAATTGCCACATGCTTTAGCATTTGTAATAAGACACACCATGCTGGCAGATGGAGAAGTTATTGAAGGCGAATTAAACTGGATGCAAGTCGCTTTTGATGAATATGACGAACAAGGCATAGAAGTTCGTGATATTTGGGATCACGTAGATACAATGTCTCAGATGTATTCTAAAATGGGTAGACATAATACTCTACTAGTAAACGCTATCAATTATCTAGGTACGCATCTTGATAATGCACAAAAATCAAGATTCATTCAAATTCTAATGCAAATTTGTGCTCAAGATAATTTAATCGCTAAAAATGAATATGTAACACTATTGTTAGTGGCAAATAATATTTATGATGGTGCGGCTTATCCTATAAGACAGGTATTAGATAATGCAGGTTTAACAATAGAAGAATAAATGAAGAAATTAGAAATTGAAGTATTAGGTTCCATGTATCAAGATTGGGATAATGAAGAATTTAGTTGGGATGTAGATAATATTATAAAAGTAAAGGTAGATAATGAACTAGTTATCAATAAACGCTTTGGAGAGTTTACAGTAGACGAAGACGAAACTGATTTGGATAATGGCATCTATAAACCAGCTATTATGCCAAACTATTATTTAATAGATTATGTGGGCTCTTGTTCTGTTAAAACAGAATCCGGAGATACTATAACCATACCTTATGCCTATTGTAATTTAAAAAGCGAAGGTGATGTAACTATAAAGTATGGTAAATGGCACTTAAAAGCAGCATTAGAAGTTGAAAATGAATTTAAATTGAGCGATTTAGTTTTTGTTCGTTTAAATAATTTGATTGAAGCTATTAATTCTGGCGAACCAGGATTTGCCTCTTTGATATTGTTGCCAGGCAAAGGAGTTATTAATTTTTCTGAAGTTGCTTCCAACATAAAAGACACTTATGAATGCACAATTGAATAAATTTTAAAACAAAAAAATAGACAAAATATTATGGCTAGAGATTATACAAAATACACAGTAGAAGGCGTAGGTTGTAATCCGTCAAACCAAAGTGGACTGTTTAGTATAAAACTCTAGTATATAGTTTTTATTAATTTTAACCTTTTAAATTTAATAAAAATGGAAGAAAAAACAAGTGCAATAAAGTTCATAAAAGAAGACATGAATATTTAAAACAAAAGCTGATATCAGCATAATTATGAAATGTAAAAACTATTTACTAAGTTTACTTGAAAATATTCCACTTTGGTATGAAGACGTACAAAGCATTGGGAATGAAAATTTGGGTAAAGAGTAATACTGGAAAAACAAAAGCAATGTACGAAGCAATAAAAACCCAATTTAATTTGCAAGAAAGCGAAAACATTTCTATGTCAAAAAAGAAAGATTTGGTTTTAGAATATGGAATTTACATCGAACTGAAAGACCGGTATGCAGAATTACTAGCATACATTATTGATCATGTAAAATAATTTAAAAACAGTTGGAATAAGCTGAAAAACAACTAAAAAAAGGAGTAAGCAAAATTTATAATATTAATTATGGCAACAATTAGAGTAACAAAAGCAAGTACTGTAAAAAGTATTAAAAGACAATTTAGTGAAGAGTTTAATTGTAACATTCGTCTTTACAAAGGCAATCAATTTGCAGACGAAAAAACAAAAATTAGTGAATTATCAAAAACCGATGATGCTGGTGGAGAGTTGGAACTTGGAGCAAGAAGTCGTGTAGAAAATGTGGAGCGTTATTTTAAGGAAACATTTGGTATTAAAGCTCAAATATCTAATGCTGATGACACAAAATTAGCAGACAATAGCATGACCCTAACTCAAGCAGGGAAATTATAATTCATTCATTAATCAGCAGATTTACAAAATCTGCTGATTTTTTTAATAGATAAAAAACTCATGGGACTATTTGATTCAATAAAAGATCATTTCAATAACGCAGAATTTTCAATTGCGCCAAACAAAAAATTAAAAACTATTTCAAAGGATTTTAAATCCTCATTTAATCTTTCTTTAGTTTTTTACAAAGGAAATATGATTGCTGATGGAGATTTAACATTGGCTGCACTTAATAAAAAAACAACAAAAAAAATTGACACAACATCAAAGGATGATGTTAAAATCAAAGGCACAATGAAAGTTGGTGATGTAGAGGATTTGTTTGAAAATACCTACGGGGTAAAGGTTCAAATTAAAGATAAATCTGCAAAAACACTAATGGACAATGGCTTGAGCTTGGGAAAAGCTTCAAGACAATAATATATAGTTGTAATGGGGTTTTGCGCATCATGTGGTTACAGCTTAACTGGAAATGAAAACTTTTGCCCTAGTTGTGGTAATAAGTCTTCAAACCTTGATACCCATAGCCCTTCTAAAAAACAATTTTCATTTGAGTTTTC
>NZ_JAQWGS010000006.1 GCF_029238095.1 Lacinutrix sp. | reverse complement strand
CTATGCATGCATAATTAATTAAAGTTAAATGCTAGATTCTATATTACTGAAACACTTAAATTAGCAAAGAAATTAGACTTCCGACTTCCTGAAACGAGTTCAGCATAAATATTGGAAGAAAAAACAAAATATTTTCAATGTATAATTCAAAAATAATAGGACTTGGCAAATATGTGCCAGATAATGTAGTGACTAACGATGATCTATCTAAAATGATGGATACAAATGATGAATGGATTACAGAACGTACAGGTATTAAAGAACGTCGTTGGGTAAAAAAAGGTTCTGGAGACACTACAGCAACTATGGGAGTAAAAGCTGCCAAACAAGCTATAGAACGAGCAGGAATAGATAAGAACGATATCGATTTTATAATTTTTGCAACCTTAAGTCCAGACATGTATTTTCCTGGACCTGGAGTACAAGTACAACATGCTTTAGATATTAAAACCGTTGGCGCTTTAGATGTTAGAAATCAATGTTCTGGATTTGTTTACGCTATCTCTGTTGCAGATAATTTTATTAAAACAGGAATGTATAAAAATATTCTTGTTATTGGGAGTGAATTGCATTCTCACGGTTTGGATAAAACAACACGAGGTCGTGGAGTTACAGTTATTTTTGGTGATGGAGCAGGAGCAGCTATTTTAACAAGAGAAGAAGATACTACAAAAGGCATATTGTCTACACATTTACATTCTCAAGGTGAGCATGCCGAAGAATTAGTGGTTGTGGCTCCAGGTATGGGAAAACGTTGGGTGAATGATATTTTAGCAGATAACGATCCTAACGACGAAAGTTTCTTTCCATACATGAATGGTACTTTTGTTTTTAAAAATGCAGTCGTTCGTTTTAGTGAAGTGATTATGGAAGGATTAACTAAAAATAATCTTGATAAAAGTCAGATTGATATGTTAATTCCACATCAAGCGAATTTACGTATTGCTCAATTTATTCAGAAAAAATTTAGATTAACAGACAACCAAGTTTACAATAATATTATGCGTTATGGAAACACAACCGCAGCTTCTATTCCTATTGCCTTAACTGAAGCTTGGGAGGAAGGTAAAATAAAAACAGGTGATCATGTTGTTTTAGCTGCTTTTGGTAGTGGTTTTACTTGGGGAAGTGTGATTATTAAATGGTAATTAAATTTCTATTAATAGGAATCAAATAATAAAAATCCCAATGTTAACGCATTGGGATTTTTTGTTTTAAGGATGTCAAAGTTTATCGTTTTAAAGTAAAATGTCCTTTAAATTCTTTACCATCTATTGTTATTAAATACCAATAGTCTGATGAAGGTAGTTTTTTCCCTTTTAAGGTGCCATCCCATTTTACACTTCTGTTTTTGGCAGAGAATAATAATTTACCGTAGCGATTAAAAATAATAACTTGAGTGTTATTGTAATATTCTAGGTTGTTAATAGCAAAGTAGTCGTTAACACCATCTCCATTTGGTGTAAAAAATTGTGGTATATAAAAATGTAAATGCTCTTGAGTAATAATAAAATTACATAAATAAGACCTCACATATACAGTATATACACCATTTGGTATGTTTGTAAAAACAGGACTGTTTTGGTACACTACACCATCTAAAGAATATTGATATTCACTTTGATTTTCAAGAGATACAATGATGGAGCTGTTATACGAGACTATATTTGCAATTATTGGATTTTTATATAATGTGACTGTAAAATTTGTTATTTCTACATAGCAACCATCAGTAGCTTGAACTGTGTAAATACCAGGATTCTCAATAGCAATAGTTGCACTTTGTTGGTTGGTATTCCATTGGTAAGTTGGATTTTGAATATTTGAATTGGCATCTAGCGTAAGTGTTTCACCTTCACAAAGTACAATAGATACATTCCTTGTATCAATAGGTTGTATGCCAGTAATTTCCCAGGTACAAGAAGTATTGTTAAAGGTTGCTACTTGCCAACACTCTAGATTTGTTGGAGCAGTAGGTTGTGTTCCAGAAACCTCCCAACTACATGTTGTTGTGTTAAAAGCAGCAGTTTCCCAACAGTCTAAGTTAGTAGGAGCAGTTGGTTGTGTGCCTGAGGTTTCCCAATTACAAGTAATGGAGTTAAAAACTGTAGTTTCCCAACATTCAATACTTGGCTGTATTGACTGTGTTCCATTAATTTCCCAAGAACATAATGTGTTATTAAAAGTTGCAATTTCCCAACATTCTAGATTTATTGGCGCAGTAGGTTGTGTTCCAGAAACCTCCCAACTACAAGTCGTCGTATTAAAAGTCGCAGTTTCCCAACATTCAATTGTTGGTTGAGTTGGCTGTGTTCCAATAATATCCCAAGTACAAGTTGTATTATTAAATGAGGTGGTTTCCCAACATTCTAAATTAGTTGGAGCATTAGGTTGAATACCAGTAATTTCCCAGTTACAGGTTATGTTATTAAATACTGCAGTTTCCCAACATTCTATGTTAGGTTGTGCAGGTTGTGTACCAATAGTTACCCAACTACAAGTCGTCGTATTAAAAGTCGTTGTTTCCCAGCATTCTATGCTTGGCTGAGTTGGTTGTGTTCCAGAGATTTCCCAACTACATGAAGTCGTATTAAAATTAGCCATTTCCCAACATTCCAGATTAGTAGGAGCTGTAGGTTGTGTTCCAGAAACTTCCCAAATACAAGTTATAGTGTTTAGGGTTGCTGTTTCCCAGCATTCTAGAGTTGGTTGTGTTGGAGGTTGATTTATTGTTACCGTAATAGTTGCAGTCGCTACGTTATCTGGAGCAACTCTTCCAGAATCTGTTATTAAACAAACATAGGTTGTTGTAGAATTAATGTTTATAGGTAAAGACGCATTATTTCCTAATGGAACTGAAGAACCTTGTTCTGTCCATAGATAAGAGTAGCTTCCCAAAGGATTTATAGGATCTGGAATAGCATTAAGTTGAGTAACTGCAACATCACAATATGTAGGAGCAGTATTTTGTGTGACATCTTCTTCTAATTCTAAACTAATAGAACAAATAATATCTGATGCCACCTCTGAGGCACCATAAATACTAGAAGATGTTATATTAGTACAATTTAAGGTGCTTTGAGCATTTGTTTCATCTAAAATAGCAGTATCATTTCCTCCTGTAGCTATAAGTTCGTAGGTTGGGTTTGTACTACATGGATTCTGTGTAATAATCGTAACCACACCGAAGACACTCGAAAAGCCGTTGGCGCCAGATATAGTTCCAACAAGAACAGAATTAGATGGTGTGTTTATATCTACTCGAATAAGCCTGTTTTGGTTTGCGCTAAGGTATAATTCACCTTCAAAAAAAGTTAAATCTCCTGCGCTTCCATAACCAACGTTTCCTAGGTATGTAGCTGTCATGTTAGCTACATTAATTCTAAATAATTCTCCTGGAGAGTCTGTATTAACTCCCAAAAGTATTCCAGTACTTTCTTTAACTAATGAGTTTATCTCAAGCGATCCATTAAATCCAATTGCAGTTAAACTACCTAACGGATTTACAAATCCGGTATTAATATTAACTAAATAAAGATTATTCTCAATGATGCCATACAGTGTGTCGTCTGTATCTCCTTGAGAAATATCGTGAAGACCAGTAAAGTAGCTAGCGACAACAGTGGTAGAGCAATTTGAAAAATCTGCCAATACAATATCACCATTTGCTAAACACAAGTATGATGTATTTACAGACTGAGCTTTTGATGTAAAATACAAAACAAAAAAAAGGCAACTAAAAAGGAATGTATTTTTCAAAGAAAAGGTATAATTAATAATACAAATATAACTGTTTTGTTAAATTAATTAATTCTGCGTCATTTTATTTATTAAAAGCTAATAAGTAGATTGATTTAACTAAAAAATCCCAATGCGTCAACACTGAGATTTTTTTTTGCTATTAACCATATAAACTTAACGTGTTTACGAACGTTTTAACAGAGGACTAATTTAAATAAATAGATTCGTTAACTGTATAATGTTTCTATATAGACGATCTGTTTTTGATTTTATTACATTGATAATCAAACTTTAACAGACTTTAACATAGCCAAAAAACCAAAGCCAATCAAACTTTGGGTTGTCTTGATAGTTTAATCCTAAATTAATATTACCATTAAAACCTATCTT
Organism: Lacinutrix sp.; assembly: GCF_029238095.1. Taxonomy (GTDB): domain Bacteria; phylum Bacteroidota; class Bacteroidia; order Flavobacteriales; family Flavobacteriaceae; genus Lacinutrix. Next base: position 15,175 of record NZ_JAQWGS010000006.1, on the reverse strand, counting down.
AATATTCTTTTTTAGAATTATATTTATAATACCACTCATGCCTTCAGGATTATATTTAGCTGAGGGATTTGTAATTAATTCAATACTTTTGATAGAAGTAGATGGAATTTGTTTTAATAATTGCGCAGCAGGTACATTAGATAGTTTTCCATCAACCATAACCACGTACATTTGCATTACCACGCAAACTAATGGCTCCAGATTGCGAATCGACACTTACGACAGGAAGATTGTTCATGATATCACTAGCTGTAGGACCAGAGGTTGTTAAGTCTTTGCCCACAGTAATTATTTTTCGGTCTACTTTTTGCTGAATTGTAGAAATTTCTCCTACAAGTTCCACTTCTTCTAAGCTAGTGGCAGATTCGTAAATTTTTATTATACCAAAATCTATTGTAGTGGTCTCTTTGTCTATAGTAATCTCTCTGCTAACTGTTTTATATCCTAAGTACTCAATACTAACTTTACTAACTTTAGTGGTGCCTTTTGGTATATTGTCCATGTAAAAAGAACCATCATCTTTAGTAATACTGCCTGTAATTATTTTATCGTTTAAATCGCGAATAACTATATTTACATAAGGTAAGGTTTCGTCTAAAATAGTTCTAGTAATAATTCCAGTCTTAACTGTGGAGGTGTCTTTGTTTGAAGATTGCGCTTGTACTAGTGATGAGACTAGTAACAAACAAATTAGGATTGTTTTTTTTCATTTGATTGATTTATTGATTGATGTGGTTATATTGGTAATACTTTAAAGACGACTAATTTTATAATCTGTTACTCTTTGCATAAATGTTAACATTTTTTTTAACACTAAAAAAGGCTGATGATTTTTTGCTTTTTCAGAATTAACAAAATAATGGATATGAATAAAAAAACTTTAGTAATTGGTGCTTCTACAAAGCCAGAACGCTATTCTAACATGGCTATTAGAAAACTAACAAACTACAATCACGAAACCGTAGCTTTTGGTATGCGTGAAGGAGATGAAGCAGGTATTACAATAGATACAGAATTAAAACAATACAAAAATATAGATACCGTTACATTATACTTAAATCCTGAAAGGCAAGAACAGTATTACGACTATATTATAGCATTAAACCCAAAACGCGTTATTTTTAATCCAGGAACAGAAAATCCTGAGTTTTATGGCTTGCTAACAGAAAATAATATTGATTTTGAAGTAGCTTGTACTTTGGTTTTATTGTCAACAAATCAGTATTAAATCTTATTTTGAGACGCTTTTTTAAGCAATATTTTACATGTGTAGTATTCAAGAAAACCTACAAAAAATAAGTATGAATGAGTAATCTTACTAATTTTTTTCTTTTTTCTTAGATATTATTAGTAAACCTATAAAAGTAATCAAGCCATTTAATAGTAAAATTTCCCAATGAAATGCATATTGACCAATAAAACTATTTGGAAAAGTTTCTGGAATAATTGTAATTAAATAGGTTAGAGTAATAGATAAAAGCCCTATTACCCATGCCAATTTATCTATAATTCTTCTATTTGTTAATATTCCAAAAGCAAACAATCCAAGTAAAGGACCATAAGTAAACGTTGCAAACTTAAAGAGGTTACTTACCACACTGCCTTCTAAAGAGTTGAAAATAACGACAACAACTATTAGTACAAAAGAAACAATGATGTGTACTTTTTTACGTAACGGCTTTTGTTGTTCTAAAGGCTTTTTTTCTATGTTTAAAAAATCTACTGAAAAAGAAGTTGTTAAAGACGTTAAAGCACTATCTGCACTGCTGTAAGCAGCAGCAATAAGTCCAATAATAAAAGTAATCGCTAAGCCTTTTCCCAAACCTTGATTCATTGCTATCTCTGGAAATAATAAATCCGTTCTAGTAACTTCATTTAAAACAGGAATTTTAACTCCAAATTCTTCAGCGTAGATAAACAATAAAGCACCAAGTGTTAAAAAAACTAGGTTTACAATAACAAGTAAAATAGACATAGAAAACATGTTCTTTTTAGACTCTTTAGAATTTTTGCATGTCAGGTTTTTTTGCATCATATCTTGGTCTAAACCTGTCATAGCGATAGTAATAAAGATACCTCCAATAAAATACTTCCAGAAATATATTTTACTATTAACATCATCGAAAAAGAAAATCTGACTCTTGTTTTTAAACGTTTCTTTGGTAAACGTTTCAGCTAATGTCCAATCTAACTTATTTAAAATTAAAACTATAGCCACAATTACAGAAGTTAACATGGCAATGGTTTGCAATGTGTCTGTCCAAATAATAGTTTTTATGCCACCTTTATTGGTGTACAACCATATCAATAAAATGGAGATTACCACAGTTACCCAAAATGGAACGCCTAAACTTTCAAAAACAATATATTGCATTGCAAGTGCAACTAGGTATAATCTAAAAGAGGCACCTGTAACTCTTGAAAGCAAAAAGAAAAAAGCACCAGTTTTGTAGCTTACAATTCCAAAGCGTTCTTCTAAATATTGATAAATAGAAGTAACATTTAACTTATAGTATAATGGAATTAAAACGAGTAAAACTACCAAATAACCAACAAAAAAGCCTAAAACACCTTGCATATAAGCAAATTGCTGACCATCAATTAATCCAGGAACAGAGATAAACGTAACACCAGAGAGCGATGCGCCAATCATGCCAAAAGCAACTAAATACCAAGGTGCAGATTTGTTTGCTTTAAAGAAAGCAGCATTAGTATCTTCCTTACCAGTAAAATAGGAGATTAAAATAAGCACGCCAAAATAGGCAGCAATAAGTAATAATATTTGAATAGATGACATGTAAATTATTTTCTAAAATCGAAAATACGCAAAAAGTTAAAAGTACCTAGAGATATGAGAATTTAATGTTATAAGTTATCGATTAAACTTAAAAGAAAGTCTATCAAATTAGTGTTTAAAACTAAAGCATTTATAATAATAAAAAATTCGTGAATTTGTAGCAAAAGCATTAAATTCGCATCTATGGAATTCTCTTCTAAACTTTTAGAAAATGCGGTTAACGAAATCTCACAATTACCAGGTATTGGTAAGCGCACAGCATTGCGTTTAGCATTGCACTTATTAAAGCAACCAAAAGAACAAGTTACTGGCTTAGCTCAGTCTTTAACTAATATGCGAGACCATTTAAAATTCTGTAAGTCTTGCCATAATATTAGCGATGTAGATGTATGCGAAATCTGCGCAAATCCGTTAAGAAAAAAGGATATTATTTGTGTAGTTGAAGATGTTAGAGATGTTATGGCAATAGAAAACACAGCGTCTCATAAAGGTCTGTATCACGTATTAGGCGGAAAAATTAATCCTATAGAAGGTATTGGACCTCACGATTTAAACATTGTGAGTTTAGTAGAAAAAGTAAAAACAGGAACTATTGTTGAGCTTATTTTTGCATTAAGTCCTACAATGGAAGGCGATACTACAAATTTCTACATCTTCAAGCAATTACATGGATTAGAAATAAAAACATCAACAATAGCAAGAGGAATATCAGTAGGAGATGAGCTTGAATATGCCGATGAAATAACTTTGGGACGTAGTATTTTAAATCGTATTCCTTTTGAAGCCTCATTAAAACAATAACAACATTTTGCGACTTTCAGTTATTATTCTAAATTACAATGTGCACTACTTTTTAGAGTTGTGTTTGCAAAGCGTTGAAGCAGCTATTCAAACCTTAGATGCTGAAATTATTGTGGTAGATAACAACTCTCAAGACGACAGTTGCAAAATGGTTAAAGAAAAATTTCCCAACATAAAACGCATTGAAAACAAAGAAAATTTAGGTTTCTCTAAAGGTAATAATATAGGAGTAAAACTGGCTAAAGGCGAATATGTTTGCATATTAAATCCAGATACTGTTATTGCAGAAGATACTTTTAAAACACTTCTGGCTTTTGCCGAAAAACAAAATAATCTAGGTATTGTAGGTTGTAAGTTAATAGATGGTAGTGGTTGTTTTTTGCCAGAAAGTAAGCGGAATGTTCCAATAACAAAAATAGCCATACAAAAGGCTTTAGGAAACTCTAAACACTACTACGCAAATCATTTACTAGACAACGAGATTGGAAAAGCAGACGTTTTTGTAGGTGCTTTTATGCTATTAAAACGCGAAGTATTCACTCAAGTCCAAGGTTTTGACGAAGATTATTTCATGTATGGAGAAGACATAGATTTAAGTTATAAAATTAAAAAAGCTGGTTTTCAGAGTTATTATTATGGAGCATTAGCAGCAATACATTACAAAGGTGAAAGCACTTTAAAAGATAAAACCTATGCAAAGCGATTTTATGGAGCCATGCAAATTTTTTATAAAAAACACTTTAAAAGTAATTTGGTTTTTGATGCGTTAGTATTCTTCGGAATACAATCTGCCAGGCTCTTTGAGAATAAAACATCAACAGAAATATTAGATTTTGAGAATTATGCACTGATTTCAAAAACTAAAAATGAAGCTTTAGCAATTAAACTTTCAAAGCCTTTAATTCAAGTTTTAAATGCTGAAGAAATAAAAGAAAATACTCAAATTATTTTCGATGCTAATACTATAAGTTTTCAAACCATAATTCAGAAAATGGAAACTTCAGAAAAAAATAAAAATTTATCGTTTAAAATACTTCCAAAAAACGCTAATTTTATCCTCGGAAGTTCTTCGTCTAAAAGCAGAGGCGAAGTGATACCTTTTTAAATATCAGTTTATTTTAAAAGCTGAATTCAAAATTATATGGAATAGTCAGACAAATACGCTATTTTTTATTAATTTTGCATTCTAAAAATACAAAAAGACACATTTTTTATTAATATGGCAAGATTTGAACTAAAATTACCGAAAATGGGAGAAAGCGTTGCAGAAGCAACAATTACTTCGTGGTTAAAAGCGGTTGGAGATACTATTGAGCAAGATGAAGCAGTACTTGAAATTGCTACAGACAAAGTCGATAGCGAAGTGCCAAGTGAAGTTGATGGTATTTTGGTTGAAGTACTTTTTAATGTTGACGATGTGGTTCAAGTTGGACAAACCATTGCTGTTATTGAAACAGAAGGTGAAAGTAATGCTAGTGCTGAAGCTCCAAAAGCAGAAGCAATTGTAGCAGAAAAAGCGCCAGAAGCAGCAGCTGAGGTCGCACAAACTGTTGTTGCAGCCCAAGAAACTACAGCTCCAATAAGTTCTAATGGAGAGCGTTTTTATTCTCCATTAGTAAAAAACATGGCAAAAGCAGAAGGTATAGCTCAAGCAGAGCTAGATGCTGTTCCAGGTACAGGAAAAGAAGGAAGAGTGACTAAAGCAGATATGCAAGCGTATTTAACAACAAGAGGAACTCAACCTGCTAAAGTAGAAGTAGCTCCTGTTGCTTCAACTAAGCAAGCTCCAACTAAAACAGAAACTAAAAAGCAGGAAACACCAATTAATGTAGGAGAAGTTGATGAGATTATAGAAATGACCAGAATGGGTAAGTTAATTGCGCACCATATGGTAGAAAGTGTGCAAACTAGTGCACATGTACAAAGTTTTATAGAAGCAGATGTTACTAATATCTGGAATTGGAGAAAGAAAGTAAAAGATAGTTTTATGAAACGTGAAGGTGAAAACTTAACGTTCACACCTATTTTTATGGAAGCCATTGCAAAAGCATTACGCGATTTTCCAATGATGAATATCTCACTTCAAGGTGATACTATTGTTAAAAAGAAAAACATAAACCTTGGTATGGCTGCCGCATTAGGTAATGGCGATTTAATTGTGCCTGTTATTAAAAATGCCGATCAATTAAATCTTGTTGGTATGACCAAGCAAGTAAACGATCTAGCATCAAGAGCAAGAGATAATAAGTTAAAACCCGACGATATACAAGGCGGAACGTATACAGTAACTAACGTTGGTACGTTTGGTAGTATTATGGGAACACCAATTATTAATCAGCCACAAGTTGGTATACTAGCTTTAGGCGCTATACGTAAAGTACCAGCAGTTATCGAAACACCAGATGGAGATTTTATAGGTATTCGTTATAAAATGTTCTTATCGCACTCTTACGATCATCGTGTTGTTAATGGTGCGCTTGGTGGACAATTTGTAAAAGCAGTAAAAGACTATTTAGAAAGTTGGGACACTAAAAGAGAAATTTAATTTTATACTAATTTGTAATTAGGAGCATAGAGACGCTTATAATTTAAACTACAGAATAGTAAAAAGCACAGTTTTAGGACTGTGCTTTTTATATTTAAGATAAAGTTGTTTATTCATGTTTTAATATTATAGCTATATGTTAACGTAAGTAATGTATGGATTAATGCGTGCTGTAGAGACTAGCTTTATAAAAAAGGCACACATTTTTATTTTATACACAATCAATATAATGAGTGCCAATTTTAATTTTAGAATTAGGAACTTGATTAAAAAAGCTTATTTTTGTTTAAAAAATTAACTTTAAACATAAACAAAATAATTACTTAGCGTTAATTATTTTTGAGAGGAATGAAATGAATTTAAATATTAAAGAATTGTTGTCTATTTCAAGACCAAGATTTTGGATGTATGTTTTGGGTACTTTTCTTGTTGGGATGATATCTTCTGGAAACCCTTTTAATTATGACACAGAAACAACGATACTTTTAGTTGTTTTTTCAATTTTCTTTTCTTTTCCTGCAAACTTGCTTATTTATGGAGTGAACGATATCTATGATTATGAAACAGATATTCTTAATGACAAGAAATCTAATTATGAAAAGATCCTTAGTCCTGCAAAACACAAAAAGCTTTGGATGATAATTTGTCTTTTAACATTTCCATTTATTACTTGTTTTTTTTTTGTTAGCACTTATACATTGTGTGCTATAGTCGTTTTTATATTTATGGGATTATTTTATTCGGCACCACCAATAAGAGCTAAATCAAAACCACCTTTAGATATTTTGTTTTCGTCTATTATTTATATTTCTCCTGGTATTATTGGGTTTTTAATTACTGGAAATACAAAAGTACAATGGCTTGCTGTATTAGGAGGTCTTATTTGGGCTTCGGCAATGCAAACGTATTCAGCAGTTCCAGATATTAAAGCCGATAGAGCCTCTGGAGTAGAAACACTTGCAACAAAACTAGGTCATCGCAAAGCACTTTGGTTTTGTTTGTTAGCATATCTTCTTTCTAGTATTATAGGCACTATTTACGTGGGCACTGTTGCTGTATTATTTGGTACTGTATATGTGGTTGTGGTTGCATTAAGTCTTTATAACAGTACTAAGGTATTTAAATATTACACCTATTTTCCGCTAATAAATATTATTGGTGGTACTGTTTTGTTTTTTTATCTGTTTTTTAATGCATTACGATAATAATGACTAAAGCGATTCAAGTGGATGCGGATTTTTTATTCCAGCTACTCGTTTATAAACCAATTCTGCAGATATTAAGCAAATAGGCATTCCAATGCCAGGACTTGTGCCAGCTCCCACATAAAATAGATTTTTTACTTTTTTACTTTTGTTAGAAGGTCTTAAAAGTGTTTGTTTTAATGTATGCGCTAATCCTAAGGCTGTGCCTTTATAGTCATTATAATCTCTTCTAAAATCATCACTCCAATACGCACGTTCGTAGACAACGTAACTTTCTAATTCTGGAAGTTTAAGATCTTTTTTCATGAGGTTATAAATCTTTTCTCTGTAGTCTTTCATTTCAGTATCCGAAAGTGTTAATCCAGGAGGAATAGGAACCAAAACAAATAAATTATCTGTACCTTCTGGTGATAAATTAGGATCTGTTTCTGTAGGCTTACAAATATAATAACTTGGGTCTTCTGGAAGCTGAGGTGTATCAAATAACTCTTTAAAATTTTGCTTCCAATCTTCACCAAACCTAAGATTGTGATGACTTAAGATGTCTAATTCTCGATCTAAACCAAGATACATAATAAAGGCACTCGGACTCAAAACAGTTTTTTCCCAGTAGCGTTCGGGATAGGTTTGGTGTTTTTTCTCTAAAAGTTGCGTTTCTGTAAACCAAAGGTCTGCATTTGAAATAACAATATCAGCACGCAATTGTTCGCCATTTTCTAAAAGAACTCCTGAAACTTTTTTATTCTCAACTAATATTTTTGAAACAGGTGTTTCTGTTATAAATTTCGTGCCATGTTTTTTGTTAATAGTTATTAATGCTTTTATAATTTCATAAATGCCTCCTTTTGGATAATAGACACCCATATCAAAATCAATGAAATTCATGATATTGTAAAGGGCTGGTGTTTTTGCTGGATCAGAGCCTAAAAAAACAAGTGTATATTCAAGAATTTTTTTTACGCGATCACTCTTAAACCACTTGTTTAAATAGGTATGCATGGTTTGGAACGGATTGAGTTGAATCCCTTTTTTTATTAGTTTCCAACTTAAAAAATCGGCAGAGATACCAATATTTCTATACATGAAATAATGTTTAGCCAAAGCATATTGTTCGCCAGATCTTTTTAAATATTCTCTTAATTTTGGTGTAATACCTGGTTCTAGTTTTTCAAAAAGTAGTAAATCTTTTTCTAAATCCGAATGAATATCTAATACAGGAATATCTTTGTCATTTGCAAAGAACACACGATAAGATGGTGATAATTTTACTAGATCAAGATGATCTGAAACTTTTTCTCCAAGAAGATTGAAATAGTGTTTAAATACATCTGGCATGAGATACCAAGATGGTCCCATGTCAAAGGTATAGCCTTCGGCTTTAAAAATGTTTGCTCTACCTCCTAATGTGTCATTTTTTTCAATAACAGTAACAGTGTAACCTGATTTAGAGAGTAATGCTGCCGCACCTATACCACCAATACCAGATCCAATAATTATAATATTTTTTTCTTTTTTCACAACAGTAAAAATACGTAACTAAAAGTTGAATTCCCATTTTTTTATTTTGCAAAATTGTAATTAGTTAAGTTAATTGTAGTTTATAAGTCTGAGCTTTAGTAGTGTTACTTAAAATACCTTTAGTAATAAAAACTCAAAATCGCGATTTTATAGGTATTCGTTATAAAATGTTCTTATCGCACTGTAACGACTATCTTTTAGTAAATGGTGCATTTGGTGGACAATTTGAAAAGCAGTAAAAGAGTATTTAGAAGGTTTGGACTCTAATCGCGAGATATAAGTTTATTAGTCTTTGCAATTCTCAGGATATTATTTGTTATTTCTTAGCGTAAAATAGAAACTTACAAATAGTTCTAAGTTTAAAACAACAAAAAGCACAGTTTTTCGACTGTGCTTTTTTGTTTGGATTTTGACGAGGTTCGTTTAACGTGTTCGTGTATGGTTCAGTTGCGTTGGCTAGCAACTAAGGTAGCAAAAGAAAACGAACCAGAGGAAATTCCGAAGGAATTTCCAAGTAGGCGAGAACCGAGCAATTGGCTATACACGTCTTAAGTTTACAATTCCTTAAATTTAAGGATAAATCAGAAAAGACAAAAGAGAGGAATAAGGTTAATATACACGCAGAAGCATTAGACTTCGTCAACATTGAAAATCCCCTCTCTTTACTACACAGATTTCGTACAGTTCTATGAGGCTTTTAGACCTCGCTTTTAAGTCGTTGAAACTCGCGTAGTATGTCCTTTCAAAAAACATTTTCTTATGAATAAAGATATTAAATATTTTGGAATTGACATTAGTGCACTAGTATTTGATGTTACCGATTCTGATGGCAATTATTATCAGTTTAAAAACACTGAATTTGGTTTTAAGAAGTTTACAAAACTCTTAGATAATACTAGTCATTGTGTTATGGAGGCTACAGGTTATTATCATTATCAGTTGGCATATCATTTGTTAGAGTCTGGTATAAAAGTATCAGTAGAAAATCCTTTATAGGTAAAACGATTTATCCAAATGGGCTTATCAAAAGTAAAGACAGATAAGAGCGATTCAAAACGCATTTGTGCTTATGCAGAACAGGTAGAACTAAAGCTATGGCAAGGCAATACTAAAGAGGAGATCGTGTGTCTTCAAATCGTTAGAGCCCTTTCTATGTATACAAAACAAACTACTATGCTAAAAAACAAACTACATGGCGAGTCAGTTTTAGGCAATCCTAGTAAAGTAGTTGTAACCTCTTTAAAACGTAGTTTAAGACAGCTCCAAAGAGAGATGCAACTTTTAGAGGATAAGCTTTTGATTTTAGTAAAAGAATCGCATCAAGATTTGTTTACACGCTTAAAGACCATTCCAGGTATTGGACCAAAAACAGCTATTATGTTAGTTGTTTTAACAGGTGGTTTTGATCGTTTTAATAGCGCAAGTGAGTTGTGCAGTTACGCAGGCTTAACACCAGTAATTAGACAGAGTGGAAGTAGTGTAAAAGGGAGGTCACGAATAAGTAAAATAGGAAATCAAAAGTTGAGAAATTTGTTATTTATGTGCAGTTTTAATGCCTGTAAGTATAATAAAGCTTGTCGAGATTTATACGAGCGAATTGTAGCCAAAGGAAAGAGCAAAAAACTAGCCTTAATAGCAGTGTGTAACAAGTTACTAAAACAAGCTTTTGCAATAGCTAAATCAGGATTAATATATGATGGGGAATATAAAAGTACGCTAGTGAAAAATTAATGAGATTTTACTTGTTTTTTACCACAGTACTTTGTTGTGCATAGTGCTTTTTACATTGAATTTAGTGTTCAGATGTTTATTATTTAGTTCGGATTAAACCTTAGTTTTAATATCTCTAATATAATGTATTAGTTTATTTATTTAACAATAAAACTGAATTAGCTATTATGAACTTTACTATTGCTTTATTATTTTATAAACCTTCAACGCATTGTTCGTTTCATCAATTAAACTTATAAAATATATGCCTTTTGACAATGTCGAAATGTTTATCGTTTCTGTCTCATTGATTGGGTTTATTGTTCGATGAATTCTTCCTATCACATCAAATATTTTAATCTGGGATAGATTTAAATTGCCTTTAATAGTTAATTGATTTATAACTGGATTTGGAAAAATTTGAATTTCGGTTTTACTAACATCATTAATACCCAATATTACATCAGGATCAAAGAAACCGAAATCGACAGAGTTGTTACCAGCAGGATCATAATTAAAATTACAATCAAAAGGGTCTCCGTCGTTTAAAGGTTCACCATCTGTAGTTAACGTTAGAATGCCAGACATAATATCTGTAAAGGGCTCTCCAAAACCATTATTATCACCATCAACATCGTTATTAGCGTTTGCAACAAAACCATTTGTTGATACAAAACCATGCAAAGGTTCGCCAAGTTCCCAATTATCGACACTCCAAACAAAAAGTAGATAATTACCAGGTGTTAAACCTGAAAACTGATAATAACCGTCGCTATCTGTAACTTCAACTCCACTAAAGACATCCGGATTACCATCACCATCAGGATCACTCCATAGTACAACCGACACACCTGCAATACCAGGTTCGTCAGGATCGTTAATGCCATCTCTATTGAGATCATTCCAAACACGGTTTCCAATAGACACCACTCCTGGAATAACTAAATTTTCTCCACAGTCTTGATAACAAAAAGCCATTTCATTAATAGATTTAACCATCTCATCTCCCATTGATTTTCCAATATTTAAGAAGGTGAGCGCATTATTATTAAAATGAAATATACCATCGTACGGAGACACTGAAGTATCGCGATAAAATGTTTTAGTATCTACAAAACCAACATGACCACCATAGGTGTCATCATCACAGCCAACGGTTTCTTGGGCTACAGAAATTACATTTTGAATACCTTGCACCCAAGGATCATTACTAAGCGTATAACCTCCATGCCCAGAACTTGCAATAACAAATGGAAGTTCAGCAACTCCAAGATCATTTCTTACATCATTGACTAAGTGATTTAAATTACTTTCATATTCATTTAAAAATCCTGTGTTATCACCATCATTCCAACCTTGAAACCATGCAAAACCAGATAATTCGAAATCTGTTATGCCAATAGCTGGAAACTCTGTACTTAAATTTTGAGTCACATCTTGCACAATTTGAATCATTTGATTGTAGAATGCTCCTGTTGTTCCACCAGCAGAAGGTGGACGAAAATCTTCTGCCAAAGTCGTTCCTCCCCAAGCTGTTTTAATAATTACAATAGGATCATCATAAAATTTGTCGAGTTGGTGTGCAAACATTAATTCGGGCCCAAAAGCATTAGAATTTGCGCCTTGACCAACCGTAACGTTTTCTTTAATGATGCCTTCATCTCCTTCATAATATAAATAGACATTGTTTAAGGTATTCCAATTATCAGCTAATCCAACATCAGACCAATCACCATTTACGTCATTTTGGATGACATCGATTAAATCTCCTGGGTCATTTTCTGGATCAACAACCGCTCCTTGTCCTTGCATATTTGACTGTCCAGCTAAAATAAAAACCCTCACTTTAGATGGTGTTTGTTGCTGTCGCGTTACAATTGGCACATACCCAATCTCTAAACCAGCAGGTGTATCAATAATGATTTTAGGGTCTAGAGTTGCTAAGTTTCCGACAGTTGGTGGCGCCAAATAGTCCTCTGTATGGCTCCAATTAGAATGAATTAACTCTACTCTAGCTTGCATAGCCGCACGCATAGGTTCAGGAAGATTGGCATGAATAACAGCAGGCTGATCTATAAACCGATACCAATAATAGGTTACTGTGGTGCCATCGCCTAAATCTGCTGTAAAAGGACCTGCCGTCGGACCAGGACTTTGCCACGGACCACTTGGGTCTTGAAATAGACAATCTGGTTCCATTGGTGTGAGGTAGGGAATTTCACTTCTTGGTGTGGTTGGTACATTGGTGGTCAATAGACTGGTTGAAGTTGGCACTGCTGCTTCATCAATTGGACGCCATTTGTTGTCTGTATCTAACCTAAAATATTCTGGTAACGTAAAAATGCCATTACTTTTTTCAACGATATTGAGATCAAACTCAAAGCCCATGACATCATTAGACTGTTGTACGTTTTCTATATAAGTTAAATCAATTTCATGATTTAAATCATCTGGTGCAACTTGCGAAATTTCACCAACTATTGCACCACCATTATCAACAAAATCGAGATTTAAGATACCTGTTGAATTAATTCCTGGTTGCACGGCTGCACCACCACTAAACCAAGCATTCATATCATTCCATAAAGCATTTTGAGAATATGCCGTTACTTGATTAATAACAAAAGAATTATTACTTCCGCTTTCAGGAAACTGTATTCTTTCAATTTTAGCGAAATGATTACCACTAGCATCTGTAGAAATTATTGCAGGAAAATCGGCTTGCTCAACACCCAAACCAACGTTTGGATCTGAAGGTCTGGTATCAAAATACAAGCCTTCTAAAGATGGATTTTCTAATACGGGTTTTGTCCAGAATGTCGGTAAGAAAAAACTTATTGGCCCTTTAAAATTAGTAGCATTCATAAATAAGGTCCAACATTGATTGCCTGTTACTATATTTACTCCAGCGGTTTCAGTCATCGGATCGGTAATTGGTAAAGGAGTGTAACCGTAACCTAATAATTCACCGCTTAATCCTTGCGCCATATTTAAACCATCTGGAGCCCACAATAATCGGTTTGATAATTGCGCAACACCATATTTTCCGCCTGGTGTGCTCCAATCGCGTTGTCCGTTGGGTAACATGTCACTTTGCCCTGCTCCTGTTCCGTTTGCCCAAGCAAAGAAATTATGAGAGACACCACCCATTATAAATTTTGGCGTTTCTGTAGCAAATCTAGTATCGCCCCACCAACCTAATCCACCTTCTATTGTAGTATAGAAATCTACTGGTTCGGTACCTGTTCGTTGCGTCGTTAGCCAAGAACTTCCAAGCCCTGTTTGAAAATTAAATGCACCTGGATAGTTTTTAAATATTGGCCAAGCTGCACTGTACATTGTAAAACCTGATCCAAAACTCGTGTCTGTGACGTTCTCTGTATTTATCCATGCAAAGCCTGTTCGTCTTGCTTCAACGGTCTGTGCTTCTGCCATATAAAATAAGGTTGCAAAAACTATAGTAAACGCTCTGACACGTAACGGTAGACCTAAAAAGAAGTCTCCAATAAAATTATTACGAATAGGATTTTTAAATAAACTAGTGTGATTTTTATAATTCATAATAATTGTTTTTAGATTGATTAAGATTAGCTTTAAATTATAAATAAAGAGTTTTTAATAATTTTTCCCCTGCTTATATATATAACAACTGAGATTTGAAATACCCTAAATAACCTAATATTTTTTTAAAATGTCACTTCTGATTTGAGTCTCAAATTCTCATTTATTTATATATGACTTATGAAATTACTATTACTCATATTCGATTAGATATAAATCTATGTATATCACCATTTGAAAATTTGTTGGCTAGATTCATAGAAATGCAGTCTATTTAAATTTGTACTATGTTAAATTGAATCAATCTTATTTTTCTTGAATTTTACTGTACGATTAGCTTTTCCTTATGAAAGTTTAATGATTTGCGCGATTTCCGGCATTATGCACAACGCAATGATAAAAAAGCGTTTTAATGTTTTTTATCAGATGTTAAACGAAGTTAACCTAATTTTTTGGCAAAGCCAAGTTTAAAATAAGTTGTATCTTAACTTTATATGTTCAAGAAAATGATTAATACTATAGAAAGTAAACTAAAATTAATAGCTTTTTTTGTCGAATTCTATAATTTACCTTCTAATTAAACACCTTACGTAGTATTCCATTAAAATCTTCAATAGAATTAATATTCTTATAAAACTGATCTTTAATTTTTAAAAGCGGTAGCGTTGTTTTAATGGGTTTCTTATCGGTTTGAAAAGTTTCTACTGCTTCCAGGTATTCCGCTGCATTGTCATCTATATTATATTCTGTAAACGCGATATTGTTTTCACCTAGAATTCGTTTGGCTTCTTTGCAAATAGAACAGTCATTACTAACAAATATAGTTGCTTTTTGGTCTTTTAAGGCGTCGTCTAGCCTTACGTCTAATCGCGTTTCAGATTTATCTACTTCTATAGCAGGTGCGACTTCGTTTACTATAAAAGTAGTTGTGTATTTACCTTCTGTACCAACTAATTGTATTAAAGTTATAAGTTCTACTTTACTTTTAGCAGGAACATTCATAATTGTTGGTCTGTTACTACTGCGTCTAAAGTCTTC
>NZ_JAQWGS010000005.1 GCF_029238095.1 Lacinutrix sp. | reverse complement strand
GTAATATATATATTTGATCGTTATGGCAAACTCTTAAAGCAATTAAGCCCAACAGGCGCAGGGTGGGATGGAACCTACAATGGTAACCCAATGCCAACAAGCGACTACTGGTTTACAGTAGAATACAGAGAACCAACTACTGATGAAAAGAAAACCATAAGAGCGCATTTTACACTAAAAAGATAAAATAAAACGCCTAAACGAAAGTTTAGGCGTTTTGGGTTCAATCTTGGTTTTAAAAAAATTCGTAAGTTTATAATATTATAAAATTGGAATGCAAAATAGAAATTTAGTCTTGATCCTTTTTATGTTCTTTCTTCATTTTGGAGTAAAAGCACAAGACATTTCAATTTTTCAACAATTTAATGGTCGTTACGATTACTTAGCTATTGGTAATACCTTAAATCAGGCAGAAAATAATATTGTACAATCTTTTTGTGAAACTCTACCTTCGTCTCAAGCCAATCTTAATGTAGATAGTTATTCAACAATAGTTGCTGCTTACTTGTATTGGGCTGGATCTGGTTTGGGAGATACAGAAGTGTCTTTTAATGGTACACAAATAAATGCTGAAAACACTTACAATACTATTTTTACGGATCCTTTTTTTGGAGATTTAAACTATTTCTCTTGTTATGCAGATGTAACGAACCAAATATTAGCAGAAGGCAATACTACATATACCCTTTCAGATATAGACATTACTGAAACTTTAGCCAATAATCCTGGTCATTGTAGCAGGCGAACAAATTTTGCAGGCTGGAGTTTATATGTCATTTTTGAGAATAACACTTTACCACTAAATCAAGTAAACTTGTTTCAAGGATTAGAAATTATTAACAGAAATGTTACCGAAAAAATAATCTTACTAGAAAATGTAAATGTACTAGATAATGACAATGCAAAAATTGGTTTTTTAGCTTGGGAAGGCGATAATGCTTTAAATTTTGGAGAAAGTTTATCTATTAACGGAACTATAATTTCCAATCCACCATTAAATCTAGCTGATAATGCTTTTAACGGCACCAATACTTTTACAAATTCTACTACATTTTTTAATGCAGATTTAGATGTTTATAATATAGAAAACAATATTGCTATAGGAGACACACAAGTTGAAATTAAATTAACAACTGGAGCAATAAACCCTGATACTGGAATATTTAGTGCAGATTTAATTATTATTAACAATATAATCACAGTTTTAAATAGTCAGCTACCAGATGCTTCAATTACTATAGACACTGTAGATAGTAGTTGTGCTACAAGATCAATAACAGTTAATTACACCGTTTTTAATACAAATAGCACAGATACTTTACCAATAAATACACCAATTGCAATTTATGCAGAAGGGCAATTAATTGGACAAACTGAAACAGAGAATAACATTCCAATTAATGGTAGTGAAAATGGAACGATCTCTATAGAAATCCCTACTATTATTCCAGACATCTTTTTGCTTGATATTGTTGTAGACGATGATGGCTTTGGAAACAGTACAGTAATAGAAATATTAGAAACAAATAATCACGATGAAACACAGGTTATTTTATTTCCAGAACCAACAATTAGTAATTTATCTAACCTCGAATTATGCGACATTGGGTTTAGTACAGCGCTATTTAATTTAAACAGTATACTTTTAGAAATAGATGAAACAAGCTTTTTGAGTTTCAGCTTTTACGAAACATTAGAAGATTTAGAGCAAAATACCAATAGTATTCTCAATCCAGAAAATTACCAATCACAAACAACGCCACAAACCATCTATGTAAGAGCTGAAAAAAAAAGCTGCTATGATATTTTTACATTTCTACTTAATACAGAAAAATGCCCACCATACATACCACAAGGCTTTTCACCAAACAGTGATGGTTATAATGATTATTTTAATATACAAGGCCTTTATACTATATTCCAAAAACACGAATTGTTAATATACAGCAGATATGGTAACCTTATATTTAAAGGAAACGATAATTTAAAATGGTATGGCATTTCTAATTATGGAACCAATAAAGGAAAGCTGTTACCAACAGGAACTTATTTTTATGTTTTAAAACTAAATCACGCAAATTATCGTACTTATTCTGGTTGGGTATATTTAAATCGTTAAAATAAAACCATATTTGATTTAAAAAATTGGTGAATTAACAAATTATCGTTATTTTCATACCTTTTAACTGATTTTAATTGTTATCAATCTGGCATGATACCATTACATCCCTAAAATGAGACACCAATACATAACATTATTAATATTTATTTTCGCATTTGGTGTTACACAAGCGCAACAAATTACTGTTGATGATTCACAATCACCAGAGCAATTAATTAACGCATTAATAGATGGTTGTGTAGAAGTAACAAATATTTCTAGTCCAGTAAACGGAAGTGTTAATGGCTTTTCTAGTTTTGGCTTTTTTGAAAGTGGAGCCTCAAACTTTCCTTTTGCAAACGGTATTATTCTTTCTTCAGGAAATGTAATGTCTGCTGGAAATGCACAAAACACAAATGCATTAAACGAAGGTGATGACAGTTGGCAAACAGATCCAGATTTAGAAACTGCTTTGGGTATTAATAACACATTAAATGCTACTTCTATTGAATTCAATTTTACCACAGCTACAAGTAGTATTAACTTCAATTACATTCTAGCGTCTGAAGAATATTTTGCAGATTACCCTTGTAATTATTCTGATGGTTTTGCTTTTTTAATAAAAGAAGCAGGAACTGCGCAGCCTTACCAGAACATTGCAGTTATTCCTGGAACTACTATTCCTGTGAACACTAGTACAATTCACGAAGAAATTGTTGGATTTTGCGATGCTGATAATGAAAGCTTTTTTGAAGGCTATAACATTGGTGACACTAACTTTAACGGAAGAACAACAATTTTGTCAGCTTCGGCTAATATAACACCAAATGTAGAATATAACATTAAGCTAATTATTGCAGACCAAACTGATAGAAACTTCGATTCTGCTGTTTTTATTCAAGCAAATAGTTTTAATAATAGTGTAGATTTAGGTGAAGATTTTTCAACCTGTGACGCTTCAGTTGTTTTAGATGCAGAAACTAATAACACTCAAGCAAGTTACGAATGGTTTTTAGACAATAACATTATAAATGGAGAAACAAATAGTACTTTAACAGCAACAACTTCTGGAGCCTATACTGTTGTAATTACTGTGCCTTTAAATGGCACAACTTGCAGTTTTGAGGACGATATAAATATTATATTAAATTCTGTACAAACTGCACCTCAGCTTCCACATTTTACACAATGTGACGATGCAAGTAACGAC
This sequence comes from Lacinutrix sp., assembly GCF_029238095.1. GTDB lineage: Bacteria > Bacteroidota > Bacteroidia > Flavobacteriales > Flavobacteriaceae > Lacinutrix. The sequence continues at coordinate 74,708 of NZ_JAQWGS010000005.1, read as the reverse complement.
GGCATAGAAAGTTTTGATGTTACAACGCTTGATACACAAGCTCAAGCTAACTTACCAGCTTCTACCTATACAGTAACTTATCACATTACAAACCAAAATGCTATTGACGGTATAGGTGGCTTTACAAGTATTAATGTTTCCAATTCTCAAATCGTTTATATTCGTGCAATAGATAACAACACTGGATGTGTTTATGTTTCAACAGTACAATTAATAGTTAATCCTTTTCCAATCATAACAGCACCTTCAAATGTAGATATTTGTAGCAATGGTGGTGGAAACGTTATGCTTACAGATTACAATTCAGAGATAACTAATAACAATCTAAATTACAGTGTAACCTATCACTTTTCTCAAGTAGATGCAGACACAGGAGCTAATGCAATTGAATCGCCTTACACTCCAACAAATACAACAGAGCAACTTTTTATTAGAGTTGTAGATATTACAAATGGCTGTGTTGCATTTACAGATATAACGTTACAGGTGTTAGATAGTCCAAATGTAAACCAAGAAATACAACAAATAAATGCCTGTGAGTTAGACGATAATGGCATAGAAGTTTTTGATTTAACAAGTGTAATTAACGATGTTCTTCAAGGTTTAACTAATGTTACTGTTGCCTATCACATAACTGCACAAGAAGCACAAAATAATGAAAACCCAATTCCAGATCCTACTCAATTTGAAAATACAATACCAGATCTTCAAATTGTTTATATAAGAATTGAAAATAATAACAATTCGTGTTTTGAAATTGTACCTATAGAATTACATACAAACATATTAGAAACAGGAACAAATATTAGAAATTTTGGTGTGTGCGACGAAGCACCTGACGATAATGAAGGCACCTTTGATTTAATGGCTATAACAACTATAATTGCTAATAATTTAGAAGATATTACCATAACCTATTACGAAACTGAGGACGATTTAAACAACAATACCAATCCAATTGATGATACTACTCCGTACTTGGTACAAAACAGTTTTCAAATGCTTTACCTTTTAATTGAAAATTTAGACTGTTCTAATACAACTGAAATTGAACTTATTATTAATCCTTCTGTAACCATATTAAACGAAGATCCTGTAACCTACTGCGATACAAACGACGACAGTTTAACCTCTGTTGAACTAGCAACATTTAACAATGTAGTGAATGTTGATATTGAAAACCCAATTGTTACTTATTACGAATTTGAAGCAGATGCAGACGCTAACATAAACGCATTACCTCCTTTTTACGATAATACTGTAAATCCTTTTACTGTATTTGTTAGAGTTACAAATGGTGTTACTGGATGTTTCGATGTAAAACCATTACAGATTGAAGTGCTTCCTGCGCCTTCGGTAAATCCAGTTTCAGGATTTATTATTTGTGACGACGACCAAGACGCTATGTCTATACTAGATTTAACGTCTAAAAACAACGAAATAAACACAGATACAACGACCATATTTTCTCATTATTTATCCGAAAACGATCTAAATAATAGTATAAATGAAATTACAAATAGTACAAATTATAATACTGCTAGCACTACTATTTATACTAAAGTGGAAAACAGTATAACAGGTTGCTTTGCCATAACAACAATAAATGTTATAGTAAATACATTACCAGTTTTTCCTGTAATTTCTAATTTTATTCTCTGTGAAGATGATGGTAACCAAATAGCAGATTTTATACTTGCAGAAAAGGATGCCGAAATTCTAAATGGACAAACAGGCAAAGAAGTCTTTTATTTTGAAAACCCAAATGATGCGTTAACCAATACCAATAGCATCGATAAAAACACCATTTACAATAATACATCTCAGTTTCAAACCATATACGTTCGTGTAGAAAACATCACAGACCCTTCTTGTTTCGGTTTATCTAGTTTCGAATTAGAAGTTGGCTCAGATCCTATTTATAACCTTCCACAAGATGTTAATGTGTGTGACGATAATTCTAACGATGGTTTTGCAACCTTCAGTTTAAATGATACTACACAAGAAGTTATTGCAAATAGTACAGATAATTTAGTGGTAACCTACTACTTAAATTTAGCAGATGCAGAAAGCCAAACAAATGCCATTCAAGGCGATTCGTTTACAACTACAGAAAACCCACAACAATTATTTATAAGTGTAGATAATGGTACATTTTGTAAAAGTGTAGCCTCTTTTGAGTACAATGTGATACAGGTGCCTATTATTGGTAATGCTCCAGACTTATCGCAATGCGATACAGATACAGATGGAAGTATGATTTTCGATTTAACACAAGTTGAAATAGATGTTGTAGCCATAAGACAAGAAAATACAATCATTAATTTTTACGCCAATGAAACCGACCTATTATCAGGCACAAACCAAATAACGACACCTGATGCTTACAATAATATTGAAAATCCGCAAACGGTTTATATTGAAGTTTATAATACCATTTCAAATTGTGGTGCTGCGGTTCCATTCGATTTAATAGTAAATATTCCACCTACAATAGAAGACATTGAATTTTACGATATCTGTGAAAACACAAACAACAGCATTAATTTATTCGATACTACTGCAGCTCTAATTGGTACACAAAATAACGTTATACTTTCGTTCTACTCTAATCTAGCAGATGCAGAATTGTCTCAAAATGCTATAAACACGAATTATACTTACACCACTAACAACGATACTATTTTTGTAAGGGCAGAAGATAGCATTACTGGTTGTTTTAGCACTGGTTTTTTTAATTTAAGAGTAAACGCTTTACCTACTTCAAATTTACAAGACTTAGAAGCTTGCGATGATGATTTTGATGGCTTTTTAGTATTCGATTTAACCCAACAAACTACTGTTATACTCAACAATCAAGACCCATTAATTAACCAAGTGAGTTATTTTGAAACAGAAACAGATGCACTAAATAACACCAATGCTATTACAGATTTATTATACAATGCGCAACACGAACAAGTATTATATGTAAGAATAGAAAACATAAATACAAGCTGCTTTACTAGTGGAAACTTTAATGTTTACGTCAATAGAAAACCTGAAGTAGATATTGAAGATCAAGTGGTTTGTTTAGATAATTTACCTTTGGTTGTTTCTGCTCTATCTAATGAATCTTCAGATACCTATTTATGGTCTACAGGCGAAACAACTCCAGAAATAGACATTGTTTCAGTTGGTAATTACTCTGTAACCATTACATCTATTTTTGGTTGTACTGCGACTTCAAATTTTAGTGTAAGTGCTTCACAACAGGCTTTAGTAAGTTTCGATGTATCTCCAGCTTTTCAAGATCCACACACTATTGTTGTTGAAGCCGAAGGTCTGGGAGACTATGTGTATCAGTTAGACGATAACGAACCTCAAACCTCAAACATTTTTTACAATGTACCTATAGGTGTACATTATATAACAGTAATAGACCTTAATGGTTGTGAACCTTCGCCTCCACAAGAAGTTTTTGTTATAGATGTTCCGCAGTTTGTAACACCAAATGGAGATGGCTTTTTCGACACTTGGCACATAACAGGAGTTAGCCAACTAGGAGGCACTGTTGTTACTGTTTTTGATCGCTACGGAAAGCTTTTAACAGTATTAAAACATACAGATATTGGATGGAATGGTCGCTACAATGGTAACCTAATGCCTGCAAACGATTATTGGTATGTTGCAGATGTTGTTTTTGAAGGCGAAACCTTTCAATTAAAAGGCCATTTTACTTTACGTTTATAACACGTCTTTAACACTTTTTATACATTTTTTAAAAAAGTTCTTCTTTATCTTTGCATGCTGTTATTATGATAAAGAAAACTTTAATATTTTTCCTGTATTTTTCTGTAATTTGTGTTAACTCACAAAACGTTACAGTAGACAGTCAGTCGTATACTCCACAGCAACTTATAGAAGATATTTTAATAGATAGTAATTGTATATCTAACATACAAGTGACTAATACAATAGGAGGAAATTTTGGAGGTAGCGACCAAAGTTATGGTTTTTTTGATGCTACTGGAACTACTTTTCCGTTTCAATCTGGTATTGTATTAAGTACAGGAAGATTAGTAAATGTTCCAGGACCAAATACGAGTTTAAGTGATGATAATGCGCCAAACTGGTCAGGTGATGCAGAGTTAGAAACTGCTTTAAACGAATCTAATACTATTAATGCTACCATTTTAGAATTCGATTTTGTGTCTCCTGCAAACCAAATTAGTTTTCGTTATCTTTTTGCTTCAGAAGAATACCAAGAAGGCAACTCTAACACCTGCCAATATTCAGATTTATTCGGGTTTTTAATTAAGCCTGCTTCAGCTCCAGCTACAGATTACGAAAATATTGCACTTATTCCAGGAACACAAACACCTGTTAAAGTAACCACAGTGCATTCTGGTATTCCTGGCTCCTGCGATCCAATAAATGAAGCTTATTTTGGCAGTTGGAACGATTCTAGCTATCAACCAATAAACTTTAACGGTCAAACTTCTATTTTAACTGCTACAGCAAACACAGTTCCTAACATCACCTATCATGTAAAATTAGTAATTGCAGACGAGCAAAATTTTAGATACGACTCCGCTGTTTTTCTAGAAGCTGGAAGTTTTAAATTAACCACAGACTTAGGTCCAAATTTATTAGAAGCTACAGATAACGCTTTATGCAACAACCAAACAACTACTTTAAATGCCACTCAAACAGGTGCCATAAATTACAAATGGTTTAGAAATAACGTAGAACTACCAACAGAAACAAATGCCATCTTAACTGTTGGCAATGCTGGTACTTATAATGTAGAAGTTACACTTGCCAATGGTTGTATTTCTTATGGAGAAGTTGTTGTAGAGCAGTTTCCACCTCTAGTAACAAGCAATACCTCTTTAACCAACTGTAATACTGGACAAAACGGTTTTTCTACGTTTAATCTTATAAATGCAGATCAAAACATAACTGCAGGAAACCCAAATTTATCTGTACTTGGTTTTTACACCTCGCAACAAAATGCGATTCAACAACAAAATGAAATTAGTACACCAGAAAGTTTTCAAAACACCTCGTTAAATCAAATTGTTTATGCGCTAATAATTAACGCCCAAACGAGTTGTACTGCGATTTCACAAATTACATTACAAATATCGAACAACAACTTACCAAGTTTTAACTTAAACGCTTGTGATACTGATGAAATTGATGGTTTTACCATTTTTGATTTAAATGAAATTACTACTCAAATACAAGCTTTAGTGCCAGTAAATGCTACTGTAAATTATTATTTAAATGAAGGAGACGCTTTCACTAATACGAATTCTTTAACCTTAAATTTTGAAAATACAGTAATAGAGACACAAACCATATACGCAAAAGTAGTTTCTAATGGTGCAGATTGTTATGCCATAACAATTGTAAACTTAACGGTGTTGGACAGTCCGGAAATTGAAGAAGATGACACTAAAAACTATTGTCTTAATAATTTTCCTGAAACCATTACTTTACAAGCTGGTGTATTAAACGATGTCTTCCATAGTTACAGTTACCAATGGCTTTTAAATGGTACAGATACAGGAATTACAACACCATTTATAAATGCAAACCAAATTGGAACCTACACAGCAATAGTATCTGTACCAAATGGTTGTTCTAATTCTCGAAACATTATCGTAACACCATCAAACGCGCCAACTATAGACAATATTGAAGTTACAGAATTAACTGCAAACAACACAGCTACAGTTACAGTGTCTGGTGATGGCGACTATGAGTATGCTATAAATAATGCTTTTGGTTACTACCAAAATCAAAACACATTTTCAAACCTTTTACCTGGCTTTTATACTATTTATGTTCGTGATAAAAATGGTTGTGGTAATGCTGAAATAGAATTCTCTATCTTAGGATTTCCAAAATATTTTACACCAAATGGTGATAATATAAACGAAGTTTGGAAACCTATTGGTAGTTCTAGAAACTTTAATTCTAATTTAGAGCTTCTTATTTTTAATCGTTATGGTAAATTACTAAGCAAAACAACAGCTTTAAAAGGTTGGGATGGCACTATAAATGGTTTTAATCTTCCTACAAACGACTACTGGTTTATTATAAACCACCCAAATGGCAAACAATATAAAGGGCACTTTTCTTTAGTGAGGTAAATTATTTTACGCATTAAAACAAAAATAAATTTAAAGTTAACATTTATTGCAAGTTTGCCATCAGCACTTAATCTAAAAAAACAAGGAATTGCAAACCTTAACGCTTCATTAAAATATTATCAATAAGATATTCCGTAATTTTGCTTCATGCGTTTCAAAATACAATCAGAATTCAGTCCAACAGGAGATCAACCTACAGCCATAAAACAATTGGTTAATGGTTTAAACGCTCAAGAAAAATATCAAACCTTACTTGGTGTTACTGGTTCTGGTAAAACGTTTACGGTTGCCAATGTTATAGAAAAAGTACAAAAACCAACCTTGGTTTTAGCGCATAATAAAACTTTAGCAGCACAATTATATAGCGAGTTTAAACAGTTTTTTCCTGAAAATGCTGTAGAGTATTTTGTGTCTTACTACGATTATTACCAACCAGAAGCTTATATACCTACTTCTGGTGTTTATATAGAAAAAGATTTGTCTATTAACGAAGAGATAGAGAAAATGCGTTTAAGTACAACCTCCTCGCTTTTATCTGGTCGTCGCGATGTTATTGTAATAGCATCTGTATCGTGTTTGTATGGTATTGGAAATCCTGTAGAGTTTCAAAAAAATGTGGTGACTTTAGAGCGCGACCAAGACATTTCACGCACAAAGTTATTACACCAATTAGTACAAAGTTTGTACTCACGTACCGAAGCCGATTTTAAACATGGTAATTTTAGAATAAAAGGTGATACTGTAGATATATTCCCAAGTTATGCAGATAATGCCTTTAGAATACATTTTTTTGGAGATGAAATCGAATTAATAGAACAGTTCGATATCCAAACAAACGAAGTTATTGAAGAATACGAGAGGCTAACTATCTATCCTGCAAATATGTTTGTAACCTCTCCAGATATTTTACAAGGTGCTATAAAAGAAATACAAGACGATTTAGTAAAACAACACGATTATTTTAAAGAAATAGGAAAACACTTAGAAGCTAAAAGACTCAAGGAACGTACAGAATTTGACCTTGAAATGATTAGAGAACTAGGCTATTGTTCTGGTATCGAGAACTATTCAAGATATTTAGATGGCAGACAACCAGGCACAAGACCATTCTGTTTATTAGATTATTTTCCAGACGATTACTTAATGATTGTAGACGAGAGTCACGTAACTATTTCGCAAGTGCATGCCATGTATGGAGGAGACCGAAGTCGTAAAGTTAACCTTGTAGATTATGGTTTTAGATTGCCAGCTGCTATGGATAACAGACCACTTAAATTTGAAGAATTTGAAGCCTTACAAAACCAAGTGCTATATGTTAGTGCAACTCCAGCAGATTACGAGTTACAAAAAACGGATGGCGTATACGTAGAACAAGTAATTAGACCAACAGGTTTACTAGATCCAATTATAGAAGTTAGACCAAGTTTAAACCAGATAGATGATTTAATTGAAGAAATACAACAACGTGTAGAAAAAGACGAACGTACATTAGTTACTACACTTACCAAGCGCATGGCAGAAGAATTAACTAAATATTTAAGCCGAATAAATGTACGTGTTAATTACATACATAGTGATGTAGATACTTTAGAGCGTGTACAAATTATGCAAGATTTACGAAAAGGCATTTACGATGTTTTAGTTGGTGTTAACTTACTACGTGAAGGTTTAGATTTACCTGAAGTCTCTTTAGTAGCTATACTTGATGCCGATAAAGAAGGTTTTTTACGTTCAGCTAGATCATTAACGCAAACCGTTGGTCGTGCAGCAAGAAACCTAAACGGAAAAGCCATTATGTATGCAGACAAGATTACTAATAGCATGCAAAAAACAATTGATGAAACTGAATACAGACGCGAAAAACAAATTGCATATAACACTAAAAACAACCTCATCCCAAAGGCTTTAAATAAAAGTTTAGATAGTGCTCTAAGCAAGAACTCTGTTAGTACTTATAGTTACGAATTAGAAGCTGCTCGTGCTGCAGAACCAGAAAGCGAATACTTAACCAAAGGCGAATTAGAAAAGAAAATACGCGAAAAACGCAAACTTATGGAACAAGCAGCCAAGGCTTTAGACTTTATTATTGCTGCACAATTACGAGATGAAATAAAAAGCTTTCAAGGTAAATTAGAGATGTTAAAAAATTGAATTTTTAACCGATTCGTTTTGGAGTGGTTCGATTAACGTTTAGTATAAGCGGCCGTTTTAATGCCGCTTATACATTGTTATGTGTAGAAAGTAGTTTAAATTATTTTGAAACGACAAATATCCACTCTTCTTTATAATATGATACCGTTGTCAAAGTATATCCTTCATCCCATCGATTTTTTAGAAGTTTGATTAGATAGTCAAAGTCTTTGTTTTTGTGAAATCGTTGTTTGGTATACCCTGTATTCCCGCTGGCAATTGCAAAAACTTTATTACCAAATGCAAATACATCTGTAATGATTTTGCCATCCGTTTTTTTATTTTTCATTAGTTCATCTGTAGGAAACTCAGTCCAATGCCACCAACTTTGTGACCAATCCAAACCTTTGGACATTACACCTAAGTATAAGTCATTTCCAAATGCCACCTTAGTAATGTCGTATCCTTCTTTCCATGCTTCACTTATTGCTTTTTCAAAGTCAGCAAAATCTGTCTTTAAAAAATACTTTTGACCCGAAATACCTGTATCTCCACTCATAACTACTATCCAGTCAGAGCCATCATAGGTAACATTGGTAATCCTATATTTTCTATCCCAAAGCTCCTTCACTTTTTCAGCTGGGAACGTTTCTCCCCAACGATAAGCTTGACCGGACCAACCAGTTCCGCTTGAAAGTAATACCCGATACATCCCATCACCATAATCAAAGTCGGTGATTAAGTAATCCTCATCCCATTTTTCTTTAATGCTATCTTTAATATCAGCCCATTTTGACCGGTAAGTAAAACTTTGTCCTTTTCTCTTAGTAGCAATCATAATCGTTTCCTTTTTTTATTTTATTTATTACACATAATGCATTGATAAAAAAGCGTTTCAATGTTTTTTATCGTATGTTAATCGACATTTAGTTTAAAAAAACAACAAAGTCAAGGTTTAATTGCCCTCAATAGTATATTAATAGATATACTAAATCGTTTTTTATTATGATTAGTAACACTAAACTGTTTAGATAAAATTGAGTAATTTTACAATCTAGTAAAAAATACTACCATGACAAACAACGACATATTTAAAAAACTACGTGTAGCACATAAACTTCGTGACGATGATATTATTAAAATATTAATGCTAGTAGATTTTAGAATTTCTAAAAGCGAATTGAGTGCTTTTTTTAGACGTGAAGATCACCCAAACTATGTAGAATGTGGAGACCAAATTTTGCGTAATTTTTTAAATGGTTTAGTGATTCATCTTCGTGGTCCAATGCCAAAAAAAGGCGAAGCAACTAAGCAAGATTTATCTAGAAAAGTAAAGCCAAATCCTTACGATAATAAAAAGAACTATAATAAACCTAAAAACAAAAAGAGCAACGACTAACGTTGCTCTTTTTTTATGTTGAAATTCTATAAACACTTAGACTGCGCTTGGTGTGAAATAGAACATAATTACATTTATGCTAAAACTGCTTGTACTTTATCTGCAGCTTCTTGAAATTCTGTAGCACTCATAACATCTAATCCAGAATTATCTATTAATTCTTTAGCAATATCTGCATTGGTTCCTTGTAAACGTACAATAATTGGAACACTAATGTTACCCATGTTTTTATAAGCATCAATAACACCTTGAGCAACACGATCACAACGAACAATACCACCAAAAATATTAATTAAAATAGCTTTTACAGCTGGATCTCTTAAAATAAGTTCGAAAGCAATTTCTACTCTTGCAGCATCTGCAGTACCACCAACATCTAAAAAGTTAGCTGGTTCACCACCTGCTTGTTTAATTAAATCCATTGTTGCCATTGCTAAACCAGCACCATTTACCATACATCCCACGTTTCCGTCTAGGTCTACATAGTTTAATCCTTGCTCTCCTGCTTCAACTTCTATTGCATTTTCTTCACGTAAATCGCGTAATGCAGCTAAATCTTTATGTCTAAATAACGCGTTGGCATCTAAAGTTACTTTAGCATCAACAGCCATTATTTTAGCATCACTTGTTTTTAACACTGGATTAATCTCAAATAAAGAAGAATCAGACTTTACATAAGCTGTATATAAAGACGTTACAAATTTTGTCATGTCTTTAAATGCAGCACCAGACAAGCCTAGATTAAAAGCAATCTTACGCGCTTGAAACGGTAAAATTCCTGTTGCAGGATCTATTTCTTCTGTAAAAATTAAATGTGGTGTTTCTTCAGCAACCGTTTCTATATCCATTCCACCTTCTGTAGAATACATAATCATGTTACGTCCTGTACCTCTATTTAGTAAAACAGACATGTAATACTCTTCAGGCTCAGAATCTCCTGGATAGTATACATCTTCTGCCACTAGTACTTGGTGTACACGTTTCCCTTCTGCTGAAGTTTGAGGTGTTACCAAATCCATTCCTATAATTTGACCAGCAATAGTTTTAACCTCATCTAAATTTTTAGCAAGTTTAACACCTCCACCTTTTCCACGACCACCAGCGTGAACCTGTGCTTTTATTACGTGCCAACCTGTCCCAGTATCTTCGGTTAATTTCTTTGCTGCTGCAACTGCCTCATCAGCGTTTTGAGCAACAATACCACGTTGAATACGTACGCCAAAGCTGCTTAATAATTCTTTTCCTTGATATTCGTGTAAATTCATCTTTAGATAGATTTATTTTTTATTTCCTCGTTTATGCTGAATTCATTTCAGTAGAGAAGGAAATCCATAAAATTTTAGTGTCACAAAAGTAAATAATCACAAGAACTTACCCTAATATTTAATTGTGAAAAAACAAAGTTATAAAAATGTTTAAGTCTCCTGTTTCTAAATCTATTCTTGATGGTAAGTTAGACAGCTTAATCTGTGATATAATTTTATGATTTTTTATTTCAATTTTTTTCATGCGCTTTAAATATTGTTTAAATATAACGAAGAATTCATACTTTAGCACATTCAATTTTTAATATGAAACAACTATCGCTTTTTCTTTCTTTGTTTTTGTTTGTGAGTCTCTTTAGTTTTTCTCAAGAAAACACGAGTTCAGAGCCTTTTATAAAAGAAAATATTACAAAACCAAGTATTCTATCTACGCATACTTTTGGTGTTTATTTTTCTAGATTACAAGGTTATTTTAATTCTAAACCCTTAAAAAACAAAACACTCTCTTTAAGTTTAGAAAGTGGAAATGTATGGTCTCCAGGCATAAAAGTTTACATTCCTAAAAGTGAAGCTGACAGAGCAATTGCCAGAACTTATAATTGGGATCAAGCGCATAGAGGGTTTGATGGTCGCTCTTATGAAAAAGACTCTTTTAGCACCAAAAACGATGGCGTAATAAAAGGCTTAAGAGGAAACTTAAATTTTAAACTTGCAGAAAAACATGAATTACAAATAGGCTTTAGAGCCTTTCTTTTAACAAAAGGAAAAGCTCCATTTACACTATTAACAGGAGATCAATTTATAGAAAGTTTTCATAGTAATATTGCTGGTGGCGAAGATCCGTTTGATAGAAAAGTTTTTGGATTAGAACAAGCAGGTATAGAATATACTGATAGGAATGGAAATAGCTTAAAAGTAGATAACGGAAACTTATTTGCAACAGGACTTGAAACAGCCTACTATTATTATCCTGAAAGTTTAAGCAATAAAAACAAACGGTTTTATGTAAACTTTGGTGCACATTTAGGTATTAATTTATCTAGCAGTAACTCTTCATTAGACTTTGGGTTATCTGGAAATGCATTAAAAACATTTGTTATTAACGATAGAAGTAATTTTAATGTTGGTACAAGTTTAGGTGTTTTAAAGAAAGCTTTAGCTGACTTTAAAAGTGATAATCTGGAATTTGGTACTAATAATTTTATTGCAAATTCTGAAACAGCTTTAGAGTACAGCTTAAGAACTAAGAGTGCAAATGTGCATAGTTTTGGTGTTATTTTTTACATTCAAACAAGTTTAAACAAAAAAGAAGAGCTTGAATATATTGTTCCAATAAGAGATCCTTTAGCCTTTAATTCTTGGGGACATGGTGCAACTAATTTGTATAAAAACAATGATTACTGGTCCCTAATTTATTCTTACACAAAAAAAGGAGTAACTTTAAGTTTTTATCTTCAACAAGATTTTACTGTTATTAATATTCCTGACGTTCAAACTGGATTTGGAGTACAATTTGGTCTTTAACTTCTAGTTATTTAATAATTATTTACTTGCAAATAATTTAACATCTTGCTCGCTTACTTCTACTCCACCAAGAATTATTAATCTTTCGATTACGTTTCGCAGTTCTCTAATGTTTCCTGTCCAATCGTATTCTTGTAATAATTTTATGGCTTTCGCCGAAAAACTCTTTTCTATTGTTCCTTGTTCGCCTGATATCTTCTTAGTAAAGTGTTTAATTAACAAAGGAATATCGTCTCTTCTTTCGTTTAGTGCAGGAACTTTTACAAGAATGACAGCTAATCTATGGTATAAGTCTTCACGAAATCTACCGTCTGCTATTTCCTTTTTTAAGTTTTTGTTAGTTGCTGCTACAACACGAACATCTACTTTTATATCTCTGTCGCTGCCTACTCGCTGAATTCTACTTTCCTGCAAAGCACGCAGTACTTTTGCTTGTGCAGATAAGCTCATATCTCCAATTTCATCTAAAAAAATGGTGCCTCCATTTGCTGCTTCAAACTTGCCTGCTCTGTCTTTTGCAGCACTTGTAAAAGCTCCTTTTACATGACCAAACAACTCGCTTTCTATTAATTCGCTTGGTATTGCAGCACAATTAACTTCAATCATTGGTCCTTTTGCACGTGTGCTTTTTTCGTGTAACCAGTGTGCAACTAATTCTTTTCCTGTTCCGTTTGGTCCTGTAATTAATACACGTGCATCTGTTGGTGCAACTTTATCTATTATGTCTTTAATTTGAGAAATAGCATCACTTTCACCAACCATTTCGTACTTTTTGCTAACTTTCTTTTTAAGAATAGTATTTTCTACAACCAATTCTTTTCTATCTAAAGCATTTCTGACTGTATTTAGCAAACGGTTTAAATCTGGTGGTTTTGAAATATAATCAAAAGCACCTAAACGCATGGTATTTACTGCTGTATCCAAGTCACCATGACCAGAAATCATGACCATAGGAATCTCTGGTTTTATTTTTTTGGTTGCTTCCAGTACTTCAACACCATCCATTTTTGGCATTTTTATATCGCAAAGCACAAGATCGAAATCTTCTTTTTTTATTTTTTCGATTCCTGCCAAACCGTCTTCGGCTTCAAATAATTCGTATTTATCATTTTCTTCAGATAGAATTTTTATTAAAACTCTTCTAATTGCAGCTTCGTCTTCTATTACTAATATTTTTGGCATTATATTTTAAATTTAATTCCTGTTCTTAAGTAAAATGCGTTTACATTGTCTAATTTATAAACTTCTTCTCTATTCTCATCACGTAATCTATTATTCATATTTATTGTATAACCAGTATAGGCATACCATATTAAATGGTTTGTTAAACAATATTCGTAGCCTAATCCTGCGATTACTACAGAAAGCGAAATACTTTCTGCTTGATTACCTCCTTCAATAACAATACCATCTTGAATGTTTGCAAAATAACCATCGATACCAACAAACGTTTGCAAAATACTTTGTTCACTAAAAAAATATTTTACGTTAGTTTTTGGGACTCCAAGATTATAAGACCATTGGTTGTTTATACGTCTATAATAACTTATAAATGGTAACGGTAATGGTACACCTATTGTACTATTATAAGTAAGACCTAAAATTAATCGATACGGTTTGTTTATAGTTTCAGACTTTGTTTTATCATTAATGGCATAAATACCTCCATTTATTAAAAAATCATCTCCTGTAATTTCATGCCTTAGCGTTGATGCTATTCTGGGAGAAATTTTAGCGCCAAAACGCCAACCACTTTTTAGTTTAAAAGTATAGCCAACATTTAAATCTATAACATGTAAACGGTTTAAATTTGAGGTATCAAATGGGTAATTATCTTCAATATCAAAGGCTATTCTACTATATTCTCCACCAACAATAAGGTAACAATCTTCTGATGTTTTTATTGGATAATTTACTAAACCTCTAAATCGGTTAAAACTATCTTCGGAATTACTTTTAGGTATATAAGAATATTCCAAACGCGCTAAATCTTTAAGTTGAGCAAATGTGTTTTTTGATGCAACAATAGAAAAAAATATAAGAAAGAACTTAACCGTTTGGTATTTCATAAATTAATTATTCGAATTAAGATTGCTTTGAAGACATTTTTAATTGAATATCCTGATTCTCTTTTTGAATAACATGAACATCGCGTTGTGGAAATGGAATACTAATGTTATTTTCTCTAAAAAGTTTATCTATTGCAAAGCGTATTTCACTTTTAGGAAATCTTGCATTAAAACTATCTTCTATAGTAAATGCGACTCTAAAATTTAACGAGCTTTCCCCAAAATCTGTAAATATTACACGAGGTTCAGGTTGCTTAAATACTAAACTTGAAGATTTTGCTGCTTTGATTAATAATTTTTCAACCAGTCTTACATCACTTCCATAAGCTACTCCTACATCTATAGTTTCTCGTGTTGAAGAACCATTTTGTGTCCAATTATATAAACTGTTAGTTAAATATAAATGGTTTGGGATGACTAGTACTTTATTATCTATTGTAACAGCTCTTGTAGTTCGTAGTTTTATTTCCTCTACTCTACCAACTTTTCCTTCTATTTCTATAATATCTCCAACATGCACAGATTGGTCTACTAAAATAAAAATTCCAGAAATAATATCTTGAAATAATGTTTGTAATGCTAAACCAACACCTATTAATAATGCTGCTGATGCGGCAAAAATAGCAGTAACATTAATACCTAAAGAACTTAATACTACTAAAAAAACAATAATATAAATTAACCATCTGGCAAAAGAAAATACTGTAGTAAATTTTGCTCTATCCTCAATAGGCATATGGCTGGTTAACAACTTCTTTAACCAGCGTAGTACAAAAGTTGTTAGCATTAAAACAGCTATAACTAGTATAATGTATTTTATTTTTAAAATTCCAGTTACTGTATCATTTTCGTTAGTAAAAGTATAAAGAGGGTAATTTAATAATTCAACAAATTTCTCCCACAGACTACTCTCGCTAATAACCTCGCCAACTTTCTCTAATTCTTTTTCTATTTTATTTGTTACCGTTTCTTGCATTTTACTAATATCTAATCCATTTTAAAAGTTCTTTATAAGTTGGCTTTTTACCATACATTAAAATACCAACTCTGTAGATCTTGGAGGCTAACCATATTGTAAATATAAATGTACCAATTAAAATTAACAATGAAAGTATTTGTTGCCAGATAGGAACACCAAACGGAATACGCATAAGCATAACCACTGGAGATGTAAAAGGAACAAAAGAAAATATTGTTGCAACTGTTCCATGAGGATCTCCAACTACTGTAAAACCTCCTACATAAACAGCCAAAATTAAAGGCATAATTATAGGCAGCATAAATTGTTGGGTATCTGTTTCGTTGTCTACAGCTGCACCAATGGCAGCATATAAAGAACTGTATAATAAATAACCACTTATAAAAAACAAAATAAATGCTATAATTAAGTTGGCTAATGGCATATTAAAAAACGCACTTATAAATAATTGCGCATCTGTATTCGAATCTGGATTTTGCATGGCTTGCGTCATGAGGTCTTGTTGAGGCGTATTTATTTGAGTAAAATCAATATCGAAAATTAAAGATGCAATAACCATAAGAATGCTTCCTAGTAGTATCCAAATTGCAAATTGTGTAATTCCAGCTAATGTGGTACCAATAATTTTTCCTAACATAAGCTGTATTGGTTTAACTGAAGAAATAATAACCTCTATTATTCTACTGGTTTTTTCTTCTATTACAGAACGCATAATCATATTACCATAAATAATAATAAACATAAATAATAGGTAACCAGCTGCTCCACCAAAAATAAGCTTAACTAAACTATCGGCTTTAGAAGTTTTTTCTCCTGTAAAGTTTTCTTGATTTATAGTAATATTGGTTTCTGCATTTTTTAGAGTTGCTATATCAACACCTTTGCTTTTTAAATTCAATTCTTTTAAACGCTGTTCTATCTTATTTTCTAATCCTGTTATAATTTCTAGAGAAGGGGTTTCAGCAGAATAAAACTCTACATCAACATTTTTTTTTGCTTCAATAGGCATTGAACCAGTAGTTGGTTTAAAGTCTTTAATATAAAGCAAACCGTAACTTTCTTGTGCTTCTACAATGGCTTTAGCTTGTTCTAAAGTAAGATTATCTAGTACTGTATATTTTATAGTTTTGGTGTCTTGAAATACTGTTTTAATTTCATTAGTGTAGTCTAAAACACTAATGTTTTTTTGTTTATTATTGTTTAACTGAGACAAATAAGCGACTACAGAAAATAGAGCAATCATTATTAACGGACTTAAAAAAGTCATAATTATGAAGGCCTTATTTCTTACTTTAGTAAAGTATTCGCGTTTTATTATAAGTGGTAAATGATTCATGTTTTTAATTATTCTTTACTGCTTGAATAAAAATATCGCTTGCACTTGGTATTAATTCTACAAAATGAGACACTTCTCCTTTTGAAGTTAAATAACTTAATAGTTGATTTGCAGATTCGCTTTCTGAAAGCTTTATATTAAGTTTTAAACCATTGTCTAAGGTTTTAAAGTCTGCTGGAGAGGTTGTGAATTTTTCTGAGAGTAAACGTTCTAACATTGGAATATTATCTGTATTCATTCCTACTTCGAAAGTATTAGTTTTATATTGCCTTTTAATAGCATTTAAGTTACCATCTAAAATCTTGTTCGATTTATTAATTAATGCAATATGATCGCAAAGTTCCTCTACAGATTCCATTCTATGGGTCGAAAAAATAACAGTTGCTCCTTCTTCTCGAAGTCTTAAAATTTCGTTCTTTATAATGTCTGCATTTATTGGGTCGAAACCAGAAAAAGGCTCATCGAAAATCAATAATTTTGGTTCATGTAAAACGGTTACTACAAATTGAATTTTTTGTGCCATTCCTTTGGACAGCTCTTGTATTTTTTTGTTCCACCAATCTCCAATTTCTAACCTTTCGAACCACATTAATAAACGTTTTTTAGCTTCAGCTTTATCTAAACCTTTTAATTGAGCTAGGTACAATGCTTGTTCACCAACTTTCATGGTTTTATATAAACCACGTTCTTCTGGTAAGTAGCCAATATTTTGAATATGTTGTCTTTGTAAAGGTTCACCATCTAAAAACACCTTACCAGTATCTGGCATTGTTATTTGATTGATAATACGTATTAAAGTAGTTTTACCTGCTCCATTAGGCCCAAGAAGTCCAAATATGCTTCCTTTTTCTACAGCAATAGAAACGTTGTTAAGCGCTGTAAAATCTCCAAATGTTTTAGAAACTGATTGTGCTTCTAATAGTTTACTCATAGATGAATCTGTTAGTTGTGTAAATATAGAAAATGTTAGTATGTAAGCGCTGCTGTTTAGATTTAATTTAACGCTGTTTAGGTGAAATAATGCCTATTAAAGTTAAAAGGAGATTTCAACCGTTAATGGATTAAAAATTACTTTTTCATTCTTGTTTGTGTTTTGAACTTATAAAAACAAAACCTTATTAAAAACAAAACCCACCCTTTACGCAAATAAAGGATGGGAAAAAATTGCTATGAAAAAGAAAAATTACCATTGGCGCAAACCAATGATAAATCAAATATACTATTTTTTGTTTAACTATTGCTTTTTTGATTAAATAAGTTAGTTTTTTAACATAAAAAAAATCTGAAAGTGTGTTTCAGATTTTTATTTTAAGCTCTACTAGTGTTAAGAAAACATGTCTTTTACCTTCTCAAAAAAAGACTTGTCGCTATGTTCTGGCTTGGGAGAAAAATGTTCGTCATCTTTCATTTTTTCAAAAAACTCTTTTTGTTCTTTGCTTAATGTTTTTGGTGTCCATACATTAACATGTACCAATAAATCGCCTTTACCATAACCATTAATGCTAGGAATACCTTTTCCGCGTAAGCGTAAAATTTTACCAGACTGTAAACCTGCTTCTATTTTAATACGTACTTTTCCGGTAACTGTATCTATTTCTTTAGAAGCGCCTAATATGGCATCTGGCAAACTTACATACAAATCGTAATGCAAATTATCACCTTCACGTTGTAAAGTTGGATGATTTTGCTCTTCTATAGCAACAAGTAAGTCTCCCGCAATTCCATTTCCTGGTGCATCATTTCCTTTACCAGAAACCTTAAGTTGCATACCATCTACAACTCCTGCTGGTATTTTTACAGCAATAGCTTCTTCTCTTACTATTAATCCTTGGCTATCTGCTCCTGCTGGTTTTTTATCTATAGTTTGTCCTGCTCCAGAGCACGTAGGACATGGACTTGCCGTTTGCATTCTACCCAATATGGTATTTGTAACTCTAGTTACTTGACCAGAACCATTACATGTGCTACAACTTTTATAGGTTGTTCCTTCTGCTTGAACTTTACGTTTTACTTTAATTTTTTTCTCAACACCATTAGCAATTTCTTCTAGTGTTAATTTTACACGAATACGTAAATTACTACCTTTTACACGACGTTGTTGTTGCTGTCCTCCAAATCCAGAGAAACCACCTCCACCAAAACCGCCTCCAAAGATATCTCCAAATTGGCTGAATATATCGTCCATATTCATTCCACCACCACCAAAGCCACCACCTCCTTCGAAGGCTTGGTGTCCAAATTGGTCATAACGTGCTTTTTTATTTTCGTCGCTTAATATTTCGTAGGCTTCTGCTGCTTCTTTAAATTTAGCTTCTGCATTAGCATCGTCTGGATTTTTATCTGGATGAAACTCAATTGCTTTTTTTCTGTAAGCTTTTTTTATTTCGGCAGTAGTAGCATTTTTGCTAACACCAAGTATGTCGTAATAATCTTTTTTTGCCATATTATTTATTTAGTTTTAAGCTATCAACTCTTGCCTTTTAGCTTGCAAAGCTGTATTTAATTTATTGTCCAATAACTACCTTAGGAAAACGAATTACTGTATCGCCTAGCGTATATCCTTTTTCTACAACATCAATAATTTTTCCTTTTAGGTCTTTACTTGGAGCAGGAACTTGAGTTATAGCTTGATGAATCTCAGAATCGAATACGTCTCCTTTTTTAACTTCTACAGCTGCTAAACCTTTTTGACTTAAGGTAGTAAGTAATTTTTGATATATTAAAACAACACCTTTTCTAAGTTCTTCGGCTTCTTTATCATCTTCAATATGCATTAATGCACGCTCAAAATCGTCTAAAATAGGTAACATTGACACCATGACATCTTTACTCGCTGTTTTAAATAACTCGATGCGTTCTTTAGACGTTCTTTTTTTATAATTTTCGAATTCGGCAAACAATCTTAAAAACTTATCTTTTTCTTGTCCTAATTCTTGTCTAAGACTGTCTTCAACAGATAATGCTTCAACTTCAGCATTTTCTTCGACTGTTGCAGCATCTACTAGTTCTTCTGCTATATCTTCTTTTGTATCTTTTGTTTTGCTCATTTGTGTACTTTTTTAATACCTAATTCAATTGGCAAAAGTACTGCCATTATTATAAAAATGTCAAAATGTCATTATCTTTTTTTTTAATTTTTGCTGCAATACCTTTAAAAGAAAATCTAATGAAATAGTTTTATTAAATTTTTAAGAAAAGTTTAAGTATTTTCCATGTAATATTTATTTACATTTGCTGCTCAAACCAATAAAATAATTAAAATGAAAAAACAAGTATTAAATATCTTTACAGTATTAGCTTTAGGTTTAGCTGTAGTTGGTTGTAAAAACGAAAAACAAGCGGAAACTTCTGAAGCAAAAGAAGTTGCAGAAGTAGCTGTTGAGGCAAAGTACAAAGCTATTGCTGAAGAATCTATGATCATGTGGGAAGCTAACAAAATTGTTGGTGGACACTCTGGAACAATCAACCTATCTAATGGTGTGATTGAGACAAAAGGAAATGCATTAGTTGGTGGAAATTTTATTTTTGATATTGCTACGCTAGCAAATACAGATATTGAAGATGCTGAACAAAAAGCAAAATTAGAAGGCCATTTAAAGGCTGATGACTTTTTTGATGTTGAAAAATTCCCAAATGCTTCTTTCGAAATTACTAGTGTTGAAGGAG
The DNA here is from genome assembly GCF_029238095.1 of Lacinutrix sp. Taxonomy (GTDB): domain Bacteria; phylum Bacteroidota; class Bacteroidia; order Flavobacteriales; family Flavobacteriaceae; genus Lacinutrix. Next base: position 54,197 of record NZ_JAQWGS010000005.1, on the reverse strand, counting down.
ATAACGTAAGTGGAAACTTGATGATGAAAGGCATTAAAAAGAATATTACTATTCCTGTGAAAGTTGGTATGAATGAAGATATGATGACTATTACTAGTGATGTTTTTACAATTGATAGAACAGAATGGGATATTAAATACAACTCTGGAAAATTTGTTGATCCTGCAAAATTAGGAGACTACATGATTAAAGATGATGTAGAGTTAAAAATCTCTGTAACTGCTAAGAAAGCCTAGTTAGATTTTTCTATATAATTTTATAAAGCCATATCGAAAGATGTGGCTTTTTTGGTTTTGGGGATATTTTACTTTGTAAAAAAAAGCTAGTTTCGTTTACAAAAGATATTCAACAGTGAAGCGTTTTCATATCTCAGAACTTAAAAGAAACTAACCTACACCAACTCCTCCAAAGCTGCATCCAAATTAACATACTTAAACTCAAAACCAGAATCTTCAATTTTTTTAGAGCTTACGCGTTGGCTTTCAAAAAGTATAATATGCATTTCGCCTAAAACTAATTGCATTGCAAACTTTGGAATATTTGGTAAAAATAAAGGTCTTTTCATTTTTTTTGCTATAACTTTAGTTATTGTATTATTTGTTGCTGGATTTGGAGCAACACCATTATAAATACCTTCTAAATTATGTTGTAAAACATGCATAAAAATTCCTGCTAAATCGTTTAAGTGCACCCAAGACATCCATTGTTTTCCGCTTCCCATTACTGCTCCAGCTCCAAATTTTATTGGTTTCGCTAATTCTGGAAAAGCACCTCCTTTATTAGAAAATACTATACCAATTCTAACTTTAGACACTATAATATTTAGCGTTTTAAAAGTGTCTACAACTTGCTCCCAAGCTTCTACAACTTGCCCAAGAAAAGATGTGCTTATTTCTTTTTCGTCCTCAGAATAGTAATTCGTGAGAGAATCTGGATAATAACCAATAGCACTTGCAGAGATAATTTGCTTTATGGTATTAGAATTGTTCTTTACAGTGTCATGAAGTAAAGCTGTAGTTTCTAATCTACTATTTATTATAGCTTGTTTGTGTGCTTTTGTCCAACGTTTAGAAATACTTGCACCAACTAAATGTATTATAGTATCTACATCTTTTATGCAATTAACATCTATTTTAGATTGAGAAGGATTCCAATAGAAACCTTGATAATTAGAATTGTTTTCGATTTTAGACTTACTGGTTGTTAAGTAATTTACTGCAATACCTTTTGCATGACAGTTTTTTACAATTTCACTTCCTATTAATCCTGTTGCGCCTGTTATGAGTACTCGCATTTCTTTTTCTATAAAAATACGACTTAGTATTTACTTTGTTAAATATTTAAAATGGATTTAACAATAATAATGAACTTTCAGGTTTTAACTTTATGTATTCTCTATACAATTCCTCATACTTCGAAATCAATCGAAATAACACATCATGATTTTACAGCTCTAAGCATGTGTCTTTTTCCTGGTGGACCTTCTACTTTTGTGACTGTAAATCCTACCGAAAGCATTGCACGTCTGGCATGACCTTGCGCACAATAGGTAACTAAAATACCACCTATTTTCATAGCATTATACATGTTTTTAAAAATGGCTTCTGTCCATAATTCTGGTTGCACTCGTGGTCCAAAAGCATCAAAATAAATAACATCGAATTGGTTTTCGGCTACTATTTCAGAAAACTGTTTTTGTTGTTTTTTTAACTGGAAATTTTTAGAAATTGAAGTATTTTCTTCCCAATTACAAATATGAATTTTATTAAATAACTCTTGATGCTTTAATGCTTCGGTATAGTTTAATGCTTTTAATTCTTCTCTTGAAACTGGAAAGCCTTCTACTCCAACATAATGACAATTTAAGTTTTGTGTTTGGGCTTCAATAGCTGTTAAAAAGGCATTTAAACCTGTACCAAAGCCAATTTCTAAAATAGAAATTTGTGAGAGGTTTACATAAGCTTCAGAAGCACAAAAAAAAGCTAAGCCATGTTTTAAATAAACATGCTTAGCTTCTTGTATTGCACCATGAGTAGAATGGTATTGTTCGTTCCACTCTGGAATATGGATGGTTTTAGAACCATCGCTTGTTATTATTATTTCACGTTTCAAAAAAAACTATTTAATTAATAGTTTCTTAATTCTTGGTATTGGTCCTGTACATTCTGTTTGGTGACAAGAAATACAAATACCAACTGCGTTATTAAAACGATCTTTAACTGGCATTGCAGATTCTGAATTAAAAACATCTTGTTCTGCTACAATGTAAAGCTTTGAAAAAGCTTCAAATTTCGCATTTCTTTTTTTAAAATCTGAAAGTTGTGCTGTGTTAATTTTTAAAAAATCTGTAGGAAATACTTCAGGTGTATTTCCTGCAAGTATTTCGTTTTTAATTTTAAGATTTTCGGCATACATTTCATTCATAAGTGTTGCCATTTCAGAAGGTTGGTACATGACGTACACTTTCTTTCCTGCAACGTTCTCTTCAATATTTTCGTTCTTTTCTTTAGAATTACAACTAAAGATAAAAGCGAAACAAAAAATGTAAACTAAATATTTCATGTGTTTATTCTTCTACTAATAAAACACCATCTGCTTCAAAAGAATATGTTTTTTTAGATTCTGTTATTGCTGCAATTTCTTCTGCTGTTTTACCTGCATCTTCTGCATAATGGCGTAACTCTTCTACAGGAACTTCATTTACATATGCTTTTCCGTTAATTATAACTTCTTGTCCTGCAATGTTTTTAGGCATAAAAAAACCGTAATCTTTAAACTTAACCATTACTTGTTCTCCATTGTCTAAATCTAACTTCATCCAGCATCCTTTTGCTTGACAAACTTCGGCAACTTTAGCAGTCATTTTACTGTCTATACTATCGCCAACTTTCATTGCTTTATAATGTTCTGCCATAGATTTTGCTGCGATAGCATCATCTGCAATAATTTCTTTACCAAAAGATTTATAGTTTAAAGCCATCTCTTCAGTCGTTTCAACAATCTCTGTTTTTTGCTCTTCTTTACAAGCCATAAAGCTTAAAACCATAAACAACACTAGAATATAATTTTTCATGTTTTTTGTTTAATAATTAATATATTTATCTTTTAACAAAGATAGTATTTTAAGATGAATTTTAGATTTCTTAACGCTTAAATTTGTATTTTTGCAAAATATAATGAAGCATTAATTTCATGGGAAACATAACAAAAGAACAAATAGAAATCACTAAAGTAAACACCTCTAAAATCGAAAGTATAGATTTTAACAATCTTGCTTTTGGTCAAGTGTTTTCAGATCACATGTTAACATGCGATTATATTGATGGCAAATGGCAAATGCCAAAAATAGAGCCTTTTGCTTCTATTAGTTTAATGCCATCTGCAAAAATATTTCATTATGGTCAATCTATTTTTGAAGGTATGAAAGCTTACAAAGATAGTAATGATGATGTGTTTTTGTTTAGACCAATGGAAAATGTAAAACGTCTTAACATCTCTGCTAAACGTTTGGCTATTCCAGAAATTCCTGAAGATTATTTTATGGAAGGTTTAAAAGCGCTTCTTGACTTAGAGAAAGATTGGATTCCTACCAAAGAAGGAAGTTCTCTATACCTTAGACCTTTTGTTTTTTCTACTGGTGAAGGATTTCATGCCTCGCCTTCAAATGCCTATAAATTTATTTTGGCTTGCGCTCCTTCTGGTCCTTATTTTTCTGGAAAAGTAAAAGTTTTAATAGAAGAGACCTATTCTCGTTCTGCAAATGGTGGTGTTGGTTATGCAAAAGCTGGAGGTAATTATGCTGGGCAGTTTTACCCAACACAATTGGCAAAAGACAAAGGCTACCAACAGGTAATTTGGACAGACGATACATCTCACGAATATATTGAAGAAGCTGGAGCTATGAATGTTTTTGTTCGTATTAACGACACCTTGTTAACCTCTCCAATTAGCGAGAGAATTCTTGATGGCGTAACAAGAAAGAGTATTCTAGATATTGCAAAAGCGGAAGGCATAAATACAGAAGTAAGAAAAGTAAAAGTAAGTGAACTTGTAGAAGCTGCTAAAAATGGCAGTTTAAAAGAAATATTTGGAGCAGGAACAGCAGCAGTAATTTCTCCAATTTCTGGATTTGGGTTTAGAGGTGAAGATTACGAAATTCCTGAGATAGATAACGCTTATGCTACAAAACTTAAAAATAGAATTGTAAAAATACAAACGAATAAAACAGACGATCCTTTTGGCTGGAGAGTAAAGGTATAATATACTTTTGATAGATAGATATAAAAATCAGCCTTTGGCTGATTTTTTTTTATTTCTATTTATTCGAGTAATCACTGCAAACGAAACACTGATTATTGTTAGCCAAATACTACTTTTCTATTATCTCTTTAATATTTGGTTTAAAATAGTTTGGGCCTTTTAAAACCTTACCATCTTCTCTGTAAATGGGTTGCCCATCTTCGCCCAATTTACTCATGTTACTGCGTTGAATTTCGTTAAAGACTTCTTCAATTTTGTCCTGCATACCATGCTCTATAATAGTACCACATAAAATATAAAGCATGTCGCCTAGAGCATCTGCAACCTCTACTAAATCATTATCATTTGCAGCTTCAAGGTATTCTTCATTTTCTTCTTTCATTAAATTATAGCGCAATGTGTTTTTAGAATGCCCTAAATTTGCTTTTGGAGATTCTAAATGTCCAATTTTAAATGCTGTATGAAATGCTTTTACTGCTTCTATTTTATTTTTCATATGTTTTGTAATTGTAAATTGTATTATATATTCGTAAAGTTAAATTAATAATAATAAAAGCAGGAATCTTTAATTGAAATCGTTTTTACTGCAAGTATTCATTATTTTTGTATAAAAATACTACTATGTTTAGTACAGGACAATTAATTTTTGCCATTTGTTTTGCTATTGCCTTCATTACAGCTTTAGTGTACACTTACAGAAAAGACTTAAAGTTGCATAGACAATACTATAAAGGCTCTATTTGGATTTTGATTGCTTTTATTAGTTTTATTGGGCTTATTGCAGCTATAAAATTTATTTTTAAGTAAAAATTTTAATCAACTGATTAAAACGTGTTATTGTTTAAATTTTGTAAATTTGGATAGCTTCTTCTTGATTTTATACTTATGAAAGCCTTAAAATATATTTTCTTTCTCATACTAATTGCTATTATAGCTTTAGCAATATACATTGCTGTCCAACCCAATACCTTTTCTGTTAGCAGAACGCGAACAATTAATGCACCAACAGCTGTTATTTACAATAACGTAAATGATTACAAAAATTGGGCTTCATGGTCTTCTTGGGTAGAAAAAGATCCAGAAATAAAAATAACATTACCAAAATTAACAAAAGGAGAAGGTGCTAGTTATTCTTGGGAAGACAAGAATGGTTTTGGCAAAATGGAAACCATTGAAACCAATACCAATAAATCTATAAACCAAGTTATGCAAATTGGAGAGTACCCAAAATCTTATGTTTTATGGACATTTAAACCAAACGATGACGGCTCTACAGATGTAACTTGGACAATTGAAGGCAAAGATTTACCATTCGATTTCAAAGCTTACAATATAGTTATGGGAGGAATGGAAAAACAAATTGGTCCAGATTACGAACGTAGTTTAGAGAAATTAGATAGTATTGTAATTTCAGATATGCAAAAATATAGTATTGTAGTAGACAAAGAAACAACACAACATAGTGGTGGTTTTTATATTTACAACACTGCAGCAACTTCGTTTGATGGGTTTAAACCCAAAATGGCAGCCATGCTTCAAGAGGTTATAGCATATGCAACAAATAACAATATCACAATGGCTGGAGCACCTTTTATTTTATATCATAAATGGGATGAAGCAAATAATACCATTATGTTTTCTTGTTCTATACCAACTACTGCGCGTGTTATAACTACAGGAGAATCTATTTTAACAGGACAACTAGAGCCTTTTAAGGCAGTAAAAACTACACTTAATGGTGATTACAATAATCTAAAAGAAGCTTGGGACAAAACGATGAAGGCTATTGCAGATAGTGGATTAGAACAAGACGAAAATGGTGCATATATAGAATCTTATCTTAATTCTCCAATTAATACTCCCAATCCTGCAGATTTAAAAACAGAAATTTACATAGCAGTAAAATAAATATGAAAAACGTACTCCTTGTTTTTATTGGTGGAGGTTTTGGAAGTGTTTTACGCTACATCCTTAGTAGATGGCTAAACAATGCAGAAAACGGAATTCCTTACGGGACTTTTGCTGCCAACATTATAGGAAGTTTACTTATTGGTATTATTTTAGGTTTAGCTTTAAAGCACAATACACTAACCCAAAGCCATACGTTGCTTTTAGCAACTGGTTTCTGTGGAGGCTTTACAACGTTTTCAACATTTGCATACGAGAACCAAGTTTTTTTAAAAGCTGGTGATTTTACAAGTTTTGCTATCTATACAGTAGCAAGTTTTGTGGTTGGTTTTCTTGCTGTTTTCCTTGGGATTTTTATGGTAAAATAAAAATATACGACGTTCTACGTATAGTATAACTCTCAAGTAATTAAGAATTTTGATTTTATTAATCATAAAAACTTAATTATCATGAAAAAATTTATTTTAGGTATTGCCTTACTTGTTGTAAGCTTTACAAATGCACAAAACACATTAATTGTAGATCGAAATGTTTTTATAGACGATTCGCCTTCACAAGTCTATACAACATTTGCATCAGCAATTGCTGGAGCATCTAATGGAGATACAATTCTAATACAACCTTCAAGTGGTTCTTATGGAAACATAACCATAAACAAATCTGTTACTGTTCTGGGTATGGGTTATGCACCAGAACTTAATAATGGTGAATCAACAACTACTGGAAATATTATTGTGAGTGCCAGTAATGTTAAAATTTCAGGAATTAATGTTGTTGGTACGATTTCAGCAGGAAATAGTGTTACAGATTTGTTAGTAGAAGATAACTTTATTTCAAGTGGTGTTTACGCTTCTTCTGGAGGTAATGCAGATATTACATTTAGAGGTAATGTTATTAGAAATCTAATAGTCTTAAATGGAACGCCTACTAATAGTACAAACATAACTATTACAAATAACCTTATTCAAAATTTAGCACAGAATGCACTACAATATTTTAATGATACCACAATTTTTAATAATAATGTAATAATTGGAGATCAAGCATTTTCAGCTTATACTTTATTTTTCGCACCAAATAATCTGGTATGTCAAAATAATATTTGGCTATTTACTAGTAACGCAATGACTCAAGTGGACCAAAATGGAGGAAACCCAATAATACACAACAATTCTTTAACCTACCATTATGGAACACCAACTATTACAGCTTTAAATGGCACAGGTAATTTAGATAATCAAAATCCATTTTTTGCAAATATTCCTGCAAACAATCCATATTGGGCTGCAGATAATGACTATAATTTAGGCGCAAGTTCTGCTGGAAATGATGCTGGAACAGATGGAAATGATGTTGGTATTTATAATGGCTATTACGATTTTGATATGAGAGGTTACCCAACAGAATTACCGTATTTAACCGAAATGACAATAAGTAATAATATGGTTCCAGCAGGTTCTAACTTAAATGTAAACTTAAAGGCAAACGCTAATAAAACTAACTAAAAACATCAAAATTATGAAAGCTTTATATACCTTTTTAATAGGCTGCTTTTGTGTTGGTGTAACGTTAGCTCAATCGGACATTTCTAGTTTAGAATATTTTTTTGATACAGATCCTGGCATTGGAAATGGAGTATCTATTGATATTGATCCAGATGTAGAATTGTTAAATCAAAACTTTAATATTCCAACTACTGGATTATCTCAAGGAACACATAGATTATTTATGAGAGTTGTAAATGTAACTGGCTTAACAACTATGTACACTTATAAGACCTTCAGGATTTACGATGTTCCAACAATAAATCTAGACGATATTGTTGAAGCCGAATATTATTTCAATACAGATCCTGGTTTGGGAAATGGGACTAATATAGATGTTGCAGATGTAGCTTCTTTAAATGAAACCTTTAGCATTCCAACCACCAGTTTACCTATTGGCACACATCGTCTGTTTTTACGTGTGAAAAATAGTAATAACCAATGGAGTATGTATGACTATAAAACCTTTAGAATCCAAGATGTGCCAGATACTAATTTAGCAGATATTACAGATGCTGAATACTATTTTAATACAGATCCTGGCATAGGTAATGGTACAAACATTGATGTTGCTGATGTGGATTTATTAAATGAAAATTTCAGTATTCCAATAACAAGCTTACCTATTGGCACACATCGCATGTTTTTACGTGTAAAAAACAGCAACAACAAATGGAGTATGTACGACTACAAAACCTTTAGAGTTTCAGATGTACCAACAACAAATCTATCAGATATTGTGGAGGCTGAATACTATTTTAATACAGATCCTGGCATAGGTAATGATACAAACATTGATGTTGCTGATGTAGCCTCTTTAGATGAAAACTTTAGTATACCTACTAGTAGTTTACCTATTGGTACACACAGAATGTTTTTACGTGTAAAAAACAGTAACAACAAATGGAGTATGTACGACCATAAAACCTTTAGAGTTTCGGATGTGCCAACTACGAATCTGTCAGATATTGTGGAGGCTGAGTATTATTTTAACACAGATCCTGGTTTGGGCAATGGAACAATTATAGATGTTGCTGATGTTGCTTCTTTAGATGAAAACTTTAGTATTCCAACCACAAGTTTACCTATTGGTACACATCGTATGTTTTTACGTGTTAAAAACAGTGATAATACTTGGAGCATGTATGATAATAAAACTTTTAGAGTATCAGATATTCCTTTAACTAATTCAGCTTCTATAATAACTGCCGAATATTTTATAGATATCGATCCTGGTTTTGGGAATGCTTCAGCGCTTTCTGTTTCTGGAGATGATTTAAATGAAAACCTCGTAATTCCAACTCCTGGAAATATCGCTCAAGGTGACCATTATCTGCATATTCGTGTACAAAATGCAGATGGCACTTGGTCTTTATACGATAGGAAATTATTTGAAATTGACGGAACATTAGGTGTTGAAACAGAAACACTTTCTGAAGTTAACATTTATCCAATTCCTACTTCAGATTATATAAATATTAAAACACCTAATAATATTCAAATAAAAGCGATCACTCTAATAGATATTAATGGAAAAATAGTAATGCAATTACAAAATCAGTTTGAAAAAGTAAACATATCTAATCTACAACAAGGTATGTATTTATTGCAAATACAAACAGATATTGGAAAATTATCTAAACGTATTATTAAAAATTAAGTTAGTTTTTAGGGACTAAATAATTATGGCGTCTAATACTCTTGTTAGGCGCTTTAATGTTTAGTAAACATCTTAACACCAGCTTCAATTCTTAAATCTAAAGAATTCTCAAGAGGTACTACTGGACAAGAATATCTTGGATTGTAGGCACAGTAAGGATTATAAGCTTCATTAAAATTTAAAACCATAGTGCTGCCTTCTGGTAAACTAGTATCTAAATAGCGTCCACCACCATAACTGTCTTCGCCATTGGTTTCGTCTATAAAAGGTAGAAACAGATGGTCTTTAAAGCCTTCTTTTTTTACGAGTTCAATATCTTGGTAGATATTTAATTTACAAGCTTTGTTTTTTAGCACAAAAGTTAGTTCTCCATACTTAACATACATTGGTTTTCTTTCTGTAGTCGTGGGCATTTCGAAAGGTGCTTCGTTAGGAGTTCTTTTAAAATTTGCGGTAACTACGTAAGTAGAATCAAATTTAAAAAATTCTAGAGCACTAAATGTTTTTCTGTCTTTTTCTGTTAAAGGCGATGTTGCAGCATCTTTAAATTTAGCATTCTGTTCTTTTTGGTATGCTGTGTCTCCCAAAAGCGGTTTTTTATCTTGTGCACAACCTAAAATCATTGTAAACAGAAAAGAAAGTAACATGATTTTTCTCATAATAAAATTGACTTTTTTCTTTTCAAAAGTACAACTTAAAATTTTTTTGTTTAGTTTTATACTATCAAAAATTAAAAATGAATACAGTCATTACATATTTTAAGCAACAGACCTCTTGTAGAAATACAATGTGGGCTTATTATATTTTATGATGATTTAAATATCAATTTATACAATATTAAAAGTCCAACTCTGCAGTTGGACTTTTTATTTGGCGATAATCGCCATTAAATAACATACTTATTTAAAAACCATGTTTAAAAATCCAACTTGAATGAAATAACACCAAACCAAACAAACCATGAAAAAACTTTACACTAATTACATCGATTCCTTTTCTGGTCTCTCTACAGAAATATGGTGGCTTGCATTAATTACTTTAATTAATCGTGCAGGTACAATGGTTATTCCTTTTTTATCAATATACTTAACCGAAGATTTAGAAATCTCAATGGGTAATGTAGGTTGGATTATGTCTTGTTTTGGTTTAGGTTCTTTAGTTGGCACATGGCTTGGCGGCAAATTAACAGATAGTATTGGCTATTACAAAATAATGGTATTTAGCCTTCTAGCAACTGGCTTTCTTTTTATTGGATTACAATATCTCACAACCTTTAAATCGCTTTGTTTAGGTATTTTTTTCACCATGTGTGTGGCAGATATGTTTAGACCTGCATCTTTTGTAGCTATGAGTGCTTATAGTAAATCAGAAAATAAAACACGTAGTGTTACACTTATTCGTTTAGCAATTAATCTAGGTTTTTCTGCTGGACCTGCTATTGGTGGATTAATAATTATGCATCTTAACTACTCAGGTTTATTTTGGGTAGATGGTATCACTTGTATCTTAGCTACACTTGTTTTACTTATTGTATTACATCCAAAAAAAGCAAAAATACAAGATGAGATAAAAATCGAAAAACCTGAGTCTGCCTATAAAGACACTCCTTTTCTAATATTTTTTATGGCCATGATTCTTTTTGCTATAGTGTTCTTCCAATATTTTTCTGTTATGCCTATTTACTACAGAGAAACACATGAATTAACAGAATTACAAATTGGATTACTACTTGGTGGTAATGGATTGTTTATTTTTCTTTTTGAAATGCCTCTAATTAAATGGTTAGAACGCACAAAAAACACGAAAGTAAGCTTAATACTTTTTGGTGCCTTTTTAGTTGGATTAAGCTTGATTGTTCTAAATATTACACATTGGTCTGGAATATTAATTATTGGAATGTTATTAATGACAATAGGAGAAATGATTGCGTTCCCATTTGCTCATGGTTTTGCTTTAGATCGTGCAAAACGTGGTAATCAAGGCGAGTTTATGGCTATGTATGCTATAGCATTTTCGATAGGAAGTATTTTTGGCCATAACGCTGGCTTGCAATTAGCAGAGCGCTTAGGTTTCGATAACACTTGGTCAATTATGACCGGATTAGCTGTTTTATGTGTACTTTTATTATTTATATTGAAGGTATATATGAAGAAGAATTTACGCTAATTAATTTTAATAATTGAAATGAAAAATATTCTAGTTTATTTAATAGTCATTTTTATTTTCTTTAACTGTTCTTCATCAAAAAATAAGGATGATAATTCTACAAATAAACTTGATAAGAATAGGTATGTTAATAATATAAATAGCACATATAATAGTGCTTATAAGAAATCTATTGAGGAGTTTTATGGCTATTTTGATACCGAAGACTTAAAATTAATTAAAGAAAAACTTCAAGAAAAATCAAAACATAAAATAGATTTTAGTAAAACTATATTTATAAAATATTTACAGTCTGGCGATAACTGTATAATTGAAAAAATAGGTGACTATGCTACTGTACTTAAAAATATAAAATCCCAGAATAGCAAATTATCTGAATTACATAACGTAGAAAGTTTTTTAATTTTCTCTCCCACTTTCTTCCAAAGTTATTATCTAAATGAGCAAAAAGATTGGATTCTTGATAAAGGTTTTTTTAAAAATATAATCTTTAAAAAAAACAAAAACTGTTCTTCATTTTTAGCAATTAAACCTAATGGGAATTATTATTTATATTATGGTGAAGACTCATTTTCGGAAGCAAACGCAGCCTTAATGAAAAAGAAATGGAGAAGAATAAAAAATTAAAGACCTGTAGATAAGACTAAACGGCTATCAATATCCAAATCTGCAACCTTAATAATTTTAAGTTTGGCTATATCTTTATGTCTAGGATTTATTAGAATATTACTTGCCATTGGCAAAATAGCACATGGTACTTTTAAAGCTAATTTCTTATTAGTTTTAATAAATTCCGTTCCTAATGTAATCGTGCTACTTTTTGGCGGATTGTCTCTCCAATTTTCATCTAAGTTTTTCAATTTTAACCTAGTATCAATTAAAGCATCTGGTATTTCGATTTCAATATAACCAAAATCGTTAGTTAAGTGTTTAAAATCCATATGTACTAAAACCTCAAGAAGACTAGTAGATAAGCTATCGGAAAAGTAAAGCATAGCCATACCCTTTTTATTCCATCGTCCACCAAACAATCGAGAACCTTCTCCAGACAAATCTTTTAGATATTGTTTTTTTGCTATCCTAAAGACTCTCATACTTTAAGAATAAACACCAAATTCTATACGACCTAAAACATCTAAAATTAAAGTAGTACCAAAGCTTGTGTCTAGCAAACTAATAGGTTTATTATAATTTAATACGCGAATATCGCTGTGTAACCAAGAGGTAAAGTTTTCTAGTGTTCCAAGAACCTCAATACCACGAGAAACCACTTGTGCAATCTCTAAAATTTGCTCTGTACTGTATACATTTAATAAATCGGTATCGCTTTTACGCTGTAGTGTACGATGCGACACATGAATTAAATCGCTCATGTGTTCCATTGAAATACCTAACAGTTTACTTAAGGTTAAAACTGCCGATTTTGGCAAACCTTTTCTTGTAATTTGAATAAGATCGAAATCGCTATTAATATCTTGAGAAAGACTAGAGCTACCACCTAAAACGCTTATAATTCTATCGTATTTATTATCTAAACCGTAGAATGCTTCTGGCGCGTTTACTAAATTTTGAATACCACTATCTTGTTTGTATTGTTTCATAATAACGACACTTTACGTAAATATACTACTTTTTGTCGTGTTTAAAAAGCTTTAAACCAACTATTACTATATAAATGGTAATTCAAAAAGATTAAAATGTTATAAGAAACAAATCGCTTATCCAGAATTACAGTCGGAATAAGCGATTCATATAACTTTTATAAAATAAAATTTATCTACATGTTACGTCTATACTGTCCTCCTACTTCAAATAAAGAAGCAGTAATTTCTCCCAACGAGCATACTTTACAAACCTCCATTAAGGCTTCAAAAATGTTTTCGTTATTAATGGCTTTTTGTTGCAGTGCTTTCAACATGGCTTTAGTATCGTTTGCTTTATGAAGATGCTCTAAAGTTTTAATTTGAAATTGCTTTTCTTCTTCGGTTGCTCTAATCACTTCTTTAGGAATAACTGTTGGAGAACCTTTAGAACTTAAAAAGGTATTGACACCAATTATTGGAAAATCACCATTATGTTTTAAAGTTTCATAATACAAGCTTTCTTCCTGGATTTTAGAACGTTGATACATGGTTTCCATAGCACCTAAAACACCTACACGTTCCGTAATACGATCAAATTCTTGTAATACAGCATCTTCTACTAAATCTGTTAATTCTTCAATAATAAAAGAACCTTGAATAGGATTTTCGTTTTTAGCTAATCCTAATTCTTTATTTATAATTAACTGTATTGCCATAGCGCGACGTACAGATTCTTCTGTAGGTGTTGTAATCGCTTCATCGTAGGCATTGGTATGCAAAGAATTACAATTATCGTAAATAGCATACAAGGCTTGAAGTGTTGTACGAATATCGTTAAAATCGATTTCTTGAGCATGTAAACTTCTCCCTGAAGTTTGAATATGATATTTCAACATTTGTGCTCTTGCATTTGCACCATATTTATGCTTTAAAGCTTTAGACCATATTTTACGAGCCACACGACCAATTACAGAATATTCTGGATCGATACCATTAGAAAAAAAGAACGATAAGTTTGGTCCAAACTTATTAATATCCATGCCTCGACTTAAATAGTATTCCACGTAAGTGAAACCATTAGATAAAGTTAAAGCTAATTGCGTAATTGGATTTGCTCCTGCTTCAGCAATATGGTATCCAGAAATTGAAACCGAATAAAAATTACGAACATTATTTTCTATAAAATATTCTTGCACGTCACCCATTAATCTTAAGGCAAATTCTGTAGAAAAAATACACGTGTTTTGTGCTTGATCTTCTTTTAAAATATCTGCTTGAACCGTTCCTCTAACTTGCGCGATAGTATTCTTTTTAATTTCGGCATACACATCTGTTGGTAAAACCTGATCACCTGTAACTCCTAAAAGCATTAAACCTAAACCATTGTTACCTTCTGGTAAATCACCATTATAACTTGGTCTTTCTTTATCTTTATAGAGTTTCGCAATTTTAGATTTTACTTCTTTTTCTAATCCGTTTTCTTTAATGTAGATTTCACATTGCTGGTCTATGGCAGCATTCATAAAAAAGCCTAACAACATAGGCGCAGGACCATTAATAGTCATACTTACAGAGGTCATTGCACTTGCTAAATCGAAACCAGAATACAGTTTTTTGGCATCGTCTAAACAGCAAATGGAAACGCCTGCATTTCCTATTTTTCCGTAAATATCTGGTCGTAAATCTGGATCGTTACCATAAAGTGTGACACTATCGAAAGCAGTAGACAAACGTTTTGCTGGCAATCCTGCACTTACGTAATGAAAACGTCTGTTAGTACGTTCTGGACCACCTTCTCCTGCAAACATTCTTGCAGGATCTTCTCCTGTTCTTTTAAAAGGATACAATCCTGAAGTGTACGGGAATTCTCCTGGCACATTTTCTTGTAAACACCACTTTAAAATATCTCCCCAAGCTTGGTATTTTGGTAACGCTACTTTTGGAATATCTGTTTGTGATAAGGATTTGGTATGTGTTTCTATTTTAATTTCTTTGTCTCTTACTTTAAAAGTATAGATTGGATTTTTATATTTATCTACTGTTTCTGCCCAACCCGTAATAACTTCCCAATTATATGGATCTAAGTTTAATTTTACACGGTCGAATTCTGAAACTAATAATCTAACAAAATCCTTGTTTTCAACATTAGCTTTAACAGTGTCTGATGCAATACCTGCTTTATCTAATTCTGGAGTTGCATCTAAAACAGATTCTAATGTTTTATAGATTCCGTATAATTTTTGAGCGACCTCTACTTGAGTTGATGCCGTTTTATCGTATGAACGATTGCTTTCGGCAATTTCAGAAAGGTAACGTGTTCTGTTAGGTGGAATAACAAAAATCTTTTCACTCATTTCTGCAGAAATTTCGAAAGTAGATTTTAAATCGCTATCTGCTTTATCAACTAATTTATCCATTATTGCTTTATAAAGCGTATTCATGCCTGGATCGTTAAATTGAGAGGCTATTGTACCATAAACTGGTAATTGATCTTGTGGTATATCCCAAAGGTTATTGTTGCGCATGTACTGTTTTTTCACATCGCGCAAAGCATCTAAAGAACCGCGTTTATCGAATTTATTAATAGCAACCAAATCTGCAAAATCAAGCATATCGATTTTTTCTAACTGTGTTGCTGCACCAAATTCTGGAGTCATAACATATAAAGCAACATCACTGTGCTCTATAATTTCTGTATCACTTTGTCCTATTCCTGAGGTTTCAAGAATTATTAAATCGTATTCCGCAGCTTTTAAAACCTCAATAGCTTCATTTACATATTTTGATAATGCTAAATTACTTTGGCGTGTTGCTAGACTTCGCATGTAAACTCGTGATGAGTTTATGGCATTCATACGTATTCTATCTCCCAAAAGTGCGCCTCCTGTTTTACGTTTTGATGGATCTACAGACACTAAGCCAATAGTTTTGTCTGGAAAATCTATTAAAAACCTACGCACCAACTCATCTACTAAAGATGATTTTCCTGCACCTCCAGTTCCTGTAATACCTAAAACTGGTGTTTTAGAAGTTGTGTTTTTTAAATGAATGGCTTCTAAAGCACCTTTTGCTACTTCTGGAAAGTTTTCGGCTGAAGAAATAACTCTCGCTATCGCTTTTGCATTTTTTGTAGGAAGCAGTTCTACTTCGTTACTTAATTGATCTCCAATAGCAAAATCTGATTGTTGAACTAAATCATTAATCATGCCTTGTAAACCCATTTCACGACCATCGTCTGGCGAGTAAATTCGTGAAATACCATAAGCCATTAACTCTTTTATTTCTGAAGGTAAAATAACACCTCCTCCTCCACCGAAGATTTTAATATGTCCTGCTCCACGTTCCTTTAGTAAATCGTGCATGTATTTAAAATACTCGTTGTGGCCACCTTGATAAGAAGTTAAACAAATGGCATTTGCATCTTCTTGAATGGCTGTATTTACAACCTCGTCTACACTTCTATCATGACCTAAGTGTATTACCTCAACTCCTGTGGATTGTATAATACGACGCATGATATTTATTGATGCATCGTGACCATCGAACAATGCTGCTGCTGTTACTATTCTAACTTTATATTTTGGCTTGTAAGGTGTTGCTTGTATCATTCGGAAAATATATTCGGTTTTGAGGTTGCAATTTACGGAATATTCAAAAAAAATCACGAATTTTTAATTATTGTTTAACGCTTGCGAAAGTGATGGAGGCATTGTTGAAGCTCCTCGCAGAGAGCGACTGCCGAGAGCACGGTATTTTGTTAAAATTGTGAAGCTTGCGAAACGATTTTAACAAAGTATTTGCCCAAATAATTACTACCTTTACTATCTAAAACATATACAATGAAAAGATTTATAGCTTTATTTTTAATATTTAACTAACGGCTTGTGCAGAATTGCAACAAGTTGTAAACCAATTACCACAAGGAAATGGTGGTGTTTCGGCTTTAGATATTGGTAATGGCTTGAGACAGGCTTTAGATTTTGGTATTGATAAACAAGTAAGTAAATTAACACAAAAAGATGGTTTCTACAATAACCAATTGGTTAAAATTTTACTTCCTGAAGAGTTGCAAAAAGTAGATAAAGCTCTAAGAGATATAGGTTTAGGAAGTTTGGCAGATGATGGTATAAAAGTACTAAATCGTGCTGCTGAAGATGCTGTTAGCCAAGCTACACCAATATTTGTAGATGCTGTAAAAGGCATTACTTTTAATGATGCTAAAAATATTTTATTGGGTAATAAAGATGCTGCTACACAATACTTGAGTGGCAAAACAGAAAGTGCACTTTATGCTAAATTTAATACTGTTATTAAAGATAGTTTTGCAAAAGTTGGTGCAGACCAGATTTGGGCAAACTTAATTAATAAGTACAATGCCTTACCTTTTACTAGTAATGTAAACCCAGATTTAACAGATTATGTGACTACAGAAGCTTTAAAAGGTGTCTATAAAATGATTGCTGTTGAGGAGTTAGAAATTAGAGAGAACGTAAGTTCAAGAACCACTGGTTTACTTCAAAAAGTTTTTGCTCTACAAGATTAAGCTAAATATTTAATGCTGTAAGTTATTTATCTCAGCCAACAAAAAATACATATAAAAGCCTTCGAGTAATAACATTCAAAGGCTTTTTTCTTGTTTAAGAGTCACCTTTTAGACTTAACTTGCTAATTACCAATAATTAATGTAAATTTAGTTCGGCAATTTTAAAATTAACCATGAGCAAAAATCATTTACTAAAGTCTCACCAAGAGAAATTAAACAATCGTTATTTACTTTTAATAGAACAGGCTTATAATTTAAGACAAACAGATCATGCGCTTAGTGACGATTCTGAATTTAAAGCGATGAAGGTTTTACATAAAATAAATAAGATTAAGTTTTTATCTCGAGAGCAGTCACAGCCTATTTCTTAGTGTTTTAAAGTAATCAAAAGCTTTTATAAGCCTAGATCCATACCACGAAAAATATTCTCCATCTACAAATATCGTTTTTGCATGATGAGACACTCGACCTATCTCAAACGCATGCTTATCTTTAAACGGATAAGGTTCACTAGATAACAACACTAATTCTGGATCGCCTTGTGCTCTTATTTTATTTAATTCTACTTCTGGATAACGCTTTAGGTTTTTATAAATATTTTCGAATTTATTTAATTCTAAAAGATGATTTATAAATGTGCCATTTCCAGCTGCCATCCATGGTTTTCGCCAAATAAAATAAGCTGTTTTTAAAACTTGCTTGTCTTCTATAAAGACTTTAAAATCTTTAAAATTGAAATTTATTTTATCTGAAATTTTTGTTGCGTTTGTTCTCTTATTAAAGATTTCACCATATTGATTTATTAACTCTAGACAGTCTTCTATTGTTACAATATCTGAAACATGTGTTGCGCATATCGCTTGGCAAGCGGCAACTATTTCCTTGGTGTTTTCTTCTTTATTGCAAAGAATAATATCTGGATTTAAGGCTTTTATTTTTTCAATCTTTATGTTCTTTGTGCCACCAACTATATCTTTGGTGCTTTTAAAATGAAATGGATGTACGCAAAATTTGGTGATACCTATTATGGAATCTTCTAAACCTAAATCGTAAAGTAATTCGGTTTGAGAAGGCACTAAACTTACAATTCTTTTTGGAGCTGTATTAATGATTAATGTTCTACCTATTTGGTCTTTTAATTGCATTTATGAGATTTCATTAGTCAATTTCACAACAATGATATTATACTTTTAAAATAGCTTCCATTTGTTGTTGTAACTCTTTCGCTTTAATTGCTGCAGCTTGAGCAAAATCATCTTGATTTGAAGCGTAAATAATACCTCTTGAAGAGTTAATAAGTAAACCAACAGTATCGCTCATTCCATATTTGCATACGTCTTGTAGGTTTCCACCTTGAGCACCAACTCCAGGAACTAACAAGAAACTGTTTGGAATTATTTTTCTTATGTCTGCAAAATACTCTGCTTTTGTTGCACCAACAACGTACATTAAATTTTCTGAGTTTTCCCAGTTTTTGGAAGTCTCTAAAACCTGCTTGTATAATTCTTTGTCGTCAACTTTTTTTGTTTGAAAATCGAAAGCGCCTTCGTTAGAGGTTAATGCTAGCATTATAGTATGCTTATCTTTAAAAGCTAAAAAAGGTTCTACAGAATCTTTTCCCATATATGGAGCAACTGTAACACTATCGAACGCTAAATCTTCGAAAAAAGCCTTAGCATACATGGTACTTGTATTGCCAATATCGCCTCGTTTTGCATCTGCAATGGTAAAAATCTCGGGATGTTTTTTATTTAAATACTGAATTGTTTTTTCTAAAGATTTCCATCCTTTAATTCCGTATGCTTCGTAAAATGCTGTGTTTGGCTTGTAGGCTACACATAAATGATGCGTAGCATCGATAATAGCTTTATTAAAAGCGAAGATTGGGTCTTCTAATTCTAATAAATGTTTGGGTATTTTATTTAAATCGACATCTAATCCAATACACAGAAAAGAGTTCTTTTTTTTAATTTGCGCTGTTAGTTGTTGTGTTGTCATTTACTTAAAATATAGATTCTGTATTTAGAACAGAATGACAAATAATTTCAATTTATGTTATAAAAAAAGCCTCAATAAGAGGCTTTTTTTATATGGTATCACTATTCGCCTTTAACTTTTCAGTATTATCGGCAAGTTGTAATTCGTCTATTATTTTTTGAATATCACCATTTACAATATTTTGCAAATCGTATAGTGTTAATCCTATTCTATGGTCTGTTACACGACCTTGCGAATAGTTATACGTTCTAATTTTGGCACTTCTATCTCCAGAAGTTACCATTGTACCTCTTAGCGCAGCATCTTCTTCATTTTTCTTAGCCAGCTCTAAATCGTATAAACGCGAACGCAATACTTTAAAGGCTTTTTCTTTATTTTTATGTTGCGATTTTTGATCTTGACATTGTGCCACTAATCCTGTTGGAATGTGTGTTAAACGCACAGCAGAATACGTTGTGTTTACAGATTGTCCTCCTGGTCCTGATGAACAGAAAAAATCGACTCTTACTTCTTTTGGGTTAATTTCTACATCAAACTCTTCGGCTTCAGGAAATACCATAACAGTTGCAGCACTAGTATGTACACGACCTTGAGTTTCTGTTTGTGGTACACGTTGTACGCGGTGTACGCCTGCTTCAAATTTTAATGTACCATAAACATCGTCTCCAGATACTTCAAACTGAATTTCTTTAAAACCTCCATTTGTACCTTCACTATAATCTACAGTGTCTACTTTCCAACCTCTACCTTCGCAATACTTAGTATACATTCTAAATAAATCTCCAGCAAAAATACTAGCTTCGTCTCCTCCTGTTCCTGCACGTAATTCTACTACTGCATTTTTGGCATCTGTAGGATCTTTAGGTATTAATAATACTTTTATTTCTTCGTCTAAAAGCGGAATGCCTTCTTTTGCTTCATCATATTGCATTTTAGCCATCTCTACCATTTCTGGATCACTTCCATCAGCAATTATCGCCTCAGCTTCAGCTAAATTATTGGTAAGCTCTAAGTATTGTTCACGTTTATCCATTAACAAACGTAAATCTTTATATTCTCTATTTAGCTCAACGTAACGCTTTTGATCTGAAATAATATCTGGTTGAATGATTAAATCACTAACCTCATCAAATCGCTGTTTTACTATTTGTAATTTCTCTAACATCTATCTCTAAAAATTGTGACACAAAAATACGATAATTTATGAATTAGCAATGGTTTATAATGTGTTTCAGTCTTTGAAAAATATTAAATAAAAATTTACGTTATAAACAATATGCTAAACAGATTTCGCGCTATACTGTTCTACTATAAACCAATTTCTATTTGGTCTTTTATTGTTACACTATTAATTACAATTTATAGTCCTGAAATTATTAGCGCTTTATTAACAAAACTATTTTTAACGGCTTTATTTTGGCTCATGATTAACGATAGAAGTATTAGGAAAAAGCTAAAATTCTATAAAATGGTTGGATTTTTTAATTTAAAATTAGTGACCATGCTTTACATAATAGATTGCTTTGTAACCTGTAGTTTCCTATTACTAATAAAAGGTTTTATTTAATAATTAAAAACACCAAACTCACTATCTATAGTTAGCCTTTTATCTTCTGAAGTTTCTACTCTTCCAACTATTTGAGCATTTACATTAAAAGATTTAGATATAGAAATAATATCTTCTGCAATTTCTGAAGCGACATACAATTCCATTCTATGTCCACAATTAAATACCTGATACATTTCTTTCCAGTCTGTTTTAGATTGCTCTTGTATTAATTTGAATAAAGGCGGAATTGGAAATAAATTATCTTTTATAATGTGTAAATTATCTATAAAATGAAGAATTTTGGTTTGGGCTCCTCCAGAGCAATGGACCATTCCATGTATGGCATCTGAATTAAACTTTGATAAAATTTCTTTTATAATTGGCGCATAAGTTCTTGTAGGTGACAACACTAACTTTCCTGCATCTATAGGACTATTTTCTACAGTATCTGTTAATTTTACTTGTCCGGAATAGACTAATTCTTCTGGTACTGCAGCATCAAAACTCTCAGGATACTTTTTAGCTAAATAATTATTAAAGACATCGTGTCGCGCAGAAGTTAAGCCATTACTTCCCATACCTCCATTATAGTCTTTCTCGTAAGTGGCTTGACCAAAACTTTCTAAACCAACTATAACGTCGCCTGCTTTTATGTTTGCATTGTCAATAACGTCACTTCGCTTCATTCTTGCTGTAACTGTAGAGTCTACTATAATAGTTCGTACTAGATCGCCAACATCTGCAGTTTCTCCTCCTGTAGAATGAATGGTCACTCCAAAAGTTTTTAAATCTTCAATAAGTTCTTCTGTTCCATTAATTATTGCAGAGAGTACTTCTCCAGTAATTAGATTTTTATTTCTTCCAATAGTAGAAGACAACATAATATTATCTGTTGCTCCAACACATAGCAGGTCGTCGATATTCATAATTAAAGCATCTTGAGCGATGCCTTTCCATACTGAAATGTCTCCTGTTTCTTTCCAGTACATGTAAGCTAAAGCACTTTTTGTTCCTGCACCATCTGCATGCATGATTAAACAATAATCGTCGTCATTAGTTAAATAATCTGGTACTATTTTACAAAATGCTTTTGGAAACAAGCCTTTGTCTATATTTTTTATAGCATTATGTACATCTTCTTTAGATGCTGAAACACCTCTTTGACTATAACGTTTACTTATTTCCGAACTCATAATAATATATTAAAACACAAAGATAGTTTTATTAGTAGTTATACCAAATGAACTTTAAAATAACCCAGTAGACAAGTGGTTATTTAGTAAAAAGCAATTCTCTATATTTAGTTAGTGGCCAAAGCTCATCATCTACCAATAATTCTAGTTTATCACAATGGTATCTAATATCAGAAAATAATGGTTTTACTTGATCACAGTACGAAAGCGCTCTTTTCTCTGAATCTTTATCTTTATTTGCTTTTTTACGCGCTTCTGTCATTTTAGTAACATTAGAGTTTATAGATTCTATATGCAAAGAGATTTCTTCAATTAAGTTTAGTTGCTCTTTAGCAAGCTTTTTAAAATCATTTCCATAGATTTCTTTAAGACCTTTAACATTCTTAATTAGTATATTTTGATACTTTACAGCAGTAGGCACAATATGGTTACGTGCTATATCTCCTAAAACACGGCTTTCTATTTGTATTCGAAGTACATATTCTTCTACTTCAATTTCATAACGTGCTTCAGACTCTACTTTATTCATCACGCCTAAATTATTAAAAAGCTCTAATGTTTTCTTTGACACCTTAGCCTTTAGTGCTTCTGGAGTAGTTTTATGATTACTTAAACCTCTTTTCTTCGCCTCTTTCTCCCAAGCTTCTCCATAACCATTGCCTTCAAACAAAATAGTTTTAGATTTTTTAATATATTCTCTTAAAACATTAAAAATGGCATCATCTTTTTTCATGTCCTTTTTCTCAATTAAAGCATCTACCTCTGCTTTAAAATCTATTAACTGCTTGGCAACAATACTATTTAAAACAGTCATTGGGTTTGCACAGTTTGCTGTAGATCCAACGGCTCTAAACTCAAATTTATTTCCTGTAAAAGCAAAAGGAGAGGTTCTGTTTCTGTCTGTATTATCTAACAATACATCAGGAATTTTACCTACAACGTTTAACTTAAGGTCTGTTTTTTCTTCTGGAGACAGTTTACCAGTCGTTACATTCTCTAATTCATTTAAAGTTCGCGTTAAATGCTCTCCTATAAATACTGAAATAATAGCAGGTGGCGCCTCATTAGCACCTAAACGATGATCGTTACTCGCTGAGGCTATTGCTGCACGAAGCAACTCTTCATATTCATGAACTGCTTTTATTGTATTGATAAAAAAGGTTAAAAATTGAAGATTACTCATTGGCGTTTTACCTGGCCCTAACAAATTAACTCCTGTATCTGTACTTAAACTCCAATTGTTGTGTTTACCAGAACCGTTAACTCCTGCAAATGGTTTTTCATGAAATAAAACTTTAAAGTTATGTCTATCTGAAATTTTCTCCATAACATCCATTAATAAGGAGTTATGGTCTACCGCCAGATTAGCTTCGTCATAAATAGGAGCTAATTCAAATTGGTTTGGTGCCACTTCATTATGCCTAGTTTTAACTGGTATACCTAACAACATGCACTCTGTTTCTAAATCTCGCATGTAAGCCATAGCTCGATTTGGAATAGTACCAAAATAATGGTCATCTAATTGTTGTCCTTTTGCTGGTGAATGACCTAATAATGTACGACCAGTTTGTACAATATCTGGTCTTGACATTGCCAAATCACGATCTATTAAAAAGTACTCCTGCTCCCAACCCAAAGATGCGTTTACCTTTTTAACGTTTTTATCAAAATATTTACAAACCGCAACTGCTGCACTATCTACTGCTTGCAGTGCTCTTAAAAGCGGAGTTTTATAGTCCAAAGCTTCTCCTGTATAAGACACAAATACAGTTGGTACACATAAAGTTGTACCATATATAAAGGCTGGAGAGGTAGGATCCCAAGCTGTGTAACCACGAGCTTCAAAAGTATTTCTTATTCCACCATTTGGAAAACTAGATGCATCAGGTTCTTGCTGTACCAATTGTCCTCCTTCAAATTTTTCTATTGCCAAACCATTACCAATAGTTTCGAAAAAAGCATCATGTTTTTCTGCTGTAGCACCTGTCAAAGGTTGAAACCAATGTGTGTAGTGTGTTGCACCTTTTGAGATTGCCCACTCTTTCATTCCTGAAGAAATATGATCTGCTATTACTCGGTCAATTTTTTTTCCATATTGGATAGCATCCGTAACACTATTAAAAGCATCTTTAGTTAAATATTGGCGCATGGTTGCTTCATTAAATACGTTAGCTCCAAAAATTTCGGAACGACGTTGTTTCTCTTTAATAACAACAGGTTTGTGTTTTAAGGATTGTTTAATAGCATGAAATCGTAATGTTGACATATCTATAAATTTTAAATAATTTAATTGCGAATTTACAAATTTTTAGCTTTAAAAATATTATACCCATAAAAAAATAGGGTTATTAACAACCTCTTGATAAATATTTAATATAGACCCTTGTTTTTTTATGGGTAATTTCAATTTTATTATATATTTGCTATAATTATAACCAAAATGTATTTTTTATCATGAGTAAATCTAAATTAGAGTATATCTGGCTGGATGGCTACTATCCAACACAAAACATGAGAAGTAAGACTAAAGTAGAAAATGACTTTAGCGGTAAATTAGAAGATTGTCCAATCTGGTCTTTTGACGGAAGCTCTACAAAGCAAGCTTCTGGAGGATCATCTGACTGTCTTTTAAAACCTGTTGCTATATATCCTGATCCAGCAAGAAGAGACGGTTATTTGGTTATGACAGAAGTTTTAAATGCAGATGGAACACCTCACAAATCTAACGGAAGAGCTACCATAGAGGATGAAGATGACGATTTTTGGTTTGGTTTTGAGCAAGAATATTTTATAATGGATACTAAAACACAATTACCTTTAGGATTCCCTATTGGAGGTTATCCTGCACCACAAGGGATGTACTACTGTTCTGTTGGTGGAAAAAACACACATGGTAGAAATTTAGTTGAAGAGCACGCAGATTTATGTATTGATGCTGGATTAAATTTTGAAGGTATCAACCAAGAGGTTGCTTCTGGACAATGGGAATTTCAACTTTTTGCTAAAGGTGCTAAAAAAGCTGGAGACGAAATCTGGATAGCACGTTACTTACTTGACAGGTTAACTGAAGATTATGGATACTATATAGAATATCACCCAAAACCATTAGGAAAAGATATGGACTGGAATGGTTCTGGTATGCACGCTAACTTCTCTAACACAGTATTACGTACATGTGGATCTAGAGAAACTTATGAAAAAATTTGTGAAGCTTTTAGACCTGTAGTAAAAGAACATATTGCAGTTTATGGAGAGTTTAACGATCAACGTTTAACTGGAGATCATGAAACTGCTTCTATAAACGACTTTAGCTACGGAGTATCTGACAGAGGTGCTTCAATACGTATCCCAATCATTACAGTAGAAAAAGGATGGAAAGGTTGGTTAGAAGATCGCAGACCAGCTTCAAATGGTGATCCATATAAAATTGCAGGACGAATTATTAAAACAGTAAAATCTGCTAATATTAGTTAAACAATTAATTAAGTTACACAAAAAGCGTTTGAAAATTTTCAAACGCTTTTTTTAAACTTTTATTTAAAAGATTATAACTGAAATCCTAATGTTAAGGTAATATTAGAATTATTAGTATCAATTGCTACTGCATCAGTTAAACCTGTATTATATAATTGGTGATTTCTAGATTGGTTAAAAGCATCGTAAGTTAAATCTAATTTAGTGTTACCAAAACTGTAACCTAAACCAAGAGAATAACCATTTAAATCGCCTAAAGTTTCACCATCTTTATAAGGACTTTCCTCAAAACGATAACCACCTCTAAAGCTAAATTGATTAACCTTATACTCACCACCTATTTTATAAGTAGCTGCTGCTGTTAACACATCAGATATTATATTATTTTGAGCTCTAAAGTAAGCATCAGATGTTGGTTTAAATTTTGTTCTACTGTAATCTCTTCTTGAATAATCAAAGCTTAGTAATCCCTTTTTTCCAAAAACATAAGCAATACTACCAGTTATTCTTCCTGGTGTTTGTAAATTATAATCAGGAAATAAATTAATTATTTGTGGATTTACAATTTGTAATACATTTTCTCCACCATCTACTCTTATAGTTTCAACAAACTGTGAAGTTTCTTCTGTAATTGTCATCCAGGTTGGAGAATCATAAGTAAATCCTACTCTAAAAGCGTCTGACAACTTATAAATAGTTCCTAACTGAAATGAAAAACCAGATCCTGTTGTTGTAATATTATTCTCAAAACCTACTTGATTTACAATAGAACCAATATTATTATTCCTTTCATACAGGAAAGTGGAACGCTCATAATTAACAAAATGAGAGTTTAAATTTAATCCTAAATATAAATCATCCCCATATTGTGCTCCTACGTTAAATGCTATTTTTCCCTTATAACCAGTTGCCACATAACTGTAATCTTGATCAAAATTTCCCGATGCTATATTTGAAGTATAACTAGTATTATCGTCATCAAAACTGCCTGGTTCTAGAATAAAAGAGTCATAACCTAAATAAGCTTGTTGGTGAACATAACCATAGGCATTTCCTATCCCAGCGTATGCATCAGAACTATTTTCTCCAGGCAAAGCTGATATTTGATCTAGTCTTAATCCTTGAGCATTATTTAAGAAATACTGATCTATTGATGTTGTATTAACACCTCTTGATTGCCAAGCATCATCATAATTCTTAGTATTATCATAAGCAACACTTAACGCGAATTTTTTCCAGGAAGAATTTTCATTTCTATTTCTAAAAACAAAAACTCCTCCTGCTTGATTTAAAGATAGATTAGAATCTGATGAGGAATTTATTCCTCCAAAGTAGGAAGTTTCATTACCTACATCATTATTGTTTAATGAAATTGAAGCAAAACTACTAGTAAAAATAGCAGATCCTGCAGGATTAATACTAATTGCGCTCAAATCTCCTCCAAGCGCACCAAATGCTCCACTTAGTGCTCTATATCGAGCAGAACCAATAACTTCTCCATTACTATATCTTAAAGCATCATTTACATCTTGAGCATTAATTGTAAACGTAGATATAATACCTACGAACAAAATCATTATTTTTCTCATATCTATTCTTTTTCTGTTTTTTAAATTTTCATCTAACCTCTTCTTCTACCTCCTGATGAAGACCTAGACGAACCAAAAGATGACCTAGAGCTTCTTGTTGATGATGCTCTTGGAGCAGATGTTCTCGTTCTTGGCGTAGTTGACCTTACTCTTGGCGTAGAACTATTACTTCTTGTTCTTGGAGTGGTTGACCTTACTCTTGGTGTAGCACTATTGTTTCTTGTTCGTGGAGTAGTTGTCCTAACTCTTGGTGTAGAACTATTGTTTCTTGTTCGTGGCGAAACTGATGTTCTTGTTCTTGTAGAATTAGTTCTTGTTCTTGAAGTTGTTTGAGGGCTTCTGCCTAAAACAGAATTCCTACCATAAACCGCTCCTCTTCTTGTTGAATTATAAGCTAACCTGTTATTCCATGCATATCCATTATTCCATCCCCAATTATTCCAACCAAATCCATTGTTCCAACCAAATCCATTGTTCCAACCCCAATTATTCCAACCCCAATTATTCCAACCAAATCCGTTATTGTAAACGTTTATAGAAACATCTCTACTATTTTCTCCCCAAGAGCCATAACCTGAAGAAACATTATCAATTCTATTCTCTTCATCAGAATAATTACCTTCATACGAATCTATATCTACAAAAACTTCTTCACTATCACTAGAATTCATTTGTAAAGATTTCTCACTAAAGAAATCTTTATAGTAATTACTATCATCTTGTGCTTTAACACTTTCATCTAAAACAACTTCTTGTTCATCATAGTCATCACTATAAACGCCATCACTGTCTTGCCCAACATATTGATAAGACCCACAAGAAGTAAGTACAGAGACTAATAAAACTAATACACATGCTGTTAATTTATTTAATAAGTATTTTTTTAATTGCATAACTGTTTATTTTTTATTGTTGAACATAACAAAAATAGTTAGTTTTGTCAAACTATTTCTTTTTTTAACATAATCACAATATTTGTGCCAAAACCCTATATATGAGCAAAAAACTCACTACACGAGTAGAAGACTATTCTAAATGGTATAACGAACTAGTCGTAAAGGCTGATCTAGCTGAAAATTCTGCAGTTAGAGGTTGTATGGTTATAAAACCATATGGCTATGCTATTTGGGAAAAAATGCAAGCAGAATTAGATAGAATGTTTTAGGAAACAGGTCATCAGAATGCATATTTTCCTCTTTTTGTGCCGAAAAGTTTATTCGAAGCTGAAGAAAAAAACGCTGAAGGTTTTGCAAAAGAGTGTGCGGTTGTGACACATTATAGGTTACAAAACGACCCTGATAATCCAGGAAAACTCCGTGTCGATCCTGAGGCAAAGTTAGAAGAAGAACTTGTTGTAAGACCCACGAGTGAAGCTATTATATGGAATACATATAAAGGCTGGATACAATCCTACAGAGACCTACCTCTGCTAATAAATCAGTGGGCAAACGTTGTTCGCTGGGAAATGCGAACACGTT
The DNA here is from genome assembly GCF_029238095.1 of Lacinutrix sp. Classification (GTDB taxonomy): domain Bacteria; phylum Bacteroidota; class Bacteroidia; order Flavobacteriales; family Flavobacteriaceae; genus Lacinutrix. Next base: position 25,252 of record NZ_JAQWGS010000005.1, on the reverse strand, counting down.
TATTTTTAAGAACTGCAGAATTTCTTTGGCAAGAAGGCCATACAGCTCACGCAACAAAAACAGAAGCGCTAGCTGAAGCCGAAACCATGAATAATGTGTATGCTACATTTGCAGAAAACTTCATGGCAATTCCAGTTATTCAAGGCTTAAAATCTGAAAGTGAGCGTTTTGCTGGAGCAGATGAAACTTACTGTATTGAAGCATTAATGCAAGACGGAAAAGCACTTCAAGCTGGAACGTCTCATTTTTTAGGACAAAATTTCGCAAAAGCTTTTGATGTTAAATTTACTAACAAAGAAGGTAAACAAGATTATGTTTGGGCAACTTCATGGGGAGTTTCAACTCGATTAATGGGAGCTTTAATAATGACACATAGTGACGACCAAGGACTTGTTCTTCCTCCAAATCTGGCACCAAATCAAGTTGTTGTTGTACCTATATACAAAACTGAAGAACAACTTGAAGAAATAACTAAAATTGTAAACAACATTTTAAAAGACTTAAGATCTAAAGGCATTACAGTCAAATACGATAACAGAACAACGCATCGTCCAGGAGCAAAATTTGCCCAACACGAATTACAAGGAGTCCCTTTACGAATAGCTATTGGATTGAGAGATCTAGAAAATGGAACTGTTGAATTAGCTCGTAGAGATACATTAACAAAAGAAACCGTAGCAATTAATTCTTTAACAGAAAAGGTCGAAGGTTTAATGACCGAAATTCAAGAATCATTATACAATAAAGCCTTAAAATTCAGAGACTCCCATATTACAGAAGTAGACAATTTTGAAGATTTCAAAGCTATATTAAAAAACAAAGGTGGTTTTATATCTGCACATTGGGATGGTACTGTAGAAACAGAAGAAAAAATAAAAGAAATAACTAAAGCTACTATAAGATGCCTTCCTTTAGAAGGTGAACTTGAAGATGGATTTTGTGTTTATTCTAAAAAACCTTCAAACCGTAGAGTATTATTTGCGAAAGCATACTAAATAAACTTTTTTTAAAAAAAGTTTATTTAACTATTGCAAGAGTAGAAAATAGTTGTATTTTTGCATCCGCAATGGAAACGTTGTAAAGTTATTTGAAAAGTTTTGCATAAATAAAAATATAATTTATATTTGCACACTCTAAAATAAATGGCCCGTTCGTCTATCGGCTAGGACGCATGGTTTTCATCCATGTAAGAGGGGTTCGATTCCCCTACGGGCTACAATTTTTTAATAAAAAAAAATAAACAAATGGCAAATCATAAGTCAGCATTAAAAAGAATTAGAAGTAACGAATCTAAGCGTTTAAGAAATAAATATCAGCACAAAACAACTCGTAATGCTATAAAGAAATTACGTGAGTTAACTGACAAGAAAGAGGCTGAAGTTTTATTGCCTTCAGTAGTTTCTATGCTTGACAGATTAGCTAAGAAAAATGTTATACATGCAAATAAAGCAGCAAATTTAAAATCTGGTCTAGCCAAGCATGTTGCTTCCATCTAGTTAGATTTACTATAAATTTAAAAAAAGCCTATCGAACAATCGATAGGCTTTTTTTGTTTTCTAAAGACTAAACCAAATAATAAAACTCATTCATTTATTAATTAAAAAATTAATAAAAAAAGGATTGAACTTGATTCCAAAAAAATTAAATTTGTAAAAATTATAAAGAAATTAATCATTTAAACTTCTATATTGAAAAACACTAAAGCAATTACTTTAACAAATAAGATCCTTAACGATCTTGATACAACAGGAATCAATAATGAAACTCTAATAGACGATATTAAGAAATTAAGAACCTATGCCATTGAAGAAGAAATACCTTTATTAGTTAAAGTACTTAGATACACATGTGAACATATTGAGGAAAACAACTCTTTTCTTATTCCAATGCTTAATGATGAGCCAATTGAAGAAAGTGAGGAGATTGGTATTGAAGACACCAATCAGGTTTCTCCTTTAGAAAGTCTTAAATATCTAATTGCTCTATCTAAAAATTTAGAGAACAAAGGAAATATTGCAGACTTAAAGGAATACAAAGCCTTATTAATTGCTTATTAATATTTAATAATACATATAGAAAATAAAAAAGCCTTGATTTAAATATCAAGGCTTTTTTATTTATTTATATAAATACATCTTTAACCATTCATTGAGATTAAAAACTCTTCGTTATTTCTAGTTTGCTTAAAGCGTTCGTTTATAAATTCCATTGCTTCAACCGGATTCATATCTGCAAGATATTTACGCATTACCCACATTCTTTGAATAGTTGTTGCATCTAATAAAATATCATCACGACGGGTACTTGACGATGTTAGATCAATTGCTGGGAATATACGACGATTAGAAATCTTACGATCTAATTGAAGTTCCATATTACCTGTTCCTTTGAATTCTTCAAAAATAACTTCGTCCATCTTAGAACCCGTTTCTGTTAAAGCTGTTGCAATAATAGTAAGAGAACCTCCATTTTCAATGTTACGTGCCGCACCAAAGAAACGCTTTGGTTTATGCAAAGCATTAGCATCTACACCACCAGAAAGAATTTTTCCTGAGGCTGGCTGAACAGAATTATAAGCTCTTGCCAAACGTGTTATAGAATCTAGTAGTATAACTACATCATGTCCACATTCTACGAGGCGCTTTGCCTTTTCTAATACAATATTTGCTATTTTAACGTGCTCATGCGCTTCTTTATCGAAAGTTGACGCAATAACCTCACCTCTAACATTACGTTGCATATCTGTTACCTCTTCAGGACGCTCATCGATTAGTAAAATCATTTGATATACTTCTGGATGGTTAGCAGCAATTGCGTTTGCAACATCCTTAAGCAACATGGTTTTACCTGTTTTTGGTTGCGATACAATCATGCCACGTTGTCCTTTTCCAATCGGAGCAAACAAATCCATGATACGTGTTGAAATTGTACTTTGTCTTTCAGCAATATTAAATTTCTCTTGAGGAAATAATGGTGTTAAGTGCTCGAAAGATACGCGATCTCTGACCACATCTGGACTTTGCCCATTAATCTTGTTAACTCTAATTAACGGAAAATATTTCTCACCTTCTTTAGGAGGCCTTACATTTCCTAATACTGTATCTCCAACCTTTAATCCAAATAAACGAATTTGTGATTGTGACACGTAAATATCATCTGGAGAGGATAGGTAATTATAATCAGATGAGCGTAAAAAACCATACCCATCTTGCATAACATCTAAAACACCTTCGCTTTCTATTATAGCATCAAATTCAAAATCTGGTTCGCGATAACGGTTTCGGGTATCGCTATTACCATGTGTATTCCCGTTTTTTCCTTGATTTCTATTCTGGTTATTATTTTGACTCTTTTTGGTGCTTGCCTGACGACTTGGAGCATTATCCTTTTTGTCGTCTTTTTTATTTTGATGATTATGAACAGGCTTTTTGTGCTGTGGCTTTGGCTGCTGAGGCTTAGCTGGAGCTTTTGCTTGTTTATTATTTTCTTTTTCTTCTTTAGAATCTTTATTTCCTTCCTCTTTAAAAGCTATGGTCTCTTGTTTTACATTTTGTTTGGGCTTAGATTCTTCATTAGATCTTGGCTTTGGCTTGTTTGACACTGAGCGCTGTAAACGTTCTCTCTTTGGTTTTGGAGTCGCAGGTACATCTGCTTTTACCACTTCTACAGCTTTTGGATTTGCAGCTTGCTTATCTAAGATTTGATAAACTAAGTCTAATTTTTTTAACGAACGAAACTTTGAAATGCTAAGTTTTTTTGCCATTTCCTGTAGCTCAGGAAGTTTCATTTCTTTTAATTGTGAGATTTCAAACATGAATTGTTTAATTGAATATTTTTAGAAAAATATGTTGTTGATAATTTCCGAAGAAAAATATAATATGATTTTGAAGAATTAACGTATTGCTAATGTGTATGTTGCAATGCGCACATGCAATTATACAACTTTATTTTAAGTTTTTAGTTAAAATTTCCAAAAGAAGTTATATTTTTGATGCTTAAATTATTCGATTAAAAATAAATGATACAACGTATTCAATCTGTATATTTACTGCTATCCGCTGGAATATCTGCTGGATTGATTTTTGTGTTTCATTTGTGGATAACAAACGAGGATATTAAAATCTTCGCTATCGATGAGCTTGCGTATTTTGGACTGTTTTTAGGTTCTGCGGCTTTATCTTTGTTATCTGTATTTATGTATAAAAATAGGAAGTTACAATTTGTATTGGGACGACTTAACATCATATTAAACTTTATTTTACTAGGATTTTTTGCCTATCAATCTCTAAATATATCTGGAGAAGCTTTGGTTTCTGAGAAAGGTATTGGGATTTTTCTTCCAATTCTGTCTATTGTTTTGCTGGCTTTGGCTAATAAAGCAATTAAAAAGGATGAAGATCTCGTAAAATCTGTAGATAGATTGCGATAAACCTAACATCTTAGTAGTATTAGTGCGTGAGCCCAAGGTGAAGATCTTGGGTTTTTTTGTGCGAATTAACTTTCTAAATATTTGGATAAGACAATAAAAAAGTGTAGGATATAGTATTATTAATTATAAAATTTATTAAAATTATGGAATTTATGAAAAGGAGATTGATTGTTTTGCTATTATTAGTATTTACATTATCAATATCCTGTGAAAGTGAAAAAACAAACGCTCAAAATTCAGAACCAACTTTATCTGAGGCAGAAAAAAGCAATATTATTAACAGGTTAGAAACTGTTTTTAGTGCTCAAGCTAAAAAACCCGTAAAGTTTACCAAGTCTAAACTTATTAAAATAGATGGAATATCTTATTTAAGATTATGGCATGAAGACAAGGTAACAACAACTCTTTTAAACACTCAAAACAAGAGAACATTGGTTGATGCAGGTGTTTCTTGTACATCAACAGCTTGTGCTAATAGTCCAACTGGCTGCATTCCGGATTCAGAAACTGGATGCTCTGAATGTACTGAAGATCCAGAAGATTGCACAAGAACAATATCTGGATAATATTATAGTCTAATACTTAATAAAAAAAACCGAAGTTTTTGCAACTTCGGCTTTTCTATTTAATGTCATTTAGAGAACTCAATAACCTCCAAATTTTCAATCTTTTTACCATCTATTGTAAAACGAAGCATAGTTCGCACCTTATGAAACCCATGTTTGCCAACTGCGCCAGGATTCATATGGATTAAATTTAGTTTTTTATCTGGCATAACTTTTAAAATGTGTGAATGTCCACAAATAAAAATTCTGGGCGGATTTTTATATATCTCCTCTCGCACTCTAACATTGTATTTATTTGGGTAACCACCAATATGTGTAATCCATACATCTACACCTTCACACATAAAACGATTATTCTCAGGAAACTCCATACGTATTTTATCGCCATCTATATTACCATAAACAGCTCGCAAAGGTTTTAGCTTAGAAATGGCATCTGTCACTTTTAAATCTCCTATATCTCCTGCGTGCCAAACCTCATCAGCTTGTTTTATGTGTTTTAATATAGCATCATCAATGTGGCTATGAGTATCAGAGAGTAGAAGTATTTTTTTCATTTATGCTGAACTTGTTTCAGTATCTTTTTTCTTATTATTTAGCATTTCTTTAGGAACAAAAACAATTATCTTTGTCACTTTAAAAAACAAAAGTACAAGTTTCTTTGCGATATTTTATAGAACTCTCATATAACGGAAAAGCATATCATGGTTGGCAAATTCAACCTAACGCCATCTCTGTACAAGAAGTTTTAGAAAAAGGCCTTTCTACTTTATTAAAAGAACCAATTGCTACAATGGGAGCAGGAAGAACAGATGCTGGTGTTCATGCCACGCAATTATTTGCCCATTTTGATACTGAAGCACTATTTGATATCAAAACGTTAATTTATAAGCTTAATTCTTTTTTGCCTGAAGACATTGCCATTAAAAGCATCTTTAAAGTAAAAGCTAATTCTCATGCTCGTTTTCATGCAACTAGTAGACAATATCTTTATAGAATTGCTTTAGAAAAAAACCCATTTAATAAGGAGCAAGCCTTTTTATTAAAGCCTAAATTAAACATAGACAAGCTAAAAGCAGCCACCAAAATCTTATTAGACTATAAAGATTTTCAATGCTTTTCTAAAAGTAATACAGACGTAAAAACGTATCATTGTAATATAATGAAAGCTGAATGGAGCCTTGTTGAAAACGAACTTCATTTTATAATAAAAGCAGACCGCTTTTTAAGAAATATGGTTCGTGCTATTGTAGGCACATTAATTAATATTGGTATTGGTAAAATTGAGGTAGAAACGCTTCACGATATTATTAAATCTAAAAACCGAAGCGAAGCTGGATTTTCTGTTCCTGCACATGCATTATATTTAACAAAAATTGAATATCCAGATTCTATAAAATTAAAAATTGAGTAAGACTAAAGAAAATATATTTGACATCTCCTTATTTAAACGCCTGTTTGAATATACAAAACCGTATAAAACTGTTTTTTATGGCGTACTCATTTCTGTTTTAATTATTGCTGGTTTAAGTATTGCCACACCTAAATTACTGCAAATAGCAATAGACGACAATATTAAAGCATTACAAGAAGAAGGTTTTTTGTATTTAATAATATTAATGATTGTTCTGCTTTTACTCCAAACTGTCTTTCAGTTTTTCTTTCAGTTTTATGCAGCTTGGTTAGGACAAAATATTGTACAAGATGTTCGTGTGCTTCTATTTAACCATATGTTAAAGTTCAAAATGAAGTATTATGATAATTCTTCGGTAGGAACATTAATAACGCGTGCTGTAACAGACATGGAACGTATTGCAGATATTTTTGGCCAAGGACTTTTTATGATTATGAGAGACTTAATGGTTATGCTTGTTATTTCTGTATTCATGATCTACACAAACTTTAAATTAAGTGTAATAGTTTTTGTAACCATGCCAATAGTTATGTATGCCACTAAGATTTTTCAGCGCTACATGAAAAAAGCTTTTGAGGAAGTAAGAACAGAAGTTTCTAACCTAAATTCCTTTGTACAAGAGCGTGTAACAGGAATGAAGATTCTACAACTATTTACAAGAGAAAATACAGAGTATAAAAATTTTAAAGTTATAAACGAACGCCATAAAAAAGGTTGGTTAAAAACTATTTTATACAACTCTATTTTCTTTCCAATTGCAGATTTTCTTTCAGCTATCACCTCTGGATTAGTTGTCTATTTCGGTGGTTTAATGGTCGTAGTTTCTGGTACAGCAAGCGAAGGAGACTTATTTATGTTCATTATGATGATTCCGCAGTTATTTAGACCCTTAAGACAAATTGCAGATAAATTTAACACGTTACAAATGGGAATGGTTGCTGCTAAACGTGTGCTTAAAGTGATTGATACTACTTCACAAATAGATGACACAGGAACTATTGAAGCTTCTCACTTTAAAGGTGCTATTGCTTTTAAAAACGTACACTTTAGCTATGTAGAAAATGAAGAAGTTTTAAAAGGTATTTCTTTAGATGTAAAAGCGGGAGAAACAATTGCTATTGTAGGCTCAACTGGAGCAGGAAAATCTACAATTATTAATTTATTAAACAGGTTTTATGAAATTAATAGTGGTATTATTTCTATTGATAATGTAGATATTAAAACAGTTACATTAGCGTCACTAAGAAGTCAAATTGCTGTTGTGCTTCAAGATGTATTTTTATTTGCAGACACCATAATGGCAAATATTACGCTTAATCATCCAGATATTACCGAAAATCAAGTCATACAAGCAGCAAAAGATATTGGGATTCATGAGTTTATTTCTAGTTTACCTAATGGTTATCATTACAATGTAAAGGAACGTGGTGCCATGTTAAGCTCAGGACAAAGACAACTTATTTCGTTTTTAAGAGCATATGTTACTAATCCTAGTATTTTAATTTTAGATGAAGCTACTTCTTCTGTAGATTCTTACTCAGAGCAACTTATACAAAACGCTACAGATAAAATAACCAAAGGCAGAACATCTATTGTTATTGCTCACAGATTAGCTACCATTAAACAAGCAGATAAAATTATTGTTATGGATGCAGGTGAAATTGTTGAGCAAGGAACACACAACGAATTGCTTAAAAAGAAAAATGGCTATTATAGAAATCTTTACGAAGTACAGTTTTTAAAGGCAGATGTTGCTTAATATTTAGTTTTAAATAAATTCAAAACTATTAAGTTAAACCTTTAACAAGCAACATAGATAAAAATCCCATAATAATTATAGCAAAGAAAACACAACTTAAAAGTAATATAAATAAGATTGTTTTCCATAGTATTCTTTTTAAGCTTAAACTAAGAATTCTTTTAAAAACATAAGCGGTGTAAAATACTTGTAATACCAACATTACTACTGAGGCTGTACTAAATTGCACTCCAATAGCAAGACAAGAAACAATAATAATTGAACTTAAAATAGAAAAATGAGCTGCAGTATACATGTTTAATACTAAGTGCTCAGTAAAATTATATTTTTTAATATTATAAAAAGTAAGCTTCGATAATAAGGCATAAAAAGGTACAATTAACATAAAGACTATAGATTGAAATTCTTGCATGAAATTCATATAACCTTCCATCGCTTTTTCATCTCCAGACCTTGCAAAAGAGCTCATATCGACTAATTCAGGATAAAACTTATTTTGAAAATAGATTTGAAAACCACTTAATGTAATCGCAATTGCAAAATAACTAATTACATTAACATACTTTTTACGCGTACCATTTATATAACTTCCAATGACTTCTTCGGGTTTTGTAAATAAGTGTAAAAATGTTCTTAGAAATTGATTATCGTAGTTTAAATAGCGATACGCAAAATCTTCAAAAAGATTACGCATCGTTAACCTGTTCTTAATCACTTTTGCTCCACAGCCATTACAGAAGTTGATTTGTTGTGGCAAAAGACGTTTACAATTTTTACAAACCATTTAAATTAAATCTTCTTTAATAATCTCTATTAACTCTGTTGAATCTTTAAAATCTACAAACGTTCCGTTTTTAAAACAAGAAATCTGCCCTGTTTCCTCACTAACAGTTATGGCAATAGCATCTGTTTTTTCTGTAATTCCTACTGCTGCCCTATGTCTTAACCCAAAACGTTGAGGAATAGTTTTTTCGTTATTAACTGGAAGTATAACACGTGTAGCTTTAACTATGTTATTCTCAATAATTATGGCACCATCATGAAGCGGACTGTTTTTAAAGAAAATGCTTTCTATAATAGGTTGTGTTACTTTAATATTCATTTCGTCTCCTGTAGTTACCAAAAAATCTAGATTATTTTCGCGCTCTAATACTATTAATGCACCAGTTTTGGTTGTAGACATTTTATTACAAGCGGCAATAATAACATCTATATCTGTAGAAGATGCAGAGACACCATCCATTTTCAAGAACTTTACATGCTTTAAAAAGCTACGTTTACTTGCAAAGTTTGTAGAACCAATCATTAACAAGAATTTTCTAACTTCTTGCTGAAAAACTACTATTAATGCAATAAAACCAACACTTATAAAACCACCAAGGATTTTGGTAAGTAATACCATTTGTAAGGCTTCTACTATTAAATAGATAAAGTAAATAAACACAATACCTAGAAAAATATTAATAGCAACCGTTCCTCTAACTAACCTATAAACATAGTATAAAAGTAAAGCAACTAAGAAAACATCTATATAATCTTTAATACCAAAGTTTAAAATGTTGTTGAAAATTTCCAATTGAAAAATATTTATTTAAGATTGACTAAATATATTAATTAATGATATATTCGTGATTATTAATTGTAGTATTCTCTAAATTTAATTGAGATAATTTATATTTTAATGTAATGTAATCTTGAAAAGAGAGTATTTCATTAAATGATAATTTAACGTTAACTTTCTCATTGTTAACAGGAAGAGATTCTTTTAAATTAGTTTCAAAATCATTAATATTGGTTTCAAAATCATCTTTATCAAGTGGATAGACAATAATTTTATTAAGATTTAAAACTACAATGAAAATTGTATTCTCTGGTTCAATTTTTCCATCTTTATCTTCTCTTTCATAATCATATACCACATCTGTAAAATCAACAAACCCTAAATTTTTAATACTAGTAGCATTACAAGTAAAATAATTACGAACGTTTTTATTTTTATGGTCTGAGTTTCTTTTTTTCTCTTGCAACTTAATAATAGATGGTATTACTTGTTTTAGCGTTAAACGTTTATCTACATTTACTAACCAATTGGTAGAAATTATCAAATTGTTTTTATTTAACTCTAAACTGTCTGGTTTCGTCTCATCGTAAAACAAATAGGCTGGAGAGACGTCTGTTATTTCTGTAATTTTAGTATTTTGAATCTCTGGTAATAATACAGATTTTTCTTTTCCGCAAGCGCATAAAACCAAAAGACAAAAAGCTATTAATAATTTTTTCATTTATTTAAATTGATTAAAAAGTGTGACACATTCTACAGCTTCTTTAACATCGTGAACACGTAAAATTTTAGCTCCTTTCTGCAAAGCAACCATGTTTAATGCAGTAGTTCCATTTAAAGCTTTATCTGCAGTAGTGTTTAATGTTTTGTAAATCATAGATTTTCTGGAAACTCCAACTAACAAAGGCATATCTGCAATATTAAATCCTTCTAATTGGTTTAATAATTCGAAATTTTGTTCTAGTGTTTTTGCAAATCCAAATCCTGGATCAATAATTAGATCTTTTATTCCTAAAGCTCTTGCAGAGGCTATTCTTTCAGAGAAATAAAAAAGTACCTCTTTTAAAATATTGTTATAGTTAGCGTGCTCTTGCATGGTTTGTGGTGTACCTAGCATGTGCATCATAATATATGGCACTTGAAGCTTTGCAATGGTTTCTAACATAGTATTATCTAAATGTCCTGCAGAAATATCATTTATCAATGCTGCTCCATTATCAACACATTGTTTTGCTACTTCTGCTCTAAACGTATCTACAGAAATAATACTATTTGGAAACTGCTTTACTAGTAATTTTAGTGTTGGAAGTATACGCAAGAGCTCTTCTTCTTGAGACACTTCATCTGCATTTGGTTTAGAACTATAAGCACCAACATCTATAAATGTGGCACCATCATCCAACATTTTTTGTACTTGATTAATGATTTTTGATTCGTCTTTATAAAACCCACCATCGTAAAAAGAATCTGGAGTAACATTAAGAACACCCATTACTTTTGGTGTTGATAAATCTACAAGTTTGCCTTTACAGTTAATAGTCATAGATACCTTTAAATTTATTGTTTGTACCACATTTAAAAAGTATAAACGTGAAACCTTGAATTTTAAATAATTTTATGCGAAATTTACGGAAAATTGAATCAAAAGATGCAAAATACTTCAAAACAATACGATGCTGTTATAGAAACATGCCGCAGCCTGTTTATTAATAAAATGAGTGACTATGGAAGTGCTTGGCGAATATTGCGTTTACCATCGCTTACAGATCAAATTTTTATTAAAGCACAACGTATTAGAAGTCTACAACAAAATGAGGTTAGAAAGGTTGATGAAGGTGAAAAAAGCGAATTTATAGGTATTATAAATTATTGTATTATGGCACTTATTCAATTAGAAAAAGGTGTAGTAGAGCAACCAGATTTAACAACAAAAGAAGCTACTGTTTTGTATGATAAAAAAGTAAATATTACAAAACAATTAATGCTAGACAAAAACCATGATTATGGTGAAGCTTGGCGAGATATGCGCGTAAGTTCTTTAACAGATTTAATTTTACAAAAACTATTAAGAGTTAAGCAAATTGAGGATAATGCCGGAAAAACAATAGTAAGCGAAGGTATAGATGCTAATTATCAAGACATGATAAATTACGCCATCTTTGCTATGATACACTTATCGAATACAAATTCTAAATAATATTATGAAATACTTAGTACACATTTGCAGAATACTCGTAGGAGGTTTATTTATTTTTTCAGGACTAATAAAACTTAACGATCCATTAGGTTTCTCTTATAAGCTACAAGAATACTTTAGCGAAGAAGTTTTAAACCTACCTTTTTTAGATGGTTATGCACTAGGAATCTCTGTATTTGTTGTAGTTTTAGAAGTTGTTCTGGGCGTGTTTTTATTAATTGGTTACAAAAAGAAGTTTACAGTTTGGTTGTTATTAGCTATGATTGTGTTTTTTACATTCCTGACCTTTTATGCTGCTTATTTTGAAGTTGTTAAAGATTGTGGCTGCTTTGGAGATTTCTTAAAATTAAAGCCTTGGGAGAGTTTTAATAAAGATTTAATTCTCTTGATTCTAATACTTGTTTTAGTAGTTGGCATGAAACACATTAAGCCTATTTTTAGCAAATTCCCAACTACCATCTTAGCATTATTAGGTTTTATAGGTAGTTTATGGTTTGGTTACCATGTATTAATGCATTTACCTACTTGGGATTTTAGAGCCTATGCAGTTGGCAAAAACATTGCTGATGGCATGGTGGTTCCAGAAGATGCACCAAAAGCCATACAAGAATTTACTTGGACTTTTAATGTAGGTGGTGAAAATGTGGATTTTGTAACCGATGGAGGTTACCCAACTGTAGATGGAGAATATGTTGGTGTAGAAACAAAAATTATTGAAGAAGGCTACGATCCTCCTGTAAAAGATTTTTCTATTGAAACAGATGACGAAGACTTTACTACTCAATTTTTAGCAGAAGACCACCTTGTTATGGTTGTAGCTTACAGCTTAGAAAAAGCAAACGAAGACGGTTTAAAAAACATTAAAAAGGTAACAGATAAAGCGATAGAAAATGGATATACAGTTATTGGTTTAAGTGCTTCTGGAAGCGAAGCGAAGCAATATGCAAAAGAAACTTATGGTTTTAATTTCGACTTCTATCTGTGCGACGAGAAAGCATTAAAAACTGTAGTGCGTTCTAATCCAGGCATCTTAAAACTAGAAAAAGGAACTGTTATACAAAAAGAGCATTTTAATGATGCTGAAGATTTAGACATACCAGTTGTTGAGCGTAAGCCTAAACCTGTTATTATAGAAAATAATGCTTATTTTATTAATGATGAAGAAGTAAGCAAAGCAGAAACCGATGCTTTAGACCCAAAGACAATTGAAAGTATAAATGTTATAAAAGAAGGATCAGAATTAGACATTCTTAATTCTGCAACATCAAGTAAGTATACAGGATTAGTAAAAATAACTTTAAAAGAAGAATAATCTGCTTAGCTACTTCCTAAATAAAACATTATATGCACTACTTACATTATTTGGAGTAGTCACAGTTATATTTTTTTTATTTAATATTCTTCCAGGAGATCCTGCACAAATGATGCTAGGTCAAAACGAAGACAGCGAGCAATTAGCTATCGTTAAAAAAAAATACGGGTTCGATAAATCTATTGGTAAACAATACTTGTACTATTTAAACGACCTCTCTCCTATTTCTTTTCATTCTAATACCAAAGAGGATTACACTTATTTAACAGAAAATAAATACACTGCAAGTAAGCTGTTTACAATTGGTAACACATCAACTTTATTGAAATTACCCTATTTAAGAGAATCGTTTACCAAACAAGGTAAAAAAGTAAGTACAGTTTTGGCAGAAACTCTACCAAATACATTTGTTTTAGCAATTTCAGCCATAGGTATTGCCTTACTTTTGGGTGTTGGTTTAGGCGTAGTTTCTGCACTAAAAAAAGATACTTTTTTAGACAAAGCAATACAAATACTTAGCACTATTGGTATGAGTATACCTTCTTTTTTTAGTGCTATTTTGTTTGCTTGGTTTTTTGGATTTGTGCTGCATAAATACACCAATTTAGAAATGACAGGTAGTCTTTATGAACTAGACGATTTTGGAAAAAACGTAAATATTAAATGGAAAAATTTAATTCTTCCAGCGCTAGTTCTGGGAATTAGACCATTGACAGTAGTTATTCAACTCATGCGAAATTCATTACTAGAAGTCTTTAACCAAGACTACATTAGAACAGCAAGAGCAAAAGGCCTTAGCGAATTTCAAATTATTAAAAAACACGCCATAAAAAATGCATTAAATCCAGTAGTTACAGCTATTTCTGGGTGGTTTGCTTCAATGCTTGCAGGAGCTGTTTTTGTAGAATATATTTTTGGGTGGAACGGACTAGGAAAAGAAATAGTAAACGCATTAAACACATTAGATTTGCCAGTAATTATGGGTTCGGTGTTAATTATTGCCTTACTCTTTATAATAATTAATATTTTTGTAGATATTATCTATGCGTGGTTAGATCCTAAAGTAACATTGGAATAAAAATATATTATGAGAAAAGCCTTTATACTTTTATTATTGTTCATTTGGGTTTCATCATGTAAAGCTCAAGACGAACCAACAGAATTTTCTCAGGAAGCTTTAGCAGATTCCTTTACAGACCAAGACGGAAATAGCATCACATTTTCTCAAATACTAGAAACCTATAAAGGCAAGCAAATAGTTATAGATATCTGGGCATCATGGTGTAAAGATTGCATTCTTAGCATGCCAAAACTAAAGCAACTACAACAAAACAATAAAGATACAGTCTTTCTATTCCTTTCCTTAGACAAAAGTAATAAAGCATGGAAAAAAGGAATAGAAAAATATAAAGTAAAAGGAGAACATTATTACATGAAATCTGGATGGAAAGGCGATTTTGCCACTTTTTTAGATTTAGATTGGATACCACGATACATGGTAGTAGATAAAACAAGTAAAATTATGGTATTTAGAGCCATAAAAGTAGACGATAACAAATTAGAGACAGCATTAAAAATATAAATTTATACAAACTACTTTTCAATTTAGAAAAGACACATAATTAAAATCATGAGAAAAAACATAGTCGCAGGAAATTGGAAAATGAATAACGATTTACCTCAAACCGAAGCATTAATTACAGATTTACTAAAACAAACAAAAACATCAAATGCAGAAGTTATGATTGCGCCAACAGCAGTAAATCTTTACCAAGCATTTAATGCGACAAGAGCCTCAAATATAGAAGTTATAGCACAAAACATGCACTTTGCAGACAATGGAGCATACACAGGCGAAATTAGTGCAGCAATGCTAAAAAGCGTAGGAGTAAATACTGTCATTCTAGGACACAGCGAGCGTCGTGCCTATTTTAACGAAACAGATGAACTTTTAGCTAAAAAAGTAGATGCAGCATTAAAAAACGACCTAAGAGTCATCTTTTGTTTTGGTGAAGAATTAGCAGATAGAAAAGCAGGAAACGAAGAAAAAGTAGTAGAAAGCCAGATTAAAAATGCACTTTTTCATTTAGAAGCTTCTGCTTTTAAAAATATAGTTTTAGCCTACGAGCCAGTTTGGGCTATTGGCACAGGTGAAACTGCAAGTCCAGAGCAAGCACAAGACATGCACAAGTATATTCGTAAAACATTAAATAACAAATACGGAAGCCAAGTAGCTAACGACATGACCATACTTTATGGTGGAAGTGTAAAACCCAATAACGCAAAAGAAATCTTTAGTAAACCAGATGTAGATGGTGGATTAATTGGTGGAGCAGCTTTAAATGCAGAAGATTTTTACGCCATAATAAATGCTTTTTAAATCTGTAATTTTGGCGTTACCTTTATCCTGAGTTAAGTTCAGGATAAAGGTCGCGCTTTCACTACTCGCTCTCTTCGAGGAGCTCAAACAAACCGTTCAATCGCTAACGCACACATCTATTAAAAACAAAGGCAATCACGATGTCAAATACTATTTATATAGGTTATTACTTTACTGTAAAACCATTACAACCAGCAACCGAAATACTAATTGCAGAACTAGGTTATGCAGGATTCGAAAGCTTTGTAGAAACCGAAACTGGAGTAACAGCCTACATTCAAAAAGAAGAATGGAAAGGCAACATTTTAAAAGACATCTATGTTTTGTCCAGCGATGAATTCGAAATCTCCTATACATTCGATGAAATAGAACAAGTAAACTGGAATAGTGAATGGGAAAAAAACTTCAATCCTATAATTGTAGATAAGCTTTGTTCTGTCCGAGCACCCTTTCACAATAAACCAAACACTAAATACGATATTATTATCGAGCCAAAAATGAGTTTTGGCACAGGCCATCATGAAACCACACACATGATGATTCAACATATAATGGCTAACGATTTTAAAGGGAAATCTGTACTAGATATGGGTTGCGGTACAGCCGTTTTAGCCATTTTAGCCGAAATGAAAGGTGCAAACCCAATAGATGCAATAGATATAGACAATTGGTGCTATTTAAACAGTATAGAAAATACTGAACGCAATAACTGTAAAAATATAACCGTTTACGAAGGTGATGCTACCATATTAACAAATAAAAAATACGATATCATTATAGCTAATATTAATAGAAACATCCTTTTAAACGATATTAAAACATACTCAAAATGTCTTAACAAAAATGGCGCTCTTTTTTTAAGCGGATTCTATAAAGAAGATATTCCAATTATTGAAAAAGAATGTAACACAAACGGTTTAAAATTAAAAAATAAGTTAAATCGTAATAATTGGGTTGCATTGCATTTCGAAAATTAATATTTTAGTACAAAATACTGTAAATGAGTACCAAAGAGAAAATACAAGAGCAACAAGACGTAGACACGTTAGAAAAGCCAAACAACGAGATTGTTGTTTATAACGACGAGATTAACACCTTCGATCACGTTATAGAAACACTTATAAAAGCCTGCGACCATACTCCAGAACAAGCCGAACAATGCACTATATTAGTGCATTATAAAGGTAAATGTACAGTAAAAACTGGTGCTCTTGAAGACTTAAAACCAAGATGTTCTAAAATTTTAGAAGCAGGAATTAATGCTGAAATTATTTAGAGATTACTATTTAAAACTTTAAAAATTAGAAATAAAAAAAACCACTTCTATTGAAGTGGTTTTTTTGTGACCTCGACTGGATTCAAACCAGTAACCTCTTGAGCCGTAATCAAGTGCGCTATTCAGTTGCGCCACGAGGCCAATTTGTGGGTGCAAATATATCTTTTTTTATATAATGGGCAAACTAAATTTTGAAAAATTAAAGTCTTTAATCTAGTGCATTCTTAGTTATGTATACTTTCCAACCAAAAATAGCCATCTGTAACTTAGTGGCTTTACTTAAATCAAGCTTCTTCTTTGTATAACTTGGTAAAATAAGCTTATTAAGTTTTGCTAGTATTTTAAATGCTTGTTTTTTCACGTTCTACATATATACATACAAATTAGTCTTTTATCTTTAAATGCTTCAAAATTATACTTTTAATTAATGTTTGCCAAATGCTGTACTCTTTAAAAATAGTAAAACTTATTCTAGACTAAGTTTTACATTTTGTGATTACAGAAATATCGATAGTATAACATCGATAATAATTTTGGCAAGTGTTAGCATAATATTTAAGTTTTAAAAGGTTAATAATAACAAGCAATTTCATGATTGTTCGCTCAATATATATTTTTTGCTATTTATCTACCAAATAAAAACACAAGAATCAATACAATTAACTTTACTTTTATAATTAAAGAAACATTATTAATTATAACATGAAATTTTATTACTTAATAAGTGTTTTAATATGTAACATATATACTAGTATTAGTTTTAAATAATAACATTTGTAGAGCCTTTTTATGACTTAATATTAAAAACAAGGTGACTTTGATTAAAAAAAACATAAAACTTCATGTTTTCGTTATTTTTATTTTTAAAATTAATTAATTGTCCAATGAAAATTTGATTGAGTTATAGTCGTATATTTGCAAAAAAAAACATTAGATGAAAATTAAATCAACATTAGTAATAATAGTATTCTTTTTTATTTCTGTTTGCTTTTCGCAAACTGTAGTTATTAACGAATTAGATTCTGACACTCCTAGTATAGATGATAAAGAGTTTATTGAGTTATTATCCAACATACCAAATTTTTCATTAGATGGCTATGTATTAGTTTTTTTTAATGGTTCTACTGATGGTGCAGACTCTAGTTATTTAACAATAGATTTAAGTGGTTATACAACAGATGTTAATGGTTTGCTTCTTATTGGAAGTAATGCTGTAGTCCCTACTCCACAATTATTAATTGCCCCAAATCTTATCCAAAATGGACCAGATGCAGTTGCACTATTTACAGGTACTGCCGAAGATTTCCCAGAAGGTACTTTAGCAACTACTACAAATTTAGTAGATGCTTTAGCTTATGAAACTGGAAGCGCTGAAGCTCAATCACTTTGGGCACTTTTAGGCTTATCTGGTCAAGTAATTGAAGGGCCAAATAATAATACAGACTCTATACAACGTTTTGATGATGGTTTAGGAAATCCAGACAGCATTTCATATCTAGCAACGATACCTACTCCAAGAGCATTAAACGATGGGAGTGGGATTATTTTAAATGGGATTTTAACAACTGTCTCACAAGCCCAATATGATGAAGGCATGGCTTTTGACATTACATTTACAAGTGAACAGAATGTAACTTCAGATTTAAATATAAATTTCTCATTAAACAATCAAGGATTTAATACCTCAGATTATACAGGCAATACATCTGTTATTATTCCAAGTGGTTTTAACACCGTAAGTACTACAATAACTTTAATTGATGATATTTTAGACGAAGGTGATGAAGTTTTAAAAATTTCAATTTCCACTTTACCTACAGAATATTTAAGGTTAAATAACAATTTAGAAATTAGAGTTGTCGATAACGATTTTACAATGGCACCTTTTGGCACACCTTTATATCCTACAACAGGCATTGTTGCTAGTACACAACCAACAGGATATTATGATAGTATAAACGGATTATCTAACACTACTCCTACCACATTAGAACAAGGGCTGCAAAATATTATTGCGAATCCTGCAATAGTTAGAGCACAAACCTATGCAGATGTAATTGATATTTTAGAGGAAGCAGACCAAAACCCAGCTAACTCAAATGAAGTTTGGTTGCTTTACACAGAGCAAGGTCGTGCAAAGCTAGACATTCAAACAACTTCAAACAATGCCGGAACATGGAATAGAGAGCATACTTTTCCGCGTTCTTTAGCTGGCTATAATAGTATTGATTTAGACGAAATTAGAGATGGAAAAGATGTGTTCTGGATAACAAAAGCAGATTCTCTAAGACACGGTAATAGCGATGCTCACGCACTAAGAGCTGCCGATGGTCCTGAAAACAGCTCAAGAAACAACCAGCATTACGGACAATACAATGGTCCTTCTGGAACTGCTGGAAGTTTTAAAGGAGACGTAGCACGAAGTGTTTTATATATGCAGATAAGATATAATGGTTTAAGTATTGAAAACGGTTTTCCATCTACACAAGGACAAATGGGAGATTTAGTAACACTTTTAGA
Organism: Lacinutrix sp.; assembly: GCF_029238095.1. Lineage (GTDB taxonomy): Bacteria > Bacteroidota > Bacteroidia > Flavobacteriales > Flavobacteriaceae > Lacinutrix. Next base: position 5,838 of record NZ_JAQWGS010000005.1, on the reverse strand, counting down.
TTGGCACAGAAACGATCCTCCAGACGACTTTGAAATGAATAGAAACAATATTGTTTACGAATGGCAATTTAATAGAAATCCTTTTATTGATATGCCTGAATTAGTTGAGTATATTTGGGGAAATCAAGCAGGTATGGTTTGGGATAACAGTTTAAGTGTTTCAGATTTTTCGGTTGAAACCATAAAAATTTATCCTAATCCAATTAATGATCAGCTTTTTATTTCTGGTAAAAACAATGAATATAATGTTGTTATATTTTCGTCAGATGGACGAAAATTACAATCAAAAACACTTAAAAATAACTCGCCTTTTAATTTAGATTTAGCTACTGGTCTATATTATGCAAGAATTTCTTCAGAAGGCAAAACTGAAACAAAAAAGTTTTTAGTTAGATAATAAATAGTATTTTATGAGTATACTTTGGGTAATCTTAGGTTTAGTACTTTTAGTAGTAGGAGGCGATTTTTTAGTTAAAGCATCTATAGCTTTATCTTTTAAACTAAATATATCAAAAATGGTGATTGGTATGACTGTTGTTTCTTTCGCTACCTCTGCTCCAGAATTATTAGTAAGCTTACAAGCTGCATTAAACGAAGCTCCAGCAATTGCAATTAACAATGTTGTAGGCTCTAATATTGCAAATATAGGCTTGGTTCTGGGCGTTACTGCTTTGATTGGACCTATAGCTGTAGATAAATCTTTTTACAAGCTTAATTGGCCTGCAATGCTTTTCTTTTCTTTTGTACTTTACTACTTTCTTGTAAACGACAATATATTATCAAGTTTAGAAGGAATGATATTATTTTGCTGTTTAGTGATATTCATAATTGTTCTAATTAAAACATCTAAATCAGACTCCGATTCTAGTGATGTTAGTGATGTTTTAGCAACAGTGGCAAATTATAAAATTTTAATATGGTTACTTATTGGTGCAGTAGCCTTATATTTTGGTTCTGTCTGGTTAGTTGATGGCGCAAAAAGTTTAGCAGAATCTCTGGGAGTTAGTGATGCAGTTATAACGGTTACTGTTATAGCTATAGGTACCAGTGTTCCTGAATTAGCAGCTTCTATAATTGCTGCTGCAAAACAAGAAAAAGCGCTTTCATTAGGCAATTTAATTGGATCAAATATTTTTAATATTGGTTCTGTGCTAGGTTTAACTTCTATTATTAAATCTATACCAGTAACAGATGCAAAAATATTAAATAATGACATTTTTTGGATGCTAGGTTTTGCAGCTATTCTTTTAGTTCTAATTTTAATACCTAAAGTAATGCAAATAAGCAGATACAAAGGCCTATTATTGGTTATATGCTATAGTTTATTTTTGTATTTATCTTTTAAATAGTGTTTTTTTTTAAAATTTTAAAAGAGGTTAAACTAATAATTACTATTTTAAATTATTATGAACGAAACTCCTGTTTTTTTTCTTATTAATCTCAAAGTATTAATAATAAAATATTAAAAAAATAAAGCCTTTCAAATTAAAGAAAGGCTTTATACTTATTATATAGTGACTTATTAATTAGTCTTTAATAACTCTTACTGTTTCTATAGTTTGTCCAATAGTTACTTGTACAAAGTAAGCTCCAGATTGTAAGTTAGACATATCAACAACATTAGATACAGCATTTGGTGCAGTTCTAATAACTTGTTGACCTAACATATTAAATACTGCAACATTAGAAATCTCTTTTTGAGCATTTAATGTTAATGTATTATTAACTCGGTTTGGATAGTAAGTAAACAATGCAGAAGTTTCAACTTCTACAGTAGATAACGTTCCACAAGTAACCGTAGCCTCCCAACCTTCTCTGGTAACAGAACCATCTGAAGTAAATACAAATGTTAAAGCACCTGAAGGATCTGTAGATGAAATAGATTGACCTTGTAAATCCCCTGTTCCCACTGCTGGAGCATCATCTCTATCCCAACACCAAATTGTTCCACCTCCTGGAGGATCAATAGTTCCAAATGTGGCATCTGGTCCATTGTAGATTGTTAAACCATCATAACAAGCAGCAGCACCATTATTCTCTGTACTAAAAGCTGTAAAAATAACACTTACAGCATCTCCTGGAGAATCTGGAGTAATAGTATACGAACTGTTTTTATTAATAGAATAATCTCCACTTGCTCCACCTGAATCTTTGAATATTCCATTAGTACAAGTAGGAGGTACAGCTACATAAGGTGTAGCGAATGCAAATGGTCCTGCCCAAGCAGAAGTTCCATCTACACCACAATCTGCCTGTACGTAAAATTCGTAACTATTGTCACCTACTAAACCAGTAGCAGCATATGGATTCGCAACACCAGAAGCTGTTGCTGTTCCTGTAACAACACCACCAGCAGTTATATCTACTAATTCGATATTCCATACAGTAGCTGCGCCATTCTCAGTCCAGCCTAAATCAGCAGTTGTTTCAGTAATAGTTGTAGCTGTCAAGGCACTAGGTGCAGGACAAGTTTCTAAAGTTGTAAAGTTGAAAGATCCAGCCCAAGCAGAAAAAGTTCCTCCACCACAATCAGCTCTTACGTAAAATGCGTAATCGTTATTTTGTGTAAGTCCAGTTGCAGTATAAGGGTTTGTAACGCCAGCGTTAGTTGGTGTACCTGTAGGTACTCCAGCTGCAGTTACATCTACAATCTCTACATCCCAAGCAGTTGCTGTTCCATTTTCTGTCCAACCTAAATCTGCAGTTGTATCTGTAATTGTTGTTGCAGTTAAAGCATTTGGTAATGGACAAGCTGGCAATTCTGTAAACGATACATTGTCAATAGCAATATCGCCTTCAAAAGTACCTGCACTCGTTGCTCTGAATGTAACAGATATCGTTTGTTCTGTATAAGCAGCTAAATCTACAACTGCCAATTCCCATGGTGTTGTAGCTGATGCTTGTTGCTCTCCAGATAATGTCCAAACGTTAGTTGTACCATTAACGAAAACATCTAGTGTTCCAATTTGTCCACCAAACATATGGTAGTTAAAGGTTAAAGCAGGAGCGGTAAGCGCTGTTAAATCTACTAATGGAGATAGTAAATCTGTTGTATTACCAATTGCTCCAGCAGAAGCTTCTGTATAAAAATAGTTTCCTGTTGTAATTGATGGATCTGGTCCTGTTCCTGCAGAACCAGCATCTGTTCCTGGTGCAGATTCCCAATAATATGCTCCACCTGAACCTGTCCAACAGTTTTGATTGTCAAATGCTGCTACTGCAGTTGTAAATGTTTCAAAATCTTCTGTATATGGTGCAACTGTTGCAATACAAGCAGTTGTAAAGGCAAATGGTCCAGCCCATGTAGAGGTTCCATTAGCAGCACAATCGGCTCTTACATAAAACTCATAATTATTATTATCAGCTAGACCAGAAGCACTGTATGGATTTGCCACTCCAGTAGCCGTTGCTGTTCCTGTTGCAGTTCCTCCACCTGTAATGTCTACGATTTCAACATCCCAAAGTGTTTCTGAGCCGCCAGCTGTCCATCCTAAATCGGCAGAATTTGTAAGTATCGTTGTTGCCGTTAATGCAGTAGGTGCTGGGCAAGCCACAGTTGTAGTGAATGCAAATGGTCCAACCCATGCAGAAGTCTCCCGTCCATACCACAATCTGCTTGCACATAATACTCGTAATTAGTTGTAGTGTCTAATCCTATTAGATTAAATGGATTTGAAACACCACTAGATGTAGCTGTACCAGTTACAGATCCACCTCCTGTAATATCTACTAATTCAATATTCCATGCTGTTGCTGTGCCATTTTCCGTCCATCCTAAATCAGCAGAGAAACCATCAATATTGGTTGCTGTTAAAACACCTGGTTGTGAACATGAAGGTAATTCTGTAAAAGACACATTATCAATAGAAATATCTCCTTCAAATGTCCCTGCACTTGTTCCTCTAAATGTAACAGAAATTGTTTATCCAGCATATGCAGCCAAATCCACTATAGCTAATTCCCAAGGCGTAGTAGCAGAAGCCTGTTGTTCTCCAGTTAGAGACCAAATATTTGTTGTTCCATTTACTAAAACATCTAGAGTACCTATTTGACCACCAAACATGTGATAATTAAAAGTTAATGCTGGAGTAGTAAGCGCTGTTAAATCTACTAATGGAGATACTAAATCTGTTGTATTACCAGAAACTCCACCTGAAGCCTCTGTGTAAAAATAGTTTCCTGTAGTAATTGATGGATCTGGTCCTGTTCCTGCAGAACCAGCATCTGTTCCTGGTGCAGATTCCCAGTAATATGCACCTCCGGTTCCTGTCCAGCAATTTTCAGAGACAAAAGCTGCTGCACCAGTTGTAAATGTTTCAAAGTTTTCAGTGTATGGTGCTGCAATTGGAGCACAAGCGGTTCTAAACATAAAAGGTCCAATTAAAGCTGATGTACCATCAACACCGCAATTTGCTCTTACATAATAGTCATATTCTGTATTTTCCATAAGACCTGTTAGTATATATGGATTTGTAACACCCGATGCTGTTGGCACTCCTGTTGGTGGCGTTCCTGTAGTAAGGACTTCAATATCCCATGCAGTTGCAGATCCGCTTTCTGTCCATGCTAAATCTGCTGTTGTGTCTGTAATGTTTGAAGCAGTTAACATTAATGGATCCGGACATGATGGTGGTGTTGCAGAGGTAATTGTCGGAGAATCAAAACAAAATCCCCATTCGAAACCTGGTCCACCTACTAAATCATCAAAATAAATTCTATATCTAAATCCTGATAATTGAGTTGCTGTAAATCCTGCTATGTTAAGCACATCTGTAGTGTATGCTTCAGTAGTCCCTGAACAAAAATCATTTGTAGGTGCTCCTGCAGTATCTGCATTAATTGGTCCATAAAATATATTCCAAGAACTAGCATCGGCATCCCAATATTCAAACTGTAATATATCATCATTGTTATAATTATAAACAAAATTTCCAGAAATTGTAATCCAAGTTTCTCCAGCTGCATGAGCAGCAGTAAGATTAATTATTGGAGATTCTGCAGCAATTTCATCGTCATTACCATTTCCTGCATCGTCATCATCAAAAGCAAAATTTGTTGTAATAGTTGGATCTGATTCAAAAGCAAGAGGATCTGTATTATAAATTCCTGTAACCGTCCATGTAGCATTGGGCCACATTGCATTTTGATTTAATGTTTGCGCATAAAGACTAAAAGTCATTATCATGCAAAACATAAAAAATAAAGTAGTTTTTTTTATTTTGAAAGATTATTAGATTAATAATTTAAGATTTTTTTTTATTTAAAACAATTCTATATGAAACTAACACTTTCTTTTTCAATTGAATAAAAATTAAAATTCTAAAATTCAAACCTAGTTCAACCTTAATTATGATATTAAAAAAACGCCTGGACTAAAGTTCAGGCGTTTTTTTGTTATTATTAATATAGCTTTTCTGGTTTTATCTTTTTAGTGTAAAATGCGCTCTTATGGTTTTCTTTTCATCAGTAGTTGGTTCTCTGTATTCTACCGTAAACCAATAGTCGCTTGTTGGCATTGGGTTACCATTGTAGGTTCCATCCCACCCTGCGCCTGTTGGGCTTAATTGCTTTAAGAGTTTGCCATAACGATCAAATATATATATTACCGCGTCTGGTTGGTTACCAATACCATAAATGTTCCATGTATCGTGGTAACCATCACCATTTGGTGTAAAGTATAATGGATAATCCATAACCATAATGCTTGTAGTGGTTTCACCACAGCCTACAGTGTCTCTTACTGTTATGCTATGTTGTCCTGCTTCTACATTGGTAAAGGTATACATGCTATCGTTTGGTGTGTTGATCTGCCAAGCACCTCCATCGATACTAAATTCG
>NZ_JAQWGS010000004.1 GCF_029238095.1 Lacinutrix sp. | reverse complement strand
AGAAAGTCAAATAAAGTTTAACACTGTAAAATAGATTAAAACTTATAATTCTTATGCTTTTACATCGCGTCCACGAGGTGCATTACCTTCTATCAATACCTTATCAGAATGTAATAAATCTACAGCTTTAGCAGAGTCTTTTACCTTTTTAGCGCTACGTTTTAGCATTTCGGCTTCAAACTTAGTTAACACACTTTTTCTTATTCCTTTTGCTTTCCATTGCGATAATGGTCTACATCCACGAGATATTCCTCGCGCCAAAGCCAATGCATCTAATAAGGCTTGGTTTGCACCTTGTCCTTTAAAAGGACTCATAGGATGTGCTGCATCACCTAATAGTGTTACAGCGCCTTTGTTTTCTAACCATTCAGCTTGTAATAATTTACGATCGTAAACAGGATAGCCTGAGATTTTTAAATCTTCTGTTGCTTCTAAAATTTGTGGTATAGGTTCGTGCCACTGTGTTCTTTTATAGGCTTCCTTTTTAAGTGCTTTTGGTCCTTGCTTACTTAAAACTATTGCCTTTTTTTCATTCATAGGAAAGCTTAACTGCCACATTATGGTTTCAGCGTCATAAGGCATCATATAAATACGTTCGTTACCATTTGCGGTTTGAAATACGGTTTCAGAATCTAAAAGAGTCGTGTCAATGTCTTTCTCAATGTTTTTTAAAGGACATATACCTAAAATTACAATACAATCTAGATAACGTAAAGGTGTAACAGTTTCACCAAAGAGTAATTTTCTTACAGTACTTCTAATGCCATCAGCTCCTACGATAAGGTCTGCTTTTACGTTTTTAATAGTATTATCAACTTTAAATTGTATGGAAAGCCCATCAGTTTTATGTGTTTTAAAATCGATTAGTTGATGATTCCATTGTACAGTATTATGCGCGCCAAGTTGTTCAAGTAATGCTAAGCGTAGAGACTGTCTAGCGATATGTATATTGGTTTTCTTGTTAGTTTTTTCGGTCTCAGTTGGTACCCATTTTCTTTTTCCCCATTCACCAATCACTTTGCCATCTGTATTATGTACAATATGTTTTGTTGAAACTACACCTTTTTCTAAAGAGTGAATACCAAAGCCTTTTAAGGCTGTACTTGCTTGCTGTAGCGTTAACCCATAACCTTGAGAACGTGCTTTAAAATGGCTATCGCGTTCAAAAAGTGTAAACGGAATGCCACGATGTAAACAGGCTACAGCTAAAGCAGTGCCACCAATTCCACCTCCAATAATGGCAACATGTGGTAAGTGTTCTGTATCTGCAATGGGATGGTTTTTAGCACTAATTAATCCAGAACCATTACAATTTGAGCAATTGTATAATTGGCCTTTAGGACGCATAGGAGCCACTATTTTGGTATTCGATTTTTCGAATATGTCTAATGCTATTTTATATTGAAGTCTTACTTTTTTACGAAGTTTTCGTCTTTTCTTTCCAAGTCCTTGGCATTCTTGGCAAATAGTCCAGGAAGACATTTCGTTTTTCATCTTTTTGACTGCTTCTTAATTTATTTTATACTTAATAAGTACTCAGCAGCAACAAAAGGCGTCGTTTCGTTATTTTCTATGAGTTGTAGCTGTTTTTGTAGAGCTATTTTTATTTTAGGATTACTAAAGAAATCACTTTTAAGTTGTTCTTCTATAGTTTGAATAAGCCAAAACTTGTTCTGTTCGTTTCGTTTAGAATAAAAGTAGTTGTTACTAACTGTAAGCTCAAGATATTTAGCAATCATAGTATAAATAGCTTCAATACCATCATTTTTAATTGCGCTACAAGTCACTACTTTTGGTTGCCAATTTGAAGCCTTAATAGGATACATATGTAATGCACGATTAAATTCTACTTTTGCCATTTTTGCACGCTTAGCATTGTCTCCATCTGCTTTATTAATAGCAATAGCATCTGCCATTTCAATTATTCCACGCTTAATTCCTTGAAGTTCGTCTCCTGCACCAGCAAGTTTTAATAATAAAAAGAAATCCACCATACTATGAACTGCAGTTTCACTTTGGCCAACACCAACGGTTTCAATAATTATGGTATCGAATCCTGCGGCTTCACATAAAATTATAGATTCGCGTGTTTTTCTTGCTACACCACCAAGCGATGTTCCAGAAGGACTTGGTCTAATAAAAGCGTTCTTGTCTTTTACCAAATCTTCCATTCTGGTTTTATCTCCTAAAATACTGCCTTTTGTAAGCGAGCTACTTGGATCTACTGCCAAAACAGCAACTTTTTTACCAATGCCAGTAAGATAACTACCAAAAGATTCGATAAAAGTGCTTTTTCCAACACCTGGAACTCCTGTAATTCCTATACGAACCGATTGGTTAGCGTGTGGTAAACAGGCCTTTATAATGTTGTTGGCTTGCTCTAAATGTTTGGTGTTTTTACTTTCTACTAGAGTAATAGCTTGACTTAAAGCTGTAATATTACCTTTTAAAATGGCACTTACTAAATCGAGTGTTGATTTTTTTTGCTTTCTACGCTCTTTAATTTTTAAAATAGCATTATTGCTAGTAATTTCTGGAGCAGAAACACCTTCACTTTCTTTTAATGCAGATTTTTTTGAGTTTGATTTCAAAATTAAAGATTCAATTTTTAAGTGTTCGAGTTAAACAACTCAATACCTTATTACTTGAGAGGAACCACAACTTTTGCAACATCCCAAGCCAAAGTTAAAGATAGGTTATCTGTAGAATTATCAAAGGCTATTGTAAATTGCTCTACAGGATTCTCTAAATTTTGTACTGGAGCAGTATAGGTAACCACATCAAACTCTGGAATACGCATAGGTTTCATGGTTTCGTCAACTCCCCATTTATATTGTTTGGCATTAAACATTACGTTCCAAGACGTGTCGTTTGGTATCGTCCATAAGGTGTATTTACCAGCTGGAAGCGAGTCGTTTCCAATTTTTAAAGCTTTATTCGTTTCAAAAGTAGTAGCCTCGTTTGCACCAGTTCTCCAGACTTCGTTAAAAGGCACTAAAGCACCAAAAACTTCTCGGTTACGTTTTGATGGTCTGTTATAAAAAATTTCTAATTTTAAATCGTCTACAGTAAAAACTACAGTTTTCTTCGGACTCTTACGTTCTACAAATATGCCAGTTTTAGTAAAGTAGAAATAGCCAAGTGCTGCAATAATGACTATTAATAAAAAAACGATAAATCGTTTCATAAGGTTATTAATTAGGGTTAATTTTAAAAAAAAATAAAGATACTCTAAAAGTAAAGGCTAGTCAATACTATAGCGCATTTTTAATATTTTTTGTTTCTTAAATTTAAAAAAAGTGTAACATTTTTGCAACATCTTATTTTTTGTGTCGTCTTTATAATGAGTTCAAAACAAACTAACCAAAAACCAAAAAGTGAAAGTCGTTCAATTAGATCTTATTGAATTGTGTAAACAAAACAATCGCAAAGCGCAATTGAAATTGTACAACCAGTATTGCGATGGTATGTATAGTATAGCGAAACGTTTTGTAAACCACACTGCAGAAGCAGAAGATGTTGTACAAGAGTCTTTTATTAAAGCCTTTTCAAAACTGCATCAATTTAAAGGCGATGTTACTTTTGGCGCTTGGTTAAAACGTATTGTTATTAATAAAAGTATCGATTATCTCAAACTAAAAAAGCAGCGTTTAGTTGAGTTAGAAGACGTTCATTTAAAAGTGATTGATACTAATGATAATAATAATTGGCTAGTTGATGATGCAACTACTATTGACAACATTAAAGAAGCAATAAGCCAACTGCCAGACAAGTATAAGTATGTACTCATGTTATTTTTAATTGAAGGTTATGACCATGAGGAAATTTCCCAAGTATTAAACATTACACAAGTCGCATCACGAACTCAGTTGTCTAGAGGAAAATTAAAATTACAAGAATTATTAAAACACAACAATTATGGCGAAAGATATTATAGACTTATTTGAAGCAGATAATAAATTGTCGAACGATAAAATGCCAATTGGTCATGAAGCACGTTTTCTAGATAAACTAGAATCTACTTTGCCAGCAAAGAAGAAGCCTAAATTTAATTGGTTATCTATTGCTGCAACTGTGGTTGTGTTTTTAGGATTAAGTTTTGTAGCTTTTCAGTTTTTTAACTTTAATGGAAACACTGGAACTAAACTTGTAGATATTAAAAAACCTGAGACTAAAACAAAAACGCTTGGCGATATTTCTCCAGATCTAAAGAAAATTGAAGACTATTATGTGGCCAATATTAATTTAGAACTCTCTAAAGTGAAATTAACTCCAGAGAATAAAGAGCTATTTGATAGTTATATTTTACAATTAGAAAACTTAAAAAAAGAGTACAATAATTTGTCTTTAGAGTTAACAAAAAACGGTCCAGATGAATTGACTATAGATGCTTTAATTAGCAATCTTAAGTTTCGTTTAAACTTAATGCATCGTTTAAAAAATCAATTAAATAAATTAAATACCCTTGAGATTTCTCAAGGCTAATCAATTAAAAATCGAACAGTTTATACTGAACCAGTTTCAGTATCTAAAAAATCAAAATTATGAACACAAATATAAAACTAATAGCAGTGCTGTTTCTTACAGTATTTAGCATGCAAGCACAGCAGAGGCTTAATAAAGCAGTGCAATCTGTAAAAGTAAATAAAGAGGTTACGGTTGAACTAAATACGAGCCATAGCAACATAGAAGTAGACACTTGGAATAAAGATTATGTAGAAGTAGAAGCGTACATAGAAAGCAGAAAACTTACAAAAGAAGAACTAAAAACGTATTTAAAGAAATGGAAGGTAGAGTTAAATGGCTCTGGTAACCGTGTAACTATTAATTCAAAAGGTTCTAGTGGTTTATGGGATAGTGAGATGAATTCTGAGCTTTTTGAGAATGAATCTCTTGAAGCCTTATCAAACATAAATTTAGATTTAGACCTAAATTTAAAACCTTTGTTGGAAGGTTTAAAAAGCTTAGAGTCTTTAAAAGATTTACCAGAAGCGCTTAAAGCATTAAGAATACCAGAATCTCCAGATGGTAATTATAATTTAGATTTCGATTTTGATAAGTATCAAAAAGAAGGCGAAAAATATTTAGATGTTTGGAGTAAAAAGTATAAAAAAGAATATGGTGCTGAGTACGAACAAGAAATGCGCGAATGGGCAAAAAGCATCAAACAATCAGACATTGATAAACTTGAGAAAGACTTGGGTGTTTGGGGAGAGCAATTTGGAAAAGACCTTGAAAAAGCTTTTGAAGATGGTTTTGGTAAAGACTTTGAAGATAAAATGGAAAAATGGGGAGAAGAATTTGGTAAAAAGTTTGAAAAAGAATTTGCTCCTGCAATTGAAAAATGGGGAGAGGAATTTGGTAAAGCTTTTGAAGCAAAAATGGAAGATGCTTTTGGTGATAAAACCTCAAGCAACAAAAAAGTAATAAAAGATAAAGATCTTATAAAGACTATTAAAATTAAAATGCCAAAAAAAGCTAAACTAAAGCTTAATGTAAGGCATGGTGAGTTAAAGATGGCTTCTATATTGCAAAATGTAAAAGCAGATATCTCACATGGTAGTTTATTGGCACAAACCATTGATGGAAGTTCTACTTCCATCAATGTTGCGTATTCATCGGTATTTATTAAAGAATGGAAATCTGGTGAGTTAAACTTAAAATATGTAGAGGATGCTATGATACAGCATGTAGATCAATTAATGCTCAATTCGGTATCTTCTACTATTGGTTTAGATTATATTAAAGGAAATACCATTATAGATGGTAGTTTTGGTGAGTTAACGATTCATAATATTTTACCAACATTTAACAATCTTAATATTGTTTTAGAGAATAGTGATGCTATGTTAAAACTGCCTAAAAATGTAGATTATAAACTGTTTTTTAAAGGCAATCGCTCGCAGTTTAATAACAAAACAGTAAGCAATAAAAAAATTGATAATTTTCCTAATTCTACAAGTAGTAATAATACCATTGTAATTAATGCAAAGTATAGCAATGTAATTGCTGAATAAATTTTATTTTTGAATTCAATAGCGATTTCCGGATTAAGGAAAAAATAATATGAATTCAACACAACTTAAATCATTTTTAGCAACTTTAACAAAAGAAGTTTTTGTTATTGATGCTTCTATTTCTAAAACAGACTACACGCCAATCGATTTATCTCAAGCCAATACTGCTCTAGATACTATCGATAGTTCTTCTTCTAAAGCGTGGGATATTTATATTACCAACTACCTTAAAACAAAAAATAAAAAAGTAGCCTTTGGAGGTTATTTAGAGCGACGTGGTATTTATAATCGTAGCGCTTATTTTAACAATCAAAATCCAGAAACCGAACGTAATATTCACTTAGGATTAGACTTATGGATAGAAGCTGGAACTTCTGTTTTAGCAGCTTTTAAGGGTGAAGTTCATAGCTTTAAAGACAATACTAACTTTGGAGATTATGGGCCAACCATTATCCTAAAACATAAGTTGTATAGTATTGAGTTTTATACGCTTTATGGACATTTATCTCGAGAATCTTTACGTAATTTAAAAGTTGGAGAGCAAATAGCTCAAGGCGATACTATTGGATATTTAGGCAAAGCCGAAGTAAATGGCGATTATGCACCACATTTGCATTTTCAAATAATTAAAGATTTACAAGGTAATATTGGTGACTATCCTGGTGTAGCTTCGTTAAAGGATTTGGAATTTTATAAGGAGAATATTTTTAATCCTGAGGTTGTTTTGGGGTTGTGAGTTTGGTGGTTTTGTCTATTGTTTGGTTTATGAAACGTAGCGTGTCTATGAAGAGCTGTGCAACCATAAATATCTGTTGCGTCAATATTTGCTCCTTTTTCAACTAACCAACGAACAAGCTCATTAGGAATGTAATAAGTGCTAAAAGCAGTTGATTTCCCATAACCGCCAGTTGCCTCTAATTCGCAAATATCAAAAACTTTAATTAGGTTTTTAATATCTTTTTTTTCTATTAATTCTTCAAAATTTTTAGGAAGTGTTTTTCGTTTCTTAGCCATTTTTTTCTTTGTTTGATTTTGAGTCTGTTTTTAAATGACCTCCAATGTTTCGCTAATATGAAATCGTTTTACTACTGAAACAAGTTCAGTACAAATGTTTTATATCAAACGCTAGACGAAGTTTACTAGGTTTTTTAGAAAGTCAAGCAGTTAGTGTCTCAAATAATTAATCAAAAACATTACGCTGCGCCAAAGTTTTACCAAAATAAAAACCAGCAATTACACCTAAAGCATCACAAACTGTAAACCATATTGGCGATGGTATTAAAAACAACATAATGGCTGTTATTGCTAGCATAACTCCGCCCACGCTATAAGCAGGAATCATAGCCGTTTTAGAAATTAATCCAGCTATTCCCATTCCAGAAATAATACCTAGTACATGTGCTATTATAACAGAAACCATTGCGCCTTTTGGTATTAACGCCATATTGTTTTTTAACCATTCCATATCATTTGGTTGTGCGCCTTCTGGGAATGGAAAAGCAATATGACCCAATTTTTCTATTATTGAAATTGTTATAAAAGCCACTGTAAGTCCAGCAATGGTTGCAAGTATGTTTCTAAGCATAATTTAAAATATTTTAGTTAGTGGAATAAAATTACGAAATATTATGGACATCGTCATTGCGAGGACGAAGGACGTGGCAATCTCATAAATTTAGTACAATAGTAACAAATTGCCACGTCGCAAAAAAGCGCCTCGCAATGACGTTTCATTATTGATTCAAAAAAAATCCCAAAGCGATTAGCTTTGGGATTTTAATTTATAAGATTCCTGCCTTCGCAGGAATAGTTTAGTCGTTTACAATAACCCATTCACCTTTAGCAATTAAAGGTTCGGCTTGTTTGTATTTAACTGTTTTGTTTTCACCACTCATTACATGCTTAATAGTAACACGATCGTTACGTCCAATTTTTGGAGCGTCGCGAACAATTGTTTCTACAACTTGTCTTTGTTGTTGTGTGTTTCCAGCTTCTCTGTTTTGTGCAGAACGCTGATCTAAATTTTGAATTTCGTCTTTTTGAGCTTTTAAATTATTAGTTTTCTTAGGCTGTCTTGCTTCACTAATTGCGTTTGTGTTTTCGGTTGGCAATTCGCCTTTAAATAAAAATGAAATAACATCTTTATTCACTTGGTCAATCATTGTTTTAAACAATTCGAAAGCTTCAAATTTATAAATTAATAAAGGATCTTTTTGCTCGTGTACTGCTAATTGTACCGATTGCTTTAACTCATCCATTTTGCGTAAATGCGTTTTCCAAGCATCGTCAATAATAGCAAGGGTAATGTTTTTTTCAAAATCGTTTACTAATTCTTTTCCTTGAGATTCGTATGCTTTTTCAAGGTCTGTAACTACTTGTAAGGTTTTAACACCATCGGTAAATGGAACAACAATACGTTTGTACTTGTCTCTTTGCGTTTCATATACATCTTTAATTACAGGAAATGCAACTTCGGCATTACGTGCCATTTTTGCTTTGTAATGATCGAAAGCTGTATTGTAAATACGTTTTGCTAATTCTGTTGCAGACAATTTATTAAACTCATCTTCTGTAACTGGAGATGCCATAGAGAAATAACGAATCAATTCGAACTCGAAATTCTTAAAATCATTTGCACCTTTATTGGTTTCGGCAATGCCTTCCGAAGTATCGAAAATCATATTTGCTAAATCTACACGTAAACGTTCTCCATTTAAGGCGTTGAAACGACGTTTGTAAACCACTTCACGTTGCGAATTCATTACATCATCATACTCTAATAAACGTTTTCTTACACCAAAGTTATTTTCTTCAACTTTTTTCTGTGCACGCTCAATAGACTTAGAAATCATAGAATGCTGTATCACTTCGCCTTCTTTTAATCCCATTTTATCCATCATTTTAGCTATACGCTCACTACCAAATAATCGCATTAAATTATCTTCTAACGATACGTAAAACTGAGAACTTCCTGGATCTCCTTGACGTCCAGCACGACCTCTTAACTGTCTATCAACACGTCTAGAATCGTGACGCTCTGTACCAACAATGGCTAAACCACCTGCTGCTTTTACAGCTTCACTTAATTTAATGTCTGTACCACGACCAGCCATGTTTGTAGCAATAGTTACTTGTCCTGCATTACCAGCTTGTGCTACAATATCTGCTTCTTTTTTATGTTGTTTTGCGTTTAAGACGTTGTGGTCTATTTTACGAATACTTAACATTTTACCAAGCAATTCTGAAATTTCAACATTGGTTGTACCAATTAATACTGGACGACCTTGTTGCGATAAATTAGTTACTTCGTCAATAACTGCGTTGTATTTTTCGCGTTTTGTTTTGTAAACTAAATCTTCTTTATCGTGTCTTGCAATAGGTCTGTTAGTTGGGATTTCGACTACATCTAATTTGTAGATTTCCCATAATTCTCCAGCTTCTGTTACAGCAGTACCTGTCATACCAGACAATTTACGATACATTCTAAAGTAATTTTGAAGTGTTACTGTTGCAAAAGTTTGCGTTGCATCTTCAATTTTTACATTTTCTTTGGCTTCAATCGCTTGGTGTAACCCATCGCTATAACGACGACCATCCATAATACGACCAGTTTGCTCATCTACAATCATTACTTTATTCTCCATAACAACATATTGGTTGTCTTTTTCGAATAAAGCGTAGGCTTTTAGTAACTGGTTTAAGGTGTGAATACGTTCAGATTTTATACCAAAGTCTCTAAACAAATCTTCTTTTAAGTTGGCCTCTTCTTCTGATGATAAGCCTTTAGCTTCAATTTTAGCAATCTCAATTCCAATTTCTGGCATAACAAAGAAATCTGGATTGTCTTTACCAGAAATGTATTCTACACCTTTATCGGTTAATTCAATTTGATTGTTTTTTTCTTCAATAACGTAGTATAAAGCTTCGTCAACCTTTGGCATCTCACGATTGTTGTCTGCCATGTATTGGTTTTCGGTTTTTTGAAGGATTTGTTTTACGCCTTCTTCACTTAAAAACTTTATTAAAGCTTTGTTTTTAGGAATACCTCTATACACTCTTAATAGCTGAAAACCACCTTCTTTAGTGTCTCCTGCTGCTATTAGTTTTTTAGCTTCTACTAAAGTTTGTGTTAACTGCTTACGTTGTACAGAAACAATATCTTCTACTTTAGGTTTTAAAGCATCAAATTCATGCTCGTTTCCTTTTGGTATTGGACCAGAAATTATTAATGGTGTTCTAGCATCATCAACAAGAACAGAATCTACTTCATCTACAATGGCAAAGTGGTGGCGACGTTGTACTAAATCGTCTGGCGAATTTGCCATATTATCACGTAGGTAGTCAAAACCAAATTCGTTATTTGTACCATAGGTAATATCAGAGTTGTAAGCTTTTCTTCTGCCATCACTGTTTGGTTTATGGTAGTCAATACAATCTATAGTCATACCATGGAATTGGAAAATTGGAGCCATCCATGCCATATCTCGTTTTGCTAGGTAATCGTTTACGGTTACTAAATGCACACCTTTTTCAGCTAAAGCATTTAAGTAAACAGGTAAGGTAGCTACTAAGGTTTTACCTTCACCAGTTTGCATTTCGGCAATTTTACCTTGGTGCATTGCAATACCACCAATAAGTTGCACATCGTAATGGATCATGTCCCAAGTAATTGGTTTACCTACGGCATCCCAAGAATTGGACCATGTGGCTTGATCTCCATCTAATGTTACATAATCTCCCATTCCAGAAACTTCTCTATCAAAAGGACTTGCAGTTACTGTAATTTCTGTATTATTTGTAAAACGTTTTGCTGTTTCTTTTACTACAGCAAAGGCTTCTGGTAAAATGTCGTTTAGTGTTTGCTCGACAGCTTCGTAAGATTCGTCTTCAATTTTATCAATTTCTTGGTAAATATCTTCACGTCTGTCTATATCTTCGGTAGCCTCTGCTTCTTCTTTTAATTTGTCTTTTCGCTCGTTAAAAGGTTTACGTGTTTCTGCAATAATGGCTTTGAATTCTGCTGTTTTGGCTCTTAACTCATCATGAGATAAAGACTCAAGTGCAGCTTCAAAAGTTTTAATTTTATCTACTAAAGGTGAGATGGCTTGTACATCTTGTTTGGATTTGTCTCCAACAAATACTTTTAGTATGGAATCTAAAAAACTCATAATTTTATGTTTATATTTTGGTTGTTACATTTAGATACAGCTAAATGCGACTTTATTTTATTTTTTATTGAAATTCTTCGCTGTGCTCAGAACAACCTATTTTTAGCCTTTTTAAAAAGGGCTTAAATATACGTTTTGTTGTTGTGCTTTTCTAAATTTTGAAGCACAAAAAAAGCCTCGAATAGAGACTTTTTTCTTTGTTTTTTATTCAAACGTTAAAACAACGTTTGTGTTAATACTCATCCTCGTTCCAAAGGTAGTCTTCGTCTGTTGGGTAATCTGGCCAGATTTCTTCGATAGAATCGTAAGAATCTCCTTCGTCTTCAATTGCTTGTAAATTTTCAGTAACTTCTAAAGGCGCTCCTGTTCTAATAGCATAATCTATTAGTTCGTCTTTAGTCGCTGGCCAAGGTGCATCACTTAAATGAGATGCTAATTCTAATGTCCAATACATTTCTTAATGTGTTTATTTTTTTGCAAAAATAATTTTTTAGTTTTAATAGTCAAGAAAAAAGTGAATTATTTTTCAGTAATAAAAAAGAACGTCGTTTTTCACTGAAACTATTTGAGCCTAAATCTTTTGCAGTGTTATTAAATCGCTAGACTCAAAAATGTTTTCCTGTATAGCTTTAATGCTTTTCAGGTATCCATTTTACTTCGTCTGCTTGTAAGTCATGAGACAACTTTCGTGCCAATACAAAAAGGTAGTCAGATAGACGGTTTAAATAGATTAGAGCTTCTGGTAAAAAAGGCTCTAATTCGTTTAATGCACTCGCTAAACGCTCTGCTCTTCTGCACACACAACGTGCTATGTGACAGAATGACACCGTTTGATGTCCTCCTGGTAATACAAAATGAGTCATTGGTGGTAAGGCTTCGTTCATGGTATCCATCTCTCGTTCTAGAATCTTAATATCTTCGTTAGAAATTTTATTAATGTTTAAACGCTCTTTTCCATTTTTCAAAATCATTTTTTCTGGGTCTGTTGCTAAAATAGCACCAACAGTAAAAAGTTTGTTTTGTATACTTATTAAAATGTTTTTGTATTGCTGATTTATATTTTGGTCGCGAATAAGTCCAATATGCGAGTTTAATTCATCTACAGTACCATAGCTATCTATACGAATATGGTGTTTTGGTACACGTGTGCCACCAAATAAAGCTGTTGTACCATTGTCTCCTGTTTTTGTATATATTTTCATGCGCCTTTTTTGTTTTTTTTGTTGGTAAGCAGCTGCTTCCATTTATTCATTTTTTTAATTTAAAGCTTGCTTTATGGAAGTTTCGCGAAACGAAGTTAAAAGTTATCTGTTGAAAGTTAAAAGTTTTAACTTAATATTAGATGAATTATAATTTACAAATTATCGTTTAAACTTTTATTATTAATTAAAACCAATAATAATTGCAATAATAAGCCAAGGTAATATTAATGTTTATTGTCTTTTTTCCTTTTTTATAACTCTCTTTAAAAGGAAGATTTCCTTTTTTCTTGGAATACTTGCAAAAACAATTATGAATACAGTAAAACTATTAAAATTGAAATCATATTAGATTCTTATTGTAAAATGCTCTTTTGCTTGTTCTTTTCGAAAAAAAATGATGCCCCAAAAAAAAGTGTCTATGGTTACTGTAACTTGTGGATGGTTTTTAATAATGTTCCAAGCTTCGGTCATGTCTTTAGACCAGTAAATGTCATCAAATATAAAAACCGAATCGTTTGTTGCAGTTGGAAGTAAGGTTTTAAAATAGTCAATTGTAGCTTGTTTTTGGTGATTGCCATCAAAGTAAATTAAATCGTAATTATTTGAGGTTAGTGGTTTAATAATATCTTTAAAATCACCAGTTAATATTTCAATATTTTTTAAGTTAAATTGCTTAAACGTTCCTTTTGTAAAATTAGAAATATTAGTACAGCCTTCTATGGTTGTAATTTTAGCTTCTAGATTTCCAAGATGCAAGGCATGTGTAGCAATACCTAAAGAAGTGCCTAACTCGAGGATAGTTTGAGATTGAAAATAGTTAACTAAGCGATATAAGAGTTTAGTTTCTTTTTGAGTTGAACCAACATTTTTAGCCATTTTAGAAACAGAACGTTTATTAGAATTAAAAACACGACTACCAGAGCCTAAATCTTTAACTTCTAATGCTTGCTTATTTGTTTTTAAATGTTTTCGAAATGTGCTTATTAATCGATAAGAATTATAGTTTGTTTTATCGTAAAAGCATGCAGTAATTAAATTATATACAAATGGAGAATGCACTCCATGTTGGTTTGTGGAACGCATTAAAAATTTTAGATATGATACTATACTGTGAAGCATTTAGCCTTCCATTTTTTCTGTAAGCTCTAACCAACGCATTTCTTTTTCTTCAATACTATTAATTATAACTTGTAGTGTGCTAGAAAGTTTATTTATTTCATCTGGAGATAGGTCTGGATTTAAGAATTTTTTCTCCATCTCCAATTTATCAAATTCTAAAGATTTTATCTTGCTTTCTAGGTTTTTATACTCTTTTTGCTCGTTATAAGATAGTTTTACGTTACTATCTTTTTTCCAGTTTTTCTTTTCTTTTTTATCGTCTTCAAGTGTTTCTGTAATTACAAGTTTGCTATCGTCGTAAGCTCTAAAATCGCTATAATTACCAGGAAAATCTTCAACAACACCTTCGCCTCTAAAAATAAATAAATGATCGACTATTTTATCCATAAAATAGCGATCGTGAGACACTACTAACAGGCAACCAGGAAAATCTAACAAAAAACTTTCTAATACATTTAAGGTAACAATATCTAAATCATTAGTAGGTTCATCAAGAATTAAAAAATTAGGATTTTGTATTAAAACGGTACACAAATACAAGCGTTTTCGTTCTCCACCACTAAGTTTTTCTACAAAATCGTATTGTTTTTTTCTATCGAATAAAAAACGTTCTAATAATTGCTGTGCGCTAATTTGTTTTCCTTTTTTTAAAGGAATATAATCACCAAATTCGCGTACAATGTCTATTACTTTTTGGTTGGGTTTTGGTGTAATTCCGCTTTGTGTATAATATCCAAATTTAACAGTCTCACCAATAATTATTTTTCCGGTGTCTGGTTGTGCAGTTTGTGTTAAAATATTTAAAAAGGTAGATTTACCGGTTCCGTTTTTACCAATAATACCAACACGCTCACCTTTTTGAAACATATAATTAAAGTCTTGTAAAATAACTTTGTCTTTGTAAGATTTTGAAACTTTTTTTAATTCCACAATCTTACTGCCTAAGCGTTCCATGTTTAATTCTAATTGAATTTCATGGTCTTTTCTACGTTGGCTAGCTTTATGTTTAATTTCGGTAAAATCGTCTATTCTAGACTTAGACTTGGTTGTACGTGCTTTAGGTTGACGACGCATCCAGGTTAACTCTTTTTTATACAGCTGTTTAGCCTTTCCTGATTCAACATTTTGTTGTTCTATTCTGGCTTCTTTCTTTTCTAGGTAATAAGAGTAATTGCCTTTGTACGAAAATAGTTCGCCATGATCGAGTTCTATAATTTCATTACACACACGTTCTAGAAAATAACGATCGTGCGTGACCATAAATAAAGTGATGTTTTCTTTGGCAAAAAAATCTTCCAGCCATTCAATCATTTCTAAGTCTAAATGATTGGTTGGCTCATCTAGTACTAAAAGGTCTGGTTTGTTAATTAAAGCATTGGCTAAAGAGAGGCGTTTTTTTTGTCCTCCAGACATACTGCTTACCTTTTGTTGTAAGTTGTCAAGCTTTAGTTTAAAGAGTATTTGTTTGTATTGTGTTTCAAAATCCCAAGCATTTTGAATATCCATTTGCTCGAACGCAGCTTGATAAGCATCTTCATCTTCAGGATTTAAAAGGGCTTTTTCATAATTTTTAATAATATCAAGAATAGGATTGTCGCTATTAAATATAGTGTCTTCAACAGTAAGTTCGCTATTTAAATAAGGCTCCTGAGGTAAAAAAGAGACTTTAATATCTTTTCTAAAAATAACATTACCAGTATCTGGTTCGTCGTTTTTTTCAAGAATATTTAGAATGGAGGTTTTGCCAGTACCATTTTTAGCAACAAACGCTACTTTTTGATCTTTATGGATACTGAACGAAATATTTTCGAAAAGTGTGAGCTCTCCATAAGATTTCGATATATTTTCAACTGTTAAATAATTCAAAGTGGGATTTTTTTACAAATAACGGATAAAAAACCAAAAAATCCGATAAGAGTTTTGTTATTCACGACGAAAGGCTATATTTGTGATAAACCAAAGCGCCCAAAAATGAATAAACTTATAGTAGCCATTGCTATACTATTCAGTGTATTATGCTCTTCATGTATCACTAATAAAGATGTAGTTTATCTACAAGACAAAGGTACGGTTGTTAACGATTCTTTATTGCTTAAAGAAATGGGAAAACCTTATCGTGTTCAAATTAATGATATTCTTAGTATTAATATTAAATCTACAAACAAAGAAATTACATAGTTACTAGCTATTTTTCAACCTGCATACCATCTATTACTTTTTATCTTTACAATTTACTAGCCTTATAACCCATGTCTAAACAGTCCAATATTCATTTTGAAATATCAGAGCGAAAGATTTTGCTTAGCCTTTTCGATATTTTGGTTGTTGGTTTTGCCTTATATGGATTAAGCTATTTTACAGGATTTGATTATTTTAAAATAGATGTTAATAACTGGACTTGGTTAGTTGTTTTAACAATATATATCTACGGTTTTGGAACCATTTTTGAGCTTTACGATTTAAAAAAATCTAGTAAAATTGAAACTGTTTCAAGTTCTATAATTTTAACAGCCTCTGTAACTGTGTTAGTTTATTTACTAACACCATTTTTTACTCCAGAACTACAAGAAAACCGTATTCAAATTTTATACTTCTTTCTAGCGATTTTAATACCATTATTATTATGGAGAATAGCTTATATTACTTTTATTGCTTCACCAAGGTTTTATAAAAGAGCGCTCTTGGTAGGTGAAACTTCAAGCGTAGAATCTATTGTGGAAGCTTTTAAAGTTGCAGATCCAAATTATCAAATTATTGGGTTTATTAATTGTGAAGCAGAACAAGAAGATGCTATTAAGTATAATGGATTAATAGAGTTTAAAGCCAATCAAATTCACGAAATTATTGCAAAGGAAAATATTTCAGAAATTGTAGTTGCAAGTTATAATTCAGAAACTATTTCACCTTCTATTTATGTAGATTTAATAACGCTTTTAGAAAGAGGTTATCCAATAAGAGAATACACTCAAGTTTATGAAGAGATGTCTTATAAAATACCTGTTCAATTTGTAGGCAAAGACTTTTACAAATATTTTCCATTTAGTAGAAACAATAAAAATAAACTCTATTTAGCCTACATACGTATTTTTGACATTTTGCTTTCTGTTTTAGGAATTTTATGTGCATTACTCGTTTTACCATTTATAGCTATTGGAAACGCTATAGGCAATAAAGGTCCATTGTTATATTCTCAAGATCGTATTGGAAAAAATGGAAAATCTTTTAAGATTTATAAATTTAGAAGTATGGTCACAAATGCTGAATCAAATGGCGCAGTTTGGGCTAAAAAAAATGACTCTAGAGTTACAACCTTTGGTCGCTTTTTAAGAACAACAAGGCTTTTTTCCAGAGAATATATTTAGGATTTATTTCGCCCATATTAAAGTCTGGTAGATTATAAGAACCACTTAAAGTCATTTGGCTATCGTAAACAGCAGTTTTAAAAATACCACGCTCTTTTGTTTCAGGATCTACTGTAGCCAAAATATTTAAATCTGAAGGAAAGAAATAGGCGTAGCCTATACTTTCTATCGTTTCAGTAAATGTTTTTTTAGTGTCTTGATTTGTTAAGGTTTTCTCAGTAAATATTTTGTAAGGAATTTTTAGCATTGGTCCGTAAAGTAGTACTTCGTTTCCCCATTTATCATTAATTTCTTGCACAACATCTTCTTGACGTCTAGAGCGCTCATCTATTAAACTTTGAATAAAAAATAACGGAATAAGAAGAATTAAAGTTAAAAAACCAACCATAGCTAATCGTGCAGTAATTGAGGTTTTAAGCCAGTTCCCAAACTTGTTGTTGTTAGTGTTTTGCGGTGAGATGTTGTTTTGTTCGTGTGTCTGTTCCATAGTAAAATAATTTAAGAGTATTTAAAAGTACTTTGTTTTTCAAAGTGAATTTATAAAAAAATAGTTGTTATTGTTTATGTATTAGTTTTTCGAGTGCAATAATATGTTTTTTAAATTCGGCTTTACCAAGCTTGGTAGTGCTGTAACGCGTATTGGGTTTTTTGCCAATAAATTGTTTTTCTACAGCAATATATTCTGCTTTTTCTAAAGCTTTTGTATGGCTTGCTAAGTTGCCATCTGTTGCGCCTAATAGTTCCTTTAGCATATTAAAATCTGCATACTCATTTACCATTAAAATAAACATGATGCCTAATCTAATTCTGTGGTCGAATAGTTTATTTATGTTAGTTATTATGCTCATAATTATCCTGATAATACAGGAGTCGTGATTAATTACCTTCTGTTTTGATAATTTATCTCATTATCATTAATGCTTTTTATTTTTCTAAAAAGATAAGCCATTCCTCCACAAAACAATCCTAATATTATGGATACAGGTATTAGCATAATTAACGCTTGATTTGTTGTTTTACGCTTAGACATTTGGGTAACTATCTCTCTAGAATCCTTTGTTATTTCATTGTTATCAATTAATCCATTTTGGTTTTTGTCAAAAAAAGTAACACGTTCTTCAAATTTAATATTAGAATAGTAGGTGTATAGCATACCACAACCGTAAACTATTAATGTTGCAATCAATCCAATTTTTAGTGTTCTATTCATTTTATATCGTATTTAAAATGCATTATGGAGCCATAAATAATATGCATTACTCCGAAACCAAGGACCCAAAACCAAAAGCCATAACTTGGCATAAAAGCACACATCAATCCTAGATTTGGGTTATCCCTAAGTATCTAATGTCACCAATACTATATTTAGAGGCATTTACTAAAGCAAGACCATAAAAAATTAACATTAAAGCAGCAGTATGACCATAACGTTCTTGGTTTAAAATAGTCAAAATATACAATCCGCCAACCACTAATGGAATTAAAAAATTAATAATTAATCGTTTAGAAGAACTATCCCATATTTTCTCACCATTTTTTTTCGCTTTTCGAGTTGTTAAATATATGCCAGTTATAATGCTTAAGGCAGCAACGCTTAATAAAATGGCTGCGCATATTTTAAAAATAATACCATCTAAAATTAAGTAGCCTCTTGTAGAATTTGTAACAATGTAGTATGCTACTGCTGCACCAATTAGTGCATAGATACCAGCTAAAATTCCAGATAAACCACTAAGCGATATAAAGCGTGAACTTTTGTTCATGAGATTTTTAATCTCGCTTATATCTTTTAAATAATCTTCGTTGCTCATAATAAAAGTACTTTGAAAAACAAAGTAAATTAAATTAATTGAATTGCGCAAGTTAAAAGTTTCCTAATTTTATTAAATTTAAATCGAAATCTTGTTTAAAATGAATCCAGCAGAAGCTTATATTCTCAATCAGCCAGAGCCCTATCGTTCTATATTAATTCATGTGCAAGTAATTATAGAACATACTATTCCAGAAGCAGAATTAAAATACAAATGGAAAATACCGTATTTTTATGTTGGTAAACGACCTATTTGTTATTTAAATGCAAGCCATAAAAACCATTTTGTAGATGTTGCATTTTGGCATTCTAGCTACATCACTAAATATACAGAGCATTTGGTTGATGAAAATAGGAAAGTAGTTAAATCTTTGCGTTATAAAACTTTAGAAGATGTTAACGATACAGTTTTAATAGCTGTTTTAAATCAAGTAAATAGTAATAAAGAAGAAGGTTTTTATAAGAATTAGTTTAGCGAATACTACCAAATAATAATAACTATTAATTATGAGATCCATCGCAATACGGTGGATTGTTAGTTAATTTGCAAGTACATAAATAAGCTGTTTTATCCTGTTCTACAGAAAACTTTAAAGAAGGTGTAGCGCCTATTTTTCTGTGTGATCCATTACAAAATGGTTGTGTATCTCCATGACCACAAGTACACCAAGAATAATTTTTACCAGCTTCTAATTCGCATTTAATTGGAGCATCTCCACCTCTTATATTATTTTCTTTCATAATTATTTTTTTAAAAAGTATTCACCAATTTTCTGATAGCTACTAAATTAGTCATTAAGCCTTCTAAATTATCTAAATGTAACATATTTGCACCATCACTTTTTGCATTGGCAGGATCAAAATGAGTTTCAATAAATAAACCATCAACATTATTAACAATGCCTGCTCGTGCAATGGTTTCTATCATATCTGGTCGTCCTCCAGTTACTCCAACGCTTTGGTTGGGTTGTTGTAAAGAATGCGTCACATCTAGAACAGTAGGTGCGTATTGTCGCATGGTAGGAATGCCTCTAAAATCTACAATCATGTCTTGGTAACCAAACATGGTTCCACGATCTGTAATCCATGCTTTATCACTTCCTGCATCTTTTACTTTTTGTACAGCGTGTTTCATAGCTTCAGGACTCATAAATTGTCCTTTCTTTAAGTTCACTACTTTTCCTGTTTTTGCGGCTGCAACCACTAAATCTGTTTGGCGTACTAAAAAAGCAGGAATTTGTAAAACATCAACATATTGTGCGGCTTTTGCAGCATCACTAACTTCGTGAATATCTGTTACTGTTGGGATATTAAATTTTTCTGAAACTTTAGCAAGGATCTCTAGTGCCTTTTCATCTCCAATACCTGTAAAACTATCTATTCTACTTCTATTTGCCTTTTTAAAACTGCCTTTAAAAATATAAGGAATTTCTAACTTATCTGTTATAGAAATTACTTTTTCTGCAATTCTGTATGCCATATCTTCTCCTTCAATGGCACATGGTCCACATAAAAGAAAGAAATTATTAGAGTTGATGTGTTTTAGTTTTGGTATGTCTTGCAGTTGCATAAAATTGTAGTATTAAATCAAGTCACAAATATAGTATTAAAAACTGATTTTAAAGTTATGTATGCATTAGGGATTGAACGGCATGTTTGAGCTCCTCTTAGAGAGCGAGTAGTGAAAAAATTTTAGTCACGATTTCTTACTAAAATAAAAACGAAGAGTCAATCGCGACGGTTTGTTGCTCAGTTACTTACATTAAATATTTGCAAAAAATATACTTACAACAAAGCGTAATGCCCAAATAAAAATAAAAAACGTGTAAATCAATAAAAATTAAGTACTTTTGCACGCTTAAAACAAGGCACATTATGGCTAATATTAAAAATGTCGCAATTATTGCGCACGTAGATCACGGGAAAACAACATTGGTAGATAAAATTATGTACCACTGTCAATTGTTTCGTGAGAATGAAAACACTGGAGATTTAATTCTAGATAATAACGATTTAGAGCGTGAGCGTGGTATTACTATTACGTCTAAAAACGTTTCGGTAGTCTATAAAGATACAAAAATTAACATTATAGATACACCAGGTCACGCCGATTTTGGAGGAGAAGTAGAGCGTGTGTTAAACATGGCTGATGGTGTAGTATTATTAGTTGATGCTTTTGAAGGACCAATGCCACAAACGCGTTTTGTATTACAAAAAGCGATTGATTTAGGTTTAAAACCTTGTGTTGTTATTAATAAAGTAGATAAAGAAAACTGTACTCCAGATATCGTTCACGAAAAAGTGTTTGATTTAATGTTTGAATTGGGTGCAGAAGAATGGCAATTAGATTTCCCAACAGTTTATGGTTCTGCCAAGAACAACTGGATGAGTGACGATTGGCAAAATGAAACGGATAATATTGAACCATTATTAGACATGATTGTAGAACATGTTTCAACACCAGTTTTTGAAGTAGGAACAACACAAATGTTAATTACATCTTTAGATTTTTCTTCTTTTACTGGTCGTATTGCCATTGGTAGAGTGCAAAGAGGAAACATTGTAGAAGGACAACAAATCGCTTTGGTAAAAAGAAATGGTTCTGTTATAAAAAGTAGAATTAAAGAAGTATTTATTTTTGAAGGCTTAGGACGTAAGAATGTAGAGAGCGTTCAAACTGGAGATATTTGTGCTCTAGTTGGTGTAGAAGGTTTTGAAATTGGAGATACAGTTTCTGATCTAGAAAATCCTGAAGGTTTAAAATCTATTGCTATAGATGAGCCAACAATGAGTATGTTATTTACAATTAACGATTCTCCTTTCTTTGGAAAAGACGGAAAATATGTAACTTCTCGTCATATAAAAGACCGTTTAGAAAAAGAATTAGAGAAAAACTTAGCACTACGTTTAGGTGAAACTGGAAGTGCAGATAAATTTATGGTTTTTGGTCGTGGTGTATTACACTTATCGGTTTTAATAGAAACGATGCGTCGTGAAGGTTACGAACTTCAAATTGGACAACCACAAGTAATCATTAAAGAAATTGATGGTGTTAAATGTGAGCCAATAGAAGAGTTAACTATCGATCTTCCTGAAACTGTTTCTGGTAGAGCAGTAGAGTTTGTAACAATGCGTAAAGGAGAAATGCTAAGTATGGAAGCTAAAGGCGATCGTATGATTTGTGAATTCCTTATACCTTCTCGTGGTATTATTGGTTTACGTAATCAATTATTAACAGCAACTGCTGGTGAAGCAATCATGGCACACCGTTTTAAAGAATACCAACCTTTAAAAGGTGATATTCCTGGACGTATTTCTGGATCTTTAGTGTCTATGGAAAATGGAACAGCAATTCCATATTCTATAGATAAATTACAAGATCGTGGTAAATTCTTTGTTGAGCCAGGTGAAAATATTTACGAAGGTCAAGTTATTGGTGAAAACTCTCGTCAGGACGATATGAATATTAACATAACAAAAGCTAAAAAGCAAAGTAATGTTCGTTCTTCTGGAGCAGATGATAAAGCTAAAATTGTACCTGCAATTAAATTTAGTTTAGAAGAAGCTTTAGAATACATACAAAAAGATGAATATGTAGAGGTTACGCCTAGCCACTTACGTTTGCGTAAAATCTGGTTAAAAGAAGTAGATAGAAAGAGAAATAAAATTGCTTAATAACAATTTTGATTTATAATTTTAAAAAGAGAAATACTGAGAAGTATTTCTCTTTTTTGTGAAAGGACTTGTTGGGTTGTGTTTTTTTTGATTGCATTCAATCTTAACTAATGTCGAGACTAATAAAATTAAGATAATACTATGGAATTATTCGGAATTACGCTAACAGAATACGTAGGTTATTCAGCTTCAATTATGGTGCTCATTTCATTTACAATGAAAGATGTAAAAAAATTAAGAACAGTGAACATGATAGGTTGTTTACTGTTTGTACTTTATGGTTTTTTAATGCCAACACTTCGAATAGGATTACCAATAATTGTTACTAATGTGGCTATTTTTTGTGTTAATTTTTACTACTCTTTTATAAAGAAAGCACAAATTGAAGCCTAACTTAAATTTCAATACTATTTAAAAGAGCGACTATTTAGTCGCTCTTTTTGTTTAGAAATTTAAAATTATTGTATTTTGCTGTTATTAACCTAAACAGTCCCTTTTACAATTTATACTGTAGAAAAATACACGTCTAAAAAACTTCAGCTTTGGAACGATTTTGTTTCTAAAGCAAAAAACGCAACATTTTTGTTTCAGCGAGAGTTTATGGAGTACCATAGTGATCGCTTTGAAGATTTTTCACTTATGGTTTTTAAAAATGAAAAGCTTGTTGCAGTATTGCCTGCAAATAGAAAAGGCAATAAGTTATTTTCGCATCAAGGTTTAAGTTACGGCGGTTTAGTGTTTCAGGAAAAACTAAAATTTAAAGAGGTTTTGTTAGTTTTTCAATCGGTTTTAAAACATTTAAATGATTCTAAAATTAAAGAAATTCGAATAAAACTATTGCCATCTATTTATGGAGTAATACCTAATGACGAGTTACAATATCTTGCTTTTTTATTAGATGCTAAATTAAGTAGAAGAGATGCACTTGCAGTTGTTAATATGAATGCAGGTATAAAATATTCTAAAGATAGAATTGAAGGTTCAAAACGTGGAATTAAAAATAATTTAGTTATAAAAGAAGTTGAAGATTTTGTAGAGTTTTGGAACACTATTTTAATCCCTAATTTATCTAATAAGCACAACACAAATCCTGTGCATAGCCTAGCCGAAATAACAATGCTTAAAAGTAAGTTTCCTAAAAACATAAGACAATTTAATGTTTATAAAAATAAAGAGATTGTAGCTGGAACAACAATTTTTGAAACTAAAAATGTTGCACATTCTCAATATATTTCAGGGAACGAAAATAAGAATTCTCTAGGAAGTTTAGATTTTTTGCATACGAATTTGTTAGATGAAATTTTTGTAAATAAAAATTATTTTGATTTTGGAATTTCTAACGAAAATAAAGGAAGAAATGTAAACCAAGGTTTGCAATATTGGAAAGAAGGCTTTGGAGCTAGAACAATTGTACAAGATTTTTACACTTTTGAAACAAATAGTTATACAAAACTAAACAAAGTAATGTTATGATTAAGTTTCTAGATTTACATAAAATGAATATGCGTTTTGATGCTCAATTTAAAGTAGAGTTCCAACAGTTTTTAGATTCTGGTTATTACGTTTTAGGAGAAGGCACAACAACTTTCGAAACTAATTATGCGAAATATTGTGGCACAACCCATTGTATTGGTGTTAGTACTGGTTTGGACGCTTTAATTTTAATATTTAAAGCATACATTCAATTGGGAAAACTTAATAAAGGAGACGAAGTTTTAGTGCCAGCAAACACATATATCGCGTCAGTTTTGTCTATTATGGAAGCTGGTTTAAAACCAGTTTTTGTAGAGCCAAACAAAGCTACTTTTAATTGGGAAGCAGCAACAATTAAAAAACATATTTCAAATAAAACTAAAGCCATATTAACGGTACATTTATATGGACAGTTAGCAGATAGCGAAGCGATTTTAAATTTAGCACAAGACCATAATTTACTATTAATTGAAGATGCAGCTCAAGCACATGGTTCAGAAAATAGTTTTGGTAAACGTGCAGGAAATTTAAGCCATGCAGCTGCTTTTAGTTTTTATCCCACTAAAAATTTAGGTGCTTTAGGTGAAGCAGGAGCAGTGACTACAAATGATGGCGCGTTAGCAAAAGTTGTTACAGCATTAAGAAACTATGGTTCTGAAAAAAAATATGAGAATGTAAGAATTGGTGTTAATAATAGAATTGATGAAATTCAAGCACGTTTTTTAAATATTAAATTACAACATTTAGATGCAGATAATGATAGTCGTCGAGCTATAGCTAAACAGTATCTTTCTAATATTAAAAATGATAAAATAACGCTTCCGTTTTATGATGGGACAAATAATCATAATTTTCATTTGTTTGTGGTTATAGTTGAAAACCGAAAAGTATTTATAGACTATTTGCATAAAAATGGTATACAAGCTTCAATACATTATCCTAAACCTCCACACAAGCAAAAAGCATTGCAGGAGTTTTCAACATTACAATTGCCAATTACAGAATATATTCATAAAAACTGTGTGAGTTTGCCTATAAATCCTGTTTTAACGCATGAAGAACGCGATAAAATTATTAAAATTGTAAATGCTTATTTATGAATTTTAATAAGCTACTATCTTCTTTTAAACAACATACTTTATTAAAGATAACAACTCTTAATTCTATTGTTATTGGAATTCGATTAATAGTTTCGGTATTTATTCAGAACCTATTAGCAGAAACAATTGGAGCTTCAGGTTTGGCAAAAGTTGGACAGATTAGAAATTTATTAGGGATTTTAACAAGTACAGCCTCATTAGGTGTTTTTAATGGTGTTGTAAAATACACTTCCGAATTAAAAGAAGATAAAGCATTATTGAATAAAATGTTTTCAACCACTTTCCTTTTCATTATTATTGGTTCATGCCTTAGTTGTTTAATTTTACTTTTTTTTTCTAATACAATTGGAAACTATTTATTTGGTAATAATGATTATGTTTTTATTATAAAATTATTAGCAATTATTGTTCCTGCAATTGCTATAAATAGAGTTTTTAGCGGTGTTTTAAATGGACTTTCAGCATATAAAAAGTATGCAAAAATAGAACTTTTTTCTTATTTGTTATCTAGTGTTTTATTGGTTTCTTTTTTAATAAAATTTAATCTAGAAGGCGTATTAATTGCGATAGCAATAATACCAGTTTTACAATTATTAGTTATTGTATTTGTTTTTGGGAAAACTCTAAAGAAATACATAAAAATTAAAGATATTAAATTAAATAATCCTTATTCAAGAGGGTTATTAGTTTTTATGATAATGTCTTTAGTGTCAACAGTATTATTAAATTTTGTAGAAATAGATATTAGAACACAGATTTCTAACAGAATTAATGAAAATGAAGCTGGAAATTGGACAGCAATGCTTTTTCTTTCTAAAAATTATATGGTGTTCTCTTCTGGTTTATTTACACTTTATGTTATACCAAAGTTTGCTAGAATACATAACGGAAGAGAATTTAAAAGTGAAGTTTT
Organism: Lacinutrix sp.; assembly: GCF_029238095.1. Taxonomy (GTDB): domain Bacteria; phylum Bacteroidota; class Bacteroidia; order Flavobacteriales; family Flavobacteriaceae; genus Lacinutrix. The sequence continues at coordinate 99,462 of NZ_JAQWGS010000004.1, read as the reverse complement.
ACATATTTATAAAACATTAATACCTCTTTTTGGTATAGGTATGATAATTATTTACTTGTTTAGAAATATAATAATAAATGTTATTTATCCAGGTTTTGATTCTATGGAACTACTCTTTAAATGGCAATTATTAGGCGATTTTATTAAACTTGTTTCTTTAGTGATTGCACATCAGTTTTTAGCAAAAAAAATGTTGATTAGTTTTGTCGCTACCGAATTAATTTCGTTAGCATTATTCTATGGTTTATCTATGTTTTTGGTAAACATATATGGCACAGAAGGTGTCGTTATGGCTCATTTTTTTAGATATATAGCTTACTTTTTCATGGTGTTAATTATTATATGGTATTCTTTTAAAATGAAGAAAATTAATTAGTCCAAACGTCAAGATATTTTTTTGCAGATGTTTTATAATCATGCTCACGTTCAATAAATACTCTAGCATTTTTAGAAATATTATTAATTTCTTCAGGATTTAAAATGAGCCATTCTAACTTTTTTACCAAATAATCTACATCTGGTAATGCATTAATAGCAATGGTATCTTCTTTTAAATTATAGTAATCTAACCATTCTTGTTCGGCTCCAGTAAATACTACTTTTCCTTTTGCCATAGCTTCTAAAGCATTATAACCTTGATCGTAAGCGTACACTTGATCTAACAGAATATGTGCTTCGTTGTATATTTTTATATAATCACTATATGGTAAGTTCTCGGTAATTTTTATGGTTACTTTCTCAGGATATTTATCTTGAATAATACTTAAAGCTTTTTCAAAAAAAATCACGCCTTTCTTTATTTTTGAGTGTGTATTTATACCTAAAAAGATGTTTATTTTAGTGCCTGTTTTTAGTTCAACAAAATTAATTTTATCAATATTAATAGGATTTGGTATTAAACCTAAATATTCAGGTTCTTCTAGCATTGGAAGATGGTAATCTAGGTCTGAAGCTATGGTTCCATAACTCTTAGATTTAACGAATTCATGTAGTTTTTTATAAGGCTCTGTCGTGTATTTTAAAGAAAACACAAACCGATCTTTTAAAGATTTGTCTTTTAAATATGGTGTTAATATAGAATATTTAACCTTTTCATTTAAATAATAATTCACCGTTGTAAAATCGTCTCCACAGCATAAAACATAAAGTTTTTTATTTTGAGAAATAAGCTGTTTTAATAGGTTAATTTGTTTGTTTGGTTTAATAAATAAAGCGTCTTCATTTATAAGTTGCACTACATCAAAGCCTTTTAAATTAGGTAAAAGTTTTTTAAATCTATGGGCATTTTCTAATTTAATACAGTCTATGTTAAAAAACCTAATACACAGGCTATTAAGTTTATTTAGTATAAAATTAGCTTTAATTTTAGAATTGAAATTAATATCTGTTTTAAATTGTTTCATACCATCACCAGAACTTACAATAGTTACTTCATGACCAAGTTTCACCAAGCCTTCTTTTAAAGAACTGTGTAGCCTACTGTATTCTCCAAGTAATAAAATCTTCATTTATATTTTATACATTTGTTTCAAAGATAATTTAATGAGTATTGCTACCAAAACTAATTTAAGATTAGAAATTCTGATTTCGACAATCAATAGGAATTCTTTAGATTTTTTGGAAAAGCTATTTCCAAATAGCAGCTTTAAAAATTTTAATTTACTCATTATAAACCAAACAACAAAAACATGTGTGTTAGTCTCTAAATATGCTAATGTTCGCGTTATAAATTCATTTGCCAAAGGACTAACAAACAGCAGAAACTTAGCTTTAGAAAATGCAAAAGGCTCAATTTGTTTGATAGCTGATGATGATGTGATTTATCATCCAAATTTTGATGATATTATAATTAAAAGCTTTGATACGCATACTGAAGCAGATGTTATTACGTTTAAAATGAAAGACCTTGAAGGTAAGGATTTTAAGACCTATGAGAATAGTAAATGGCACGATTTAAAGTCTTTAAAGCAAGTAAACTCTGTAACTGTAGCTTTTAAATTAGAAAAAATTAAAGCATCAAATGTACAATTTAATCCTAATTTTGGTTTGGGTTCTACTTTTGAAACTGCCGATGAGTATATATTTTTAAGAGATTGTTTAAAAACTGATTTAAAACTTTGGTTCGAATCAAAATATTTATTATCTCACAATTTTAATAGTTCTGGAAGAAAGGAAGGAGACGACAAAATAATATTTGCTAGAAGTGCAGTTTTCTACAAGTATCATGGTTTTAAAGGTTATTTAAAATTAATACATTACCTTTTTTTAATTAAACAAAAAGGATTTATTACCAATAAACATTTTTTTAAGAAGTTTAAAATTGGATTTCAAGGTATTTCAACTTACAAAAAACTTGTAAAATCTGGACAAGAAAAACAATAGAAATGAAAACAACTACAATAAAAAACGTAAGCATATTAGATATTCCAAAAATTATAGATAGCCAAAGAAGAGGAAATTTATGTGTGATAGAAAACAAGGTTTTACCTTATAAAGTAGAACGTGTATATTATTTGTTTGATGTGCCAAGCGATGCTAGTAGAGGTGGACATTCTCATATTGCATGTCACGAGTTTTTAGTTGCAATTAGTGGTAGTTTTGATGTTATTGTTAAAGATGGAAAAAACACTAAAACCGTAACGCTTAATAAACCAGATAAAGGTTTGTTAATTGTAGATGGAATCTGGCGAGAACTCGATAATTTTTCGTCTGGTGCTGTGTGTTTGGTTTTAGCTTCAGAAAAATATAATGAAGAAGATTATATTCGAGAATATGCTAGTTTTTTAGAATCTAAGTAATCATTTTATTTTTATATGCATAACACATAAAACTAATTCTATACAACTGTAATATTTTAACTGAAGGCGAATTGCTTAGCAAGTTTTTCTTCATATTACTATTAAAAAATTTGTAAAACAAACTAAAAAGCCAAGCCAATTTAAAGTTATTTAACTTTCTAAATAACCTAAGTAAATCGTTACTATGGTTATTAAAACCTTCGGTTTTATAAAAATGAATTAAGGTTAACGCAGCTTGTTCTTTTTTTTGTAAATAGCTTTCGCTTTTTTCTATTCCAAGATGATAAACTTCATTATCTATATGCCAAACTTTAGCATTATTATCTTGAAGTAAAGCACCAAAATAATTATCAAAACCGTAACCTTTAGTGTCTTCAATTTTTGTATTGACAGCACTAAAAACTTCTTTTTTTATTAAATAATTTGCTGAGATAATAACTTTATATGGCGATTTATTTCTTGTTGAGGCTGGAATTTGTTCCTTAGTTTGTCCATACTTCCAACGTAAAATAAAGCTTTGTTCTGGTTTGTCATCATGGTAAGCAAAACCTCCAAAAAAAGCTTCGTAATCATGACTCATTGCCTTAATATAATTGTAAATAAATTGTTTAGATTTTGGAAAAACATCTGCATCTAAAAATAAAAGCCAATCGTATTTCGCTTTTAGAGCTAAATCTTGTCTTGCTTTAACGCGTCCTATGTTTTGTGTGTTTTTAATAACCTTAGTATAATCAAGGTTATGACTTGAATTTAATTTAAGTGTACTTCCATCTTCAAGAATAATAATTTCGAAAGCAATAGCGCAATTTGTTAATTGCGCATGTATTGCTGCAACTAACTTGGAGATGTCATAGTTGTATGTTGGGATTAAGACTGAAAGCATGTTTTTATTGTGCTTAAAAATACGGCTTAATTCTATAAAAAATAGTAAATTGCATTAAAATAATTTAATATTTCCTTTTGGATAAGCACGCTATTTCAGAGCTGATTTATAATCATATTTTAGACCACAAACAGTCTTTAATAGAGCAGTTTTCTTCTACCGAAAGCAAAATTGGTTATTTCTATATCGATAATGTTTTACCAGAACAACTCGCAATAGAATGCTCTCAGGTTTTTCCTAAGCCAGAAGATATGAGACTGCTTAAATCTATTAAAGAATATAAGCATGTTTCTGCACAAATGAATAAACATCACCAGCTTTTAGAAGCAGTTATTTATGCTTTTCAAAATATAAAAGTAGTCAAACTAATAGGTGAAATTTGTAATATTCCGCTTTTATATCCAGACGATTCTTTGTATGCTGGTGGTTTATCTTTAATGGCAAAAGATAATTTTTTAAATCCGCATTTAGATAATTCTCACGATGCAGAACGCGAGCGTTGGCGTGTTTTAAATGTTTTGTATTATGTTACACCAAATTGGAAAAAAGAAAATGGTGGACACTTAGAATTATGGCCAAATGGACCAAAAAACAATCCTTTAGAAATACAAAGTAAATTTAATAGATTAATTGTAATGGCTACACATTCTAGCTCATGGCACGCAGTAAACAAAGTTACAGTAAACGGTTATCGTTGTTGTATTTCTAATTATTATTTTAGTGATAATGCGTTGCGAGAAACCGATAAATTTCATGTTACAAAATTTAGGGGTAGACCAAACCAAACGCTCACTAATATCTTTTTAGACTTTGATTCTAATTTAAGAATGTTGGTTAGAAAACTATTTAAAAAAGGTGTGCGTAAAAATCCACATATTTATAAAAGAGATAATTAAACACGACGTTGAACAACTTCAAACACTTGATTCTCATCACACTTTAAAGTTTTACTTGGGTATTTTAAAAGCAGAGCATAATCGTGAGTAGCCATTAAAATAGTGTTACCATTTTTGTTTATTTCTTGTAAAACTTCCATAATCTCGATACTAGTTTGCGGATCAAGGTTTCCTGTTGGTTCATCTGCTAGAATAAGTTCAGGATTATTAAGTAAAGCACGAGCAATTGCAACGCGCTGTTGTTCGCCACCAGAAAGTTCGTAAGGGAATTTAAAACCTGTAGTTTTCATGCCTACTTTATTTAGAACTTCTTCCATTCTTGTAGCCATTTCTGCTTTGTCTTTCCAACCAGTTGCTTTTAAAACAAACTCTAAATTAGCATTTACTGTTCTATCTGTTAATAATTTAAAATCTTGAAAAACAACACCAAGTTTGCGTCTTAAAAAAGGAATGTCTTTTTCTTTAAGTGTTTTTAAATTAAAATCTACTATGCTTCCTTCACCTTTTTTTAATGGAATATCTGCATATAAAGTTTTCATGAAACTACTTTTTCCAGAACCTGTTTTCCCTATTAAATATACAAAATCACCTTTGTTTATTTCAACATTAACATTAGATAATACTAAGCTATCGCCTTGAAAAATGGAAGCTTCTTTAAATTCTAAAACAGTTTGAGACATATAATTTTATAGTTTTTTTACACTGAAATATTTACACTTCAAATTTAAAACATTAATAACAACAAAATAAACAATTAAAGGTAAAAACGGAAATGCAAAACGACTATTAGAACCAAATGCAACAAGAGCTTGTGCTAAAGCACCAGAAAGGACAATACAAACAATAAATAAGTTCGTGTTGAAAATTTTACATTTAGATTTAAAAAAGAATAGTATTTCTTTAAAAGAAAATATTAAAAACAAAATATTAATAAGAACAAGAAAATACTGTTGAAAGTGTTTCCAAATAAGTGTTAATCCATATTGAAAATACTTGTTTTTAAATTTTTTACTCCATTTTATACTATCATCATTTCCAAAAAAAAGATAAAAAGAATTAAATACTTGTTTAGCATATAATTCTGGATGTTCTTTAAATAAATTTTTTGAAATGCGCCCAAGTTCTGCCGAAAGATCTTGGGGCGAAAGACCAGTTTTTTCAATAAGTTCATCATATGCAAACCAAACACTCATTGGATACCTTGTTGGTGCAAATTTTGTAATAGAATCTCTTTTTCTAACGAATATGTCTCGAATTAGAGCATCTTCTTCTGGTGCTTTTTCAAAAAAAGAAGTAGCAGTCTGTGCTAAATTTATACCAAAGTAGTAAGTATTTGTAAAGTAACCAATATTGTTTTTATTAAGCGAATTCCATGAATAATAAGCTAAAAATGGAATAAGTAAAACTATAATACTTTTTGTAAAAGTATTATAAAAATTTGTCTTTAAATGTTTAACAAAATAGAAAATAGAAAAACCTAAACTAAAATATATAAATAAAGGTTTTGTAAGATAAAGCCATGCTAAAACTAAGGAAAGTAAGAAATAATATTTTTTATGAGCTTGATGATTTAAAAGTTGGTATTTTTCAATAATCCAAAAACTTAATACAACTAAAAATAAAGAAAGTGTTTCTGTTAAAATTACAAACTCGTAAAACAAAAAATGGATAAATGTGCTTGTAAGAAATGTAACCCAAAATGCTGTTGTAATACTTTTAGTTCTTCGTTTAGAAAAATTAAATAACAAAACAGTTGTTAATAAGCCTAAAATAACTTGATACACTACAGTTAATATTAAACTATTATTGGCTAAAGCGATTAATAATGGATAACCTGGCGTTCTATTTCCTGGATAATTTTCAAGACTAAAATGAGATATATATGTTGCTAAATCTATATAGTTTTCACTATCTGGATAAATGGTTACATCTTGGTAAAATATAAAAATGAAAAAACGTATTAAAATGGCATAAAAAATTAAGGCCTTAATACTATTTTGAGTAATAAAATTGTAAATTATTTTAATCATTCTGTTTGTAGTAATAATAAAGTTTAATCAAAACAAAAGGTGTTTTTAAAAAATCTATAAATAAAATTCTTGTATCTTCTGTATCGTGCCATTGGTTTAGCGGTACTTCTAAAATATTGTTTTTGCAATAAGCTATACCAAACCCTTTTTTAGTTCGAGCTAATAATTCTACATCAAAAAGCCATTTGGTTTTAAATTCTTCTTTAAAAATTGAAGCTGCTAATTCTCTGTTTATAATTTTTGCACCACATTGCGTGTCGTAAATTTCTAATTTTAAAACTAAACTGTCAATAAATGTTGCCACTAATCTACCAAAAAAGTGCCTATATACTTTACGTTTTATAGAAGCGTCTAACACCTTAATTCTTGAGCCTAAAACAAAACGCTTATTTTCGGTTTTAGCAATATTTAAAAGTCTTAAGATTTCAGAAAGCGGAGTAGATAAGTCTGCATCAAGGTAGCCAATGTACTTATAATTGTACTCTAAAGATAAAACAGATTGCCTTATAGCTTCGGCTTTACCACTGTTTTTTTTAAAATTTAAAATGGATGTGTTTGGCAATTCAGCTTTTAAATTATTAATTACAGATAGAGTGTTATCAGTGCTTCCATCGTTTACAAACAATAAATCGAATGACTTGTTTTGTTTTTGAAACGTTTTATAGGCTTCAATATTAAGCCTATTCGCTTCATTATAACAAGGGATAATAATACACGAATCTGTCATAAATTAATAATAATTTGCTTTGTAAAAGTATCATTTAAAAGTATAAGCACAAAAGGTATAGCTTCAATTTTTAATAAGTTGGTTTATAATTATAACAAAATTCTAACGTTAACATATTAGGATTAATTTATATTTGATTTTTCGAATTTAAAACACATAGTTAATGACTAAAAAGCATCTTTTATTCTTCGTCGTTTTCAGTTTAGCATTTGTTACTTATGGGCAACAATCTGCAACGTATACTAACGATTTTGTAGCTTACCAAAAAGCATTATCTCTTTACAATAACCAACAATATTTAGCAGCTCAAGCAGCTTTTAAGACTGTTAGAGAAACAGCAAATTCTGTTGCTTTAGAGTCTGATTGCACCTATTATATTGCAAATTGTGCAGTACGTTTAAACCAAAAAAATGCAGATACTTTAATAGAAGCGTTTGTAGAAGATTATCCTACAAGTACAAAAAAGAATTCTGCATTTGTAGATGTGGCAGATTACTACTTTGAAAACAGAAAGTTTGCATACGCAGATAAATGGTATGATAAAGTAAACGAAAATTCGCTTTCAAAAAAAGAGCAAGAGAAATTTAATTTTAATAGAGGCTATACTGCCTTTGTTTCTAAAAATTACAATGAAGCGAAAAAGCACTTATCTCGTGTTGAAAATTCTCAAGAATATGGCTCTCAAGCAAAGTACTATATTGGTTTTATGGCCTACGAAGGTGATGATTACACTAAAGCGAATGCTTACTTTGAACAAGTTGGAGATAATGAGAAATACAAAGAAAAGTTAAGTTACTATCAGGCAGATTTAAATTTTAAACTAGGAAAATTTGATAAAGCTATTACACTTGCTAAAGAACAATTAGAAAAAAGCAACGATAAAAGCGAAGTTTCAGAATTAAATAAGATTGTAGGTGAAAGTTATTTTAACCTAGAAAAATATGCAGATGCCATTTCGTATTTGAATAATTATGAAGGTAAAAAAGGAAAATGGAATAACACAGATTATTACCAATTAGGTTACGCGTATTACAAGCAAAAAGATTTTGAAAAGGCCACTTCAGAGTTTAATAAAATTATTGATGGAAACAATAGTGTTGCGCAAAATGCATACTACCATTTGGGAGAAAGTTATATTAATTTAAATAAGAAACAAGAGGCTTTAAATGCGTTTAGAAATGCTTCGCAAATGGATTTTGATTTAAAAATTCAAGAAGATGCTTGGCTTAACTATGCAAAAATTAGTTACGAGATTGGTAATCCTTACCAATCTGTACCACAAGTTTTAGCGAGTTATCTAGACAAGTATCCAGATACTAATTACAAAGAAGAATTAGAAACGTTACTTATCGATTCTTATATCACATCAAAAAACTACAAAGAAGCTTTAGTATTATTAAAAGGGAAAAAAAGTTTCGAAAACAAAGTCGCTTATCAGAAAGTAACCTACTACAGAGGTATAGAGCTTTTTAACGAGAGTAATTATGTAGAAGCAGAAAAACTATTCGATGCTTCGTTAGGCGAATCTCAAGATATAAAGTACACTGCTAGAGCAACATTTTGGAAAGCAGAAACAGATTATAACCTAACAAATTATGATGATGCTTTAATAGGTTTTAAACAGTTTCAACAGCAAACAAATGCAAGCCAAACACCAGAGTATAAAAATTTAGATTATAATCTAGCCTACACCTATTTTAAGAAGAAAGACTATGTACAAGCTATTCTATATTTTAAAAGTTTTGTAAGTAATAATAAAGACAATAAAATTAGGTTAAACGATGCGTACTTGCGTTTGGCAGACAGTTATTTTGTAACTAGTAATTATGAAAATGCAATTGCCATGTACAACGAAGCGCTTAATGTTAATAAAATAGAAATGGATTATGCGTTTTTTCAAAAAGCGATGAGCTCTGGTTATATGGGAAATACAGATCAAAAAATATCTGAGTTAGAAACCTTTATTTCTAACTATCTAAATTCTAAATTAAGAGACGATGCCATGTACACTTTAGGTAATGCTTATGTAAAGTCTGGAAATACAGATAAAGGTCTAGCTTTATACAATAGTTTAATTACAGAGTATAGTGAAAGTCCTTTTATTTCAAAGGCATTACTAAGTCAAGGTTTAGTGTTTTATAATAAAAACGAAAATGAAAAGGCTTTAACCAAGTTTAAAAAAATCGCAGGAGAATATCCAGCAAGTCAAGAAGCCAATCAAGCTGTTGCTACTGCTCGATTAATATACATAGATTTGGGTCGTGTAGAGGATTACGCAACGTGGATACAAACCTTAGATTATGTAGAAGTTACAGATGGAGATTTAGATAATGCTACTTACCAATCTGCAGAAAAGCAATATTTAGATGGTAATACAAACCAAGCAATAAAACTTTTTAATCGTTATTTAAACGATTTTAAAAGCGGATTACACGCTAATCAATCTCATTTTTATTTGGCACAGTTGTATTTCAAAAAAGATTTGAAAGAAAACGCTAAGCCACATTATAAGGCAGTTGTAGAAGCTTCTCAAAGCGAGTATACAGAAGAGGCTTTATTACGTCTCTCCCAAATTACCTTAGAACAGAAAAATTGGGCAGAAGCCATTCCAACTTTAAAACGTTTAGAAGCCGAAGCTAACTTTCCTCAAAATAGTTTGTTTGCACAATCTAATATTATGCAAGCCAAATACCAATTAAAAGACTTTGTAGATGCTGTTATTTATGCCGAAAAAGTGCTTGGTAATCCAAATTTAGATAATAAAGTAAAAAGTGATGCTTATGTAATTATAGCGCGATCTGCAATGCAAACTAACGACGAGGCCAAGGCTAAATCTGCTTATGCAAATGTAGAACAAACTGCAACAGGAGAAACAGCAGCAGAAGCGTTGTATTATAACGCTTATTTTAAAAACAAAGAAGGTAGTTTTGTAGCTTCCAATACTGTCGTTCAGCGTATAGTAAAAGAGTATTCTGGTTATAAATTATATGCAGCAAAAAGTTTAATTGTTATGGCTAAAAATCAATATGCTTTAAAGGATGCCTTTCAAGCAACTTATATTTTAGAAAGTGTGATTAAGAATTTTAAAGATTTTCCAGATATAGTTGCAGAAGCACAAACCGAATTAAATACCATTAAAACAGAACAAGCAAAAACTAATGCTTCTATAGAAACTGAGGATTAGTCTTTCTGAATATAAATAAACGATGTTATCATTCCTAAAAAAGGAGGAATGACAGAAAAAATAAAAACAAAAAGAATATATGTTTCAAAAAAAGCAATTCTTATTACTCATAACAATAGTAACTTCAACAGTACTATTTGCTCAAGAACGTGACCAAGATACATTAAAACCAGAAGTGATTAATGTAATAAAACCATATACACCATCAATTTCTGATGCCTTTAAAGTAAAAGAAATACCATCTTTGGACGATGCAGAAACTGGCATAAAAAAGGAAGTTAAGTATAATATTTTTTCATTTCCAGTAGCTTCAACATTTACTCCAGCAAAAGGAAAAGCAGCAGTTGTAGATAAGGCTAAAAAAGTTAAGCTGTTCGATAATTATGCGACTCTAGGTGTTGGAACGTACACAACTATTTTGGGTGAAGTGTATTTAAATCACGAATTAAATAGTGGCGAAAATATAAGTGCACATATTGGACATCACTCTTCTGGAGGAGGCATAGATGGTGTGTTAACAGACGATAACTTTTTAGATTCTAAAATCAATCTAACCTACAGTCAATTAACTCAAGATTTAGATTGCGCAATCTCTGGAGGTTTTGGCATGCAAACTTTTAATTGGTATGGTTTAAAGCAGCCAATATTCACACAAATAGATGCAGATGCTTTAGATGTAAGTCATAATTTTACAAATGCTAATATTTTAGGAGAATTAAACCTTAATGAAGGTGTTTTTAAAGGAGCAGATGTTTTGTTTAGACGTTTTGGTGATAATTTAGGGTCTGGAGAAAATAGACTTAAATTAAGTGGTACAGCAGCTATTCCTATTAAAGAAGAAATTGTTGAAACAGTTGTAAGTATAGACTACTTAGGCGGAAGTTTTGAAAACGATTATTTTAATACAACCAAAATTAATTACGGAAACTTCCAATTAGGTTTAGCACCAACATACCAATTAAAACAAGACGATTTAACCGTGAATCTTGGTGTTACATTAACTTATTTAAATGATACCGAAGCGAGTAAAAGCAGTTTCTTTATTTATCCAAATATTAGTGCAAGTTATCGTTTAGTTAACGAGATTGTTATTGCCTTTGGAGGTGTAAATGGTGGATTAATACAGAATTCTTATTACGATTTTGCCACAGAAAATCCGTTTGTTTCACCAACATTATTTATTACGCCTACAGACCAACAATATAATGCTTACGCAGGTTTAAAAGGGAAACTGTCTAATACCATTGGTTATTCGGTTAGCGGAAGTTATACCTCAGAAAAAAGCAAAGCCTTATTTGTTAACAATCCTATTACAGCAACTACACAAGATTATACTTATGGTAATTCTTTTGGTATTATTTACGACGATGTTACAACTCTAGGAATTGCAGGTGAGCTAAGTGTAGATATTAATAGAAATTTCACCATGGGAATTAAAGGCGAGTATTTTGTTTACAATACAAAAAATGAAGCTGAGGCATGGAATCTACCAAACATAAAAGGAACCGTTTTTATGGATTATCAAATTAACGAACATTGGTTTACAGGAGGAAACTTATTTTTTATTGGAGAACGAAAAGATGTTTTTTTAGATTTAACTACAATCATTCCTGCAACAACAACAGTTAATCTTGATGGTTATGTAGATGTTAATGCTCACGTAGGTTACCATGTAAACGATCGTATTTCAGTATTTTTAAAAGGAAATAATCTAGTTGCAGGAAGTTATAATAAATGGCAAAACACACCTGTGCAAGGCATTCAGTTTCTAGGAGGTGCAACTTATAAGTTTGATTTTTAAATGCATTTTTATCATTTTATAAAAAAAGAAATCTTTTAAATATTCTTAAAATAAATTACAAAACCAAAAACGTCCTTTCTAATAGAGGACGTTTTTTTTATTACTATATTTATCCACCAAAAATAATAGTAACATGAAAAACCTTTTTTTAAGCCTAATTGTACTTTTTGTTTTTAGTTGTAAAAACGATAAAAATGAAGTAGACGCTATAATTATAAATGCAAATGTGTATACAGTTGATGCGAATTTTAATAGAACAGAAGCTTTTGCCATTAAGGATGGTAAATTTGTTGCAACAGGAAGCACTAAAGACATACAACAACATTACTCTGCTACAGAGGTTATTGATGCTAAAGGCCAAACTATTGTTCCAGGATTAATAGATGCGCATTGTCATTTTTATAACTTGGGTTTAAACTTTCAAACAGTAGATTTGGTTGGAACGTCTAGTTTTGATGAGGTTATGAAACGCATTATTGCTTTTCAAAATGAAAAACAGCCAAAATTTATTATTGGTAGAGGTTGGGACCAAAACGATTGGCAAGATAAAACCTATCCAAATAAAGCACTTTTAGGTGAATTATATCCAGACCTTCCAGTCGTATTAACAAGAATAGATGGTCATGCGATGCTATGTAATCAAGCCGCTTTAGATTTGGCAAACATAACTATAGACACAAACGTTTTTGGTGGAGAAATTAAAACCGAAAAAGGTAAACTTACCGGAATTCTAATAGATAATCCTATGGAATTAGTAGAAGCCATTTTTCCAGAACCAACAAAAAAGCAACAAATAGAAGCGCTACTAGATGCACAAAAATTTTGTACAAACTTAGGTTTAACAACCGTTAGTGATGCAGGATTAGACAGGCAAGTCATAGAATTAATAGACAGTTTACAAAAAGCGAATACACTACAAATGCGAGTGTATGCCATGATAAGTAATAAAAAAGAAAACCTTGATTATTACTTAAATAAAGGAAAAATTAAAACCGAAAAACTAAATGTACAATCTGTAAAAGTTTATGCAGATGGAGCTTTAGGTTCTCGCGGTGCAGCTTTAAAGCAGCCATACAGCGATGAGCACAACCATTTTGGAGCGATGGTAATTGGCGCAGAAGATTATAAGAATTTAGCACTTAGAATAGATAAAGCAGGTTACCAAATGAATACGCATGCTATTGGAGATTCTGCAAATCGCTTTGTTTTAAAAACATATGAAAAAACATTAGCAAACCAAACAAACAGACGTTGGAGAGTAGAACATGCTCAAGTAATTACAGATAATGATTTCGACTATTTTAAAAGCGAAAATATAATACCTTCTATACAACCAACACATGCTACTAGCGATATGTATTGGGCAGAAGATAGAGTAGGCACAGACAGAATAAAAGGCGCTTATGCCTACAAAACGTTACTAGATAAAAGTGGACGTGTTGCATTAGGTACAGATTTTCCAGTAGAGCAAGTCAATCCGTTTTTAACATTTTACGCTGCAGTGGCAAGGAAAGATTTAAAAGGATTTCCGGAACAAGGGTTTCAAAAAGAGAATGGTTTGTCTCGAGTAGAAGCATTAAAAGGAATGACTATTTGGGCAGCATACTCTAACTTCGAAGACCAAGAAAAAGGAAGTATTGAAATAGGGAAGTATGCCGATTTTATAATCCTAAATCAAGATATTATGGACGTTGAAGAAGAAAAAATACCTTTAACAAAAGTACAAGAAACCTATATTAATGGAGTGGCACAATAATTGATTTTAGAAAACGAAACAAAACAATAACCAATGAGAACTATTTTTACACTACTATTATTTTTAACATTTGCATCTACAAGTATTGCGCAAACAGATGATTATAGCGAAGCTGTTAAAAAATGTATACAGAGTAATGGTACAATGGCATATTATGAAAATGTTATGGATGATATGTACGATATGCTTAAAGTACAGTTTACAGATGAAAACGTGCCAGACACCGTTTGGACAGAGGTTAAAAAAGGTAAAACCACAGCAATGAAAGAGTTAGCACAAATGATTGTATCTGCTTACAGAGGTCATTTTACGCATCAAGATGTTAAAAACATGAATACCTTATATGCTTCTAAAGCAGGAAAAGCGATGTTTAAAAATGAAGCATTGTCTGAAGGAGACAAAATTATTTTAAACCAGTTTTATGAAACAGAAACAGGTCAGAAAATTTTAGGCTCTCAAGATTCTATGAACGCTTCTATGAGTAAAATAGCCGAAATGTGGAGTAGTGATGTGTATCGTGGTGTAATTGCTCAATTGTCCGATAAAGGTTATAATTTATAGAGTTAATAATATAGGTTTTATTGGTTTATAATTACAGCATTGTATTTTAAACATGCAACTTCGCTAAATAATCAAAGTGTTCACCTTCTATAATTTTCTCACACTGCAATCCCACTGTAGCGCAAGCAATAACTAAAGTTTTAAAATCGAGGTATAACCACTTCATTGGTTTTTCTTCTTCATCTTTATAGCTTAAAAAATAATCGAGTTCACCATAGTAGCCAGAGTTAAGATCTTGCCAAAAACCACCATCTTCATCTTCGTACATATATTTAATGTCACTAGAGTCTATTAGAATTTGTCCATTTTCATTTAATAAGCTTTTTAAATGCTTCAAATATTTTGGGACGTCTTGTAAAGTTTGAAAAATACCAGTACCATTCATTAATAAAAATATAGTATCATAGGTTTCTTTTTCGTCTAAAAGCGAAAGCAATTTAGCATTTAAAAGACCTCTTTTTTTACAAACTTTAATAGCGCCTTTAGAAACATCTATTGCTTTTATCTTTAAGTTTTTTTCTTGAAGATATAGACTATGACTTCCAGCACCACAACCAACATCTAATATCCTTCCTTTAGCAAGCTCTAGTGCCTGTTGTTCAATTTTAGGCATTTCTGCATAACTTCTAAATAAATACTCTAGAGGTAAAATGTCTTCGCCAGAAATATTAGTAGATGTAATAATATTTTCAGGAGCATTTCCGTTGTAAAAATCTAATAAAGCTTTTCCGAATAGGTCTTTCATTGAATATTTATTTTTGTCAGTTTGAGTGATTTCGAGTTGTCGAAATTGTATTGAAAACTTTGCTTATTTTTGCCACATGCAAGACATTATTAATAATCTCCCAAAGCTCGCCAAAGATAAGCATAAGGAAAATAAAACCTTTTTTGCTAAGCTTAAAAAAAAGCCACCAAAACAGCTAGATTATATTATGCAGGAATTGCATGAAGAAGAATTTAAGAAAACCAATTGTCTAGAGTGCGCAAATTGTTGTAAAACCACAGGACCATTATTTACAGATAAGGATGTCGATAGAATTGCCAAGTATTTTAAAATGAAAACGCAAAAATTTGTAGAGCAGTTTTTAAAGATAGACGAAGATAACGATTATGTTTTGCAAAGTGTACCTTGTACTTTTTTAGGTCCAGATAATTACTGTTCTATTTACGATGTAAGACCTAAAGCGTGTAGTGAATTCCCACATACTAATAGAAAGAAATTTCAACAAATTTCTAACCTTACCATTAAAAATGTGGCTATTTGCCCAGCGGCTTTTAATATTGTAGAACAAATGAAAGCACGCATTAAATAACATTTTATTCATTTTTGTATCTTTAACTAAAAAAAAAGATTTGGAGGCTCTAATTAACTATTTCGAAACCATTCCTACATTACATAGAAGTCTACTTTTAGTAGGTGGAATAACATTTTTTTGGCTACTAGAAGGTATGCTGCCATTGTTTAATTTTAAATATAATAAATGGAAACATGCAGTGCCTAATTTGTTTTTTACGCTAACCACTATCATTATTAATTTTGCTCTGGCCTTTCTATTGTTAGGTACTGCAGATTGGGTTACAGCAAATAACTTTGGGATTATTAATTGGTTGCCAGAAATGCCAATGTGGCTATATGTTGTTTTAGGTGTTTTGCTTTTAGATTTTATTGGTGCTTATTTGGCCCATTTTACAGAACATAAAGTTGGTGTATTGTGGATGGTGCATTTAGTTCACCATAGCGATCATGAGGTCGATACTACCTCTGCAAATAGGCATCATCCTTTAGAGAGTGTCATTCGTTTTGTATTTACGCTTGCTGGTGTTTTTATTATTGGTGCACCAATTGGTATTGTTATGTTATACCAATCGATGTCTTTGGTCTTCACACAATTTACTCATGCCAATATTAAAATACCAAAGCAAATAGATAAGTTATTAAGTTATGTTATAATATCACCAGATATGCATAAAATACACCATCACTATAAATTACCATATACAGATTCTAATTATGGTAATATTTTCTCTATTTGGGATCGTGTTTTGGGAACTTACATGTATCTAGATAGAGCACAAGTGGTCTATGGTGTGGATACTTTTCCAAATGCTGAAGAAAATGCCAGTTTAAAACATCTTTTAAAACAACCTTTTCATGAATACAGAAAGCCAACAACAGAATAATAATTAGTTTTTTTTGAATTATTATTTAATTATAAAGCAAATATTTACTTCTAATTAATCTAAAAGCATCTAAGTCTGTTTTCCAAGTTGCTTTTATTTTTTTCTCATCCCATCCTGCAATAATTTGTTCTTGTAATCTTTTTGTTCCTGCATGTTTTGTAAAAACTTCGGTTTTAAAAAAAGCTTCTTTTTTATTACAGTTATTATATGCTTTAATAATATATTGTAGAGTTACACTGTCTTCGGTTTCTACTTGAGAGAGGTCTTCACCATAACACAATATATCTTTATGCTTTGGGTATTTAGCACCAAAGTTTTCTTTTGGAGTATAGGTAAAATTAAAAGTGTTACTATTTAAAAAAGGTGCGCCATAACGTTGAAACTGAAACGCTGTGCCACGACCAGCATTAATGGTAGTACCTTCAAATAAACCTAAACTTGGATAAAGCTTTATAGATTGATCATTAGGTAAATTAGGAGATGGACGCTGTGGTAAACTATAAGGTTTGTTATGTGTATAATGCTTCATTTTAATAATGGTTAAATCACTTTTTACTTTGTTTTTTAGCCAACCTTCACCATTAATCATAGTTGCATATTCACCAATAGTTAAACCATGAACTAAAGGAATAGTGTGCATGCCTAAAAAGCTAGTATGTTCTGGTTCCATAGTTGGGCCATCTATATAATTTCCGTTTGGATTTGGTCTATCTAAAACAATAACAGAAATATTATTTTCTGCACAAGCTTCCATAACATAATGTAATGTAGAAATGTAAGTGTAAAATCGTACACCAACATCTTGAATATCAAAAACCACAACATCTAAATCTTTTAACTGTTCTTTTGAAGGTTTTTTATGCTTTCCGTGTAACGAAAAAATAGGTAAGCCAGTTTTACTATCTACACCATCTTTAACCAATGCTCCAGCATCTTCGGTTCCTCTAAAACCATGTTCTGGTGAAAACACTTTCTTTAGGTCAATTTCTAAACTAAATAACGAATCTACTATGTGAGTAAAACTTTTAACTTCTAACTTTTCACTATTCACCTTAAAAATAACACTGGTTTGGTTAGCCACAACACCAACACGTTTTCCTTGTAATAAGGGTAAATAGGCTTCTGTTTGGTTTGCGCCAACAATAATGCTGTGGTTATTTGGAACTTGTTTTAAAATCTTGTTTGAATTATCAACGAGAGAATCAACTTTTGCCTTTTCACTTTTCACTTCTAACTTATTAGTACTTCCACAAGAAATACCTAAAAAAAGAAATAATAAAACTGTATTTTTACACCACATTAATTGTACACTCATAACTTTTGAATTTCGAATACTTTATAGCTAAACGCATTATCGATAGTAAAGCGTATAAAAGTAGCATATCAGCACCAATAATAAAAATTGGAATTACTGCAATTGCGCTTGGCATTATTGTTATGATGATTGCTATTGCAACAGGAATTGGTCTACAACAAAAAATAAGAGATAAAGTAGTGGCATTTAATGGTCATGTTACCATTAGTAATTATGATACTAACAACTCACAAGAAAGCGAAAACCCAATTTCTATAAATCAAGAGTTTTATCCAGATTTTGAAGGTGTACAAGGTGTAACACATGTGCAAGGTGTAGCTACTAGATATGCTGTTTTTAGACAACCAGATAATTTTGAGTTTGTAGTAATAAAAGGTGTTGGTAAAGATTACGATTGGCAATATTTAAAAGATTACTTAATAGCAGGTGTTTTACCAGATTACTCACAAAAAATAAACGAGGACCTTTTAATTTCAGAATACTTTGCAAAAAGACTAAACCTAAATGTTGGAGATCGAGTAAATGCCAATTTTTTAAGAGAAGATTTAAATAAACCACCAAGAATTATACCTTATAAAGTGGTTGGAATTTACAACTCAGGTTTTAAAGAATTCGATCAGCAATTTGTAATTGGAGATATAAAACACATACAGAGGCTAAACAAATGGGAACCAGACCAAATTGGAAATTTTGAGGTTTTTATTGATAATTTTAATGAAATAGATGAAAAAGCAATAGAGATTTATAAAAACACACCATCTAAATTAAACACTATTTCTGTGACCAAAAAATTCGGAACCATTTTCGAGTGGATTGGTATTTTCGATAAAAATATTGTAGGTATTATAGCTATAATGATTCTTGTTGCAGGTATAAATATGATTACTGCATTACTAGTTTTAATACTCGAACGTACTCGAATGATTGGTATTTTAAAGGCTTTAGGAAGTAGTAACACAGGCATTAGAAAAATATTTATTTTCAACGCAACCTATCTTATTATAATCGGTTTGTTTTGGGGAAATGTAATAGGTTTAGGTTTATTATTTAGCCAAAAAATATTTGGTTTTTTAAGTTTCCCAAATCCAGAGCAGTATTACATGAAAACTATTCCAGTATACATAAGTCTCGATTATATTATACTACTAAATATAGGTACATTTATACTCTGTTTTATCATGCTATTAGTGCCATCCTACATCATCACCAAAATTTCTCCAGTAAAAGCTATGCGTTTCGAGTAGAATAATTAGAGCATTGCCTTAAAGGTCACGCTTTTCGCTATATCTTTTTGCAATTAGTGGCAAAAAAGGATGCCGAATCAAGTACAAAGTAGTTACGGTTTTTTCCAAATTAAAATAGATGAGTAATCGCTAACACAAGCATGTTTACTAAATTCTCTTTATCTTCAAAAACAAGCGTTTTTTTTAAAGCTATGGTCTCATGCATTAAATAATTTAACTTTTAACTTTCAACTTTTAACTTTTAACTTATTTTTGCAACATGAAATACGCAGAAAACATTCTCGAAACTATAGGTAACACACCATTAGTAAAAATAAATAAACTCACAGCAGAGCTTCCATGTTTGGTGCTTTCTAAATACGAAACTTTTAATCCTGGAAACTCGGTAAAAGACCGTATGGCATTACAAATGATTGAAGATGCCGAAGCAGATGGCAGACTAAAACCAGGAGGAACCATTATAGAAGGTACCTCTGGTAATACAGGAATGGGATTAGCATTAGCAGCTATAATTAAAGGCTACAAATGTATTTTTGTAATGGCAGATAAGCAGTCTAAAGAAAAAGTAGACATTTTAAAAGCAGTAGGAGCAGAGGTTGAAGTTTGCCCAACAGCAGTAGAACCAACAGATCCAAGATCGTATTATTCTGTGTCTAAGCGTTTAGCAGAAGAAACACCAAACTCTTGGTATGTAAACCAATACGATAACCCAAGCAATTGTAAAGCTCATTTTAAAAGTACAGGACCAGAAATTTGGGAACAAACCGATGGTAAAATAACACATTTTGTCGTTGGAGTAGGAACAGGAGGTACAATCTCAGGTGTTGGTAGTTATTTAAAAATGAAAAACCCAAACATTAAAATTTGGGGAATCGATACTTACGGTTCTGTATTTAAAAAATACCACGAAACAGGCATTTTTGATGAAAACGAAATCTATCCTTATGTAACCGAAGGTATTGGCGAAGATATTTTGCCATTAAACGTAAACTTTAGTGTTATTGATGGTTTTACAAAAGTAACAGACAAGGATGCAGCTGTTTACACACAGCGTTTAAGTAAAGAAGAAGGTATGTTTCTTGGTAATAGTGCAGGAGCAGCTATAAAAGGTGTTTTACAATTAAAAGAGCATTTTACAAAAGACGATGTTGTTGTAGTATTATTCCATGATCATGGATCGCGTTATGTTGGGAAAATGTATAACGACGACTGGATGCGTGAAATGGGCTATATAGATTAAATTGCTACGAAAGCAGGAATCACTTAATAGAAAAGCAAAAAGCACAGTTTAAAGACTGTGCTTTTTTTATTGTGTTAAAATATTTTAAAGGTTTGATTAATGGTCTTGACCATGATTTCGTTGAAGGAATCATAAGTTCGATTATTCTGTATAGAAATCAGCTATTTAAAAACGTATTTCTTATTAGTCAATGCAATTCAGTTTCCCATTCCTCAAAAGGAGGTTCTACAGTGTATTGGTTTTCTTCATAAAATAAACATGAAGCTACAAACTTTGCAGCTCTTTTAGTAGCGTGTTTAAAATTAATAACTTCACCTTCAGTATTCATCTCTATATTATTTGAAAAAATAGTATACATCATTTCTACATTTGAAGGCATTTCATTCATTTCTTCAATATAATCTCTGCTAGTTAATTTTGAAATTCCTGATACAAAACCAAGAGTGTTATTAAAATAGTAGTAGGTAAAAAAGCGTAATGCGCTTCTAAAACTTATAGATAATTTCATATTTGTATTTTACTTTTTTTAATCAACTTACTTTTTCTAATTTCAATCTAAAGTTTTATTATTTCCTTTGTTAAAGCTACTATTTTGAGAACTAATGGTTACTATAGCCAAACGAATATTCTTGTAGTGTTTAATGTATTCATTCTTGGGTTGGTTTACTTTTGTATTAAATCTAATGCTAAGCTTTACGAAATCATCATTTAGTAACGTTATATAATATTTAAATGTCTTCTAAGATTACAGATACCAAATTAAATTTTATTTAAATTTAAAATAAATAGATGTTGAAAACACGAATAACTATTTATATCACATGTTTTCATTTTTCTAATAATTAGTAAAGTTAAATCTATGTATTGTTTAGTGTATTGTTTTTTTCATATTCATTGTGAATTAAAATAATTAATAACCCAAAAAGAACGGCTACAATGATTAATATAGTGCTTACAATTCCGCTAACACCGAAAGATAGTCGAATTAGAATAGTCGATACTATAAACCCTGAGTTTCTAATTATTTTATGAAATTTATCGGTATAAAAGAAAGAAATTAGTAAGAGTATAACATCGACTAAAATTAATACAGTAAAAAAATCATCAAAAAAAAGATTGTTAATAGTTTCAAATGATGGCATTACTTCTGTCGAGAATGAAATTTCTGAGCTCCATTGTATTAAAGTGCTTAAAGCCAAAACAAAAAAGAATGGAACTAATACAATTGCTATTATTTTTTTTCTTTTTACGAATCGTTCAACCATAGGTCCAATTTTATTTTTCTTTTCGGTTTTTCGATTACCTTGTTTTTGAAAATGAAATATTAAAAAGAACAAAACAAGAGAAGCAAAAATGTCATATGTAAATTGTAAATCTCCCTTAATATCAAACCAATCTGAAGTTAGTTCTAGCATTGATAAATCCTTAAATAATTTTCTAATAATTATAAGAGTAATAATTTCATATTGTTTCGTTATATAGATTGTGAAAGATTTAGGGAGGTAATAAATCAGAAGATACACCTCGTAAATAAGAATAAAAGAAAAGGGTGTGTAAATGGCTGATATTGGATTTAAAAGCAATTCAGAGTTAGGGAATAAACTAATAATATCAAACTTTGAGAGTCCTATTATGATTAGATGAATAAAAAAACTAATAAGAGCAACGTAAAGTATTACTTTTTCAATACGCTTTTTTGTGTGTTCAGAAAGAAATATATTTTCTAATATTTTAAATATCTTCATTAACTTACCCATGGTGTTTTTTTTAATTAACTGTAACTTTATGATTGATCAAAAACCGTTTCAATATTTTATATAGGTCTTTCAACGAAGTTAATAGAAAAAAATAACTAAGGCAATATTAAATATAACTAACATATATTATGAAAAAAACAATAAAACAAAGTGTGAAAACCACTACAACTTTTTAATTAGGTTATTTATACGTTTCTTTTTATTCGCTTTTGTTCTAATGTCTTTCTTTATTATTTGTAAGCTTTCATTATCTACTTTTTTAAAACTGTTTATTGAAAGCTACTCGCTTTTATAGCCAAACGAATATTCTTAAAGCGTTTGGACTTTTCATGTTTAAGTTGCTTTGCTCTAACACTATAAGCATTAAATCTTTCTTAGGTTCCCATATTTTATTAGTGTTTATTTTTTAAAAATGCTACATTTATAAAATCTACTTAACAATTTTTATTTAAGCAATTTAGTACATTTAAAGCATGCAAGAAGACTTCCTTCATTATTTATGGAAACATAAAAAAATAATAGCCAACAGCCTTAAAACAACTAAAGGAGAGTTGGTTAGTATTATAAACGTTGGAGAACATAACCACAATACTGGACCAGATTTTTTTAACGCACAATTAAAAATTGGAGAGCAATTGTGGGCAGGAAATCTAGAAATACATATAAAATCTAGCGATTGGTACTTACATAACCATGAAACAGATGTTAATTACGACAATGTAATTTTGCACGTGGTCTGGGAACACGATACAGAAATTTTTAGAAAAGACAATACAAAAATTCCAACCTTAGAATTAAAACATTATGTACCACAAGATGCTTTAAATGGCTATCAAAAGTTATTTAATAATAATAGAAAATGGATAAACTGCGAAAACGATTTTGCTAGCACTCCAGAGTTTATAATGTCTAATTGGTTAGAACGTTTGTATTTTGAACGATTAGAAAGAAAAGCAAATGATATTACAGCTTTGCTTCATGAAAACATAAATAATTGGGAGTCTGTGCTGTTTAAAATGCTATTTAAAAATTTTGGACTAAAAGTAAATGGAGATGCTTTTGCTAGTATTGCAAATTCATTCGATTTCTCCATCATAAGAAAGCAACAATCAAATCTATTAAGTTTAGAAGCCTTGTTATTTGGTCAAGCAGGTTTGCTAGAAGACGATTGCCAAGAGGCTTACTTTTTAGAGCTCGCTAAAGAATATCAGTTTTTAAAACAAAAGTTTACTTTAACAAATACAAATGTTACGTCATTACAATTTTTTAGATTACGTCCTCCTAATTTTCCAACCATTAGGATGTCTCAACTAGCAAATATGTATTATTTGCATCAAAATCTATTTTCTAAAATTATAGCAGCAAATACTTTAAATGAGTTTTACACTTTCTTTACAGTAGAGACTTCTACTTTTTGGGAAACGCATTACACTTTTAATAAAGCGTCTAAGGCTTCAAAAAAGAAAGTAACAAAAGCATTTGTAGATCTTTTACTAATTAATACAATTATTCCAATAAAGTTTAGTTATGCTAAGCAGCTTGGTAAGACTATAGACGAGGAAATTATACGAATGCTTCAGCAAATTACTTCAGAAAAAAATAGTATTGTAGATAAATTTAATGGCTTAAAAAAAGTGTCACATTCTGCATTAGAATCTCAGGCTCTTCTTCAATTAAAAAACGAATATTGCGATAAAAACAAATGTTTAAAATGTGTCGTTGGAAATTCGTTATTAAAGTAATAATGGTTTGTTTTTTTAGAATTAAATAGCAAAGGTTTTATTATATTGCAGTTATGCAATCAGCTCACAGTTTATTATTGTTTTTTCAAAAGCATGGCTACCATGTTTGTCAGCGCATAGCAGATAGAATGGGTATTCGTGCAAAAATTGTGCGCACTTCTTTCATGTATTTAACTTTTGTAACGGTTGGTTTTGGTTTCGCATTATATTTATTTTTAGCCTTCTGGATGCGTATTAAAGATATAATTTACACTAAAAGATCTTCGGTTTTCGATTTGTAAAGATGAGAGATTCACTGCTTAAATTTCTAAGAACTAAAATATATTTGGCTATTACGCTTCTAGTAATTGTATTATTAATAGGTGTTTTAGGCTTTAGAATTATATCTGGTTATTCCTGGGTAGATGCTGTTTACATGACTGTTATTACAATAACAACAGTTGGTTTTGGAGAAGTAACTCCATTAGATGATAGTTCGAAGATATTTACCATTTTTTTAATTTTATCAAGTGTTGTAATAGTAGGTTATGCGCTTTCCATTATAACAGAATATATTTTAAGTAGAAACAATCTAGAAGACCTTAAAAAGAAAACCATGCAAAAGAAAATTGATAAATATACAAACCATACCATTATTTGTGGCTATGGACGCAATGGAAAACAAGCAGCAAAAAAACTAATGTCTTATAATAAGTTGTTTGTAATTATAGAAAGAGATAAAGAGGTTATAGAAAAAAATGAAAGCGATTTAATACCTATGGTTTTGGGTAATGCTAATGAAGACGAAGTGCTAATTCAAGCAGGAATAGAAAGAGCAAGTACACTTATTTCTGCATTACCAAGCGATGCCGATAATTTATTTGTAGTGCTTTCTGCGAGACAAATAAACAAGGACACTTGTATTATAAGTCGTGCTTCTCAAGAAACCTCATATCAAAAATTAAAACTAGCAGGTGCTAATAATGTAATTCTACCAGATAGAATAGGAGGAGATCACATGGCATCTTTAGTAGTTGTTCCAGATTTAATAGAATTTATAGACAACCTTTCTATTGGTGGAAACCATAATGTAAATATAGAAGAGATAGACGTAGATAAGCTTTACAATACATCGCATAAAGTGCAAACCATTAAAGATTTAGATTTAAGAAATAAAACAGGATGTACAGTAATAGGGTTTAAAGGAAACGATGGAGAATACATTGTGAATCCAGAAGCCGAAATTAAATTAGTGCCACACTCCAAAGTTATTGTTTTAGGACGACCAGAACAAATACAACAGCTAAACTCTATTTACGATTTAGACTAAATTTAAGCTTTTTAACAACTACCATTTTATAAATTCAGCAATTTTTTGCATCTTGCTATTCTTAATTAAATAACTAACTAACAAAAATATATTATGAAGAAATACCTTCTTTCAATTTTAACAGTAATATTGCCATTACTAAGTTTTGCTCAAGACAGTACTGCAGATACTATTGACGCTGTATTTAAAAAGTATACAGGTTGGTTTGTAGAAGGTATTTTTTCTGAAATACCATTTACCGAAACAATAAGAATACCTTGGGTTTTAATAGTGCTTATTGGAGGAGCATTGTTCTTTACAATTTATTTTAAGTTTATCAACTTTACCGGTTTTAGAACAGCAATAAAAGTTGTACAAGGTAAATATGAAGATATTGAAAAACACGGAGTAGATTCGCTATATGGCGACCAAACGCCAGGAGGAGATGTGTTTGAAACTATTAAAAATGAAGGTGCAGATGGAGAAGTATCACATTTTCAAGCGTTAACAGCTGCTTTATCTGCAACGGTAGGACTCGGTAATATTGCAGGTGTTGCAGTAGCACTTTCTATTGGAGGTCCTGGAGCTACATTCTGGATGATAGTTGCAGGACTATTAGGTATGGCATCTAAATTTGCAGAATGTACTTTAGGAGTTAAATATAGAGATGTTGGAGAAGACGGAACCGTTTATGGTGGACCAATGTATTACCTTACTAAAGGTCTAAAAGAAAAAGGAGCAGGAGGCTTCGGAAAAGTCCTAGCAGTTCTTTTCGCTATTTTCGTTGTTGGTGGTTCATTTGGTGGTGGAAACATGTTTCAAGCAAACCAAGCTGCTGCACAATTCACAAAACTATTCAATTTAACAGGAGAAAATGCAGGAATGTATTTTGGTATTGTAATGGCTGTTTTAGTAGCTGTTGTAATAATTGGTGGTATTAAGCGTATTGCCTCTGTAACAGAAAAAGTGGTGCCTTTCATGGCTGGTATTTACGTGCTAGCAGCTTTAATAATATTATTCGCAAACTTTACTCTAATTGATGATGCCTTTGCTGCTATATTTAATGGTGCTTTTACACCATTAGCTGGTTTAGGTGGTGTTATTGGTGTGATGATTCAGGGTATAAGACGTGGTGCTTTTTCTAACGAAGCTGGTGTTGGATCTGCAGCTATTGCACACTCTGCAGTACGTACAAAATATCCTGCAAGTGAAGGTATTGTTGCCTTACTAGAGCCATTTGTCGATACAGTTATTATTTGTACAATGACTGCTCTGGTAATAGTTATAACAAACTTTGATGGTGGATTTATGGAGTATGGAGTAGAAATTAAAGAAGGTGTAGAAATTACAGCAACGGCTTTCGATACTGTAATCCCTCATTTCTCTATTGTTTTAACAATTGCTGTTATTTTATTCGCTTTTAGTACCATGATTTCTTGGTCTTACTATGGTATGCAAGGTTGGGTGTTTTTATTCGGAAAAGGAAAAATTACAGATTTAGTATATAAAATTTTATTCTTATTATTTGTAGTTGTTGGAGCATCTATTAGTTTAGGTGCAGTTATCGATTTTTCTGATGCAATGATATTTGCAATGGTAGTACCAAATATTATTGGTGTTATTATTTTATCTCCTGTAATCAAGAAAGAATTAACCAAATACATGAATGCTATTAACAAAAAAGAAGATGCTTTAGAAGATGGAGCTACAGATTTAGTAGATAAAATGTAAACGTTTTAATAATGAAAAATTTAAAATCCCATTTTGTGTTCACTCAGAAACAACGAAATGGGATTTTTTTATTGGTAATACTTATTTTAGTTTTTCAATGCTTTTATGTATTCGTTAGTTTTTCTTCTGAAGATATATCTGTAGATTCAAAAGAAATACAATTATTTCAAAATGAGATAGATTCTTTAAAATTGGTAGAAATTGAAAAACGCAAACCAAAAATCTATCCTTTCAATCCTAACTTTATAACAGATTATAAAGGTTACACTTTAGGAATGACCTCTGAAGAAATTAATAGGCTTTTAAAATTTAGAGCCCAAGATCAATGGATAAATTCTGCTAAACAGTTTCAACAAGTCACAAATGTTTCAGATTCCGTATTTAATAAGATTTCACCTTATTTTAAATTTCCAGATTGGGTTACAAACCCAAAGCCCAAACAACAATACACAAAATCTTATAAAACAACTAGCCCTAAATCTGAAGCAGAGAAAATAGACTTAAACACTGCAACTTCAATTCAACTTCAAAAAGTATATGGTATAGGCGAAGCATTCGCAGAGCGCATTATAAAATATCGTACCAAGCAAAATGGATTTGTTTCTATAGTAGAACTCGATGAAATTTATGGCTTAAAACCAGAAACAATTACCGAGTTAAAAAAGTCATTTAGTCTAAAAACACCAAAAAAGATAAATCGACTTGATATAAATCTTGCTACAAAGGCAGAGTTAGTAACCATTAGATTTATAGATTATGAAATTGCTCATAATATTATTGAATACAGAACACTTCATGAAGGCTTTAAATCACTTGACGAATTAACAAAAGTTAAAGACTTTCCCGTTAAAAAAATAGAGATAATTAAGTTATATTTGCATCTAAATTAGAATATAATAAAATGGATAGCAGATACTTTACAGAAGAGCATAATTTATTTAGACAAAGTTTAGCAGATTTTTTACAAAAAGAAGTCGTGCCACATATAGAAAAGTGGGAGGAAACTGGACATATAGAGCGTTTTATCTGGGAAAAGTTTGGTGAAATGGGCTTTTTTGGGATTGCTTATCCTGAAGCATATGGTGGTATGGATTTAGATTTATTCTATACTGTTATTTTTCTTGAAGAACTTCAAAAAATAAATTCAGGTGGCTTTGCTGCAGCAATGTGGGCACATGCTTACTTAGCAATGACTCATGTTAATGCTGAAGGCAGTGAAGAAATTAAACAAAAATATTTAACAAAAAGTATTATAGGAGAATGTATTGGAGCAATGGCAGTAACAGAGCCTTTTGGTGGTAGCGACGTTGCAGGAATGAGAACAACTGCTGTTAAAAAAGGAGATACATATGTTATAAATGGTTCTAAGACTTTTATTACAAATGGAGTTTACAGTGATTATATTGTAGTAGCTGCAAAAACAAGTCCTGAATTAGGTAATAAAGGCATAAGTATATTTATTGTAGATAGAGATACAAAAGGTGTTTCTGCAACAAAATTAGATAAGCTAGGATGGAGAGCATCAGATACAGGAGAAATAGCTTTCGATAATGTAATTATACCTTCAAGTCATTTAATGGGTGAAGAAGGTAAAGGTTTTCCATACATTATGCAGCATTTTGCTTTAGAGCGTTTAATAATGGGAGTTAATGCACATGCTAGAGCCGAGTTTGCTTTAGAGTATGCGGTTAAGTATATGGGAGAACGTCAAGCTTTTGGCAAAACAATAGATAAATTTCAAGCATTACGCCATACAATGGCAGATTGTTTCGCAGATATGGAAGTGTGTAAAGAATTTAATTATTCTGTAACAGCAAGATTGAATAAAGATGAGTACGTTGTAAAAGAAGCAACCATATCTAAACTACGCTCTACAAAAATGGCAGATGATGTTATTTACCAATGTTTACAAATGTTAGGAGGCTATGGTTATATGGAAGAATATCCAATGGCACGTTTATTGCGAGATAGTAGATTAGGACCTATTGGTGGAGGTACAAGTGAAATCTTAAGAGAGATTATCGCTAAAATGGTAATTGATAAGAAAGAATATAAACCAGCAGTTAATCATTAATATTAAATTATTGTTTTAGCGAAAATTGTTTTCAATTTTGCTAAAATGGTAATTGATAAGAAAGAACATATGCCTGAAGTAAATCACTGAATTCCTACAAAAGAAGGGATTTCATAATAAAAGGTGAAAGGTCGTCGTTTAAACTATAACTTAATTAACTTTTTTTCCATGAAACTTCAAAATCAAATCCTATATATCCTATTTTTTTTGTGCAGTACAATAACTTTTGCACAACAAGAAATAAGTAATAAAGTTTTAGATTTTTTTAAAGATGAGCCTATTGAGAGTGCAAGTGTTTATATTAAAACTACTGCAATAGGAACCATTACAAATGCAGATGGAAAGTTTGCACTTCGAATTCCAAGAGAGAATGCAACAGATACTTTAGTAGTTTCATCAATAGGGTATTCAACAGAAAAAATTCCATTAGATCAATTCGACGCTTCAGAACCCATTTATTTGGTTGAAGAGGTTGCATCATTAGACGAAGTGGTGTTAGAAGCAGAAGAAAGACCCAAAACAGGGAATGAGATTGTATTAAAGGCCATTGAAAAACTACCACTTACAATGCCAGATTCTTCTTATATACAAAAAGGGTTTTTAAGACATAAAGAGCGAAATAAAAAAGAATTTAAATGGCTTATAGAAAGTGCGATTTCTGTTTACGACTCTAGTTATAATGTCTCTGCAAATACGCATTTAAAAATCAATGTAGACCAAATGCGTAAGAGCTACGATCTTAGAGATATAGATAGCTTATTTACTTATGCTTCTTATTTAAACCAAAATAACAAAACAAGAACAAATCCTAAAAACCTTAGAAGAGTTCAAATTAAAACAGCAGAACTTAACAAAGCGATTAAGTGGAATGACAATAGAGTAAATGGTTTGCAAAATATATTTCAAGGCAAACTAAATATGTTTAGAAATGTAAATAGTAAAAAAGCATTATTTGGTGATGATATTTTAAAAAAACATCAATTTGAATTAGATACAATTTTAGTTGATAATGAACGTAAGTTATATAAAATTAAAATAAATAAAGGAGCAGAATATGTTGGTTTAGATACTAAAGGCATTTATAACGAAGGTTACCATGCCAATGGTTGGCTGTATATATATTATGATAATTTTGCTATTAAAAAAGTAGAGTACGAATTAATTGCAGCATCAAACGAGCAGAAAAGTAGAAGCAAGCGTTTGTTCGATACTCAAGTTAATCATAAATTGGTAATAAATTATAAAGAGTTTAATGATAAAATGTACCCTAATTATATTTATTACGAAACGCCTAAACTTGTAAATGTAGGTTTTAAACCCAAAAACAAACAAGAAGAAGAACTTGCAGAACAATATAAAGAAGAACGCTATTATTACACTATACAAGAAATATTGTTTTCAGATATAGTTTTAGATCCTGCTAAGATTAGTAGTGCACTGCAAAACAATTGGGACATGGATATTTTTTCACCTAAACCTTATAACAAAGAGTTTTGGAAAACCTATAATGTGTTATTAGAAAGTGAAGATGACGAGAAATTAATAGACGACTTATCTCAACGTGCTTCATTATTTAAAGAATAGTAATTATCTTGACATAAAAATAATACTATGTCTTTAAAAGCGTTTACAGATTATCTTGAGTTGGAGAGGAATTATTCTCAACTAACAGTAAAAGCTTACACAAACGACATTAACTCTTTTCAATCTTTTTTAGCTAAAGAATTTGCCGACACTAAATTAAGCGAAGTAAATTACGCTCAAATCAGAAATTGGATAGTACAACTAGTAGAAGCTAAAATTTCTAATAGAAGTATTAACCGTAAAGTATCTGCATTAAACTCCTATTATAAATTTCTATTAAAAATAGGTGACATAGAAGTTAATCCTTTAGTAAAGCATAAGGCTCTAAAAACAAGTAAAAAAATACAAGTACCTTTTTCTGAGGCAGAAATAATTGTAGCTTTAGATGAATTATCTTATGAAGATAGTTACAAAGGTATTAGAGATAGATTAATCATAGAACTATTTTACTCTACAGGTATTAGAAGAATAGAATTAGTTAATTTAAAGTTATTAGATGTAGATTTTGGAAATAAGACTTTAAAAGTTTTAGGTAAAAGAAATAAAGAACGTTATGTGCCTTTGTTATATTCAGTAATCCAAACATTAGAATTGTATATAGAAAAAAGGAAACAGCTTAAAGAAATTAAAAATAAGCAAGCACTATTTTTAACTAATAAAGGCGTTAAAATCTACGAAACACTTGTTTACAGAATAATAAATGAGTATTTTAGTTTAGCATCTAATAAGGTAAAAAAAAGTCCACACATACTAAGGCATTCTTTTGCAACACATTTATTAAATCAAGGAGCAGATTTAAATGCGGTTAAAGAACTCCTAGGGCATTCAAGTTTGGCTGCAACACAAGTTTATACTCACAATAGTATTGCAGAGTTAAAAAAAGTGTATTTAAAAGCACATCCAAGAAGTAAAAAGTAATTGTATAACCTAATTTAATTGTAATGCATATGAAAGTAAATACTCAAGCCGTTAATTTCAATGTGAACCAAGAACTTTTAGATTTTATTCAACAGAAAATGAATAAATTAGATACATTTTACGATAAGATTATAAAATCAGATGTTTTTTTGAAAGTAGAAAATACTAGTGACAAAGAAAATAAAATTTTTGAGGCAAGAATTAGTGTTCCAGGAGATAGTTTCGTTGTCAAGAAGCAATGTAAAACGTTTGAAGAAGGTGTAGATATCGCAGTTGCATCACTAGAAAGGCAACTAAAAAAGAGAAAAGCAAAATTAAGAGCACATTTATAAAAATATTTACTTAAAATATTTTTGAATAACTAAATAAATATATACATTTGCAGTCCGTTAGAAATAGCGGGCTTTTTTTACATGTAAAAAAAGCGATAAAAGCCGATGTAGCTCAGCTGGCTAGAGCAGCTGATTTGTAATCAGCAGGTCGTGGGTTCGAGTCCCTCCATCGGCTCTTAAATAAAAAAGTTAAAGCTTTTTTATAAGTTCTTTAAAAGATTGATAAATTTAAAATTGGGGAGATACTCAAGCGGCCAACGAGGGCAGACTGTAAATCTGCTGACTACGTCTTCGCAGGTTCGAATCCTGCTCTCCCCACTTATTTTAAGTTTAAGGATTTAAATAATTGCGAGAGTAGCTCAGTTGGTAGAGCGTCATCCTTCCAAGCTGAATGTCGCCGGTTCGAACCCGGTCTCTCGCTCTATATTTAGCCGGTGTAGCTCAGAGGTAGAGCGTTTCCTTGGTAAGGAAGAGGTCACGGGTTCAATTCCCGTCATTGGCTCAAATTTTTTAAATAAAAAAATAGAACACTAATATTATTATATAACTAAGATTAAATTATTAAAACATGGCAAAGGCAACTTTCGATCGTTCAAAACCACACTTAAACATTGGTACAATTGGACACGTAGATCACGGTAAAACAACTTTAACTGCTGCTATTACTAAAGTATTAGCTGACGCAGGATATTCAGAAGCGAAATCATTCGATCAGATTGATAACGCTCCAGAAGAGAAAGAAAGAGGTATTACAATTAATACTTCACACGTAGAATATGCAACTTTAAATCGTCACTATGCACACGTAGATTGTCCTGGTCACGCCGATTATGTAAAGAACATGGTTACTGGTGCTGCGCAAATGGATGGTGCTATATTAGTTGTAGCTGCAACAGATGGTCCTATGCCACAAACACGTGAACATATCTTATTAGGTCGTCAGGTAGGAATCCCAAGAATTGTAGTATTCTTAAATAAAGTGGATATGGTTGATGATGAGGAGTTATTAGAATTAGTTGACATGGAAGTACGTGAATTATTATCATTTTATGAATATGATGGTGATAATGGACCTGTAGTTTCTGGATCTGCTTTAGGTGCGCTTAATGGCGAGCAAAAGTGGGTGGATACAGTTTTAGAATTAATGGAAGCTGTAGACAACTGGATTGAAGAGCCATTAAGAGAAGTTGACAAGCCTTTTTTAATGCCCATTGAAGATGTATTTTCAATTACTGGACGTGGTACAGTAGCAACTGGTCGTATTGAGACTGGTATTGCAAACACTGGAGATCCTGTAGAAATCATTGGTATGGGTGCTGAGAAGTTAACATCTACGATTACAGGTATTGAGATGTTTCGTCAAATTTTAGATAGAGGTGAGGCTGGTGATAACGCTGGTATCTTGTTAAGAGGAATTGAGAAATCTCAAATTTCAAGAGGTATGGTTATTTGTAAGCCAGGTTCTGTAACACCACATGCTAAGTTTAAAGCAGAGGTTTATATTCTTAAAAAAGAAGAAGGTGGTCGTCATACACCATTTCACAATAACTACCGTCCACAGTTTTATGTGCGTACAACTGATGTAACTGGAAATATTGCGCTTCCTGATGGAGTTGAAATGGTTATGCCAGGAGATAACTTAACAATTCATGTTGAATTAATTCAACCAATTGCAATGAATGTTGGTCTTCGTTTCGCAATTCGTGAAGGAGGAAGAACAGTTGGTGCTGGTCAGGTAACTGAGATTTTAGACTAATTTTTAGTCTTTCAAATATAGAGTTAAGGTGTCTCGTTTTTCGTGACACCTTGACTTATATTTACGGGTTTAGCTCAGTTGGTAGAGCACTGGTCTCCAAAACCAGGTGTCGGGAGTTCGAGTCTCTCAACCCGTGCATATAGGTATTAAGGTTTTGTAACCTAGTTCCTAATAAAATTAGGAAAATGTAGTAATATGTTTTTCGTTAAATTATACATTAAAATGGCTGGAATAGTAAATTATATAAAAGAATCATTTGGTGAACTGAAAAATAACGTGACATGGACACCTTGGCCTGAAGTGCAAAGGTTGACTATTTTAGTTGCTGTGTTTTCAATCATATTTTCCCTAGCAATTTGGGGAGTTGATACTGTTTTCAGTAAAGTAATTAGCGAATACTTTAAATTAATTAGTTAATATAAAGTTTATGGCTGAAGTTGGAGAAAAAAAGTGGTACGTAGTTAGAGCAGTAAGTGGTCAAGAAAATAAGATAAAAACTTACATCGAGAATGAAATTGCTCGCTTAGGTTTACAGGATTATGTTGAGCAGGTTTTAGTGCCTACAGAAAATGTAGTGCAAATTAGAAACGGAAAAAAAATAAACAAAGAAAAAGTTTATTTTAGTGGATACATAATGATAAAAGCTAATCTTACTGGAGAAGTTCCTCACATTATTAAATCAATAACAAATGTAATTGGTTTCTTAGGAGCTACAAAAGGAGGAGATCCTTTACCTTTAAGACAGTCTGAAGTTAATAGGATGTTAGGTAAAGTTGATGAATTATCTGTTGATATGGATGCTAGCGTTGCAATACCATTTACAAAAGGAGAAACTGTAAAAGTTATAGATGGGCCTTTTAATGGGTTTGATGGTACTATTGAAAATATCAACGAAGAAAAACGTAAGTTAGAAGTAATGGTCAAGATTTTTGGAAGAAAAACACCGTTAGAATTAAGTTACATGCAAGTAGAAAAAATTTAATAATTGTTACAATAAAGAAAGTGTTGTATCAGCTTCAAAAATAGATACAATACGAAACTAAATTATTCAAAATGGCAAAAGAATTAGGCAAAGTAGTCAAATTACAAGTAAGGGGAGGTGCAGCGAATCCGTCGCCACCGGTTGGACCCGCTTTAGGTGCTGCTGGTGTTAATATCATGGAGTTCTGTAAGCAATTTAATGCTAGAACTCAAGATAAAGCTGGTAAAGTTTTACCAGTTGTGATTTCTGTTTACAAAGACAAATCGTTTGATTTTGTAATCAAAACTCCTCCAGCTGCTGTACAATTGTTAGAAGCGGCCAAAGTTAAAAAAGGATCAGGTGAACCTCATGTACGTAAAGTAGCTAAGGTATCTTGGGATCAGATAAAAACTATTGCAGAAGATAAAATGGTAGATTTAAATGCATTTACTATTGATTCAGCAATGAAAATGATCGCAGGAACTGCAAGATCTATGGGTATAACTGTTAAAGGTGGTGATGCACCCAATTAACCTAAAAAAGATTTTAAAATGGCAAAATTAACAAAGAAACGTAAAGAGGTAATCGCAAAAATTGAGAAAGATAAAGTATATTCTCTACAAGAAGCTTCTGCCTTAATCAAAGAAATATCTAACGCAAAGTTCGATGCTTCTGTAGATATTGCAGTACGTTTAGGTGTAGATCCTAGAAAAGCGAATCAAATGGTAAGAGGTGTTGTATCTCTTCCTCATGGTACAGGAAAAGACGTAAAAGTCTTAGCATTAGTAACTCCAGATAAAGAAGCAGAAGCTAAAGAAGCTGGTGCAGATTATGTTGGTTTAGACGAATACCTTGATAAAATTAAAGGTGGTTGGACAGACGTTGACGTAATTATCACTATGCCTAGTGTAATGGGTAAATTAGGTCCTTTAGGACGTGTATTAGGTCCTCGCGGATTAATGCCAAACCCTAAAACAGGTACAGTAACTATGGATGTTGCTAAAGCAGTAACAGAAGTAAAAGCTGGTAAAATTGATTTTAAAGTAGATAAAACTGGTATTGTTCATGCTGCAATTGGTAAAGCATCTTTTAGTGCTGATAAAATTGAAGGTAACGCAAACGAATTATTAACAACTTTAATGAAACTGAAGCCAACTGCTTCAAAAGGAGTTTATGTAAAGAGCATTTTTATGTCTTCTACTATGAGTCCTAGTATTGCAGTTGATACAAAAATCGGTTAGTAGTTAAATAACTTATATCATGACAAGAGAAGAAAAATCAAAAGTTATAGTAGAATTAACTGCTCAATTAGCCGATAATGCTAACATTTACTTAGCAGATATATCTGGCTTAAATGCAGGTACAACTTCAGATTTACGTCGTGCTTGTTTTAAAGCAAACATAAAATTAGCAGTTGTAAAAAACACATTACTTGAAAAAGCAATGGAAGCCTCTGAAAGAGATTTTGGGAACTTACCATCAACGCTTAAAGGTAATACATCTGTAATGTATTCTGAAACTGGTAACGCTCCAGCAAAAGTAATAAAAGCATTCCGTAAGAAATCAGAAAAACCTTTGTTAAAAGGTGCTTTTATTGAAGAAACTGTTTACATAGGAGATAATCAGCTAGATATGCTAGTTGATATTAAATCAAAAGAAGAATTAATTGGAGATATTGTAGGATTATTACAATCTCCTGCTAAGAATGTTATTTCTGCACTTAAATCAAGTGGAGGAAAACTTTCTGGAATTCTTAAAACATTATCTCAAAAAGAGGGATAATATAAAAAGTACGCACTTTACACTTAAATATTAAAAATTAAAAAAAATTATCAAAAATGGCAGATTTAAAAGATTTCGCAGAACAATTAGTTAACCTTACAGTTAAAGAAGTAAATGAGTTAGCAACTATATTAAAAGATGAATATGGTATCGAGCCTGCTGCAGCTGCAGTTGCAATGGCTGGACCAGCTGCAGGTGGCGGAGACGAAGCTGAAGCTCAAACAGAATTTGATGTAATCTTAAAAGCAGCAGGAAGCGCTAAGCTAGCTGTTGTAAAATTAGTTAAAGAATTAACTGGTTTAGGATTAAAAGAAGCAAAAGGTTTAGTTGATGATGCACCAAGTGCAATCAAAGAAGGTGTTTCTAAAGATGAAGCTGAAGCTCTTAAAACTCAGTTAGAAGAGGCAGGAGCAGAGGTTGAGCTTAAGTAAGCAATACCAATAGTTTTTACAAAGGTTTAGGTCTAGAGCATGCGCTCTAAGACCTAGACCATTTGTCGTATATAGGTAACACCTATATGCAAGTATATTTTTTTAATCAAAATTTCGTCCATTGATGTTAGTAACACAAGCTGAAAGATTAAATTTCTCGTCTATTATTAATAGAACTGAATATCCAGATTTTATGGATATACAGATAAAATCCTTTCAGGATTTTTTCCAACTTGAAACAAAATCTGAAGAAAGAGGTAATGAAGGTTTATATAATACCTTCATGGAAAACTTTCCAATTACAGATACTCGTAATCAATTCGTATTAGAATTCTTAGATTACTTTATCGATCCACCAAGATATGCTATTGAAGAGTGTATAGAAAGAGGACTTACATATAGCGTTCCATTAAAAGCAAGGTTAAAACTTTACTGTACAGACCCTGAACATGAGGATTTCGAGACCATTGTTCAAGATGTGTATCTAGGAACAATACCTTACATGACACCTTCTGGTACCTTTTGTATCAATGGTGCAGAACGTGTAGTCGTTTCTCAATTACATAGATCTCCAGGTGTGTTTTTTGGACAATCTTTCCATGCAAATGGAACAAAATTATATTCAGCAAGAGTTATTCCTTTCAAAGGGTCTTGGATTGAGTTCGCTACGGACATCAACCAAGTGATGTATGCCTACATTGATAGAAAGAAAAAATTACCTGTTACAACTTTATTCAGAGCTATTGGTTTTGAAAGAGATAAAGATATTCTTGAGATTTTCGACTTAGCCGAAGAGGTAAAAGTTTCAAAATCTGGTTTAAAGAAAATTTTAGGACGTAAACTTGCTGCTCGTGTACTAAATACCTGGCATGAAGATTTCGTAGATGAAGATACAGGAGAAGTGGTATCTATAGAGCGTAACGAAATTGTTCTAGACAGAGATACAGAATTAGATAAAGATAATATTGAAGAAATCCTTGAAGTAGGAGTAAAAACTATTCTTTTACACAAAGAAAGTGCGCAACAAGGAGATTACGCTATTATACATAATACGCTTCAAAAAGATCCAACTAACTCAGAAAAAGAAGCAGTAGAACATATTTACAGACAACTTCGTAATGCTGAGCCACCAGATGAGGAAACAGCACGTGGTATTATAGATAAATTATTCTTTAGTGACCAACGTTATTCTCTTGGAGAAGTAGGTCGTTATAGAATGAACAAGAAATTACAGTTAGATATTGGTATGGATAAGCAAGTGCTTACCAAAGAAGATATTATAACTATTATAAAATATTTAATTGAGTTAATAAACTCAAAAGCAGAGATTGATGATATCGATCACCTTTCTAATCGTCGTGTACGTACAGTTGGTGAGCAATTATCTTCTCAATTTGGTGTAGGTTTAGCACGTATGGCTCGTACTATTCGTGAACGTATGAACGTTCGTGATAACGAAGTCTTTACACCTATCGATTTAATTAATGCAAAGACCTTATCTTCTGTTATTAATTCTTTCTTTGGAACAAACCAATTATCTCAATTTATGGATCAAACCAATCCTCTTGCAGAGATTACGCATAAGCGTCGATTATCAGCTTTAGGACCTGGAGGTTTATCTAGAGAAAGAGCAGGATTCGAGGTTCGTGATGTTCATTACACCCACTACGGAAGACTATGTCCTATCGAAACACCTGAAGGTCCGAACATTGGATTAATTTCGTCTTTATCTGTATATGCAAAAGTGAATTCTATGGGATTCATTGAAACACCATATCGTAAAGTAACAAATGGTGTTGTAGATATTAAAGGAGAACCTATTTATTTAAGTGCCGAAGAAGAAGAAGAGAAATTAATTGCTCAAGCAACTGTAAAAGTTGATGATAATGGTAAAATTCTACACGACAAAGTAATTGCTCGTATGGAAGGCGATTTCCCTGTAATGGATCCAAAAGAAATTCATTACACAGATGTTGCTCCAAACCAAATCTCATCTATTTCGGCTTCATTAATCCCTTTCTTAGAACATGATGATGCCAACCGTGCATTAATGGGTTCTAACATGATGCGTCAAGCTGTACCATTATTACTGCCACAATCACCAATTGTTGGAACAGGTCTAGAAAGACAAGTAGCTTCAGATTCTCGTGTTTTAATTAATGCTGAAGGTGAAGGTGTTGTTGAGTATGTAGATGCAAACGAAATTATTATTAAATACAAGCGTACTGAAGATGAAGCTAAGGTGAGTTTCGATAGTGATACTAAATCTTATCCTTTAGTTAAATACAGAAAAACAAACCAAGGTACTTCTATTAATTTAAAACCTATCGTTAAAAAAGGTGATAAAGTTAAAAAAGGTCAAGTTTTATCAGAAGGTTACGCAACTCAAAAAGGAGAATTAGCTTTAGGAAGAAACATGAAAGTAGCCTTTATGCCTTGGAAAGGGTATAACTTTGAGGATGCAATTGTAATTTCAGAAAAAGTAGTTCGTGAAGATATATTCACATCTATACATATAGATGAATATTCTTTAGATGTAAGAGATACAAAATTAGGTAACGAAGAACTAACTAATGATATTCCTAACGTTTCAGAAGAGGCAACAAAAGACCTTGACGAACATGGAATGATTCGTATTGGTGCAGAAGTAAAGCCAGGAGACATTCTTATAGGAAAAATAACTCCAAAAGGTGAAAGCGATCCTACACCAGAAGAAAAATTATTACGTGCTATTTTTGGAGACAAAGCTGGTGATGTAAAAGATGCATCTTTAAAAGCATCTCCATCATTACATGGTGTAGTAATTAACAAAAAGTTATTTGCTCGTGCCATTAAAGACAAACGCAAAAGAGCTCAAGATAAAGAAGATATTGCTCAATTAGAAGGTGTCTACAATGCTAAGTTTGATGCTTTACAAGCAGTATTAGTTGAAAAACTTTTTACAATTGTAAACGGAAAAACATCACAAGGTATCTTTAACGATTTAGGAGAAGAAGTTTTACCAAAAGGTAAAAAGTTTACTTTAAAAATGTTAAATGCTGTAGATGAATACACGCATTTAACTTCTGGTACTTGGACAACAGATGACAAGACTAATAAGTTAATTGCAGATTTAATTCACAACTACAAGATTAAAGAAAACGACTTACAAGGTTCATTACGTCGTGAGAAGTTTACTATTTCTGTAGGAGATGAGTTGCCAGCAGGTATTATTAAATTAGCTAAAGTTTATATCGCTAAGAAACGTAAGCTTAAAGTTGGTGATAAAATGGCAGGACGTCATGGAAACAAAGGTATTGTAGCACGTATTGTACGTCAAGAAGATATGCCTTTCTTAGAAGATGGAACTCCTGTAGATATCGTATTAAACCCATTAGGTGTACCATCGCGTATGAATATTGGACAAATATACGAAACTGTATTAGGATGGGCTGGACAAAACTTAGGGCGCACATATGCAACACCAATTTTCGATGGAGCTACAATAGATCAAATTAATGAATTAACAGATGAAGCTGGAATTCCAAGATATGGTCATACCTATTTATACGATGGTGGAACAGGTGAGCGTTTCGATCAACCTGCAACGGTTGGTGTAATCTACATGCTTAAATTAGGGCATATGGTAGACGATAAGATGCACGCACGTTCTATTGGACCATACTCATTAATTACACAACAGCCATTAGGTGGTAAAGCACAATTTGGTGGGCAACGTTTTGGTGAGATGGAAGTATGGGCATTAGAAGCCTATGGTGCTTCAGCAACCCTTAGAGAAATCCTTACAGTAAAATCTGATGATGTAGTTGGTAGAGCCAAAACTTACGAAGCAATCGTAAAAGGTGAACCAATGCCAGATCCAGGATTACCAGAATCTTTCAACGTACTTATGCACGAATTGAAAGGATTAGGATTAGACATTAGATTAGAAGAATAAAAAAACTAGTAATCAGTGATCAGTCAGCAGTAAGCACTGCCGACTGAATACTGAGTACTGAATACTAGAAAAATGGCAAGAAAGCAAGATAAGAATACAGTACAGAGATTTAATAAAATCTCAATTGGTTTAGCATCACCAGAGTCTATTTTAGCAGAGTCTAGAGGTGAAGTTTTAAAGCCAGAAACTATTAATTATCGTACACATAAACCAGAAAGAGATGGTTTATTCTGTGAGCGTATTTTTGGTCCTGTAAAAGACTATGAATGTGCTTGTGGTAAATATAAAAGAATTCGTTACAAGGGTATTGTTTGTGACCGTTGTGGTGTAGAAGTAACAGAAAAGAAAGTACGTCGTGATCGCGTAGGGCACATTAACCTTGTTGTTCCTGTAGCTCACATATGGTATTTCCGTTCGTTACCAAATAAAATAGGTTATTTATTAGGTTTACCATCTAAGAAATTAGATATGATTATTTACTACGAACGTTATGTAGTAATACAACCTGGTAATGCTAAAAATGCTGAAGGAGAACCATTACAAAAAATGGATTTCTTAACTGAAGAAGAATATCTAAATATTTTAGAAGTACTTCCTCAAGATAACAATTATTTAGAAGATACAGACCCAAATAAGTTTATTGCTAAAATGGGAGCTGAGTGTCTTATAGACCTATTAGCTCGTATTGATTTAGATAGTTTATCTTTCGAATTACGTCACAAAGCCAACACAGAAACGTCTAAGCAGCGTAAAACGGAAGCTTTAAAACGTCTTCAAGTTGTAGAAGCTTTACGTGAGTCTAATTTAAATAGAGAAAACCGTCCAGAATGGATGATTTTAAAAGTTGTGCCAATTATTCCGCCAGAATTAAGACCATTAGTGCCTCTAGATGGTGGACGTTTCGCAACTTCAGATTTAAATGATTTATACCGTCGTGTAATTATACGTAACAACCGTTTAAAGAGACTTGTTGAGATTAAAGCTCCAGAAGTAATCTTACGAAACGAAAAACGTATGTTACAAGAATCTGTAGATTCATTATTAGATAACACACGTAAGTCATCAGCAGTAAAAACAGATTCTAACAGACCCTTAAAATCTTTATCAGATTCACTTAAAGGTAAGCAAGGACGTTTCCGTCAAAACTTACTAGGTAAGCGTGTAGATTATTCAGCACGTTCTGTAATTGTTGTTGGCCCAGAATTAAAATTATTCGAATGTGGTTTGCCTAAAAATATGGCTGCCGAACTGTACAAGCCATTCATTATTCGTAAATTAATCGAAAGAGGAATTGTAAAAACAGTCAAATCTGCAAAGAAAATTATAGACAAAAAAGAGCCAGTGGTTTGGGATATCTTGGAAAACGTTCTAAAAGGACATCCAGTATTACTAAACCGTGCGCCTACGCTTCACCGATTAGGAATTCAGGCCTTCCAGCCTAAATTAATAGAAGGTAAAGCTATACAATTACACCCATTAGCATGTGCAGCATTCAACGCCGATTTTGATGGTGATCAAATGGCTGTGCATTTACCTTTAGGTCCAGAAGCTATTTTAGAATGTCAAATGTTAATGTTGGCATCTCATAACATATTAAATCCAGCAAATGGAGCTCCTGTAACTGTACCATCACAGGATATGGTACTTGGTCTGTATTACATGACCAAGTTACGTACATCAACACCAGAAGTTCCAGTTAAAGGTGAAGGTTTAACTTTTTATTCTGCTGAAGAAGTAAATATCGCTTATAATGAAAAGCGTGTAGACTTAAATGCACAAATTAAAGTAAGAACAATAGATTTCAATGAAGCAGGAGAATTAGTACCTCAAATTGTTGAAACAACTACTGGTCGTGTATTATTTAACGAAAAAGTACCAGCTGCAGCAGGATATATTAATCAAGTATTAACCAAGAAATCTCTAAGAGATATTATTGGCGATATTTTAAAAGTAACAAGTGTACCAGAAACAGCAGCTTTCTTAGATGAAATTAAAACCTTAGGATACTTATTTGCATTCAAAGGAGGATTATCATTTAGTTTAGGAGATATTATTATTCCACCAGAAAAACAATCTATGATTGATGCTGCCAACAAAAAAGTGGATGGTATTACTGGTAACTATAACATGGGACTTATTACTAATAACGAACGTTATAACCAAGTAATTGATATTTGGACGTCTACCAATGCAGAATTGACAGAATTGTCCATGAAACGTATTAGAGAAGACCAACAAGGATTTAACTCGGTGTTTATGATGCTTGACTCTGGAGCACGTGGATCTAAAGAACAGATTCGCCAGCTTACAGGAATGCGTGGATTAATGGCAAAGCCAAAAAAATCAACTGCAGGTGGAGGATCTATTATTGAAAATCCAATTCTTTCTAACTTTAAAGAAGGGCTTTCAATTTTAGAATACTTTATTTCTACTCACGGTGCACGTAAAGGTCTTGCCGATACAGCACTTAAAACAGCAGATGCAGGTTACTTAACACGTCGTTTAGTAGATGTTTCTCAAGATGTTATTGTAAACAGTGTAGATTGTGGAACATTAAGAGGAGTAGAAGTTTCAGCTTTAAAGAAAAATGATGAAGTTGTAGAAAAATTAGGTGCACGTGTTCTAGGACGTATTGCACTTAATGATGTGTACAACCCATTAACCGAAGAACTAATAGTAGAAGCAGGACAATTAATAGAAGAAGATATTGCTGCCGCAATAGAAGCATCTCCAATTGATGCTGTTGAAGTACGTTCACCATTAAGTTGTGAAGCTAAAAAAGGAATCTGTGCGCAATGTTACGGAAGAAACTTAGCAACAAATAAAATGGTACAACGTGGTGAAGCTGTTGGAGTTGTAGCTGCGCAATCTATTGGAGAACCAGGAACACAGTTAACACTTCGTACATTCCACGTAGGTGGTATTGCAGGAAATATTTCTGAAGAGAATAAGCTAGCTGTTAAATTTGATGGAATTGCTGAAATTGAAGAATTAAAAACGGTTAAAGGTGAAGATAAAGAAGGAAATGCAGTAGATATTGTAATTTCTCGTACTTCAGAAATTAAACTTGTAGATAAGAAAACAGGTATTACATTAAGTACAAATAATATTCCTTATGGTTCTACTATAGAAGTCAAAAATGGAGACAAGTTAAAAGCTGGAGATGTAGTTTGTACTTGGGATCCTTATAACGGTGTAATTATTTCTGAATTTGC
Organism: Lacinutrix sp.; assembly: GCF_029238095.1. Lineage (GTDB taxonomy): Bacteria > Bacteroidota > Bacteroidia > Flavobacteriales > Flavobacteriaceae > Lacinutrix. Next base: position 55,338 of record NZ_JAQWGS010000004.1, on the reverse strand, counting down.
AGGAAAAGTGAGATATGAAAATATCGAGCAAGGTGTTACTTATCAAGTAGAAATTGATGAACAAACAGGGTTCCAAGAAAAAGTAATTTCAGAATCTAGAAACAAGAAATTAATACCAACGCTTATTGTAGAAGATAGTAAAGGAGAAGCCATTCGTTCTTACAACTTACCAGTAGGTGCGCACATAATGATAGACGATGGAGAAAAAGTTAAGATTGGTAAAGTCTTAGTTAAAATCCCTCGTAAATCTTCTAAAGCTGGTGATATTACTGGTGGTTTACCAAGAGTAACAGAGTTGTTTGAAGCTCGTAACCCATCTAATCCAGCAGTAGTTAGTGCAATTGATGGTGTTGTTTCTTTCGGGAAAATTAAAAGAGGTAATCGTGAGATTATTGTAGAATCTAAATTAGGAGATATTAAGAAATACTTAGTAAAATTATCAAGTCAAATTCTTGTTCAAGAAAATGATTTTATTAAAGCTGGTATGCCTTTATCTGATGGTTCTATAACACCAAACGATATTCTAAATATTAAAGGACCTGCGGCTGTACAACAATACTTAGTGAACGAAGTTCAAGAAGTATACCGTTTACAAGGTGTAAAAATTAACGATAAGCATTTTGAAGTTGTTGTTAGACAAATGATGCGTAAAGTGAGAATTATTGATTCTGGAGATACAATTTTCCTAGAAGATCAATTGGCTCATAAAGCTGATTTTATCGAAGAAAACGATGCTATTTTTGGTAAAAAAGTAGTTGAAAATGCAGGAGATTCTACTAACTTAAAAGAAGGGCAAATTATAACGGCTTTCGAATTAAGAGATGAGAATTCCTTACTACGTCGTGAAGATAAAGCTTTGGTTGTAGCAAGAGATGCAAAATCTGCAACAGCAACACCAATACTGCAAGGTATTACAAGAGCGTCGTTACAAACTAAATCGTTTATTTCTGCGGCATCGTTCCAGGAAACAACAAAAGTACTTAACGAAGCTGCTGTAGCAGGTAAAGTAGATTCTTTAGAAGGTCTTAAAGAAAATGTTATTGTTGGTCATAGAATTCCAGCAGGAACAGGTATGAGATCTTACGAAAAGATTATAGTAGGTTCTAAAGAAGAGTTCGATCAAATGTTAAAATCTAAAGAAGAAGTAAATTACAATTAAATAAGAATCGGATTTCACCAAACAAAGGCAAAGTGAAATCTGCAACTCAAATTTAGTCCAACGCAGGTTGGGATCTCTCTAAGAGATAGTATTTAAAAAGTCCTGCTAAATTTAGCAGGACTTTTTAGTAAAACGAAATACAATAATAAGACTTTCAGTATCACGGAAGCGTAAACAACTTTACAATGGCAGATAATAAAGATAATAAACCAAAACCAAATCAAATAAACATAGAATTAGACGAGAAAGTAGCAGAAGGTACTTATTCTAATCTTGCAATAATTAATCATTCTGTATCAGAATTTGTTGTAGACTTTGTAAGTGTCATGCCTGGAACACCAAAAAGTAAAGTAAAGTCTAGAATCATACTAACACCACAACATGCTAAACGATTATTAAAAGCATTAAACGATAACGTAAAGCGTTTTGAAAAAGCACATGGTGAAATCAAGGATTATGAGCAACCTCCAATTCCGTTAAATTTCGGTCCAACAGGACAAGCCTAATTTTTTGGAGGTGCTCAAAATATTTTTTTTGAGCAACCTCTCAATGCCGTTAAATTTCGGACCAACAGTTCAAGTTTTATTCTAAAAACAAAAAACTCTAAATATACATTTAGAGTTTTTTTGTTTAAAATTCAAATGGATAACTCATTAAGAAAGATTATAATTATAATTTATAATTATTTTAAAATTAATAACATTTAGTTATTTTAACAAAAAAATCAAGCGATATAAGCTCTTTTTATTGAGTTTTAAAATATAAATAACTAAATATAGCTTCTGTGTTATAAAAACCCTTAAAAGTGTTTAAAATAGTTTTTTTTATTTAAACTCTGAAACATAATGAAATTTTACACTTGGGTATTTTTGTTGTGTCATTTGTAACGAAAATGAAGAATCTGCTAAAAACACCAACTGTCCTCTTTTATCTTTTGCTAAAAAACGTTGTTTTACTCTTTTAAACGCTGCAAATTCTTCATTTTTCTTATCTGTTGGTTCAACCCAACAAGCTTTAAATACATTTAGATTTTCATAGGTGCATTTTGCTCCATATTCATGCTCTAAACGGTATTGTATTACCTCATATTGTAAGGCGCCTACTGTTCCAATTACCTTCCTTCCGTTCAATTCTAAGGTAAATAATTGTGCAACACCTTCATCCATGAGTTGGTAAATACCTTTATTAAGCTGTTTAGATTTTAATGGATCTGCATTATTTATATATCTAAAATGTTCTGGCGAGAAGCTTGGCACTCCTTTATAATTCAGCACTTCACCTTCTGTTAAGGTATCTCCAATTTTAAAGGTTCCAGTGTCTTGCAAACCTACTATATCTCCAGGATACGAGATGTCAACAATTTCTTTTTTCTCAGCAAAAAAAGCATTTGGGCTAGAAAATTTTACTTTTTTATTATGCCTAACATGTAAATATGGTGTGTTTCTTTTAAATTCACCTGAAACAATTTTAATAAAAGCTAAACGATTTCTATGATTAGGATCCATATTGGCATGAATTTTAAATACAAAACCGGTAAAATCTGTTTCATCTGGTTTTACAAGGCGTTCTTCACTCTGTTTCGCTCTTGGTTTTGGAGCAATATCAACAAAGCAATCTAGTAATTCGCGAACTCCAAAACTATTTAATGCAGAACCAAAAAAAACGGGTTGTAATTTTCCTTCTAAATAATCTTGATTGTTAAATTTAGGATAAATACCTTCTACTAATTCTATTTCTTCTCTTAGCGTATTTGCAGATTTTTCTCCAACTAAATTATTTAATTCTTTAGAGTTTAAGTCTGAAATTTCAATAGTTTCTTCAATGTTTTTTCTGCTATCTCCACTAAAAAGGTTAATGTTCTTTTCCCAAATGTTATAAATACCTTTAAAATCATAACCCATTCCAATAGGAAAACTTAAAGGGGTTACTACTAAACCTAATTTTTGTTCAATTTCATCTAAAAGTTCAAAAGCATCTTTCCCTTCACGATCCATTTTATTTATAAAAACAATCATTGGTATATTTCGCATTCGGCAAACTTCTACAAGTTTTTCGGTTTGTTCCTCAACACCTTTGGCTACATCAATTACTACAATAACACTATCTACTGCAGTTAAGGTTCTAAATGTATCTTCTGCAAAATCTTTATGTCCAGGAGTATCTAATATATTGATTTTGATTCCGTTATACTCAAAAGCTAATACAGAAGTAGCAACACTAATTCCACGTTGTCTTTCTATTTCCATAAAATCACTAGTAGCTCCTTTTTTAATTTTATTGCTCTTTACAGCACCAGCTTCTTGGATAGCTCCTCCAAATAATAATAGCTTTTCTGTTAAAGTAGTTTTACCAGCATCTGGATGTGAAATAATACCAAAAGTTCTTCTTCTGTTAATTTCTTTTAAAAATTTCATTTAGTGTTAATTTTCAGCAAATATAATTTTAAAGGCTATATATATTTAAGTTTTTTGCTTTAATTATGGTTTTTTTGTTAAATCACCAAATTAATTAAATTAAATTAAATACTAGCCTTGAAAGCTAATAAAGACTATGCTGAGTCAGATAAATGGATGACAAAGTTTCATGAGTCAGATAAAGAAGATTTAAGAGGACGTGCTTTTATGGCTACAAAAGATTACAAAGAGAAAATTGAAGCCATTAACAATAAAATGAAGGTCTATAACCTAGACATTAATACATCAAAATCAGATTTTGGTACAGCCCAATACCAAAAACAACTAGTATTTGCCTCTTCAAGATTAAGAATTGATTCAACATCAAAAGACAATAATATAGAAAGATATATCTGGAACAATGAGCCATATTTAGACCTTTACACAGCCGAAAAGATAAATGACAGTTCTTATAAAAAGGTAACACCTTATAAAGAAGTAATAAACACCAAGTATCATGAATCATCAGTTTCGTTTACACCAAACGAACGCATTATGTTTTTTACAAGAAATAATTATTTCCAAGAAGAATATAAAGATGATGGAAATGGCACAAACAAGTTAAAATTATTTAGGGCTTTTTCTCAAAGTTACGATCAATGGGATGATATAGAATCTGTTCATTTTAATAGTGATGAGTATAGTGTCGCACATCCATCCGTTAATATAGATGGTACAAAAATATATTTTGCATCAGACATGCCAGGAACAACAGGGATGTCAGATATATATGTAGCAGATTTAAATAGAGATGGCACTTTAGGTGAGCCTATTAATCTTGGTACAGCAGTCAATACAGAAGGGCAAGAAACGTTTTCGTTTATAAACGAAAAAGGTGATTTATTTTTTGCATCAAACGGTTTACCAGGATTAGGAGGACTAGACGTTTATGTGATTAGAGATTTTGAGAATAAGTTTGCAAACAATCAGCCATTACCAGCAGAAAATTTAGGACGTCCAATCAACAGTTCTAACGATGATTTTGCCTATTATGAGAACTTGGGTACAGCCGAAGGTTTTTTCTCATCAAATAGACCAGGAGGTAAAGGCGGAGACGATATTTATTCCTTTAAAGCATACCATCCAGAAGATTGTAAGCAAGAAGTTACAGGTGTTGTAAAAGACAAAAAAACTGGCGAAATTATTCCTTATGCAACCGTAACTTTATTTGATGCAGATTTAGAAGTTGTTAAAGAAATAACAGTTGGTGCAGATGCAGCATTTCATTTTAATTTAGAATGTGACACACAATATGTAGTACGTGGTGAGAAGGAAAAATATTCATCAGACGAAAAACGTATCACCACTCCAAAAACAGATTTAAGACTAAATTTAGAATTAGATTTAGCATTGGATTTAACATTAGAATTAGATCCTTTAATTACAGTGCCAGATATAGCCATTGGTACAGATGTAACAAAGATTTTAGGTATCAACATTATCTATTTTGATTTTGATAAAGACTTTATACGTAGTCCAGATGCAACAAGTGAATTACAGAAAGTTATCTTGTTTATGAAAACGTATCCAACAGTAGAGATAGACGTGCGTTCTCATACAGATTGTAGAGCAAGTATGGCCTATAATGATGATTTATCTGCAAGACGTAATAAATCTACCATAAATTATATTGTAGAAAAAGGTGGGATAGATAGAAGTAGATTAACTGGTAGAGGCTATGGGGAGAGAGAGTTAGTTAACGATTGTGCCTGCAAACCTACTAATAAATCTAAATGTACCGAAGCACAACACGATTTAAACAGACGTAGTGAGTTTATTTTAACAAAAAAATAAGTAATAATTTTTATAAAAATGAAGGCTGCTTTTTTAAGCAGCCTTTTTTTTGCAAAATACAATAGTGCTAAATTAAACTTAAAAGCAACTTATTGTTTTTCTCTATTTTGTAAATTTGCTTTGCATATAAAAAATATGGAAGAAGAAAAAGTAATTTTAGTAAACGAAAAAGACGAGCAAATAGGATTAATGCCTAAAATGGAAGCACATGAAAAGGCATTATTACATCGTGCGTTTTCTGTTTTTGTTTTTAATAGTAAAAACCAATTAATGTTGCAGCAACGCGCATTAACTAAATACCATTCTCCTGGATTATGGACTAATACATGTTGTAGTCATCAAAGAGCAGGAGAAAGCAATCTACAAGCTGGAAAAAGACGTTTACAAGAAGAAATGGGCTTTACAACACCTTTAAAAGAGAAAACATCTTTTATTTATAAAGCACCTTTTGATAATGGATTAACAGAACATGAGCTAGATCACATTATGGTTGGTTACTTCGAAAAAGAACCAAATATTAATAAAGAAGAAGTAGAAAGTTGGAAGTGGATGCAACTAGAAGATGTAAAGAAAGATATAAGTGAACAACCAGAGTTATACACCGCTTGGTTTAAGATAATTTTTGATAAGTTCTATCAATTTATAAACATAACAAATGAAAGTAACAGTTAGTAGACGCGCACATTTTAATTCAGCACACAGACTCTATAGAAAAGATTGGAGCGATGAAAAAAACAATGCAGTTTTTGGAAAATGTAACAATCCTAACTATCATGGTCATAATTACGAATTGATTGCAAGTGTTACAGGAGATATAGATCTAGAAACAGGATTTGTAATGGATGTGAAAATTCTAAAAGACATTATTAAAACGGAAGTTGAAGATGCATTCGATCATAAAAACTTAAATTTAGATGTTTCAGAGTTTAAAGATTTAAATCCTACAGCAGAAAATATAGTTGTAGTTATCTATAAAAAAATAAAAGCAAAATTAGACTCGAACCTAGATTTAGAGGTCGTTTTATACGAAACACCAAGAAATTTTGTCAGCTATTCAGGTCAATAAATGGCATTAAAAGCGCTTTATCCAATTAAATTCCAGCCCATATTTAAAGAAAAAATTTGGGGAGGAAATAAATTAAAATCGGTTTTAGAAAAAGAAACCGATGGTGAAAGTGTAGGAGAAAGTTGGGAAATAAGCGATATTGATGGAGACACTTCTATTGTACTTAATGGTTCACTAAAAGGCGAATCGCTTAAAAGTTTATTAAAAGCTTATACTTCAGATTTAATAGGTAAGAAAAACTATTCTATTTTTGGAGACAAATTTCCATTGCTTATTAAATTTATTGATGCTAAAACAGATTTGTCAATACAATTACATCCTAACGATGCATTAGCCAAAAAAAGGCACAACTCTTTTGGTAAAACAGAAATGTGGTATGTTATGGATGCAGACAAAGATTCAAACTTAATAGTAGGTTTTAATCAAAAAATGGATTCAGATAAATATCTTAAACATTTAAAAAATAATACACTTACAGAAATTTTAAATTTCGATAGAGTAAAAACAGGAGATACTTATTTTATAGAAGTGGGTCGAGTGCATGCCATTGGTGCAGGAGTAATGTTAGCCGAAATACAACAAACTAGCGATATTACTTATCGTGTTTACGATTGGGATAGAGTAGATGCTAGCGGAAACTCTAGAGATTTGCATAACGATTTAGCTATAGACGCTATTAATTTTAATATGAAAGATAATTTTAGAGTAGACTATTCTAAAATTAAAAATGTAGCAAATACACTTGTTAATTGTTCATATTTTACAACAAATTATCTACCAATAGATTCAGAAATACTTTTAAGAGAGAATACTTTTGATTCCTTTATTATTTATATGTGTGTAGAAGGCGAAGCAACTATATCCACTATCAAACACTCAGAAACTATAAAAAAAGGAGAGACAATATTACTGCCAGCAATAATTAAATCTTTTAAAATTGAAGCAGAAACTGCAGTATTGCTAGAGGTTTATGTTTAGACATTTATTTCTGGTAAAAAATAATTCGGTTTAACTTTTAAACAGTTCATACTTTTCAAGTATTTAATCCAAAATATTTCTTTACTTTTGCAAACTAAATAAATTTAATATTATGGCAAATAAAAGAGACCTAAAAAAAGACATTAATTATGTGTTAGGTGATATTATTGAAGCAGTTTACGTTTGGGAATACTCAAATTCAAGTAAAGACACAAAAAAAAGTGAAGCAGTTATTGACGACGCTATTAAAGTTTTTGATGATTTAATTGCACAAGTTAATGCAAAAGATGTAGAAAATAAGAAAGCACATTTTAAGGCAATTAACTCACAATTAGAGTCTAAAGGTCGCGAATTAATAGAAAGAATAAATAAACTGTAAAAAGTTTAAAAAAAAGTTTGCAAATATCATTTACAAAATTATATTTGCACTCGTTTCGCCGATGTAGCTCAGCTGGCTAGAGCAGCTGATTTGTAATCAGCAGGTCGTGGGTTCGAGTCCCTCCATCGGCTCATAATTAACATCAGTTATTAATTTAATTGAGGTTTTTTTTATTCCAGTTTTTACTTAATAAAAAAACCACCTAAATAGTAACTTTATAGGTGGTTTTTGTTTAGAAAAGGCTAAGAGATTATTCTTCCTTTTTAATTTTATCTATAAAGCGTTGTAATTCTTTCCCGTAGTTTGAAGCTTTTACTCTAGGTGTCAAAGTATCGTTTACAATATCTAAAAACTTAATATTGGCATTGTATAATTCTGTTAACGCTAAATAAGGAGCAACTTCACTATCATTATTACTAATTGCAAAGTTTACTGTATACAGGTATTTTCTTTTTTCAAGGTTTTTATATGTCTTTTCTGTTTGGTTAATAAGAGCTGTGTCGTTATCCTTTAAAGCTTCAAAACTCTCTTTAATAAGTTCTAAGTTTTTATTTTTAAATTTTGAATTCATACTTAAATACTCTTCAAGTGTTTCTTGTTGTTTAGAACCTTTTATTTCAGCATCGTAAGTAAATTGTTTTAGAGTGGTATTAATTTCTGTAATTCCCTTATCTCCAAAAAAAGTAATCCTGTTTTCATCACTATCATTTTTGTCTAAAGACAAGTAAAAAACCTCAGGACTTTCGATAGTAGTTTGCAATCTAAAATTAGAATCTTTACCAACTAACATAGAGTCTATTATTGCTAAAGTAGAGTCGTTAGCTTTTTTTAAGTACACAGTTCCTTTTTTTAAACCTTTAATGGTTCCTTTTACAATAAGCGTATCTGAAGTTTCATTTCCACAAGAAAAAAGGAAACAAACGCTTAATAAGATTAGTAATTTTTGCATGTTTATTTTTTGAAATTTTAAGAGCGCAAATATGAAATAAAAATTAATTAAATACTAACCAGTAGCAGCTATTCTCATTAATTCTGCACAAAGAATTGCACCATAAGTTCCTACAACGTATCCAAACACTGCTAATAGTGCTCCTACAGTAGCTAATGAAGGATGAAAAGCAGCAGCGACAATTGGAGCAGAGGCTGCACCACCTACATTGGCTTGACTTCCAACTGCTAAAAAGAAATAAGGCGCCTTAATTAATTTAGCGACTAGAACTAATAAACCAGCGTGTATGGTCATCCATACAATACCTATCATTATAAGTCCTGGTTTTTCAAAAATACCTCCTAAATCCATTTTCATACCAATAGTAGCTACTAGAATGTAAATAAAAATACTTCCAATTTTACTTGCACCTGCACCTTCATAGTTTTTTGCTTTTGTAAAAGAGAGTAATACGCCAATTAATGTTGCTATAGAGATTAGCCAAAAGAAACCACTACCAAAAGAAGATAGTGCGCTTTTAGGATCACTAACAGCTTCAAAATTGTTCTTTAAGAAAGTTGTGATTTGTTCAGACCCAAAATGAGCAATACCAACAGCAGTAAATGCAATCATTAGTATTACCATATAATCGTTAAGCTTAGGATTTCTTACTGTTTTACCAGCAAAATCTTCCATTTTTGCTTGAAGTGCGTCTATTGCGGAATTATCTGCTTTAAGCCATTTGTCTATTTTTGCTCTTTTACCAATACCAAGTAATAAAAAAGCCATCCAAACATTAGCAACAAAAATATCGACTATTACCATTCCTCCATATTTTTCTGGATTGTATTGGTATATTTCTAACATGGCTGCTTGGTTTGCACCACCACCAATCCAACTTCCAGCAAGTGTAGAGAGTCCTCTCCATACAGCATCAAAATCTGCTCCACCAACTGTTTCAGGTGAAAATATAGAAATTAATAAAATAGCCAAAGGGCCACCTATTATAATGCCAATAGTTCCAGTTAAAAACATGATTAACGCTTTTGGACCTAGATTAAAAACGGCTTTTAAATCTATACTTAATGTAAATAATACCAAAGAGGCTGGTAAAAAATAACGACTCGCTACAAAATAAGCTTTTGATGTCTCTGGATCTACCCAACCAAACAAGCTAAATAATGAAGGAATAAAGTAGCACATTAATAAAGCAGGTACAAACTTGTAAAATGTTTTCCAAAAGCCTGTTTTAATGTTTTCTGTATAGAAAACAAAACCCAAGGCGAGCATTAATAGCCCAAAAACAATAGCATCGTTAGAGAAAGGTAGTGTAATGTCCATATTTAGTTTAATTAGTTCCCGCAAAATACCAAATAAAAACATGATAAAAAAGACTGCTAAATAAAGTTTGGCACGCAAATTGAAATATGTTAAGTAATTACTACAACGACTATTTTAGAGTGTGGTTACTTTAAATTAAGAGTAGTAATTATCATATTTGGTTGGTTAGTATGGAAAAGCGTCTTTTTTAAGGCGCTTTTTCTATTTCTACTATTTATTTAAAAATATATGTGTGAAACTTATCATAAAATATTACGACTTTAATTATGTAAATAAAGTTTGGCACGCAAATTGATATATGATTAATAATTACTACAACGACTATTTTAGAGTGTGGTTACTTTAAACTAAGAGTGGTAATTATCATATTTTTGGTTGGTTAGTATGAAAAAGCGTCTTTTTTAAGACGCTTTTTCTATTTAGGTATATTGGAAATAAAAAAGACTCACAGTGTTATGAGTCATTTTTTAGGATGCATTTTTTTATTTTGCAAACTCAACAATAGCTTCTATAAGCTCCATAGATAATTTTCTTCCAGGTTCGTTATAAGACTTAGAATTTTCTAAATTATCACCTTCTATAGGAACTAGTATATGATTCATTTTTTCAATAATTAGTAACTCTGCTTTTGGTGAAGCTTCTTTAAGTAGTTTTGCTTCAGCCTCTGTGACCTGTAAATCTTTAGTTCCATTAATTAGTAAAATTGGCATGTCAAGTTTTTTAATTTCATTTACAGGATTGTAAGACATCCAATTAGAGATAAAAGGCTGTACTTCTATATTAAAAATCGAAATTAGAGCAGGTGGAAAGGCGGTAGTTGTTTTGCCTTCTTCTAAAACCTTAAAGACACGTTTGGTGTCTTCTAAAAACATTGGTGCAGTTTTTTCTACTTGCTCAATAATTACTTTGTCTATAGACTGTCCTGCTCCTGCAAGCGATATAAAACCGTCTGCTTTATCTTGTGCTGCTAGCATACCAACTAAACTACCTTGACTGTGCCCAGCGATATAGATTTTGTTATAATTTTGAGTGGCTTTAAAATAAGAAAGAACAGCTTTTGCATCTAATACAAAATCATCAAACATAATGTTTTTATCTACATTGCCTTTTTTTATTTGCTTTACTATACGCTTATCATAACGAAAAGTTGCGATGTTGTTGGAAGCTAGTCCTTCGGCTAATTTTTTAAGAGAATTACCTTTTAAAAAATTCTGATTCCCATCGCGATCTGTTGGTCCAGAACCTGCTATAATAATTATTAGATTTTGTTTTTTACTAGATTCTGGAGTTAGTAATGTACCATCAATAAGTTTATTTATGGCGATGTCTTGAGCTGTAAAACTTCTCTCTTGAGAGAAACTTAAACTAGAAACAAGAAATAAAACAATTAAAAATTTAATTTTCATAAAATCTGTATTTAAATAACACTTTACAAAAGCAAAGCCATTTGTAAAAGTACAACGCAAATTTACGCTTAAATATTTAAGAATTAAGTGTTTTATTTTAGGGTTAAGATGCAATTATTCTAAACGTAAGGTTAATTCTAGGCTCAACTTGTTTTTTTGTTTTTGCAATTTGGTGTAACCAATGGTGTTGTGTTGTGCCTTGCATGAGTAATAAACTACCGTTTTCTAGTAGTAGTTTTTGTTTTAAGTTTTTGTCTTTTCTATGTTTTAAATTAAAATAACGAGCTGCACCAAAAGTAACCGAAGCTATTATAGGATTCTTACCTAACTCCTTTTCGTTGTCTGCATGCCAACCGTTACTATCGTTACCTGTTCTATACAAATTTGCTAAGCATGTAGTGAATTTAACATTAACTTTGGTTTCAATTTTAGACTTTATTTTTAATAAAGTGTCTGTAAATACTTTAGGTTGCATAGTAATATTAGAGTAGCTATACGGTCTATTGTTGTTTGCAAATAATGCTGTTAGTCTTGGTTGAGGATAGGTTTTTCCAAAAACTTTTATATCATCCTGTTTCCAATTAGTTTCATTTAAAATGGTGTTGAAAAAGGCTTGTGCTTCCTCTTGAGAGAAGAAATTAGGGAAATAACTTATTTCTGCATCTGGTAAATTGAGGTGTATTTCTTCTGAAGAAAACATAAAAAACTAATTATTTCTCTAAATTAGCTTATAAATTCTTTACAATGAAATTTGCTTATAGCTTTTTGCTAACTTTAATCTCACTAGTTGCTTTCGCTCAATTACCTGAAGGTTTTGTGTATGCTAAAATTGAAATTCCTAATATTGAGGTAGACCTGCAATACTGTGGTGATAATAATTTTGTTGGCGAAATAATAGACGGTTACCATGCTAATGTTGCAATTATGACTACCCAAACAGCTGCAGCTTTAAAGCTTGTGCAAGCAGAATTGGCTAAGCAAAATCTGTCTATAAAAATTTATGACGCTTATAGACCACAACGCGCTGTTAATCATTTTGTACGTTGGGCAAAGGTTGTAAATGATACGTTAATGAAAAAGCAATTTTACCCAAGAGTAGACAAGAAAAATTTATTTAGAGATGGTTATATCGCTTCTAAATCTAGGCATAGCAGTGGTAGTACTTTAGATGTTACCTTAGTAAATTTAAAAACAGGAGAAGTGCTAGATATGGGATCAACTTACGATTTTTTTGGAAGCGAATCTTGGGTGGAAAATAAAAACTTAACTAAAGTACAATCTAAAAACAGACAAACATTACAAGAAGTGATGCTAAACAATGGCTTTAGAAACTATGCTCAAGAATGGTGGCATTTTACTTTAAGAGGCGAGCCTTACAGAAACCAGTATTTCGATTTTTTAGTAGAGTAGGATATTGTTTTGGTTAAGTGTATTCCTAAAGTTAATTTTTATTCTTTTCCATTTTTAACCAATCGTTGTAAGAAACTACTAAAGGTTCCTTTTTTGGAAGGTGTTTTCCTGGTAAGACTCCAATAAACTCCAAATAATGTCCATCTGGATCTGAGAAATAAATAGCAATGGCTGGTATGTTTGTAAATACCATAGGTTGTTCGGTTTTATCGTTCAAGAAATTCCAAAAGTTTAAATTGTTTGCTTTAAGAAAACTAACAGATTCATTTAATATCCAATCCCAATCGCATTGAAAAGCAAAATGCCTTACATCTATTTCTTCTTTTGGTTTTTCCCATAAGCCTAACATAGCTTGTTGTGGTTTTCCAATCCAGAATAAGGCTACGCGTCTGTTTTCCTCATAATGGTATTGCTCAAGTTTAAGTATATTGGTATAAAAGGCTATGGAACGTTCAAGATTTTCAACATATAAATGGGTTTCAAAAAGTCCTTTTATCATATCTGTTTAAGTTTTTTTATTAACAATTCTTACTAAAACTAGTCTAAAATAGTTAAACGAAGTTGCTTTTTTATAAAATAAACAGAATCATACTAGATTATATATTGTAAGACGTAAACTGTGTATTTATAATAAGGTTGTGTTTATTAATAAAGGATTCGATTTTTTTAATAGCGTCTTGAGAATAGATATAAAACCAAATTTGCCCAGAATAGTGAAACGAGCATACGGTTTTTAAATTTTGAGCATAAAAAAAGTTATAGCCATAATAATTACCTTGTACCAAGTTAAAATAGTCTGGCATCATGTTTTGTAATACTTTATAATCTGAAACCAAGAGTCCTCCAGAATAGTCTTTTTCTACAATTAACTTTTTAAAATTAGAATATGCTTTTTTGGTTGAAGGATGGTGGCCTTTTATAGTTTCATGAAACCATGGCACATTAAACAATGGAACAAAAGTGTACGCTAGATGGTGTGTTTTAGCAAATAAAGCCATAATTTCTGCTAAAAATAGGACTTCGTCTGTATCCTGTGGTGCATCTATTACAATTTTGCCAACCATTTCGAAATCTTCTTTTTTAAGATTGTCGGTAGTTTTTTTGAAATTGCTAATGTCTTTTTGTAATGATTTTTCTAATTCATCTTTAGAAAAAAATCTAACGGTTTCGGTGTCTTCATCAAAATATTCGCCAGCTTCAATAATTGTGTTTTTGGTTGGATTCTCTAGATCTTGCCAGCTAGAAACAAAAGATGCAAATATTGGATCTTTAAATACTTTTTTACGACTAATGTATTCCATATTATTTGCTTAAATTCTTAAAACGCTCTAGTAATGTAGGATGCGAGTAGTGCATAAAAACATAAGCAGGATGTGGTGTTAAATTGCTTAAACTGTTTTTAGATAATTTTTTTAGCGATGTAATTAAAGGTTGCGCTTTGTAGGTGTTTTTTGCGTAATCATCGGCTTGGTACTCGAATTTTCTTGAGAACCAATTCATAATTAAACCAGTAATTGTAGAAATAGGAGAGTACAAAATTCCAAAAGCTATTAAACCAATATGAAAGCTAGGTTTTGCAACACCTAAGGCTTGAGATAATAACGGATTTGAAATTAATAATGATAATATGTATAAGGTTAAACCTGCAAGTAATACAGAAGTTGCCAGATTAAAAATAATGTGTTTCTTTTTATAATGCCCAACTTCGTGTGCCAAAACAGCAACTATTTCCTCTTCTTCTAAATCATTTATTAAGGTATCGTAAAGCGTTACACGTTTTTCACTTCCAAAACCAGAAAAATAGGCATTTGCTTTGGTACTTCTTTTTGAGCCATCTATCACAAAAATTTTGTCTAAATTAAAACCTACGGTTTGTGCATAGTTAGAAATAGCATCACGAAGACTTCCAGATTCTAGAGGTGTTTGTTTATTAAATAATGGTACAATAAGTCGAGAGTAGAAGAGATTCATAAACAAAGTAAAACCAGCAATTAATGCCCAAGCATATAGCCAAAACGTGTTTTCTGTAGTTTGATAAAACCAAGTTAATAGCGCTAAAATTACTCCACCTATAACAATAGACATTAACCAGCCTTTTATTTTATCTATTATAAAAAGTTTTTTTGTGGTTTTATTGAATCCAAATTTTTCTTCAATTACAAAAGTTTGATAGTATGAAAAAGGTGTTGTAATTATATCGCTTCCTAACATAATAATACCAAAGAAAAGGAGTGTAATTATAATTTCGTTTTCACTAAAATCTCTAGCAATTCCATCAACTATAGCAAAACCATCCAAAAAGAAAAAGGCTAATGTTGTTATAATAGAAAAAGAAGCAGTTATTAGAGAAAAACGATAGTTAGTCTTCTTGTAATCTTGAGATTTTTGGTATTCTTCAGTATCATAAACATCGTTTAATACTTCTGGAATGACATCGTTATAATGCTTAGCATTTAAAGCATCTAATACTTGATCTATGATAAAACTAACAATTAAAATGGAGATAAAAATATAGAATAGAGTAGTTGGAGTCATAGTTTTAATAATATTTGATGAGGTTGTTAAACCTCCTTGCTGTTTTTAATTTTGTTAGTGCAATGCTGCTATATTATTTAAAATCACGTTGCCTTTTAGCCTCAAAAATAAGGATACCTGCTGCAACAGATACATTCATAGAGTCTATAGCGCCTTGCATTGGTATATTGATATTTTGTAATGCTGCTTGTCTCCATGCATCACTTAATCCTGTTGCTTCTGTGCCCAAAACAATGGCTGTCGCTTTTGTGTAATCTTGTTTATGATACTCTTGCGATTCTTGAAGAATTGCAGCATAAATATTAATTTGTTTTGACTTTAGAAATTCTATAATAGCTTCAGTAGAACCAGTTGCAATTTGGTTAGTAAATAAACAACCAACACTAGAGCGAATAATGTTTGGATTATATAAATCTGTTTTAGGATTTGCAATAATTACAGCATCTACATTAGCAGCATCTGCAGTACGTAAAATGGCACCAATATTTCCTGGTTTTTCGGGAGCTTCAGCAACTAAAATTAACGAATTGTCGTTTTTAAAAGTTAAGCTTTCCATGTTGTTTACTTTACTTTTTGCTATGGCAATTATTCCTTCAGTTGTTTCTCTGTATGCTATTTTGCTATACACGTCTTTACTAACTTCAATAATTTCGGTGTTGTTTATAGAAAGTGTCTTTAAATCTTCAGCAGAAAACAATTCAGCATAAAACAAAATACTTTTTAGCGTATAATCGCCTTTTAAAGCTAATTCAATTTCACGAATACCTTCAACTACAAATAATCCAGTTTTTTTACGTTCGCGAGATTTTTCTTTTAATAAAACAATTTGTTTTATTAATGCATTTTGAGTGCTGTTTATTTGTTTGTTAATCATTTAAATAAAGAAATACTTATATTTATCGTCGAAACAAATTTAAGCTAAATCTCTTGTTTCTAAAATATTTACTTCAAGCAATTACAAATTTAAAGTAGGAGATATAACTTGTTAATTGTTATATAAGTATAAAACCAATATAAACTAACAGCGCAATCATGAAAAAACAATTACTTACCGTTTTATTTTCATTCTTAATATCTTCTTTTATTTATGCTCAAGAAGACGCATCATTTTTTATGACACCAAGTTGCGATGGTGCAGTTGCTACAATAACAGGTGATTTAGGAGGAACATTTATTTTCAGTCAAACACCAACAGATGGAGCAATTATTGATATTTTAACTGGAGCAGTAACTAATGCAATATCTGGAAATACATACACTGTAGAATATACTACTAGTGGACCACAACCTGTATCTAGTTCTGTAAGTTTTACTGTACTTTATCAGCCAACAGCAAACATACCAGTAGATCTTGAGATTTGTGATGATGATGGTGCTGGTTTTGCAGATTTTGATTTACAAATTCAAGATCAACAAATTTTAGGAACGCAAGATCCTAATAGTTTTTATGTTTTGCATTATCTAACGCAAGCAGATGCTGAGGCACAAATGAATCCTTTAAGTAGTCCTTATACCAATACAACAAACCCACAAACAATATTTGCAGTTGTTCAATCTATTAATGGAAACTGTACTTCTAATGTGGTAACCTATAATTTAATAATAAATACATTAAATATTAATACTCAACCTTACGATCTTATTGCATGTGGAAACGGTCAAGGTATAGGTATCTTCGATTTAACAATTTATGAAAACCAAATAACTGGTGGTAATCAAGATTTATTAGTGTCTTATTATCAAGATTTAAACGATGCTAATAATAATACCAACCCAATAACAAATCCTACATTTTACGAAAACTATAGTTCACCATATTATCAAACTATTTATATAAGAATAGATAATATAAATTCAGGCTGCTATTACGTGAGTAATAATACGGCTCTTTATCTAAATGTAGAAACTTTGCAAATTATACAGCCAACACCATTGGTCGAAGAAGATCCTGATAACGATGGTTTTACTACGTTTAATTTAACAGATAAAGATTTAGAAATAACTGGTGGTGCAACTGGACTAATAATTACCTACCATGAAACAATAGTAGATGCAGATAATGATATTAATGCTCTAGTGAGCCCTTATAATAATATTGTTGCTAACCAACAAACTGTTTATGTAAGAGTAGAGAGTGTTAATAGTAATTGTTCTGCACTAGTAGAATTAGTTTTGCTTACAGAATACGCTCCTTTTCAAGTTAATTCAGCGATACTAGATGTTTGTGGAACAAATGCAACTGGTACTGCTGTTTTTGATTTAACTGCTGCAAATCCAGATATACTAAGCAGTCTTAATGTAAATGATTATACAATTGCTTACTACGAAATCTATGATAACGCTTTATCCCAAACCAATACAATAGCTAATCCCTCGTCTTATACTGCGAATCCTAATGTAACAGTTGTTTATGCAGGAGTTACAGCAACAGCGACAGGAGACTATGTAATAACTACCATTAACTTACAAATAAATGAGTTGCCAATAATTATTTTTGAAGATGTTTACAGTTTATGTTCAGGTAATACAATTATGTTAGCGCCTTACACAGTGACACAACAAGATTGTATTTACCAATGGAATACTGGAGAAGACACGCCTACCATTATGGTAACGCAATCTGGAGATTATACAGTAACTATTACTAATACAGTTACAGGTTGTGTAAATACAGATACAACAACTGTAAATATAGGCTTCTATCCAGTACTTGGTACAGCAAGTAATTTAACGTCTTGCGACCCAAATCAGGCTTACGATTTAACAATTACAATTCCTGAAATTTTAGATGGTTTAGACTTTAATCAATATACAGTAACTTTTTATGAAAGTACAGCAGATGCTGCTAATCAAGTAAATGCAATACAAAATCCATCAAGTTATTTGCCAGTAAATACAAACCAAACGATAACAGCTTCTGTAAATGAGGTTAATAGTGAGTGTTCATCGCTTTCGTTTTTCGACATTATAACAAGTAATTGTCCAGTTACAGTAACATGTGGTCAGCCTGTAACAGCCTCGTTTTGTTATTCGAATAACGAAACATTACAATACACGTATACTAGTAGTGATGGCACACCTTTACAATTGGTTATTGTTTCTGGTCAAGTTGAAAATATTTACGATGAATTAATAGTTTTAGATAGTGATGGTGTTACAAATTTAAATGCAGCGACTCCATATGGTAACGCTGGAGACCTAACAAATTTAATATTTGAAGCCTCAGGAGACACTATTACAATTTATGTAGATTCTGATGCTAGTATTGATTGCCCAGGAAGTAATTACTCGACAATAGATTACGTAGTAAGTTGTTTAGACACTTCTGCAATACCAACGTGTAATGCTGTAGTAACAACACCTCAAGATTTAGCTGTAGATGTAAATGAAAACACAGACATAACTTGGACAACAGCAACTGGTTATGTAACAGGCTATAATTTAAATCTCGTAACCTCTACAGGAGAAATTGTTTTAGATATGGTAGATGTTGGTAATGTAACCACATACGATTTTGGGACATTAAATTATGATACACAATATTTTGTTACTATTATACCTTACAATCCAAATGGTAATGCAGATAACTGTAATGCTTCAAGTTTTATAACAAGGGCAGATCCAAACGTAATGGTAGACTGTGCTTCTGGTCAATCTGTAAATACTAATTTTTGTTATACCAACAACGAAACACAACAATACAACTTTAGTAGTAATGATGGTTCCTCATTATATATTGTTTTTAACTCTGGTTCTACCGAATTTAATTTTGATGAGCTTATTGTTTTAGATAGTGATGGAACAACAAATTTAAATGCAGATAATCCTTATGGTTTAAATAATAGTGGAGATTTATCTGGTTTAACATTTACAACTACAGGAACAACTGCAACAGTCTATATACAATCTGATGGCTCTGTAATTAGTTGTGAAAATGACCCAATAGATTTTGATGTGTTTTGCGCAAGTAATATAGGATTTATAGATGTTAATGCCTTCTTAGATAATAATAACGATGGCGTTTTTAATGGAACAGATGTACCTTTTACAAACGGATTCTTTACTTATGAAATTAATAATGATGGAAACATAAGCACAGTAAATTCTAACACAGGAAGCTTTAATATAATAAATCAAGATGAAGCAAACAGTTACGATATAACTTTTGCAACAAATACAGGTTACGAGAACTGCTTTAACATTCCAACAGCATTGTTCCAGGACATTACAGTGTTAAATGGCAACACTGTAACTGTAGATTTTCCAATTACAGAGCAAATGGCTTGTGAAGATTTATCGGTTTATTTAATTCCATTTAGTTCGCCAAGACCAGGATTTAATTATTGGAACGATTTAGTTATTGAAAATTTGGGTTCAACGACTATAGCCTCAGGAACAGTAACTTTTATTCATGACACAATTGTAGATTACTTAGATGCCAATCCATTAGATTCAGGATTAACAGTTACACAAACAGCAACAGGAGCTACAGTAGATTTTACAAACCTTTTACCAGGTGAGTCAAGAGTGGTTTGGTTTAGATTATATACTCCAGTTACAGTAAACCTAGGTGAGTATGTTACAAGTTCTGTGGTCTATACAACTGCTGCAAACGACGTGGTTAGCGAAAACAATGTTTCTATAGTCACTCAAGAAGTTATTGGTTCTTACGATCCCAATGATATTAAAGAATCTCAAGGTCCAGATATTATTTATAATGATTTTGTAACAACAGACGAGTACCTTTATTATACCATTAGGTTCCAAAATGTTGGTACTGCAGAAGCTATAAATGTTAGAATAGAAAATACTGTAGATTCACAATTAGATTTAAGCACATTACAGTTTTTAAGAGCAACTCATGATGTTGTAATGATGCGAAACGGAAATCAGTTAACTTGGACATTCGATAACATTAATTTACCAGCACAATCTCAAGACGATTTTGCAAGTAATGGTTACGTTTACTATAAAATAAAACCAAACGCTGGTTATGCAGTTGGTACTATTATTCCTAATACTGCTGAAATTTATTTCGATTTTAATGCTCCAGTAATAACAAATACTTTTGAAACAGAATTTGTAGAAAATAATTTATCTGTAGATGAATTTAACGTCAATGGCTTTGCTTTATTTCCAAATCCAGCAACTAGTACTATAAATATTAAGTTAAATAATATTTCAAGTGGAACTGCCTCTATAGAAATAATAGATGTTCAAGGTAAAATAGTGATTAAAGATGTTATAAGCGAAACACTTCAGCTTAATTTTAAAAACCTACAAGCAGGATTGTATTTTGTAAAACTAAACCAAAACAATAAACAAACCATTAAGAAATTAATAATAGAATAATAAAATATAATAGTAATTTAAAAAGCTTCAGTTCACACTGAAGCTTTTTTTGTAATGTTCATTTTCAATTTACGACTCATAATCAAACTAAAATATATTATGAAAAACTACCTAATACTTGCTTTAACATTAATTATAGTCTTGGCATGTAAACAAGAAACAAAACCAGTTGTTAATGCAGACTACTTTGAAGAAAAATTAGATATAACAACATCAATCTATCCAGAAAATGTTACAAAAATATTAAATGCTCATGGAGGCATAGACCAATGGAATACCTTTAATACTTTAGTCTTCACTATAAAAAAACCAACAGGAGACGAAACAACAACAACAGATTTAAAAGACAGAAGGTCACTAATATAAACTGATGCTTTTAAAATTGGTTATATAGGAAAAGAAGCTTGGCTAATAAATAAAGGAGAAAACAAGTATGAAGGAAATCCGCAGTTTTATTACAACTTAATGTTTTATTTCTATGCCATGCCTTATATATTGGCAGATGATGGTATTACCTATACAAATGTTGAACCTCTTAAAGTTGATAGTAAAACATATCCTGGAATAAAAATTAGTTATGCAGCTGAAGTTGGCGAATCTCCAGAAGACGAATACATTATGTATTATGATGCTGAAACTAATAAAATGACTTGGTTAGGTTATACTGTAACTTATTTTACTAAAGAAAAAAGTAAAGATTGGCATTTTATAAAATATACTAATTGGCAAATGGTTAACGAAATGTTGTTACCTAAAACCTTAGAATGGTATAATGCAGATGGTTTTATAATTGGAGATAAGCGAAATGATTTATTGTTTACAGATGTTATTTTATCTAAAAATAAACTTGAAGATACTGTTTTTGCCAAACCAGAAGCAGCAGTTTCAAAATAATAACAACACTTCTTCATAATAAAAAAAGAGCCAATTGGCTCTTTTTTTTATTGTTTAATAACTACCGGAAATCGCCTTAAACTTGGGTTTGGAAAATTACCGCTAAACATGATTTGCTGTAATTCAATATTTAAACTAGGTCTAGTTTCAAGATAAATACTATTAAAAGATTCGGCTAAAGGTTTTGTAGATATTATTAATTGACCATGACGCATCTCCTCTAAACGTTGAAGTGATGTTGTATTTTTTGTTATGTTTTTACTTATAAAATCTAACCTACTATAAACCGAATTAAAAACACCAGTATTGCCAACGCTAATTAAAAAAGGCAACTCTGTTTTTTTTGCTTCTTTCTCTTGAGAAAAGCCTAGCAAACTAAACAAAGTAAAAGCAAATATTAGTGTTTTTTTCATGATTTAGAGTATAAAGTTTAATTAGAGATGTACTTCTAAATAATATTATTGCTGCTTGTATTTATTACTGTAACGTTTGTATAATTCTGTTTGGTGAGATTCTAAACTAATATCTCGTCCTTGAATATACGCTTTTTCTAACTTATTTGTTCTCATGTCTAAAGCATCACCTTCGCTAATAAAAAGCGTAGCATCTTTACCTACTTCTAGAGAACCAACCATGTTATCTATACCTAAAATTTTAGCCGTATTTAAAGTAATTAAACTCAAGGCTTGTTCTTTATTTAAACCATAAGCAGCACAAGTGCCAGCCAAAAAAGGTAGGTTTCTGGCATTCATACGTTCCATACCTCCAGCATTTTCTAAACCAACCAATACACCAGCGTTAACTAATTTATTTGCTAATTTAAATGGTAAATCGTAATCGTCGTCATCATTATTAGGTTCGCTATGTACACGTTGTAATAAGACAGGAATATTGTTTTGT
The DNA here is from genome assembly GCF_029238095.1 of Lacinutrix sp. Lineage (GTDB taxonomy): Bacteria > Bacteroidota > Bacteroidia > Flavobacteriales > Flavobacteriaceae > Lacinutrix. The sequence continues at coordinate 32,743 of NZ_JAQWGS010000004.1, read as the reverse complement.
TTTAATAAGCTACTTACTTTGTGAGCTTCATAGCCACCAACAATTACTATATGTTTAATATTTGTGTTTTTTGCAAAGTTTATAGCATCTGTAATACCTCTTTCTCCATCAACGTGTACATATAATTTTTTGGAGCCCTCAATAACACCTTGTAAAGCCTCAAAAGGTAGATGTCTTGGCGACTTGTTACTTGCTTGGTATGCTTTACTTTCAGCAAAGTAAGAAGCCAATTCTTCTATTTGTTTTTTATAATTTTTATTTTCTTTTAGCATCGATGGTTCTCCTAACCACCAACGACCACGAGAAAAAGGATTAGGCCAATTTAAGTGAATTCCATCATCTGCTTTAATAGCTGCGTCTTCCCAATTCCAGGCGTCAAACTGTACAATAGATGAGGTTCCCGAAATACGTCCACCTCTTGGCGTAATTTGTCCCATTAATACTCCATTAGGTCTCATAGACTCAATAATCTTAGACTCTGTATTATAGGCTATTAAGCTTCTTATGTGTGGATTCATTGCTCCAACTTCATCAGCATCATTACTGGCTCTTACAGCATCTACTTCTACTAAACCTAAAGTAGAATTTGGAGCTATAAAACCAGGATATAAATGTTTTCCTGTAGCATTCATAACTTTGCCTTGACGTGCAATTTTTGTATTGGCACTGCCAACAAAAGTAAACTTACCATTGTTAAACATAATTAGAGAATTCTCAATAACTTCTCCATTTCCTAGATGTGCAGTTGCACCTTCAATAGAAATGGCATTGGTTTGCTTAGAAGCAGGTGTTTGTTGAGCTATTACTATAGATGAAAGTAATACTGCAAAGGCTAATATTTTATAATTTAATTGTTTCATTTTGAAAATATTTTTAAATTTTGAAGACTGTAATACTTTAGAAGTCTTCTTTAATTAGATTGAAACTGAAATTGATTCTTAAAATTCTGAGTCACAGTGAAAATGTGCTTTCTCTTTCTTTTCAATCGGTTTTGTTTTTAAGCCTTTATTTTTAGCTTGAAGCATTAGTGTTGTTAATTCGTTTTTCTCTTTTTTAATTGCCTCACGTAGTTTTTTATCACGATCTATATCAAAATAAGTAATGCCATCAATAATTGTTTTTTCTGCTTTAGCATAAATAGACATAGGATGGTCGTTCCATAAAACAACATCTGCATCTTTTCCTACTTTAATACTACCAACACGATCATCGATATGTAATAGCTTAGCAGGATTTAATGTTACAAATTCCCAAGCCTCTTCCTCACTAATATTTCCGTACTTAACAGATTTTGCAGCTTCTTGATTTAAACGTCTAGACATTTCACTGTCATCACTATTTATTGCCACTGTTACTCCTGCATTATGCATAATTGCAGCGTTAAATGGTATTGCATCATTAACTTCGTATTTATAAGCCCACCAGTCGCTAAAAGTAGAACCACCTACACCATGAGCTTTCATTTTGTCTGCTACTTTATAGCCTTCTAAAATATGCGTAAATGTGTTGATGTTAAAGTCGAATTTTTCTGCAACCTTCATTAACATATTAATTTCACTTTGTACATAAGAGTGGCAACTAATAAAGCGTTCTTTGTTTAAAATTTCGGCAATTACTTCCATTTCTACGTCTTTTCTATAAGTTTGTCCGCTTTTCTTTTTAGCATCATACTCTTTGGCACGTTGGAAGTAATCTGTGTAAACTTGTTCAACTCCCATTCTTGTTTGAGGAAAACGTACAGTTTCAACATCTCCCCAATTACTTTGTTTTACATTTTCTCCTAATGCAAATTTTATAAACTTAGGCATGTCTTTATACAATAGGTTGTCTGCTGATTCTCCCCATTTAAGTTTAATAACCGCAGAACGACCACCAATTGGGTTAGCAGAGCCATGTAAAATTTGAATAGATGTAACACCACCAGCAAGGTTTCTGTAAATACTGATGTCTTCTGGATTGATTACATCTTCTTGTGTTACTTCTGCTGTAGAGTTATGTCCAGACTCGTTTACAGATGATGTTGCTATATGTGCATGTTCGTCTATAATACCAGAAGTTAAGTGTTTACCTTCTCCGTTTATAACTTGAGCATTATTTGTACTAAGGTTTTGTCCTATTTTAGAAATCTTACCATCTTTAATTAATACGTCTGTATTTTTTAAGATACCTTCTTTTTCGTTAGTCCAAACCGTTACATTTTTAAATAATATAGTTTCTTGTTTTGGTAAGGTTTCAAAACCATAAGCCATATTTGGGAAGGTTACTGGAAATAATTTATCAGTATTGGCAACGGCATCTTTGTCGCTTTTTTCTCCTTTTTCTTCATTTTTATCATCATCTCCTGCTTCTTTATCATCATCATCTTTTTCATTTTTATCATCAGCAGCTTTACTATCTGTTTTTTTAGTAGCAAAGAAAGTACTTTCGTTTCCATTAGGAAAAATAGCTTTACCACTAAAAGCACTTGTATTTTCTATATTAGCAACTAAACGAATAAATTCTTGCTTTATAGTATCTACAGTAGAGAAGGTAAGATTCATCCAATCCTCATCAAAACTAATTTTAGAGCCTAAAGTTTTATTGTCTGCTTTTACTTGAGATTTCAACTTTTCTATTTTTCCTTTAATAGACAATTCGTAATCTGTATTACCAAGATTAAAAGTGTAATCACCACGAATATCTTTTTGGTTTAAAGGCTTTAACTCGTTTTTAGTTCCAGCAACCCAGTTTTGAAACAGAGTTGTTTCTTTATCAAATATATCGCCAGAGGTTACTAAAAAGTTAGCATAAGCTCCTGTTTGTAAGCTTCCTATTTCGTTGCTTTTACCAAGTATTTGAGCAGGAATTGTGGTTAATGCCGCTAAAGCCTTGTCTTTAGGTAAGCCAGCTTCTATGGCTTTTAAAAGGTTTGGCATAAATTCTTTAGCATCTTTAAGCTTATAGGTTGATAAGGCAAATGTTACATTGTTTTCAGCTAAAATTTTAGGGTTGTGTGGTTTTTGGTTCCATTCGCGTAAATCTGCTAAATCAACAGAGTTTGCTAAAAACGGATTTTCCATATCGTAAGCATCTGGAAAGTTTACTGGTAGAATAAAACTTCCATTAGTTGCTTTAATTTCTTTTATATATTCATATTCATCTCCACCACCAACAAAAACATACTGTGTATTAAATTGATCACCAATTTTATCCAAACGTAATGCATTCATTTTACTTCCTGCTTCAATAATTTGAACAAGGTTTTTATTAGCATTAAACGCTTCTAAACTTCTGTCTTTTTCTTTTGCTGTTCCTGTTTGGTACCATTTAGCATCCATATTTACTTGGCGCAATAAAGCAAAAGAACCCATAATTGAATTTGGATAAGACTGTCTAGAAGTGGCACTTTTACTTGTGCCTAAAAATTGTGCCGATTTTGTACTAAGAATTCTATTTGCATTAGATCCTTCAGAATTTAATGCTACTAAGGTTCCTGTACCACGAATAATCCCGTCTTCAATATGCGTATTTACAACGCCAAAACCTGCAGCAATTAGCTTTTCGGCTTCTTTTGTATTGTAGCTAAATTTATCGATAGCATTTTGTTCTGCTCTAATATGGTCGTTCCAGTAGTGTCCTTCTCTTTCGGCATCATATTGTGGTGTTCTAGAGTTGCTACCTGATCTTTTAGGTTTTTCTACACCAAAAGTAGAGTAGAGGTCTATAAAAGAAGGATAAACGCTTTTGCCACTTAAATCTGTAACAACAGCGTTTTTTGGAATAGACACATTGTTACCAATAGATACTATTTTACCATCTTTTATAACCATGGTACCATTCTCTATAACCTGAGTAGGAGAGACGTGAATTTCAGCATTTGTAACTACTGTGTAATTAGAACTTATGGTTTTTACACCATCGTTTTTTGGGACATTTTCCTGTGCGAATACATTAATTGTTAGCACAAGACATGCAAGTAGAATTGTTTTTTTTATCATGAGATAGTTTAATAGGATAATAATTTCTAAATATAATAATTAGAATTATTCTAATACAAACGAATACTGTTAAAGTGTTTTATCTTGGAGATAATTTACTAAAAGTGCGACAACGTAACTATAACTTTTCATGCCTCCTTTTTGGTTATTAGCTTCTAAGTAGTTGTTATATGTAGTTTGAAATAAAGGTTCTATTGGGTTTTCATGGCTCATCCAGAACTCGCGAACCTCTTGATAATTTTTTAATATTCCTGGATTAATGGTTTTTAGAAGCGTGTCGTATTGTTGAGGATTTCGTCTATACACCTCATGAAGACAATGGCGTAATCCAAAAGTATAACCAGAATATTTAAAATAAAGGTCTTTATGATGTGTTGCTGCTAAAAAACCAATAAAATTAGCCTCGTTTTCTGCTGCATAACCTAATTGGTGCGCAATTTCATGAGCTGTAGTTGTAGGGAATTTAAATACAGGAATTAAATTGTTAATATGTGCTTCGTTGGTTAACGGATTTAAATAACCACTAAAACCCATATAAGTAAGTGGTAAGCTTAACAGCGATTTTTTTATGCTCACTCCTTTATATTCTAATTCTGGAAATATTTTTTGAAGCCCAGCATAACTTTCTGGTGTTTTAGTAATAACTTCAGATTTGGTATACGGAAACTCAACTTTTAAAGTGTCGTTTTTTACAATTTTAAGATGAATAGCGTTAGACCTATCAATAAGATTTTTAGTCACTATAGTTAATTCCTCTGTAGTATAATCTGCTTTTAAGTTTAGGTTTTCATGAAGCGGTAAGCGGTAATAATTCATGGCCCAAAATAAATGAAAGGCTATATAAATAAAAGAAACTGCAGCAAAAACATCAATTAACCAATGTTTAAAATTCTTTAGCATACGTTTTCTATTGATTACTAGCCATCTTATTATATATAAAATACCAAGGCTATAGATTAAATCTCCAAAAGAAAACGGTATCCAACCTAAAGTATAACGAAACAATTTAGACGTAATAGTGTACAAACCTTTGCTGTAATAGGCTTCAATAAAATTCGGAAATTTCGCTAACACCTTGACTATTAGAAAAGCAGGTATAATAGCGAATGCAATAAGAATTTTTTTGTTTTTCAGCATGGTTCAAAAATAGTTAATTTTCTGTTAGACCTCCTAGGTTTTAACAAGGAGATAGGTCTTTTTTGTATTTTAGCATTTCAAATTAAAATATTAAAAATGAATTCAGAAATAAGAGCCTTAGAACCAAAACTATTGTGGAATAAATTTGCAGACTTAAATGCAGTACCAAGACCCTCTAAAAAAGAAGAGCGTGTGATTGCTTTTATGAAAGATTTTGGAGTTAAACTAGGCTTAGAAACCATTGAAGATGAAGTTGGAAATGTTATTATTAAAAAACCAGCAACTTCTGGAATGGAAGATCGCGTGACTATTGTTATGCAATCGCACTTAGATATGGTTCACCAAAAAAACAACGACACTGTATTCGATTTTGATACTCAAGGTATCGAGATGCATGTAGTTGGTGATTGGGTAAAAGCAAAAGGCACTACTTTAGGCGCAGATAATGGCTTAGGTGTAGCAACTATTATGGCTATTTTAGAAAGTACAGACATACAGCATCCTGCTATTGAAGCGTTGTTTACCATAGATGAAGAAACAGGAATGACAGGCGCCATGGGCTTAAAAGGAGGTTTGCTTTCTGGTGGTATATTATTAAATTTAGATACCGAAGAAGACAATGAAATAGGTGTAGGTTGTGCTGGTGGAGTAGATGTTACAGCAACAAGAACCTATAAAGAAGAAGAAACACCAGAATTTAAAATAGGTTACAATATTACAGTAAAAGGTTTGCAAGGTGGACACTCTGGAATGCAAATACATGAAGGTTTAGGTAATGCTAATAAAATAATGAACCGTTTGCTTTTTGATGGTTTCGAGAATTTTGGATTGCGTATCTCTGAAATAGATGGTGGCAGTTTAAGAAACGCCATACCAAGAGAAAGTCTTGCTATTGTTGCTATAGATGCCATACATGAAGCTGTTTTTAATACCGAAATGGACTTGCTTGCTAAAACCATTAAAACAGAATTAAAAACCATGGAGCCAGACTTAGAAGTTATAATTTCTAAAACAGGAACACCAGAAAAAATAATGGATTTAGGTGTCCAAGAAGGCTTAACACGTGCTATTTATGCTGCTTTAAATGGAGTTCATCGCATGAGTGCAGATATTCCAGGTTTAGTAGAAACCTCTAATAATGTAGCAAGAGTTATTGTAAAAGATGGTGCTATTAAAATAGGTTGTTTAACACGCTCATCTGTAGAGAGTTCTAAAATAGATTTAGCAAATATGTTACGCGCCACTTTTGAGCTTACAGGCTGCGAGGTAGAATTGTCTGGCGATTATCCTGGTTGGACTCCAAATATGGACTCTTCTATATTAAAAGTATTAAGCAGTTTGTATGAGAAATTAAATGGAGAAAAAGCACATGTTGCAGCTTGCCACGCAGGATTAGAATGTGGTATTTTAGGACAAAACTATCCAGATTTTGACATGATTAGTTTTGGACCAACCATAAAAGGTGCACATAGTCCAGATGAACGCGCAAGTATCTCTTCTGCTAAAAAATACTGGGAATTTGTTTTAGAGATTTTAAAGGAAATACCTAAAAAGTAATTAATACAGAATCTTTTTTTCAACAAAAAAGCACAATCTTTAGATTGTGCTTTTTACGTTCTATTTATATATTATTAAAAACTGTACTATTAGTTTAGTTTTACGATACATTTAATATTTTTTCACAATCCTCCTTGTAGCTATCAAGTAAAGCTTGTGAAGTGTAAGTAATAAATTGTACTGATCCATCACTGCCTGAATAATAGTATCCATAATATGAAAATTTAATTCCTTGTAAGGTTCCATTCATTTGAAGATGAAGCACCTTAATACCATTTACAATTCTATATTCTTCGGTAACAACTTTTAAATCTGGTGCAGCATCTCTTCCGTTTTGTATTGCTATGGCTTTTAAAGATTCTATAGGTATTTCTAGCTTTTCACATATTATCATACCATATAAGTCTTCACCTTTAAGCTCAAGTTCATATTCAGCAGCAGCATTATCTATAGCTTTGCTAAATGACCATAATGTGGGATCTAAATAAAAACCAAAATCTAATTTGCTGCTTTTTAGTAAAAAAGTAGATTCTTCATCTGTTTTAAATACTTTTGTATTTGTTGGTGTTTCTTTTTCTATAGAATCTTCTTTGTTTTCATATTCCCAACTTCCGTTTTCAAATAAAATTACTTGTTCACCTGTTTCTGTAACCGCTTTTTGTTGTGCCTTAGAAATATTGAATGCTAGAAGGTATAATAATAGTAACGTTATGTTTTTCATATTTCAAATATAATTAGATATAGTGTTAAATATTTTTAATAGTTTAAACGAATTTAGTACATTTTACTATATCAAAAAAACAAATCAGTTTTAAACTTAAACAGCCTTTTAATTACTTTTAAAAGGCTGTTTATTATTAATTAGAAAATAGTATTACTACTGAATCCCTTTTATTTCAATATCAAAATATAAATCTGTATTTGGTTGTACTCTTGGTGCTCGTCCTGCTGCACCATAACCTAAATAACTTGGTACATAAACTCTAGCTTTATCACCAACATTCATTCTTAGCATAGCTTCTCTAAAACCAGGTACTAAACTTGCAGATTCATTATAAATACTTGGAAACGGTTTGTATGCTCCGGCTTTGTCTTGTTGCTCGTTGTATTGGTTCATTTTTTTAGCAACGTCTGCATATGTGGTGTACAACAGGTTACCATTCATAAAGTAAGCACTACAATTTACTAATACTTTATCTGCACTGCTAGGTTTTACTTCTTTTTTAGCTTTGTTTAGGTACATAAGCATTCCTGTAGGAGACTCAAAAAACTCACCACCATAATTAGCGTTTGCTTTCTTAAAATCTTCGCCTGCTGCTTTCGCTTTTTCTTTAACCAATTCTATTTCTTTTTGCTGCATTGCTTTCCATTGCTCCGCTAATAAAGGTTCTTGTTCTGTAAATACTTTTACAGCATCAAACGCTTTTGCAGCTTTTCCTTTTCTAATTATAGTTACTTTATTAATCACCACATCTTCAAGTGGTCTGTTTAGTGTTTTACCTTCTTTAGAAACCGGAACATTAGATATAGAGTCTTGTATCTCTAAGCCCTTAACTAATTCACCAAATACTGGATGACAACTCACACCACCTTGGTCGCAATTTTTTAATGTTCCATCCGCATTATAAGCATCACCTCTTAAATAAGGGACTTCTGTAATAAAAAATTGTGAGCCGTTTGTTGTAACTCCTCCAGAATTTGCCATAGAAAGAATACCACCTTTGTTATGGCTTAATGTTTTATCGAACTCACTATGGAATTTAAAACCAGCACTTCCCATTCCAGTTCCAGTTGGATCTCCTCCTTGAATCATGAAATTATTCATGACACGATGAAAAATAACACCATCGTAAAAAGGTTTGCCTTTTAAAGTGCTGTCTAAACTTGGGTGATTACCTTCTGCTAATCCAACAAAATTAGCAACAGTTACTGGTGCTTTTTCGAAATATAGTTTAGCAACCATTGTACCTTTATTGGTATTAATTTCTGCGTATAATCCATCTTCTAAATCTGGATATTGTTCTTGGCATGAGAATGCGCTCATACTAACTAATAGTGCAATAATAAAAAGTTTCATAGAGTTTTTAATGTTATTCATTTTAAAAAATATTATTTATTTGTTATGGAATTTACTGTGACTTCGCTAATTAATGGTGTGTTTCTTCCTATTCTGTTTTCATCTCCATAATAACCATAAGCTTTTTGAGATGGAAATATAAAAGTAAAGGTTTCACCAGCTCTCATTTCTTTTAAGCCTTCTCTTAGTCCTGTAAAAAGGGCTTCTTGGTCCATGGCATAATCTCGAGTTTTTAATTCTTCTTTGGAGTAAATAAGTGTACCATCTAATGCAGAAAGGTTAAAGTTGAAATTTACAATATCTCCAAATTCTGGTAATTTAGAGGCGTTTACACCTACAACAGTATCTTGAGTGTACCAAAAGCCATATTCTGATGCCATAAACTGCTTGGTGTCTTGGGTTTTAATGTAAGCTTCTATAGCTTTTTCTTCGGCTTCGTAAAGTTTTTTGTTACGTATTACAGATTCACTAATAAAGGAACCAGACTTTACTGTTTCTGGTTTTCTAGCTTCTGGAGTTTTGCATGACAAAGCGCAAGCAAAAACAAAAAGTAAAACAAGGCGTTTATTCATTATTAAGGGCTTTACTATACGATGGTAATATACTAATAAATTTTTCAACTGTAGACTCTAAAGACGTATCGCTTTTTCCTCCTGCTGCGTTGGTATGACCACCACCTTCAAAATGAGCACGAGACATTTCGTTTACAGAAAAACCACCTTTAGAACGCAACGATATTTTTATAATACCTTGTTTTTTATCTTCAATAAAAATGGCTGCTAAAACCGTTTTGTCTAGCGATAACGCATAGTTAACAAAACCTTCTGTATCTCCTTTTTTGTAATCTAAATCACGTAACTCTTGTTGCGATAAGGTAATATATGCAGTTTTATGTTCTGGTAATACTTTTAAATTACTTAAAGCACAACCTAATAATTGTAAACGGTTATAACTGTTAGTATCGTATACGTTGTTGTGTATTAAAGTATTATCTGCACCTTTATCTATTAAATTGGCTATAATTCTGTGCGTTGTACTTGTTGTAGAGCGAAATCTAAACGACCCAGTATCTGTCATAATCCCAACATAAAGACAAGTAGCTATTTCAGCATTAACCTTGTCTAAAGCGTCTAGTTTATCTAAAAAATGATATACCATCTCACAAGTAGAACTCATTGAGACATCGCTAAACATATATTTAGCAAAATCGTCTGGTTGTTGGTGATGGTCAATCATTATTTTTAAAGCTTTACTCTGTGCTAAAATCGTTTCCATGTTTCCTGTACGATGTAAGGCATTAAAATCTAGAGTAAAAATAACATCTGCATTATTAATAAAAGCCTCAGACGCTTCTGTTTCTGTTTCATGAATACCTACAGTTTCCACTTTTGGTAACCATTTTAAAAAATCAGGAAAATCGTTTGGCGCAATAACTTTTGCATCATGATTTAGTTGTAACAAGTAGTTTAAAAGCCCTAATGTAGAGCCCATAGCATCTCCATCTGGGTTTCTATGTGGTATAATTGCAATTTTTTTAGGAGTTGCTAATAGTACCTTAATCTCCTCGATATCTTGTGTATTCATAGGTCACGAATATACAATTTTTTAATAGTTTTTATAATTGTTTTTACGAAGAAATACACTACTTTTGCAGCCATAAAAAAATAATATAATGGCAACAAATAGAACATTTACAATGCTTAAGCCTGATTCTGTTGAAAAAGGAAACATTGGCGCAATCTTAGAAAAAATTAATGCTTCAGGTTTTAGAATCGTAGCAATGAAATTAACGCAAATGACTACAGCAGATGCTCAAGCATTTTACGCAGTACATAACGAAAGACCTTTCTTTGGTGAGTTAGTAGAGTACATGACTCGTGGTCCTATAGTAGCTGCTATCTTAGAAAAAGATAACGCAGTAGAGGATTTTAGAACTTTAATTGGTGCAACTAATCCTGCAGATGCTGCAGAAGGAACGATACGTAAGCTATACGCTGCTTCTATTGGAGAAAATGCAGTACATGGTAGTGATAGCGATGAAAACGCAGCTATTGAAGGTGCTTTTCATTTCTCAGGAAGAGAGATGTTTTAAGCATTTAATCGATAAAAACAAACATTTAAGCCTAACTTTAACAAGTTAGGCTTTTTTTGTTCACTGTAATCTGCTAATTTAGCGAGACTTAAAAAAAATTATGAAGATTACTAGATACCTAGTGGTTATGAGCTTGTTTTTTTCAGTAATGACTCAAGCGCAAAATACCACAACAGCCATCAACGCTTTTGAGCAGAAAACTAAAGCTAGCGTTACAATTAATCAGGATTCTAATGTTCCTGAATTTATTAAGTTTTCAAACGACAATCCTTTAAATTTAAAAGGAAACACAATTACAGAAAAAACATTTGATTTTTTAAATTCAAATAAGTCAATTTATGGAATTGATGATATAAGTAGTACAATAAAATTGAATACAACAGCAGTAGATAATATTGGCTTTCAACGCGTTGTTTTAAATCAAGAGTATCAAGGTGTGCCTGTTTACGATGGTAAATTATTATTTCATTTTAATAAGCAAAATAATTTAACTGCAATAAATGGTAATTATATTACAGATATTAAATTAAATGCTTCACCTTCTTTTTCAAAAACTGAAGCGCTTTTAATTGCAATAGGGACTATTAAAAATCAAGATATTAATTTCTCTGGTGAAACATTATTTGTGCATGATACTAAGTTGTATGTTTTTCAAAAAGGATTAGCTCAAGGTTATATAGGTGGGAATTATTTGGTATACCAAATAGAAGTTCGAAATAACAAAGATGTAAGAGAGTTTGTTTTTGTAAATGCGCACAATGGAGAAGTTGTAGAACAATTTACAGGTATTGCTCATGCCATGGATCGGGAGATTTTTGAAGGTAATACAGGAAACTTGATTTGGCAAGAAGGAGATGCTTTTCCTGGTTCTTTAACTATTTGGCAACAAAATGAAGTAGAGGCTTCTGCTCATGTATATCATTTTTTCAATCACGCTTTTGGTTATGCTTCTTATGATGGAGCAGATGCTAAAATGCGAACGATAAATAACAATCCAGGTATTTCGTGTCCAAATGCAAATTGGAATGGATCTACAGCCAATTATTGCGATGGTACAGCTTCAGACGATGTTGTAGCGCATGAATGGGGACACGCATATACAGAATATACTAGTGGGTTAATATACCAATGGCAATCTGGAGCAATAAATGAATCTTACTCAGATATTTGGGGAGAAACAGTAGATCTTTTAAATAGCTATCAAGATGCAGATGATAATCATGCATTACGCACTAGTTGTAATAGTAGCGACCGCTGGAGAATGGGAGAAGATGCTTCTGCTTTTGGTGGTGCCATAAGAGATATGTGGGATCCAACTTGTAATGGTGATCCAGGTAAAGTTACAGATGTACAGTATAAATGTGGTACAGGAGATTCTGGAGGTGTGCACTCAAACTCAGGAGTTCCAAATCATGCTTATGCACTATTAGTAGATGGTGGAAATTACAACGGACAAACAATAACTGGTATTGGTTTTACTAAAGCAGCTCATATTTTTTGGAGAGCACAAAGTCAATATTTAACTGCAACTAGTGATTTTACAGATTTAGCCAATAGCCTAGAAGCTGCTGGTTCAGATTTATTAGGAATAAACCTTCAAGGTTTATCTACAACAGGAACTGCTGTAGGAGCTTCCGGAGAAATAATTACAACTTTTGATTTGCAACAATTAACAAATGCAATTTTAGCTGTAGAATTGCGTATTGTTCCCTCTCAATGTGGTTTTACTTCTCTTATAGGAGCTGCACCAGCTATGTGTGCAGCAGGAATTAATAATTCAATTTATTTTGTAGATTGGGAAACTGGTACAGATGGCTGGAGTTTTAGTCAGGTTCCAACAGGAGCAACGTGGACTTCTAGAGATTGGGAATTAGTAACAAGTTTACCAAGTGGTAGAACAGGTAGTGGTGTTTTTGCTATTAATGCACCAATTGGTGAAACTTATGGTGGTAATTGCTCAACAGATTTCCAAAATGGTGTTATGCAATTAGAAAGCCCGATTATTACCATGCCAAACGTTGGTGCTGGAATTTTTGAAATGGCTTTTAATCATTATGTTGCCACAGAATTTAAGTGGGATGGTGCAAATATAAAATATAAAATAAATAATGGTCCTTGGGATCTTTTACCTGCATCAGCATTTATTAATAATGGTTATAATTCTTCAATTAATTCTGCAGCAGCTGGTAATGATAATCCTATGCAGGGTCAAGAAGCTTTTACAGGAACAGATGGAGGTTCTAATGCGGGAAGTTGGGGAACTAGTGTAATAGATTTATCATCTTTAGGTTTAAATTCTAACGGAACCATACAATTTAGATTTGATATGGGAACTGATGGCTGCAATGGTATAGAAGGTTGGTATCTAGATGAGATTACAGTTTACAATTGTAATTATAGTTTAGCTGTATCAGAGTTTGATACTATAAATAGTTTGGTTACAGTGTATCCAAATCCATCTAACGGAATTTTTAATCTTAAGAAAACAGGACAAATCAATCTATTAAAAGTAGAGATTTATGATATTAACGGACGATTTATTAAAACGGAAGACTTAACTAAAATGAATACTACTAAATCTATTGATTTATCGCAAGCAACTTCTGGATTGTATTTTATGACTATAACAACACAAGATTCTAAAGCTACTGTTATTAAGATATTAAAAGAATAAAGTAAGATTACTTACTATAAAAAAGTACAATTAGCGGTTACTTTTTTTTATGAATAAAACAGTAGAAAATAGAAAAGCCACTCTTAGGAGTGGCTTTTGCTTAAAAAATTATGTAGTATATATTAAATAACTTTAACGTTAACTGCGTTTAATCCTTTTTTACCTTCTTGTAGATCGAATTCAACTTCGTCGCCTTCGCGAATTTCGTCAATTAAACCCGAAATGTGAACAAAATGGTCTTTGTCTACACCTTCTTCTGTGATGAAACCAAATCCTTTAGCGTCATTGAAGAATTTTACTGTGCCTTTACTCATTGTAATAAATTTTAATATTAATTATTTAATTATTTGCAAAGATGATGCCATTAATTCACATGACCTATTATTTCCTCTTTTTTTTGATTAATGCCCAAAAAAAAGCTCACTAAATAAATAGTGAGCTTTTCTTGTAATAAGGTAAATTGAATATTTAATTATACTACTTTTACGTTTACTGCGTTCATACCTTTACGACCTTCTTGAAGATCGAATTCTACTGCATCTCCTTCACGAACTTCGTCGATTAATCCAGAAATGTGTACGAAATGGTCTTTGTCTGATCCATCTTCAGTTATAAAACCGAAACCTTTAGAATCATTGAAAAATTTTACTGTGCCTTGAGCCATTTTAAAAAAATTTAATTTATAATAAGAAACAAATATACTATTTTATATTAAATAATCTATTTTATTTTTTTAGTACCAATTAAATAGTACTACCTTAAAATTATTTTTTTAATTAACTCTTTACCTAGTTCTTCGTTAAGCATAGCTATCATTTTATCTTTTCCGTAACTGAGTTCTTCTCTTAAAACACTTGAACTTAATTGTACATAGAGTGTTTCATTTTTTAAATCTATTGTAGTTGTGTAATTGTTCACACCGTTTCCCATAAGGTTAGACCAAGCCTCGCGCACATTAACTTTGTTTAAACCTTTATCTAGTTTATTGCTTTCTACAAAATCTTTTAGAGCGTCTTGTATGTTTAAAATGTTATTATTACGTTTTGCCATGTTTATCTTTCCAGAAACGGAAGGCTTTTTTTAATTTATTATTCTATAATTATTGGTTTGTAACGTTTGTATAAATATACATCGTTATTTTGGTTCACAATTTTTAATTGGTTTTCATTTGCCATTAAAATAGTTTCTTTCCATTTGGAGAATGCTGTTGAATAATATAAATGTAAACTATCGTTTTCTGTTTTAAGCTTAAAAACTTCTACGTCTTTTGAGGTTTCATATTTACCATCAAAACGCGGAGACATCTTTTTTCTAAAACCATTTAAACTGTCTTTAACAGATATGTAGTCTATGGTTTGATTTACTGTGTATTCTTTTTTAAAACCACTAGATAGTGTTACACTTTCAATTTCCCAGTAACCATCAATATGTTGGATATAATGTTCTGGATTATGAGAACAACATAGAATTAATGTTATTAAAAGAGTGTAAAATGTTTTTTTCATAATAATATTTAAAATGCATTTGTAAGTTTTAAACGATATTTCTTGAGAAGTTTAAGCACATTATAATTTAAAAATCTCATAAGATTGATGCACTTGTTTTACTGCTTTTTCAGTACGTTCTGCATGAGTATCGCTAATAAATAATTGTCCAAAATTTTCATCATCTACTAGTTTTATAATTTGTGTAACGCGTTCTTCATCTAACTTATCGAAAATATCGTCCAGTAACAAAATAGGATTTACACCACTAACTTGCTTTATAAAATCAAACTGCGCTAATTTTAAAGCTATTAAAAACGATTTTTGCTGTCCTTGACTCCCAAATTTCTTTATTGGATGACTGTCTATGTTGAAGATTAAATCATCTTTATGTACACCAGCACTAGTGTATTGTATGGCTTTATCTTTATTTATAACTTGTTTTAATAAGGTGTATAAATCGGTATCAAACAAATCGCTTTTGTAAACCAAATCTACAACTTCATTTCCATTACTAATTGCTTTGTATCTTGCTTTAAAAATTGGGATAAAGGTTTTTAAAAACGCTTCGCGTTTATTAAAAATTTTAGTACCAAAATCTGTTAATTGATTGTTGTAAACATCAAGCGTATCGTTATTAAAGGTGTTGTTAAGTGCAAAATACTTTAATAGGCTGTTACGCTGTGCTAAAATTTTATTGTATTTTATTAAATCGTCTAAATATAATTTATCACTTTGTGCAATAACACTGTCTATAAACTTACGTCGTGTGTCGCTACCCTCTATAATTAAATCTCTATCTGCAGGCGAAATGATAACCAAAGGTAAAAATCCAATATGATCGCTAAACTTATTATAAGCCTTACCATTGCGTTTTATTACTTTTTTTTGTCCTCGTTTTAAACTAACTACAATTTTTTCAGGTTTATTTTCCTTATTGTAGTTGCCACTAACAACAAAAAAATCCTCATCGTGCTTTATGTTTTGTGAGGCTATTGGATTAAAATAACTTTTACCAAAAGACAGGTGGTAAATAGCATCTAGAATATTTGTTTTTCCTATGCCATTGTTGCCAACAAGACAGTTTATGGTGTCGTTAAAAGTAAGAGATTTACTCTCGAAATTTTTATAATTTACTAAGGAAAGTGACTTTAAAATCATAGACTATTTAAGCAAATGTAGTAGTAGTTAGTATAGCAATTAAATGGAGCATGCAAAATAACAAATAAATAAGCTTTTATATATGAAGAAATATTTTATTTTTGCCACGCATAAAATATAATAAATACATGGCAACTTATAAGAAAAGAGGTTACAAACCTAAAACAGAAAAGGAAAAAGAAGTTATTGATGAGAACTTAGGAGAAAACTCAACAACTGCTGAGGTATTTAACACTTTAGATGAAACTGCTTCTAAAACTGAAGATTTTGTTGCTGCTAACCAAAAATATATTTTCATTATTATTGCAGTAGTTGCTGCTCTAGTTTTAGGATATTTAGGATACAAAAAATTAGTTCAAGAACCTGCTAATGAAGAAGGAATGAACGAATTGTACCATACGCAAAAGCAATTTAACGATGCTGTTGCTGGCGTTTCTAACGATTCGCTTTACAATGTTGCACTTAACGGAAGCGATGGTAAATATGGAGCGCTAGACATTATTAAAGAATATAGTGGAACAGATGCAGCCAATCTAGCAAACTACTATGCTGGAATGTCTTACCTAAACTTAAAAGATTATAAAAATGCAATCGCGCATTTAGATAAATTTGAAAGTGAAGACGAAGCTGCTGGACCAATGGCTAAAGGTGCTATAGGTGACGCGTTCATGCAATTAGAACAACCAGAGCAAGCTTTAAAGTATTATTTACAAGCTGCAAAAATGAGAACAAACGACTTAACAGCTCCTACATACTATTATAAAGCAGGAATTACAGCTTTAAATTTAGGTAGAGCAACAGAAGCGTTAGGTTATTTTAATACTATTAAAGAAACGTATCCTAGTACACCAGAAGCTACCTCTGTAGAGGTGTTTATTGGGAAAGCTCAAGCAATGTCAAACAAATAATTTCAACGCTCTAGCAGAAATTAAATATGGCAACAGTAAATAACAATTTATCAGAATACGATAAAACATCAATCCCAAACGCGAAAGATTTTCGGTTTGGGATTGTTGTTTCAGAATGGAATGATACCATTACCGAAGGTTTATACAAAGGTGCCTACGAAACTTTAGTAGCGCATCATGTTCTACCAGAAAACATTACACGTTGGGATGTTCCAGGAAGTTTTGAGTTAATTTATGGTTCTAAAAAAATGCAACAGCAAAACGTTGATGCAGTTATTGCCATAGGTAGTGTAATTCAAGGAGAAACTAAACATTTCGATTTTGTTTGCGAAGGCGTTGCACAAGGCATAAAAGACTTAAATGTATTGCATAATATTCCTGTTATTTTTTGTGTTTTAACAGACAACAATAAACAACAAGCTATAGATCGCTCTGGAGGAATACATGGTAACAAAGGCACAGAAGCAGCTATTGCAGCTATTAAAATGGCAGTAATTAGTAAGCAGTAGTTTATTACTTAGTCTTCAATATAAATTCAATTAACATCAATTTGTCCAGACTAGAGCGCTGTAGAACTCTGTTTTACTCTGTAAATTCTAATGTAAAAATTTTATAATACTTACTGTTTTATATTTTACAACCAAGCGACTTAAAACAACTGTTAACAATTTTTAGCATTCAAACTTACTAATTCTTCTCTATTTTCAGTACTTTTGAGTGTATTTTAAAAGTATAAGAACGCATAGTGTTTAATAATAGAAAAAATAAAACATTTAAGTATAATTCTAGGTTTTCTAAAGATGAAACTAAAGATAAAAATGCAGAGTACGCGACTAAACGTGAGAGCATAAAAGCATGGGAACGTACTAGAACAACTGGTGTAGGAAAACGAAAAATAGGTTTGCCTTTACTTTTGGTTTTGTTAGGCATTATTATTGCAATCATGTACTATCTTGAATATAAAATACTTTAGGTATGGGATTTATTAAACTAAAACAAAATAAGCGTTACAACTATAAACCTCGTTTTTACAAAGGTGATGGTAGTCCATTTGCCATGAAAGGTA
The DNA here is from genome assembly GCF_029238095.1 of Lacinutrix sp. Classification (GTDB taxonomy): domain Bacteria; phylum Bacteroidota; class Bacteroidia; order Flavobacteriales; family Flavobacteriaceae; genus Lacinutrix. The sequence goes on along the minus strand of NZ_JAQWGS010000004.1, from coordinate 14,610 downwards.
AATTTGACGATGATCGTTCAACACTAGAAGCTTCAGGTGGTCTCAAAACAAGGTTTTTTAGAGCGATGAATGAGTATAAAAACTCTGAAGATAAAGCAGTTAGTAAACGTGTGTTAATTATTATTTCAGTGTTATTACTTATTTTTCTTTTTATAATCGATTTCGATCTCACTATATTTTTCTAAGCTGTAAATGGCAGATATTATTCAACTATTACCAGATCATGTTGCAAACCAAATTGCTGCAGGCGAAGTTGTACAACGTCCAGCTTCTGTAGTTAAAGAATTGTTGGAAAACGCAATAGATGCAGGAGCAACTTCAATAAAACTTATAATTAAAGATGCTGGTAAAACTCTAGTTCAAGTTATAGATAATGGTAAAGGCATGAGCGTTACAGATGCAAGATTAAGTTTTGAGCGTCATGCCACTTCTAAAATTAAAACTGCAGACGATTTATTTAAATTAAATACCAAAGGTTTTAGAGGCGAAGCTCTAGCAAGTATTGCTGCTATTGCACATGTAGAATTAAAAACAAAGCAAGACCATGAAGATGTTGGTACTTGTATTGTTATAGAGGGCAGTACAGTTATTAGCCAAGAAGTTGTAGTGACACCAAAAGGCACTTCGATTTCGGTAAAGAATTTGTTTTTTAATATTCCTGCTAGACGTAACTTTTTAAAGTCGAATACGGTAGAAACCAGACATATTATAGACGAGTTTCATCGTGTTGCTTTGGCGCATCCAAATATTAGTTTTGTAATGTTTCATAATGGAAGTGAAACTTTTAATTTACCAGAAAGCAATTACAGACAACGAATAGTAAATATCTTCGGAATTAAAACAAACGAAAAACTAGTACCAGTAAACGAAGATACAGAAGTGCTTCAAATTTCAGGATTTGTAGGTAAGCCAGAATTTGCCAAGAAAACTAGAGGAGAACAATTCTTTTTTGTTAATAACAGATTTATTAAAAGTGCGTATTTAAATCACGCCATAGGCTCTGCGTTCGAAGGTCTTTTAAAAGATGGAGCTCATGCTAGTTATTTTTTAAACTTAACGGTAAATCCGCAAACCATAGATATAAATATTCATCCAACAAAAACAGAAATTAAGTTTGACGACGAGCATACTTTGTATGCCATCTTACGCTCATCTGTAAAACACAGTTTAGGACAATTTAATATTGCTCCAGTTTTAGATTTTGAACGTGATGCAAATTTAGATACACCATACAGTTACCAGCAAAAAGGAACACCAAGTATAGAGGTCGATAGTAATTTTAATCCGTTTAGAGAAGACCAACAAGCATCTAATATAGCAACATCTTATAGAAAGCCAACAGCTGCTAGCTGGGAAGGTTTGTATGTTGGCCTAGAATCTAAAGGTACACAAACACAACAAGATTTTAGCGAAGTTCATTTTGAAAGTAATTCTAAAAATGAATCTTTTTTTGATAATGATAACCAAGTAGAGCAGAAGCAAAGCACCTATCAGTTTCATAATAAATACATTGTAAGTACTATAAAATCTGGTTTATTATTAATAGATCAGCATCGAGCACACCAACGTATTCTATATGAAAATTTTTTGAAGAACATGACCATTAAAGAAGCTATGAGTCAACAATTATTGTTTCCATTAGCGCTTCATTTTTCGCCACAAGAAATAGAAATTATAAATCAGCTTAAAACAGATTTAGAACATGCAGGTTTTATATTTCAGGCTATTAAAGACGAGTTAGTAGAAATTTCAGGAGTGCCAGTAAGTGTTCCAGAAAGTGAAGTGTCTATTATTTTAGAGCAACTTATTAGCGATGTAGAAAACGAAGTGCCAGATAGTAATTTTAGTGCTACCGATTTGTTAGCTAAATCGCTAGCTAAATCTTTAGCTATAAAAACTGGTCAAAGTTTAACAATTCTAGAACAAGAGCATTTAGTGAATTCACTTTTTGCTTGTAAAGAGCCTAATGTTTCACCAACAAATAAAGCAACATTTATAACCATGACTGTTGATGCACTAGATAGAAAATTTGTTTAAAAAGTGTAATTAAAACAGATGTCTATTAGAAATTAACTAAAACAAAGTCTAAATCAAGGAAATTAAATATGAATAGAATAACAGAAACAGTAAAGCATTTATTAATTATTAATGTGATTATGTTTGTGGCCACAATGCTAATTGGTGAAGCTCAATTTTTTGATTTGTTTGCACTTCATTATCCAGAAAATAAGGTGTTTGAGCCATGGCAAATAGTAACGCACATGTTTATGCATGGTGGTTTTAAACACTTGTTGTTTAATATGTTTGCATTGTGGATGTTTGGGACAGCTGTAGAACAACGTTTAGGTAGTAAAAAGTTTTTAATACTTTATTTTGCTGCAGGTTTAGGAGCAGTACTATTTCAATTAGGTGTTGACTATATTAATTATCCAAGATTAATACAAGAGTTACAAGCCTCTGGAGTATCTACCGAAGCATTAATGGATATTTATAGAACTGGAAAATGGAATTTTCCAACCACACCAATACAAAACGAACAAATAAATGAAGCTTTTAATATTTATAATTCAACAATGGTTGGAGCCTCTGGTTGTATTATGGGTGTTTTAGTGGCTTTTGGAATTTTAAACCCAAATTCTGAGTTAATGTTAATTTTCCTTCCAATACCAATAAAAGCTAAATACTTTATTCCGTTAATTGTAGGATACGATATTGTTTCTGGTTTTCTTGGCAGTCCTTCTGTTTTTGGAATGAATATAGCACATTGGGCTCACGTTGGTGGAGCAGTAGTAGGTTTAATAATCATGCTGTTTTGGAAAAACAATGCGTTTAATAAGTATAGAATAGACTAATGAGCTTAGTTTCAGATTTAAAATACAAGTATAAAATAGCGCCAATTCACGAAAAATTTATTTTTGTAAATATTGGCATATTTGCAATTATTGCTATTATTAATGCAGTGTTTTTTCTAGGCACTAAACAACACTTAACTTTTTTTGCAGAGTACTTAGCACTACCAGAAAGCTTAAGTAAAATACTATATAGATTTTGGACTATTATTACTTACAATTTTCTTCATTTTGGCTTAAGGCATTTATTAGGGAACATGATTGCCTTATATTATTTTGGTAGAATATTTCTAACTTTTTTCTCTGTAAAACAGTTTATTAACTATTATTTTTTAGGTGGTATTTTTGCTGGATTAATATTTATAGCTTCCTATAATGTGTTTCCAGCTTTAATTAATGAAAATGCAATATTGTATGGAGCTTCTGCTTCTGTTTTTGCTATTTTATTAGGAGCTACAACACGTTCGCCAAATTACGAATTAAACCTCTTTGGTGTCTTTAGATTAAAACTTTGGGTATTTGCAACACTCTATGTTATATCTTTTATAGCGCTTATTCCTTTGGCAAATACAGGTGGAGAATTAGCACATTTAGGAGGCGCATTATTAGGTTATATTTACACTAAACAATTAGATAAAGGCCATGATATTGGAAAAGGTTTTGAAAGTATAATAGCGCGTATAATGCCTTTATTTGAGCGTTCGACATCTAAGAATCTTAAAACAGTTTATAAAGACAAATCAAAAGTAGGCGGTTATACTAAAGGCGAATTTAATGAGTTTAATAACCAAAAGAAAATAGATATTATCTTAGATAAAATTAGTAAAAGCGGTTACGAAAGTTTGTCTGCCGAAGAAAAAGAATTTCTATTTAAAGCTGGAAAGTAATCATGAAAAAGTTGAAGTTTTTCGAGAAAGTTATATTCTTCTTCAACTCTGTTGTGGCTTTTGTTTTACTGCTATCTTATATTCTACCACTTTTGCCTCCAAAAACATTTGCAGTCTTTTCGGTACTAGGCTTAGGTGTACCTATTTTAATACTATTAAATGTTTTATTTTTTATTTATTGGTTAGTTAAAATAAAAAAACAGTTATTATTATCCTTATTTATTTTGGTAATAGGTTACTTTATTTATGGTTCATTGTATAAGTTTTCTGAATCTAAAACGATTGCTCATGAAAACAACATCTCTATAATGAACTACAATGTGAGATTATTTAATCTCTACAAATGGATTTCAAATGAAGCTATTGAAGAACAATTAGTTAATTTTATAAAAACCGAAGCTCCAGATGTTTTAGCGCTTCAAGAGTATCATCCTAGAGAAAGTACAAAGTTGTCTTTTTATAAGTATAAATATGAAAAACTTCTTGGGAAAAATAAAAAATACGGACAAGCCATTTTCTCTAACTATCCCATTATTAATTCTGGATCTATAGCATTTCCAAATACGTTTAATAATGCTATTTATGTCGATATTTTAAAAAGTAAGGATACTATTAGAATTTATAATATTCATCTACAATCTTTACGTATAGACCCAAAAGTTGAAAGCCTAACTACCGAAGAATCTGAAAAACTCTTTGTTGGTGTTGGTAAAACATTTAAAATGCAACAAACACAAGCAGAGTTGTTTTTAAAGCATAAGAACGCTTGTACTTATAAGACAATTATTTGTGGAGATTTTAATAATACAGCCTTTTCTTATGTTTATAAACAAGTAAAAGGCAGCTTTAAAGACACGTTTAAAGTCGCAGGTAATGGTTTTGGTAGAACCTATAATTTTAAGTTTTTTCCTATGCGAATAGATTTTATTTTTGCAGATTCAGCATTCTCAGTCAATGGTTTTAAAACCTATGATGTGGAATATTCAGACCATTATCCAATAATGACTAAAGTTAGTTTGGAGTAGTTTTTATTTTGGTATTAACAATCGTTTTTTATGTAAAAACATGAATAATGTGTGGTAAAAATATATTGGTATTATACTTCATTTTTTTAACTCATCATCCAGCAATCTACACTATCTGCCAAAATATGAATGCATAAACCCAAACCAATCCATCTTGTTTTTTTTGGGAACACTAAAAACAAATACAATGGTATTAAATAATAACTATGTAACGGATGAAAATTAATACTACAACGGTTTGCTGCAAAAATAGGACTAGCCAATACATGGTCTAAGTCTATTAACATACCTAATAGCATAATTAAAAAGGCTTTTTTCCAAGTGGTTTTATAAAATACTAAAGCAATAGCTAAAGGCAATAAAAAATGAATACCATAATGTATTATTGTTTGATACATCAGAAAATGGTTTGTGACTTTAGATAGCTTACAGCATTAGTACCTTCATTAAAAAGCAAGTCCAAAATACTTAAGTTATTAATAAAACCATGTTTAGCTTTAAAAACCTGAGTGTAAGGTTTTAAAGGAATTATAGTTTCCTTTTTTGCGTTCACTAGCGCTCTGTAGTCTATTGTGTTTTTGGGTTCTTTATCATAAACCTCTGTTTTAGAATAATCTAATTCTAACTGAAGACAGTCGCAAATTAATTCAAAACACTTTAAATTAAACTCTAAAATAGTATCAAAAGTTTCTGTAAAAAGCGGTTGTAATTCATCGGCATAAAACTCAAAAAAAGGTGAGGTTCTATAAGCAGATTCTAAAGATTTCCAATGGTTATCTTGCCATTTATAAGTATTAGCAATTTTTACTTCGCTATATTTTTGTCTGTTTTTCTGGCTAAATACAACAGGAATACTTAATTGTAATTTCCCGTTTGCAGCATATATATAACAACGGTTTCTGTAGGTTTGCTTTTGGTAATTGTCTTGAACTTCCATAACTACACTATCTGCTTTTGCGATAGCAACAAATGTCGCGATGCTAGGACAATAGGTTGGATGGATTAATATGTTCATGTGTTGATATGGTTATTTGTTTATTTGGTAATTCCTTAAACCATTCAACTTATTGGCTATGCTTTCAATCTGTTTTCTTATTGAAGAGTATTGTTCTTTGGTAATAAATCCTAACTCTTCAGTAATTATAACTTGATTTAAAACTTCTACAGCAGAACTGAAAGCCATTGTAGTAAAGTGTGCTTTATCTTTGTTTGTTTTTCTTGCTGAGCCTTCAGCAATATTAGAACATATGGAAATTGAAGCCCTTCTTAATTGAGAAGTTAATCCAAATTTTTCATCCGAAGGAAAATCTTTTGTTACAATATATATAACTTTAGAAAGTTCTTTTGCTTCTACCCAAACTTCTAATTTTTCAAAACTATAAACATACATAGCGTTCCATTTTTAAAGTCGAGTAAAAACAAATCAACCAATTACCACATCAACAAATTAAACTATTTAGCCTTCTTACGCTTTCTAAAACGGTTAAAACCTATCAATCCAGCAATTAAAACTAGAACAGGAATTAAATAAGATGTTTTTTCTCCAGTACCATGGACAGTTGTAAATAATCTATCCCAACGTATTTTCTTTTTAATAGTATCAAAACTCATCCAAACTAAAACTGGTTTTCCAACCACGTGGTCAAAAGGTACAAATCCCCAATATCTAGAGTCTATAGAGTTTTGTCTGTTGTCTCCCATCATCCAGTAATAATCTTGTTTAAACGTATAGCTAGTTGCCACTTCGCCATTTATTAAAATTTGGTTGCCACGAGAAGTTATGGTATTTCTCTCGTATTCTCCAATAACACGTTTGTATAATGGATAATTTTTAATAGTTAAATCTAATGTTTCACCTTTTTTAGGAATGTAAATAGGTCCAAAATTATCTGCTGTAAACGTATATTCAGAATCTTGAGGAAATAAACGTGCATCTGGAGTTTCAGAGTTAACTTTCTCTAATGAAATAACACTTGGATCTTTAGCTACTTTAGCGGCTAATTCCTCTGTCATATTTGCATCAAATCTCGTTTCAACTACAGTCATTTTTAATGCATCAAAAACTTTTTTTGTTAATCGTCCTTTAACTCTTGTGTTTAATGAATCTTGAGAGACAACAACTAAACTAACTTGAGGATTTTGTTGAAGCGCTAATTTATATTCTGGATTGTTCCAATATGTATTTGAGATATTGAAAATTTCATATGGTCTAGGAGATCTTTCTGTAATTCCGTGTTTATTAGAAAAATCATTAATATTCATTTTAGTTTTTATTTCATAAAAGAATTGTAAACGTGCTCTGTCTGGTAATACATTTTTCTCACCATTAATATAAACGTGTCCAGCTTTAATTTCAAGAGTGTCTCCAGCTATACCAACGCAACGCTTTACTAAATTGGTTTTCTTATCTATTGGTTTATAGTAGTTTCTATCAGGTGTAAAATCATTCATATCCAACAAGGTATCTGCTGGTTGATTGAAAACTACAATTTCGTTTCGTGTTATGTTTTCGAAACCTGGTAAACGCATATATGGTAATTGCAATTTGTTAATCCAAGAGGTGTTGCGTTCTTCGTATTTATCGTTAAATAAGTAAGATTTAGTTTTTGTCTTCGGAATTGAATCGTGTACCATTGGTAATCCAACCGTCGTCATAGGTACTCTTGCGCCATAATGAAACTTACTAACAAATAGAAAATCGCCTACTAAAAGTGTTTTTTCTAAAGAAGACGAAGGAATAACAAATGGTTGCATAACATAAGTGTGCACAATAGTTGCTGCAACTATAGCAAAAAGAATAGAACTAATCCAATCTCCAGCACTACTACCAGCAATTAATGCTCTGTTTTCAATATGTTTAACATCTGCAACATAGTTTAAATAAAAGTTGTAAAAGCCTAAAGTAACAATGGCTAAAAAAGTATCTACTGTTGCGTTTTTTCCGAAACTTCTAGCGGTTTCTACCCAAATTACTGGAAACATAATAAGGTTTACAATAGGTAAAAAAAGTAAAATGGTCCACCACCAAGGTCTGTTAATAATTTTCATTAAAATAACAGCATTGTAAACAGGAATAAACGCTTCCCAAGCTTTACGACCTGCTTTTATATATAATTTCCAAGTGGCTAATCCGTGAATACCTTGAATAATCAAGAAGAATATAATCCATTGTGTTCCGTTCATATTTTAAATGTATAATGTTTATTTACTAATGTCTAATTGTTAATATTCAAATTTGCAGTTTTTTTAGATGATATAAAAATTCTAGTGAGCTGATCTGCTTCATTTAACAAAGATTTACACTTATCTAAAGCAATTAAGCTTTCGTCTACTATAAACTCTATCCAAAAATGACTTTCATCTACCTCTTCAATTACAATACTTATTTTATAAATGAAACTTTTTTTCGATTGCGCAATACATGTTGCTCTATAATTTGCTGCTACTGACGTTGAACATATAAAGAGTTGTTTCTTTATATGATTACCTAAATACGTATCAGGCAGATTTAAAGAGAGTTTAATACATCTATGAGCAAAAATGCCTTAGTTCTTGTTTTTAAATCGTTTATCATTTGTCATTAGAAATTAATCATTAATAGATAACACATCTTTCATGGTGTAAACACCTGTTTTACCTACTAACCATTCTGCAGCAACTACAGCACCTAAAGCAAAACCTTGTCTGCTGTGCGCAATGTGTTTTAGCTTTATAGTATCTATTTCGCTGTTATACGTGATATTGTGAGTTCCTGGTACATTTTTAATTCGTTTTGCTGTAATAGGAATTGTTTTGTTGGTATTACTATCTAACTGCCAAGCATTATAATTTGCGTTATTATTTATAATATCTTCGGCTAACGAAATAGCTGTACCACTTGGTGCATCGAGTTTTTGAGTATGATGTATTTCTTCAATAGCTACTTTGTAATCTTTTAAAGTAGACATCATTTTTGCTAATGACTTATTAAGTTCAAAAAAAATATTTACACCTAAGCTAAAATTAGAAGCATAGATAAATGCGCCTTTTTTTTCTTCACATAATGCCGTAATTTTTGGATAGTTTTCTAGCCAACCTGTAGTTCCAGAAATTACTGGGACATTATGGTTTATGCAGTTTGAAATATTATTATAAGCTGCCTTAGGAATACTAAAATCTATAGCAACATCTGCAGTTGTAATCTCTGAAGCTATAGATTGAGATGTTTTTAAAACAATGTCATGACCACGATTTAAAGCAATAGCTTCAATAGTTTTGCCCATTTTACCATAACCTAGTAAAGCGATTTTCATAAACTCTTTTTTGTTATTTCCTTATTTATACTGAATGTATTACAGTAATACAGAAATCTTATTTATAGTTTTTTAATGACCACAAATGCTGTTTAAATGACTAATCTAACTTAAAATTCATGGTTAAACCAACACGTCCTTTATTATTGAATTCGTCAATAGTGTAGTGTGGTTTAAAGCTTAAATTATCGTCTACATTAAATTGTAACAAATGCGCATCTACATTGGCATCTACAATATTTAAGGCATATAAGCCAAAGGTTATTAAAAGCGACAGTTCTTTGTTTCGTCTAAACGATTTTTGTGCTTCTCTCAAACCATCATCTGTAAGTCTGCCTTGAAACTCATCGTCTTCAAAACCAGCCAAACGTCTTTTGTAGGCTTCACGAACACGTTTGTATTGTTTATTATTGTCTGTATAAAAATAAATACCTGTTCCAATGGCTGCATATACTATTGGAATTTTCCAATACTTCTTGTTGTAGGCTTGTCCTAATCCTGGTAAAACGGCAGAGTAGAAGGCTGCTTTTGCTGGACGTAATGGATCTATTTCTTTTCTAGTTAAAGCACTATCTGCTGGAATAATAACCAAAGTGTCGTCACTTTTAGCAGATGGCGACTTCTTTTCTTTTGTAATTTTCTGCTCTTCTTTGCCTTCTTGTGCTATAGCAGAAAAACAAAGGAGTACACTAAAAACGGTTATCAGGACTTTATTTGTCACTTTGTACTAACTTTTTAATACGATTAAAATCTTCTTCAGAATGAAACGGAATGGTTATTTTTCCTTTTCCATTGCTAGATACTTTAACGTCTATTTTATGACCAAAGTATTCTGAAAACGCTGCCATTCCTTTTTTTACAAATTTAGGCAATTCGGTTGATGCTGCTTTTTTGGGCACAACAACTTCATTGGTAGCATTATAATTTTTTACTAAGGCTTCGGTTTCACGTACCGAAAGTTTGTTTGCTAATATTTTCTCGTAAATGTCTAATTGAATGCTTTGGTCTTCAATATTAATAATTGCACGACCGTGTCCCATAGATAAAAAGCCATCACGCATACCAGTTTGAATAATAGGATCTAGCTTTAATAAACGCAAGTAATTAGCAATTGTAGAGCGTTTTTTTCCTACACGCTCACTCATTTGTTCTTGTGTTAATTGAATTTCATCAATTAAACGTTGGTATGATAATGCAATTTCTATTGGGTCTAAGTCTTGACGTTGGATGTTTTCTACCAATGCCATTTCTAAACTCTCTTGATCGTTTGCTATACGTATGTATGCAGGAATAGTTTTTAAACCTATAGATTTACTGGCACGAAACCTGCGTTCTCCAGACACCAATTGGTATTTTTCGAAACCTAATTTTCTAACCGTAATTGGCTGTATTACACCTAATTCTTTTATAGACGAAGCCAGTTCGCGTAAGGCTTCTTCGTTAAAACTAGTACGTGGTTGAAACGGATTCATCTCGATGTTATCCAGTTCTAGTTCTACTATATTTCCTATAACCTTATCTGCGTTTTTATCTCGTACAGATTGTATATCGTTACTTGGGTCTTTTAATAAAGCCGAAAGTCCTCTGCCTAAAGCCTGTTTCTTTGTTGCCTTCGCCATTGTTTAGGAGTTTTTATTGATTACTTCTTTTGCTAAACTTAAATAATTTGCTGCACCTTTACTAGAGGCATCGTAATTAATGATGTTTTCACCATAACTTGGTGCTTCGCTTAGTTTAACATTACGTTGTATAATGGTTTTAAACACCATATCGTTAAAATGCTTTTGTACTTCTTCTACCACTTGGTTAGAGAGACGTAAACGCGAGTCGTACATGGTTAACAATAAACCTTCTATGTCTAACGCTGCGTTGTGAATTTTTTGAACACTTTTTATAGTGTTTAATAATTTGCCTAAACCTTCTAGTGCAAAATACTCGCATTGTATAGGTATAATTACAGCATCAGCAGCTGTTAGCGCATTTAGTGTTAATAAGCCAAGAGAAGGTGCACAGTCTATAATTATAAAATCGTAATCGTTTTTAATGTCTTCTAATGCTTTTTTAAGCATGTATTCTCTAGACTCTTTGTCTACAAGTTCTATTTCTATAGCGACTAAATCTATATGCGACGGAATAATATCTAAGTTAGGCGTATTGGTTTTTATTATAGCCTCTTTTGCAGTATTAGTATGTTCTAAAAGTTGGTAGGTACCAATCTCTACAGCCTCGACATCTATGCCTAATCCAGAGGTAGAATTTGCTTGTGGATCTGCATCTATAAGCAATACTTTTTTCTCTAAAACACCCAAAGATGCGGCAAGGTTAACTGAGGTTGTTGTTTTTCCAACTCCTCCTTTTTGATTGGCAATGGCAATTATTTTACCCATTAATTGATTTGGTTTTATTTGCGAACTTAAATTAAAATAGTCCAGCGTAAAAATACAATTATTTATGGGTTTAGAAAATGGAAGTTGTTAACATTGAATTAAAATTTGGTTCTGTTTTAATTGTAATTACTCATTGTCTTTTTTCATTTTTTATTTATAAAAAACCTTCATTTTAAATAGTGCTCGTTACCATTTTTAGAATAACTAGGAGTGTTTAATTAAAATATATTTTTGGTTTTAATAGCCTTAATACCAACAGAATTGATAATCTATACACGTTAACATTCAATTTAATTTTACAACTAAACACTTAATTTAATTTAATAAAATCGCCTCCCATTAGTTTGTAGGTTTTTGAATCTATGGTAATGTTTTGTCCTTCTAGCATTCTGTAGATATTTACAATATCTTCTTCAATGGTATGTATGCTTCCTTTGGTTTTCCAGGCTATTTTTAAATAATCGTTTAAAATAAAATCCTCATAACCACATAATATTACATGAACAGGTGTTGTAAGGTTACTTAAAAGTTCTAAATCTCTAACAGGCGAATTGCTATCTGCTATTAAAACCAAATGGTCGAATGGTTTAGCCAGTTTCGTGCCTTTAATTAGGGCTTCTAAATCATTTTCTTCGCAGTCACCACCACTTCCAGAAGCCGATACTTTGGAGACCAAACCATTTAATTCGCTTATATTTCTTGAGCTAGTATAATACACACCACCAGTTTCGCCTATGTTCTTTTCTTCATCTTCCTTATTGTCACCATCATTAAAAAATACAAACTGAAGATTTTTTTCTACCAATAAATTAAGATTGTACCATACCGATAATTCTGCAACATAAGGACTCATACTACCTGTTAAATCACAAACAATAAGTTTGTTTTTCCATGGATTTCTCTCAAAAATTGTAGAAATAATCATTTTATCTGCATTGTTGTTTATAGTATCTATATAGCCTTCCAATTCTTTTCTTCTACACTCTTCTTCGGTAAGTTTTAAACGTTCGCATTCTGTTTTAAAACGCGCTTCTTCTTCTTTTAATCTTAATTCTTCTTTGGCAATACGTGCTGCTTCTTCTTTTTTGCGTCGTTCTATTTCTTTAGTGCCTAAGTAGCTGTATTCTAGTCTTATATTAGAGGAGCCTTTAGTATAATAAGTATCAAAAGTTGCGTATTTTTTGTTGTAAGTAAAGTTTACAGTGTAGTTATCGCCTTTAGGCACATAAACAATAAGGCGACCATTTTTGTCTGTTTTGGTTTTAATAGATTTTTTGCTGCTTTCTCCTGTTATGGTTGTAATTTCGTTTGCTAATGGTCCATTGTTAAGGTCTTTAATACTAAGGTTTACAACAGCATAATAGCTCTTGTTCTTTGGTGTTTTCATGACCGAAGATTTTAAAAACAGCGTATCTGCTAATGTTTTAACATGTGCTTTAATGGTAGCTTTTTCTGCACCAGACATGGCCATTTTTTTATCCATAGCAGCCATATTAGAACCATAAGTAAAGGTTCTGGTAAGTGTGCCACCATTTAAGTTTGGTGTTTCTATTACTTTTTTTCTGGTATAATTCGAAATTTTAATATCGAAAACCGCATTACAAGGCAAATTAAATAGAGCCTGACCGTTTTGGTCGCTTTGCAGTTGATAGGTTTTTTCGTCTGTTTTAGAAGTAAGTGTAACCGTTTGGTCTTTAAATACACCACCATTTATGTTTTCTAGCGTTACTGTTAAATTAAGCATACAGTCTTGTGCTTGAATACTATATACAGTTGTAAAAAATAGGATAGAGTAGGTGATTAGTTGTTTCATTGCGAATAGCGTTAGTGCTATATTAACGCAAACTATTTAATAGTTATTGTAAAGTATGGTGTGTTGCAATACATTTATAGAAATTGATAGCATGAGATATAACAGAAAAATCAGCATTTAGAGATGCTGATTTTTTTGTTTTTTTGATGTTTGTTGAACGTGATTGTTTTTAAAAATATTTTGAAACTACTAGTTTTTTAGCAGATTACTTACTTAACGCTTTTAATATTCTTTCCTCATTTATTACAATATCTCTAAATAGCACATGTGGAAATTCTGTGTATTTTGAAGTTTTAAATGCCTCTGAAATATTTGATAATGTTGAAGCAGTAATAAGAGATAAATTCATTTCTGTGTCCATTTCGCAATCTGTCACAAAATCATCGCTAAATTCTGGAGCAACAAGTAGTATTTTGACTATTCGCAAGTCATTTTTAAGAGCTAAATTTTGATACGATTTTAATTGTCTTGAAACAAAACTAAATTTATTGTAACCTCTTTCTTTGCTTGTTTTACATTCTACAATAATTATTTCGTTATTATTCAAGTTTAAAAGAATATCCATCATATCCTTTTTAGTGTTCAGTTTGTTTTTAATCGCATCGTCAACATTAAAACCTAAACCTTTGAAAATAACTTTTGTTAAATCTTCAAATTTAATTCCGAGTTCACTTTCCTTAACTGTTATTCCGTTTTCTTTTAATAAGTTTAAATTTCTGTAAGCAACATTTTCATAATTCTCTAAATATAGATTCTCAACATCTTTATAATGTTCAAGAATATTTAAAATATCGTCACCTCGTTGCTTGATTCCATTATCTTTTATAAATTTTGTTAAATCGGTTTTAATAATTAAATCCAAAATATCTCTTGGTTTAATGTTATAATCGAGTAAAAAATCTGCTTTTAAAACAAACTCATCTTGTAGTTCAAATTGGTCTTTTATCTGTTTGTTTAGTTTTGGAAGCGATTGGTATAATTCAGCAAGCAATTTGTCAAAACCATCTAACGAAATGCCAACTTTTTCATCACGCTCAACATTTTCAAAATGCTGAATTAGACTACTTATTTTATCGTCCAAAGTACTTCCTTTTAAATTTGAAATGTTTAGACCTTTTTCACAAAGTTCGTTTAAAGTCTTTTTTCTATCTGTTAATGTGCTTCCTTGTTTATAAATATCATCTAAAAGTAAGCTAGTAAATGAAACACCTTCTTTTGTATAACGTCAGCAAAAAGTGAACTAGTTATCACTTTAATATAAGAGAGAGGTTTTATTATTTTTACAAACCTTTAAATCTTAAATGATGAAAAACAAGAAAAGTGCCAGTGCTTTAATTAGCGACTTAAAACGTAAGAC
>NZ_JAQWGS010000003.1 GCF_029238095.1 Lacinutrix sp. | reverse complement strand
CGCATATCTGCTTCTTGCATATAATCACTTGCACTACCACCAAACCCATGAAAATTAAGCATTAGTGGAACAGAAGATGTTCCATCATATGAATTAGGTATGTATAAAACATATTCTCTATTGACACCATCGTGAACTATGGACTGAGCATTATTATTTGAGTAACATTCCTCTGGATTTTTATTATCATCCTCTCTACAACTACTAAGGATCGTTAGTAAGAAAGTAAATAGTAAAATTGGTTTTTTCATCGAATTCTATTCTTTTTTTTTTTAAACGACGACTTTTTTTTATTATTGTGCATAAATAAATAAAAACAGTTACACTATATAATAGTATAACCGTTTTATTGTTTTAGTAGATAACTCTATTGAAATATCGAACATAAGTTTTACACCAAAAGACTTTGAGTTGACAACAAATCAAATCACATCAATTGGAATTAATTTCATCTAAACAAGGACACAAACAGTTAAATAGTGAATAGATGATTTTTTTATATTAATCTTGTTGCTTATTCACTGTCTACTCGTAACTTTCAGTGAAGGAGTTTGTTATTACCAGCACTTTAAGAACTATCCTCGCTACTCAAAGCTAATATTTATAAATCGGTGAGTAAGACTCCTGTCCTAAATTAGTTTGGGTTTTAAGATTATTTAATCACAATCGGCATTTATAATACCGTATGAACAATCACTACAAGACACTACAAAACCAAATTTATTTCCCGTACTATCCGACCAACACCAAAAATATTCATAATTGCCATCAACGTCTTGACGCAAACCTTCTGAAATGGGTTCACCATATGCATCTACATTTGATTGATAGTCTTCACCCACCATTTCGAGACTTAAGAAATCATTAGCTGTAGCCGTGCTACATTCAAAATTGATTGGGCAGCCATTATTATCATTATTGTTGTCATCTTTTGAACAACCTATGACTGCCAAAGTGAAAAATAAATAGATAAGTTTTTTCATAATAATTAGAATTTTGATTAGCGTAAAGTTAAAGTATTGTAAGAAATAAATTCAATGAATTATAGAAGTCCCTAATCCATCCCCTATTATTAAGTTGATTTTTTTTACTAATTTTACATTAAAACAAAAACTTTAAAATGAATAAATTCTATTTTATTGTACTTCTTTTAATCTCTTTAAGCGCATCATCTCAGATAAATAATACAGAGTTAAATTCTAATAACTTTTTATTTACTTTTAAAAATACCTCTTATCTAATTTCAGGAGACTCTATTTATAGAGATACACAAATCAGTAAACGAATTGGCACAAAACATAATTTAGATATTAACGACTATGTATTTTTTGAAAATGACTCCAAAGGTTATTTAATGCATAATTCTGGAGGTATCATATACCAATTTGACGGCACAAAATTTGATCGATTAGACGATTCTTTTATCTTTAATTCGCAGTATGAAAGTTTTCCATTTATACATGATAGTAATATCTATAATTTTGGTGGTTATGGACTATTTACGTTTAAAAATATTTTCACATACTTTAATCGATCCAAAGGAGAAACAGAAATAGTCTCAGTAAAAAATGCAGCTTCAAAACATCCTACAGGGCGAAAAAAGATGTTTAGTCAATTAAACAATAATCAATTATACATAGGCACTGGTTTAGGATACAATTCAGATACAGAATATAGCTACAATAAATCCCAGTTTATTAATGATTATTGGAAATTTGATTTAATAGAAAAAGAGTGGCAAAAATTAGGAGAGGGTAACTCCTATTTAAAAAATGAAAACTACCACCTTACATATCATTACAATAACAAAACCTTGGTGCTATCTGAAGACAATGTTTTTACTGTTGACATTAAAAATAATAATGTTTCTTTTTATAAAAATAGTAATTCAGACTTCATAAAATCTATTAAAAAAGAACGAGGACGCTATCTCGTAACTTACAATAAATCTAAAAATGGATTCTATGCAATTTTAGATAAAGAAGATGCCAAGACTAAAGTAGCTTTTATAGCGTCAGAAGATCTATTGGGGATTCCAAACACTTATGAAAAACTGTACAGGGAAAAAGAAAATTCATTAGTTTGGATTGGAATTGGAATTGGAATTATAGTTTTACTGATTATATTAGTTTTAATCTTTAAGAAGAAAACTAATATTCAGAAAATTAAACTTAAGAGAAAAAAGATTGAAGATATACTCACAACTGAAGAAAAACATATTCTAAGTCTAATAGAAGAGCATTATCCAAACTATATTAAATTTCCTGATTTAATGGGTGTCTTTGATTCTCATTTGAATTATGAAAGTAAAAAGAAAAGATTAAGATCATCTTTGTATCAACTTGAAGAAAAAATTGAGAAAAACTTAAAATTGAAGTCTAAAATATTTATTGAAAGAAAAAATAAAGAAGATTTAAGAATAAAAGAAATTAGAATTAAATAATATAAAATCCTTTTTAATTAAAAAACGGTTACACTATAAAAGTATAACCGTTTTATCATTATAAGTAGCTCCTCTTCTTAGGCTCGAACTAAGGACCCTCTGATTAACAGTCAGATGCTCTAACCAACTGAGCTAAAGAGGAGTGTTTTTCGCTGTTGCGAGCGCAAATATAAATTGTTTTTTATATTCTACAAAACAATAATTAAATTTTATTTAAAAATTGCTTTAAAAATGTCATTTCCGTTAGCAAATAGGACTAAAGCTATTAAAATAAAGAAGCCTACAGTTTGTGCATACTCCATAAATTTATCACTTGGTTTGCGTCCAGAAATCATTTCGTATAATAAAAACATAACATGTCCTCCATCTAAAGCCGGAATTGGTAATAAATTAAGTACACCTAACATAATAGATAAAAAGGCTGTAATACTCCAAAACGTTTGCCAGTCCCAAAAATCTGGAAACACATTTAGTATGGCATAAAAACCACCAACACCTTTATAAGCTCCTGTGCTTGGGTTTCCTATCTCTTTAAGCTGACCAAAATATTTGTCAATTTGTCCAGTAAACTTATTATAACCTCCTCCAAAACTCTCGGTAAAGGTGTACTCTTTGGTCTTCATTTTATAGTACCCTAATTTTTCCATGGTATCGTAACCAACTCCTCCAAAATAGACGATACCTAATTTTGCATCACTACTTACTTTTAGTTTGTCGGTAATTAATACGTCATCTCTTAAAAAGGTAATACTTACTTCTTGATCTTTGTATTCATTTAATACTGGAACTAATTGATCTATATATTTTAATTGCTTATCTCCAATTGTTCTAATGATATCTCCGTTTTTAAGATTTACAGATTTATTGAAAGAACTATCTGGAATATGAGAAATTACAACAGGATATCGCATTTCAAACAAATCTCTTCTTTTACTATCTGAAAATTGTCCTAAAAAATCTTCTGGCATTGTAATGGTCTGTTCGTTACCATCTCTTTCAAAAGTTATCGTTTTTGCTCCAATAAAATTTCCTTTAATGTCTGATACATTTTCTACCTTATACTCACCAACCTTAATAATATTATCTCCAGTTTTAAAGCCTAAATCTGTTAATAATGGATTTTCTACTAAATATCCATCTTGAATTGAAGTGGCATCTATGTGTCTATCTCCATAAATAAACGATAAGAAAAAGTAAATAACATATGCTAAAACGAAGTTAACAATAACTCCACCAAGCATTATTATTAAACGTTGCCATGCTGGTTTAGACCTAAACTCCCAAGGTTTTGGTTCTTCTTTCATGGCTTCTGTATCCATGCTTTCGTCAATCATTCCAGCAATTTTAACATAACCGCCTAAAGGTAACCAACCTATTCCATAAACGGTTTCGCCTATTTTTTTCTTGAAAAGCGAAAACTTAACATCAAAAAATAGGTAGAACTTTTCTACTCTTGTTCCAAATAATTTTGCTGGTATAAAATGCCCAAGCTCGTGAAGTATGATTAGTAGTGAAAGGCCCAGTAAAAACTGAGAGATTTGTATAATAATTCCCATGTAATTTATCAATTCATTTTTATAACGTCCAAAAGTAAGTATTTAGACTTTCTAAAAAAAACACAAAGCTGTATTGATTAATCCTTTAACAGCCTTTTATGAAAAACACCTTGATTTGTAGAAAATTTGACAAAATGTACACCAGAAGATAAAGTTTCAACATTTATAATTTCTTGATATGTAGTTTCTAATATCAATTTACCTAAGGTATCGAATATTTGAATGGTATCAATTATTAATGCCTCAGGTTTTTTTATGTTAAACGCATTAAAGGTTGGATTAGGATAGATTAATAAATTAGGTTCTATTTGATATGGTTGAGTGCTTAATGTTACATTATTGTTTTTAGAAATAATATCCACTTCAGGATCAAATAATATATAATTTATTTCAAAATTTACATTTTCTATAAAGGTTTCACCTTGAAAAGTATTGTCTAAAACAATATCTAATGTTTCTCCGTTTGTTCCAACAATTCTAAGTGGAATTGGCACTTCGAAATAACTTACAGAATTATGACTTTGCGTTTGATTAACTTGTATTTGAAGTTGATTTGTATTGATCCAGTTACTATTTATGGTATAACTTGGATACCCTTGATTATAAACCCAATCGTTAAAAAATTCAGTTAAATTTTGCCCACTAACTGCTTCCATTTTAGCTTTGTAGTCAGGTGTTTTAGCGTAATTAAAAGCTAAGTTAGTATCACTTAAATAATCTTGCATACCTTGGTAAAAATTTGCGCCTCCTACTTTTTTTCTAAGCATATGTAATACCATTGCTCCTTTATTGTAGCTTAGTCTACTACTAAAAATTCTACTAACACTTGTTGTATCTGAATCAGATAAATAAACTGCACCATCTGGTTGAGATGTAATAGAGCTAACACGACCTTGTTTCCAGTTTTTAAAACTTGGTTCTCCATCAAATTCTTCTATAACCAGTCCAGATAGATAGGTTGCAAAGCCTTCATTTAACCAAATATCTTTCCAACTGCCACAAGTAATTTTATCGCCAAACCACTGGTGTGCTAATTCATGGGCAATTAAGTTTCTTCCAAAACTTCCCATAAAAGAAACTGTAGTATGTTCCATTCCTCCTCCCCAACCAAATTGAGCATGTGCGTATTTTTCTGATGCATAAGGATACTCTTCAAACTTATTAGAAAACAGTTCCATAATGCTTACAGTAACTGGAGTACTTGCTTGCGCAGAAGTAAGATTTTCTGGATACACATAGTTTATAATTTCAAAAGGATTTCCGTTATTAGTAACTGTATGTGAATACACTTCATAATTAGTTGCTGCTATAGCTACTAAGTAAGCTGGAATAGGAAATTGATGTTTGTAATGTGTTGTTTTATTAGAGCCATTTACTATTTGACTTTGCTCTACACCATTACTTACAGCTATATATTCTTCGTTTTGAGAATTAAACTGAGGTGTGGTTATATACACGTCTATGTTTTCAATTTTATCGTTTAAATCCTGCTTACATGGCCACCAACCTTTAGCTCCATAAGGTTCTGAAAGTGTCCAAATAATAGGATCTCCATTATGCGTGGTTTGTGCAAAAGAACCAAAACCTGAACTTACTGGATTACCAGAATAGGTGATTTCGATAATTCCTGTTTCGTCTTGATTTAAATTTTGAGACAATGTTATTACTAACTCATCATCTGTATTCTGTACAAATGTTAAAGCATTACTATCCTGTAAAACTTGAGAAACAATCATATTATCTGTTAAGTCAAAAGTTACTTCAGACATGTTTTCTTTTGCTACAAAATGCGTTGTAACAACACCTGAAATACTTGCTACACTTGGATCTAAAGTAAACTCTAATTTATGATATGTAACATCATAATTTCCTGTATTCATATTAACTCTATGATTATAAATCCTATTTGATGCAGATTTGGATTCTGATTCAATAATTGTATTCAAATCTTGGTTAAAAGTTTGTGAAAAAATGTGATTAAAAAATAACAAGGTGATTAATAAAAGGTAATGTCTCATTTTAGTAGTTTTAAAAATTAAAATTACAATTTTTAAATTTTTATTTATGTGACTATTGTTACCGCAAGACCTTAAAATAAGTTGTAATTTTGTTATTAAAATTTGTTTTATGCTTTCTTTTTTCAAAGACTATAAAAAATTTGCCATTGGGTTTTCAATCCTATCAGCAATAATTGTTTATATTATTTATACTGTTTTAAACGTTGAAAAACCGTTACCAATATATCAACCTAATAATGTTGAAACATCCTTAGTAGATAGCACTATTCAACATGTGAAAAAATACCATAAGATTGCAGATTTTAGTTTGACGAACCAAAATGGAAAAACGATTACTCAAAACGATTATAAGGATAAAATATATGTAGCCGATTTCTTTTTTACCACTTGTCAAACTATTTGTCCGATAATGACAGACCATATGCGAGATATTCAAAAAGAAATACTAAATGATAATGATGTTATGCTACTCTCACATTCTGTAACTCCAGTTATAGATAGTGTGGCACAATTAAAAAAATATGCTACTAAAAAAGGTGTAAATGATTCTAAATGGAACCTAGTAACAGGAGATAAAAAGCAAATTTACGAACTCGCTAGAAAAAGTTATTTAGCTGTAAAGACCGATGGTAATGGCGACCAATTTGATATGATACATACAGAAAACTTTATGCTTATCGATAAAAAACATCAAATTCGTGGTTTCTACGATGGTACAGACCCAAAAGCTATTTCACAACTACTTGAGGACATTAAAAAGTTAAAAAGCATGGAGAAATAACGCTTTCTTTATTTACAATTTTTTAACTAAAGTTTTTTCACTTACTTTTGCTTCTTTAAAATCAATCTAAATAAGCTTGCAGCACACAATAGCACATTTAAAACGAGGAGAAAAAGGTGTAATTATTGATGTTTCATCAGAATTAATACCATTAAAACTACTTGAAATGGGTTGCCTTCCTGGCAATTTTGTAGAGTTGGTACAAGTTGCTCCATTTTCAGATCCATTGTACCTCAATATTAATGGTAGTCATTTAGCTATTAGAAAAGAAACAGCTATTCATATTTTAATAGACTTAGTAGATGAGTAAGCAAATAAATGTAGCACTAATTGGAAACCCAAACACTGGTAAAACATCTGTTTTTAATGCTTTAACAGGCTTAAACCAACAAGTTGGAAATTATCCTGGTATTACTGTTGAAAAAAAAGAAGGCTTGTGTAAATTGCCACGTGGTGTTAAAGCTCATATTATAGATTTGCCAGGAACATATAGTTTAAACGCCTCTTCTTTAGACGAAAATGTAGTTATAGAACTGCTCTTAAATAAAAACGATAAAGATTTTCCTGATGTTGCAGTTGTTATAAGTGACGTCGAAAACTTAAAAAGGAATCTCCTCCTTTTTACACAAATAAAAGACCTTGAAATCCCTTGCCTTTTGGTTGTTAATATGGCAGACCGAATGAAAAGAAAGGGAATTACACTTGATCTTGAATATCTAGAAGAACAATTAGAGACTAAAATTGTTGTTGTTAGCACAAGAAAAAATGAAGGTATAGACCTTTTAAAACAACAAATAAGCAACTTTAAAGAGTTGTCTATTAAACCTTGTTTAAATGCTTCAGAAATTGATGTAGAGTATTTTAATAGTCTTCGTAAAACTTTTCCTAATCAGTTACTATATAAATTATGGTTAGTTATAACCCAAGATGTAAACTTTGGTAAAACAGATAGAAAAGAGATTGAAGCCATCTCAAGCTTTAAAACAAAAGCAAAAGGCGATTTAAAAAAGCTTCAACAAAAAGAAACAATAAAAAGGTATCAATTTATTAATAATGTATTAAAGAAAGGACAAACTATAGATGCATCACAAGCCACAGATGTTCGTGCAAAATTAGATCGTATTCTTACTCACAAAATTTGGGGCTACGTTATTTTCTTTCTTATCCTTTTAACTATTTTTCAAGCCATTTATGATTGGTCTAGCATTCCAATGGATTGGATAGATTCTTCCTTTGCATCTTTAAGTAATTGGGTAAAAGCTACATTTCCTGGTGGTGGAAAAGTAACAGATTTAATTGCTGAAGGCATAATTTCTGGATTAGGAGGTATTGTAATATTTATTCCACAAATTGCCTTTCTATTTCTGTTTATTGCCATCTTAGAAGAAAGTGGCTATATGAGTCGTGTAGTCTTTTTAATGGACCGAATAATGCGTCGTTTTGGTTTAAGCGGCAAAAGTATTGTACCATTAATTTCTGGAACCGCTTGTGCAATTCCAGCCATTATGGCTACTAGGAATATTGAAAGCTGGAAAGAGCGTTTAATAACCATTCTAGTAACGCCTTTTACCACTTGCTCTGCTAGGCTTCCAGTGTATTTAATTATTATCTCATTAGTTATACCAGAAGGTAGAATATTGGGTTTAAGCTACCAAGCTTTAACACTAATGTTGCTTTATCTTATAGGTTTTGGTGCAGCAGTTGGGTCTGCATGGATTTTAAATAAAATTCTAAAAATTAAAAGTAAAACCTTTTTTGTGGTAGAAATGCCAAACTATAAAGTACCACTTTTAAAAAATGTTGCGCTTACCGTTTTAGAAAAAACGAAAGCCTTTATTTTTGGTGCTGGTAAAATAATTTTAGCTATTTCAATCGTGCTTTGGGTTTTGGCATCTTATGGACCAGGTGAGCAATTTAATAATGCAGAAAGTATTATAATAGAAAAATATGCGCATCAAAATTTAAGCGAAGATGATTTACAACATAAAATAGCATCACATAAACTCGAACATTCGTTTATAGGTATTACTGGAAGAGCTATAGAGCCAGCCATTAGGCCTTTAGGTTACGACTGGAAAATAGGTATAGCTATTGTAAGTTCTTTTGCTGCTAGAGAGGTTTTTGTAGGAACTTTAGCTACAATTTATAGTGTAGGCAGTGACGACGAAGAGACCATAAAAAACAGAATGGCAGGAGAAGTAAACCCAATTCTTGGAGGCCCTTTATTTAATTTTGCTTCTGGAATTTCGCTGCTTTTATTCTATGCTTTTGCCATGCAGTGTATGAGTACTTTAGCCATTGTAAAACGGGAAACAAACAGCTGGAAATGGCCAATTTATCAATTTACAATAATGACAGCTATTGCCTATATTGCTGGTTTAATAGCCTTTCAATTTTTGAAATAAAATGAGTACTATCCTTCAAAATATTATTGTATTTATAATTTTAGGCTTTGCACTTGCATTTTTAATAAAGAAGTTTTTCTGGAAAAAGAAAACTAAAAAAGCTTGTGGAACAGATGATTGTGGCTGTCATTAATTACTCCCAAACTTCAACCTGAATATAATACTCTTCAGGTTTAATTGTATTTCTATATTCTGGATAAGGTGCAATATTAAATCCTGAAATTTTTAGTTTTTCTGAAGAAAACAAGTTTCCTATTGTATTTTCTAATTGAGCTGTTGGTGAAAACACAATACGTTTTTGCTCTACTTTTTTTCCTTTTTTAAATACATCAATTAATACAATTGCTTCACCAGCCCAAATACATTGCACGCCTTTTGGACAGCGCGAATCGCTCTCTACAGCTACAAACTTAAATGCTAAATCTTCAAAAGCAATGGTTTTACCATACATTAATTTTGAGATAATTTTTGGCGTTTCTGCTTTTATAGATGTTGAGTCTTGAGAAAATACAAGAGCTGAAAACAATATTGTAATTGTAAATAATAAATTTTTCATTGAAAATATTTTTTTCATCCTTTAAAGAAAGGAGTCTGTTAATTAATATGTCTTTAGGAACTAAATATAACTCAAATCATGCCAAACACAACAAAATTAAATTATTTTAGCTACCTTTGAAGTAAATTTAAGTAAGCTTAAAAAAATATTTAAAATGTCTGTAGCAATAGAAAATTTTGTAAAAGCTATTTACAAAAACAAAATTAATGATGTTAAAAACACCAAGCCTGGTAATATAGCCAAACTTCTTGGTATTAGTAATGCTGCAGCTACAGATATGGCTAAGAGTTTAGCAAGTAAAAACTTACTAAACTATGAAAAATACAAAGCCTTAAAATTAACAAAAACCGGAGAAAAATTAGCCTTAAATGTTATTAGAAAGCATAGGCTATGGGAAGCTTTTTTACATAAAACTTTCGAAATGTCTTTACATGAAATACATCGAGAAGCTGAACTTTTAGAACATGAAACTTCTGATTTTTTAGCTAATAAAATTAGTGATTATTTAGGCAATCCTAAGTTCGATCCTCATGGAGATCCTATTCCAAACGCAAATGGAGAAATTACAACTATAGATACTTCTATAAGTTTATCTAATACCAAAGAAGGAAAGAATTACATTATTTCGCGCTTAATGAGTGACGATAAAGAATTCTTCGATTTTTGTGCACTAAACGGACTTAAATATGGGAATAATGTATTAGTTACAAAGCAATTCAGTAAAAATAAAATGACTCAAATATCTATTAATAACAGTACAATTCTTCTTAATGAAGACTTTACAAATATTATTTACGTCAATGAAATTAATTAAACCACTTAAAATCTTAACCTTTACATTTTCTCTTGTAGGTGCTACTTTTACTTTCGCACAAGAGGATAGCGCTCTTGGTGCATTAATAACAGACAGACCAGATGCAACAGAATCTTCAACTGCTATGCCTAAAGGATTTTTACAAATAGAGACTGGTACATTTTACGAAAGTTTTGAAGAAAATAATATTAAAACGGAAGATTTTACATACAATACTATGTTAATGCGATATGGTTTACTAGATAATTTAGAACTAAGATTAGGCTACAATTATACCAATAGTAAAACAAGATTTAATGGTAATGAAATTGAGTCGGTTACAAGCTTTTCGCCATTGCTTATAGGTTTTAAAACTAGAATAAACGAAGAAAAAGGTATAATGCCAGAAATAGGGTTTTTGGGTCATTTATACTTACCTTTTTCGGTTAATAAAGAAATAAGACCAAAAAATACTGGTGTAGATTTTAGGTTTGCTTTTTCTCACACGTTGAGTGAAAAATCTAGTTTATCTTATAATTTAGGTGCAGCTTGGGAAAATGACAATGCACAAGCAGCATACCTCTATTCTGTTTCATATGGCTATAGTTTTAATAATAAAATTGGTGCTTACATAGAATTTTATGGTGATTTACCAGAAAACAATAAAGCCAATCATCTATGGGATACTGGACTTACTTATTTAATTTCTAACAACTTTCAATTAGACGCAACTATAGGTTCTAGTTTAACAAAAGGTCAAGATATTTTAATAAGTGCCGGATTTAGTTTTAGAATTCCAAAATCTTAAATTTTAAAAATGAAAAAAAACTTACTTTTAATTGTAATTACAATATTATTATTTAATTGTAAAAACAATACAAAACAAGAAAACGGTAAGCTAAATATTGTGACAACAACTACAATGATTACAGATTTAGTTAAAAATATTGGTGGCGATTTAGTAAATGTTCAAGGTTTAATGGGTAGTGGTGTCGATCCGCATTTATATAAAGCCAGTGAAGGTGACGTTACTAAATTAGTTAACGCAGATATTATTTTCTATAACGGGCTCCATTTGGAAGGTAAGTTGGTTGAAGTGTTCGAAAAAATGGGAAGTAAGACAAAAACACCTATCGCGCTTGGTGCCATTTTAGACAAATCTCAATTAATAGGTTCAGATTATTTTGCTTCAAATTACGATCCACATGTATGGTTTAATATTGATTTCTTTAAGCAGTTTGCGAAAAAAGTAACAGTCGTTTTATCTGAAAAAGATCCTGAAAATGCAGTATATTTTATTAAAAATGAAACACAATTTCTTAGGAAATTAGATGAATTACAAGCAAAAGTTAAAACTAATATTGCAACACTCCCTAAGGAAAAAAGAATATTAGTAACAGCACATGATGCTTTTAATTACTTTGGAAAAAACTACGGTTTTAATGTTGTGGGATTACAAGGCTTAAGTACTGCTACAGAAGCTGGAGTTCAAGATGTTCAAAAACTAGCTGCCTTTATTAAAGAAAACAAAGTAAAAGCCATTTTTGTAGAAAGCTCAGTGCCAAAACGTACTATTGAAGCTTTACAAGCTGCAGTAAAATCTAAAGGTCACGATGTTATTATTGGTGGTACTTTATTTTCTGATGCCCTTGGAAATGCTGGAACAATAGAAGGTAGTTATATTGGTATGTTTGAGGATAATGTGAATACAATTGTTAATGCATTAAAATAATGGATAAAAACATAGCAGTAAAAGTAGATGACCTTACAGTCGCTTATAATTATAAGCCAGTTCTTTGGGATATCGATTTAGAAATTCCTGAAGGTGTTTTAATGGCTATTGTTGGGCCAAATGGAGCTGGTAAATCGACGCTTATAAAAGCAATTCTTGGTATTTTAAAACCTATTGCTGGAAGTGTTTCTATATATGGTAAACCTTACAAAAAACAACTCCAACTGGTAGCTTACGTACCACAAAAAGGAAGTGTAGATTGGGATTTCCCAACCACAGCTTTAGATGTTGTTATGATGGGAACTTATGGAAGCTTAGGTTGGATAAAAAGGCCTAGACAAAAAGACAAAAAAGCGGCTTTAGAGGCTTTAGAAAAAGTAGGCATGTTGGCTTTTAAAGGCAGACAAATTAGTCAGTTATCGGGTGGACAACAACAACGTATTTTTTTAGCGCGTGCTTTAGTACAAAATGCTTCTATTTATTTTATGGATGAGCCTTTTCAAGGTGTTGATGCTACAACAGAAATTACAATTATTAATATTTTAAAAGAATTACGAAAAGCAGGTAAAACTGTTATTGTTGTACATCATGATTTACAAACCGTTCCAGAATATTTTGATTGGGTAACGTTTTTAAATGTAAAGAAAATTGCGACAGGTCCAGTAAAAGATATTTTTAACGATGATAATTTAACGAAGACTTATGGTATAAACTATAAAGTTAGCATTCAGGAGTAAAAAAGTATTCAATTTACAGTTGGTAGTCTCAGTATTGAGTGCTTATTCTATGAAATAAAAAGAATGTCACTTCGAGTGATTTTTGAGGCACGAGAAAATTGTATCGAGAAGTCTTAAAAAAAAATTCTCGATACCATTTCGAAAAAATCGAAATTATTCGAACTGACAAAACAAAAAAAATAAAGTAAATTCCTTTTTTTACAGGAATGACAAAAATGGACATAACAGAATATTTTCAATTAGTTTTCACAGACTACACATTAAGAACCATTACACTTGGAACAGCGATTTTAGGAGCTGTAACAGGAATGCTTGGTAGCTTTGCTGTATTAAGAAAACAAAGTTTACTTGGTGATGCCATTTCTCATGCTGCTTTACCAGGTATTGCCATTGCATTTTTAATTACTGGAGCTAAAGACACTAACACATTGCTTTTAGGTGCTTTGGTTAGTGGTTTAATTGGTACGTTTTGGATAAGAGGTATTGTAAAAAAAACACACTTAAAGAGTGATACCGCTTTAGGTTTGATCTTGTCTTTGTTTTTTGGTTTTGGTATGTTATTGTTAACGTTTATTCAAAAACAACCCAATGCCAATCAAGCAGGATTAGATAAATATTTATTTGGACAAGCAGCCACTTTAGTAGAAAGTGATGTTTGGATGATGGCGATTGTAACAGGCTTATGTTTATTTGTATTATTACTGTTTTGGAAAGAATTTAAACTTTTATTATTTGATGCAGACTACACCACAACATTAGGTTTTAATACTAAATTTATTGATATATTAATTACTAGTTTTATTGTTTTAGCCATTGTTTTAGGCTTGCAAACTGTAGGTGTTGTTTTAATGAGTGCCATGCTTTTAGCACCTGCTGCAGCTGCACGACAATGGACTAATAGTTTAGCAACTATGGTGTTTTTAGCTGCTATTTTTGGCGCGTTTTCTGGTGTTTTTGGAACAGCCATTAGTGCAAGTCAAACCAATTTATCTACAGGTCCAGTAATTGTTTTGGTGGCTTCTGTTTTTGTTTTCTTTTCGTTTGTGTTTTCTCCAAGTCGTGGTTTGTTATTTAAACAAATCCGGTTTATTAAAAATAGGCGTGATTTAGAGCTTCATAAAACCCTTGCTTTCATGCATCATATTGCAGAAACACATGATGATATTTCGCATCCTCATGCTATTATACTACTAAATAATTTTCAAGGTTATACGCGTTCTACACTTCAAAAATTAGTAGAAAAAAATTATGTGGAAATTAAAGGCAGTATGTGGAGTTTAACCAAAATTGGTTTTGAAACTGCCGCAAATTTATACACTAAAAAATCTACAGACAATGAATAACGCTCAAATAGAAATACAAATTATTGCAAGTTTGGTTTCTATAGCTTGTGCTATTCCAGGCACTTTTTTAGTGCTTAGAAAAATGGCAATGATTAGCGATGCTATTAGTCATTCCATTTTGCCAGGCATTGTTATTGGTTTCTTTTTAACACAAGACCTCAACTCTCCAATACTAATTCTTTTTGCAGCTTTTACTGGTATTATTACAGTCGTTTTGGTAGAATATATTCAAAAAACAGGTTTGGTAAAAGAAGATACAGCTATTGGGTTAGTATTTCCGGCTTTGTTTAGTATTGGTGTTATTTTAATTGCTAAAAACGCTAATGATGTACATTTAGATGTAGATGCAGTTTTATTAGGCGAATTAGCTTTCGCTCCTTTCGATAGATTATTAATTCTAGGTACAGATGTTGGCCCAAAAGCCTTATGGATTATTGGTGTTATTTTATTTATAACAATTACGCTTTTAATTGCTTTTTTCAAGGAACTAAAAGTAAGTACTTTTGATGCTGGATTAGCAGCTTCTCTTGGTTTTTCGCCAGCAATTATACACTATGGATTAATGAGTGTCGCTTCGGTTACAACCGTTGGTGCTTTTGATGCTGTTGGTGCTATTTTAGTAGTCGCTTTAATGATTGCGCCTGCTGCAACCGCATATCTATTAACCACAGATTTAAAAAAAATGCTAGCACTTGCCATTGGTTTTGGTGTGTTAAGTGCTATTTCTGGCTATTGGTTTGCACATTGGTTAGATGCTTCTATTGCTGGTTCAATTACAACAATGTTAGGTTTAATTTTCTTATTTGTGTATTTATTTGCACCTAGTAAAGGTGTAATTGCAGTGCTATATCGCGAAAAACAACAACGTGCCGAAGTCTCTTTATTAACCTTTTTATTGCATTTAAAAAACCATACTGAGTTAGAAGAAAGGCATGTTAACCATTTACGTGAGCATATTAATTGGCAAAGAGTAAGAGCTAAAGCTGTACTAGAATTAGCGCTTAAAAATAATATGATTGTAGTTGATAAAAATATTGTTTCACTTACAAAAAAAGGAGACACTTTCACCTCTAAAGCTATCGATTACATTATTACAAATCGAGATGCGCAGATTGAAGATATGAAAGATGATTTCTTTTTGTTTAGAGGTTAGTATTTACTGTATCTGTTGTAAAATTTCGTCATCACATTTTTTAAACCTAGACCATACCATAATCCTATAGATTCCTGAGAAATATTTTCTTTTGTTCTTAAATTGCCCGCGCAAATAAAATTATCTATTTCCTTATTTTCAAAAATCAGTTCGCCTCTTTGATAAATATGTCTTAAAACAATATCTATAGGATAGTCACTTATTCTATTCTGACCTTTAATATATAGGTAACCCATTTGTTTTTCGTGTGGAAAACCATAAACATTAACCATACCTTTTAATTCTTTAGAAATCATGGATGCTTCGTTAATAAGTTCTTCTAAACTTATATCTATTTCCCCTTCTCTGTGAGCATGGTACCTTTCTTTGTTAAAATACCTGTCTTTTAAAATTAAGTCTATCCATTTATCTTTTAACTCTTGATTATAATTCGACTTGAAAAAAGAGGTATAGGTTTTAAAGTTTTCTTTAAAATCTTTATACCAACTCATTTTATAGAGATGCGTAAAATATCGAATTGGGACTCCACCTTTTGCAAGCTTTATAGAAATTTCCATTGCCAAGCTGTCATCATTTGTTTTTTGTGCAACTAGCAATGCATAGCCTAAATCTTTACCTAAAGGAAAATCAACTTTTAAAAAAGCTTTTTTTGAAATTAGAATTGGCTTGGATATAGTCTTTTTGATCAGTTTGTTTTTTTGCTAGACTAACCAATTGATAATATTCTTCATAATCACACTCTTGTGCATACAATGAAATATTAAAAAAAAAAAATAATAATTAACTTCTTCATTAAAACCCACGTTCTTTCTGCAACTGCTCGTAAGCTTTTTGAACTTGTTTAAATTTATCTTCGGCTCCTTTTTTATGCTCATCTCCTAAATGTTCTACTTTATCTGGATGGTATTTTTTGGCCATTGTGCGGTAAGCTTTTTTAATTTGGTCTACTGAAGCAGATTTATCGATTTCTAAAATTTTATAAGCATTATTACTGCTATTATAAAACATCGCTTTTATACTATTATAATCGCGAGAACTTATACCTAGATAACCTGCAATGGTAAAAATTTGAAGTTCTTCGTCATCAGTTACCATTGTATCTGCCTTTGCAATACCGAACAAAAAGTGTATGAGTTGTAAACGAGACGAGTGATCCATCATGTGCTGAATTTGTAAGCATACTTTACGTAATGGTATGGTTTGCTGGCTTACTCGTTTAAACAAATCGAAGGCTTTATTAGCTCTCTCTTTGCCATACATTTTTACAAATTCTTTACGCACAAAATCTAATTCGCGTTGGTCTTGTTTACCATCTGCTTTTATAACTACAGATGCTAAAACCAGTAAACTTACTTCAAAATCTCCAGAAGTTGTTTGGTCACGTCGTTCTTGCTGTGTTCTATAATTTGGTCTTTGTTCGTATTGAGGTCTTCTACCTTGTCGTGATTGTTGGCTGCCAAACGGATGGTCTCCATCACCTAGTAAAAAACCGCCTTTACCAGATGCGAAAGCATCGCCTATACTACCAATTGCAATCCTATTATTGCACCTATTGGTCCACCAAAAGACCAACCTAAGGTGACGCCAATCCATTTTAATCCATTCATTGATATAACTAAAATTTTAAGATTGTAAATATAATACTTTGTTAGTTGTCAATTAGTATGGTTCGCTATGTCACTTGATAAATAAACCCATTAACAACTTAAAAATTAAACTATACTCAATATAAACTTTATTTTTAAATGCCAAGTAAAGCTTAAGTAGTGATAGCCTGACCTTATGGCACCATAAGTGTTATATGAGTAAGCAATAATAATTATTGCACAGTTTTTGATTAACTTTGCATAAATGGAATAATAATATAAATTATAAAAGATATGTATCCAGCAGAATTAGTAAAACCTATGAGCGAAGATTTAACAAACGCAGGTTTTGAAGCATTACACACTGTAGAGGCAGTAGATGCAGCTATAAAAAAAGAAGGGACTACATTAGTAGTTGTAAATTCGGTTTGTGGTTGTGCTGCAGCAAATGCACGCCCAGGCGCAAAAATGAGTTTAAAAAACGATAAAAAACCTACTACTATCGTCACTGTTTTTGCAGGTGTAGATAAAGAAGCAGTAAACCAAGCAAGAGCGCATATGGTTCCTTTTCCTCCAAGTTCGCCAAGTATGGCTTTATTTAAAAATGGAGAATTAGTACACATGTTAGAGCGTCATCACATTGAAGGTCGTTCTGCAGAACTAATTGCAGAAAACCTTATGGATGCTTACAACGAGCATTGCTAACACCTATTTTAAAACAACTTAATTAGCTTGTTTTAAACCAAGTATTATAGAAAAACCACGTTTGTTAAACGTGGTTTTTCTATTTTTGGAATATAGATTTTTATTAAAAATGAGAAAACTATTAGCTTATCCATTAACCTGTATATATTTCCTTTTTTTTGGATTGTGTTTACTTATATTTCATCCCATACAATGGTTATGTTTTAATGGCTTTGGCTACAATGCGCACAGAAAAAGTGCAGATCTTTTACAGTTTTGTTTAATGCGATGTATAAATTGTTTAGGTAATTGGCATACATTAATAAATCCATATAAGCTAAGTACTAGTCAACCTCTTATAATTGTGTCTAATCACCAAAGTATGGCAGATATTCCACCAATTATGTGGTATTTTAGAAAGCATCATGTAAAATTTGTGAGTAAAAAAGAATTAGGCAAAGGTATTCCAAGTGTATCTTACAGTTTGCTTAAAGGAGGCTCTGCTTTAATAGACCGAAAAAATCCAAGACAAGCCATTGTAGCTATTAAAAAATTTGCAAATTATATAGAGTCTACAAATCGTGCAGCTGTTATTTTTCCTGAAGGCACCAGAAGTAGAGATGGGAAACCAAAACCATTTCAAACTAAAGGCTTAGAAACCTTAATAAAATATATTCCAAGTGCTATGATTGTGCCATTAACAATTAATAACTCATGGAAAACGTTGCGCTATGGTAAATTTCCAATGGGAACAGGCAACCACATAACGTTTACAGTACACAAACCAATTCGTGCAAAAGACTTTAGCTCTACAGATAAGCTTCTTTTACATTTAGAATCAACAATAAAAAACAGTGTTAAAATATAATAATATGTCATTAAAAAATGTAAGATTAGAAGTGATGCAACATCTTGAAAAGGATGTGGATTCTCTTATTGAAAAATATTTGATTCCTATTGATACCATTTGGCAGCCTACAGATTTTTTACCAGACTCTACAAAAGATTCTTTTTTTGAAGAGGTTAGAGAAATTAGGGAGCTTTCTAAAGAACTCCCATATGATTTTTGGGTGGTTTTGGTTGGTGACATGATTACCGAAGAAGCTTTACCAAGTTACGAATCTTGGCTCATGGATGTTGAAGGTATAGACCAAATAGAAGCCAATGGATGGTCTAAGTGGATAAGACATTGGACAGGTGAAGAAAACCGTCATGGAGATGTGCTTAACAAATACTTATATCTTTCTGGGAGAGTTAATATGAAAGAGATTGAAAAGACCACGCAACACCTTATTGCAGATGGACATGATATTGGTACAGGAAGAGATCCTTATAAGAACTTTGTTTATACCAGCTTTCAAGAGTTAGCAACCTATGTTTCGCACAATCGTGTTGCAAAAATTGCTAAGCAAAAAGGGAGTAAACAATTAGCTAAAATGTGTAAAATTATTGCTGGAGACGAAATGAGACACCATCACGCTTACAGCGAATTTGTAGAACGCATCTTTACTGTAGATCCAAACCAAATGATGATGGCTTTTCATGACATGATGAAACGAAAAATTGCTATGCCAGCACATTTTTTAAGAGAATCTGGTGGCCAAATAGGTTCTGCTTTCGAAGAATTCTCGAATACTGCTCAACGTATTGGTGTTTATACATCTAACGATTATGTCGATATTTTACAAAAACTTATTGATCGTTGGGAGATTGGAAAAATTACTGGTTTAAATGAAGAAGCTGAAAAAGCTAGAGATTATTTAATGAAACTGCCTCCTAGAATGTATCGTTTGTCTGAACGTATTAAAATACCTGAAAATTCATTTCAATTTAAATGGGTAGATCCTGCAAAGTTATAGCATGAATTACGATTTAATAGAAGCTACCAAAGCTTTTGTAAAAAAAGAATTGGCTAATGCAGAAGGTGGTCACGATTGGTTTCATATTGAGCGTGTTTATAATAATGCAATGCTTATTGCTAAAAATGAAACCGTAAATATAGAAATTGTTGCTTTAGGTGCTTTATTACATGATATTGCCGATAGTAAATTTCATGATGGAGATGATACTGTAGGTCCTAAAAAAGCAAGGAAGTTTCTGTTTGAAAAAAGTGTAGATTCTGTAATTATCGAACACGTTATAAAAATTATAGAAAACATTTCTTTTAGTTCTAGTATTGAAAAAACAAATGTTTTTAATTCTCTAGAATTACAAGTGGTACAAGATGCAGACCGACTAGACGCTATAGGAGCCATTGGTATTGCACGTGCCTTTAACTATGGTGGCTTTAAAAATAGAGCTATCTATAATCCAGAAATTACCCCAAATCTTAATTTAACAAAAGCGGAGTATAAAGCCTCTACTGCGCCAACAATTAATCATTTTTACGAGAAGCTAATACTTTTAAAAGATAAAATGAACACCAATTCTGGTAAAAAAATAGCAAAAAAACGCCATGATTATATGATTGGCTTTTTAGA
Source organism: Lacinutrix sp. (assembly GCF_029238095.1). Taxonomy (GTDB): domain Bacteria; phylum Bacteroidota; class Bacteroidia; order Flavobacteriales; family Flavobacteriaceae; genus Lacinutrix. Next base: position 51,330 of record NZ_JAQWGS010000003.1, on the reverse strand, counting down.
GCAGTTTTTTGCGGAATGTAAAGGTGAGAAATAAAAAAACCTCATAATAAATATTACCATGAGGTTAAATTTAATTTAAGTCTTATTTCCCAGGAAATTCAGCCTTACGTTTTTCTAAAAAAGCTGTTGTACCTTCTTTAAAGTCTTCGGTACCAAAACAATCTCCAAATTGTTTTATTTCAGTTTCATAACCATTAACGCCATCTTGATAATTAGCATTAACTGCTTTTATAGCTTTACTAATTGCGACTGTAGAATTACGTATGATTTTGCTGGCAATTTTTTTGGTCAATGGTATTAGTTCTTCTTGTGTTACTACGTGGTTAACCAAACCGTAATCTTTGGCTGTATTTGCATCTATCATTCCTGCTGTCATAATCATTTCCATAGCACGACCTTTACCTACTAGTTGAGGTAGACGTTGTGTACCTCCATAACCAGGAATTACACCTAATGAGACTTCTGGCAATCCCATTTTTGCATTATCGCTGGCCACTCTAAAATGTGCTGCCATTGCCAATTCTAAACCACCACCAAGTGCAAAGCCATTAACTGCTGCTATTACTGGAGTGCTTAAATGCTCTACAAAATCGAACAACAATTCTTGCCCTTTTGCAGCTAGCTTACCTCCATTCTCTATATTAAAGTTTGCAAACTCACTAATATCTGCTCCTGCAACAAAGGCTTTTTCGCCACTTCCTGTGATAATGATTACTTTAGTTTCATTATCATTATTTGCCGCTTTAAAAGCTTCATGAAGTTCTTCTATGGTTGCTTTGTTTAAAGCGTTTAATTTTGAAGGTCTATTTATGGTTATAGTTGTAATACCATTTTGATAATCTGAAAGTATGTTTTCGTATGTCATATAAAATGTTGTTTTTTATTTTATTTGGCTTATTGTTACTGTTTTCTCGTGCTTCAAAAATTACTCGAAGTGACAAAATAAATTGATCTATCAGTTTTAGTAAAATTCTTTTTTAAGAATTCTGTATCGAGAACGTTTTAATTTTTAGGAAAAGCCACCGTAAAAATTGTGCCTTTGCCTTTTTCTGTTACAAAGGTAATTGTTCCTCCATAAGTTTCCATAATATTTTTTACCATAGCCAAGCCTAATCCCATTCCGCTAGATTTTGTGGTGAATTTAGGTTCAAAAATCTTTGATTTATTTTCATCGGTTATACCAATTCCATTATCTGAAACTGTAATTTTAACAAAATTATTTTCGTCTGAAACATTAACAAGAATCTCTGGTTGCTTGTCTTGAGGAATCGCTTGAATGCCATTTTTAATTAAATTTGTAATAACTCTAATAAGTTGTGTTCTATCAAATTTTGCTATAATCTCTTGTGTATTAGACTGAAACGTAATGTAGTCTTCGTTAAAAATATCGAGTGTTAAATCTACAACCTCAACAACATTAAGCATTTCGTTTTTTTGAGCTGGCATTTTCGCAAAGTTAGAAAAGGCGCTTGCTATAGAACTCATAGTATCTATTTGCTGGATTAACGTTTTAGAATATTCATCTACTTTTTGATGAATATTCTCATCTTCAGGATTAAATTTACGTTGAAAACTTTGGACACTTAAACGCATTGGTGTTAATGGGTTTTTAATTTCGTGCGCTACTTGTTTTGCCATTTCTCGCCAAGCTTGTTCACGCTCGCTTGTAGCTAATTGCACTGCACTTTCTTCTAGTTCGTCAATCATGCTATTGTAAGAGTTCACTAATACTGCAATTTCTTCACTTGTGTTTTTAATATTTATTTTTTCGTTACGTTTCTCTAATCGCGTATTCTTCATTTTTTCGCTAATGGTTTTTAGCGATTTAGTAATGTATTTTGACAAGAAAAAAGCAAGTGCAACTGCAGCAAGCATAACAAGCAATGAAGTATACGCTAGCCGTTCTAGAAACTCTTCAAGTTCTTTTGCTAGAAAATCATCTTTCTCTAAATAAGGTAAATTTAATATTGCTAAATCTTTAAATTTTGCATCTGTAATATAGAGATAAGAAGATCTCCAAGCTTTATCTTCTTCCTCTCGACGTTCTTCGAAACGATGCTCTGCAGTGTTGGATAATGCATTTAAAACGTTTGGTTCTAGACATTTTTCGGTAACTTCTTGTTTTATATCTGCTTTAGATGAAATAAGCAAAGAGCCTTCTAAATCGTACAGGTTTATTTGTATGTTATGTACCTCTGCAACTTCGTAGATTTTAGTTTTAAAAATTAGCGGCACATTTGCTGTTGTTACTGGAAATGTAGTTTCGCGAATAACAAAATCTAAACTTCTAATAATAGCGGTTTCTTTTCTGTCTAGACGCTGTTTGTGATAGTCTTGGGTTTCTTCGTTATATTGGTATATAGAAACTGCAGCAATTAAAATTGAAGACAATAATACCAGCAAAATCATGGCTATGAATATTCTGGTTCGTAAAGACAGCTTTTTTAACTTCATTTGTTTTTTGTTGCATTAAAGATAACAATAATCGAACCACTATTTCGCGTTAGTGGTTGAAACGGCATCCTTTTTTTTGTTGCCTAAATGCAAAAAAAAGATATAGTGTAAAACACGACCTTTAGGGAATGCAAAAAAAACTAGGCTTCTGGATTTGTATTTCTAATGTTTTTATAAACCTTAAAACCTAACATTAATAGTAGGCCTAAAATAAAAATACCTAAGACGCCAAAAATCCAATTGAAAGCACTTTTTAATAAAACTAAAAAAATTACTGCAAATAGAATAAAGGTTGCGCCTTCGTTCCAAATACGCATAAAATTAGATGACTTTTTTACAACATCATTCTGTAATTGTTTATAATAAACATGTGTTTGCAAATGATATATGATGAGTAAAACTATAAAACCCAATTTTACTTGCATCCAGCTGTTTTGTATTAAATAGGGATTTAAATAAAATAATAGTAACCCAAAAAACACTGCTAAAATAGCTGATGGCCATGCTATTATAGACCATAAACGTTTTGACATTAGTTTTAATTGCTTGGTTAGTATCTCTTTTTCTGGTGATGGTTTTTGAGAAGATTCTATATGGTACACAAATAACCTTGGAATGTAAAACAATCCTGCAAACCATGTGATTACAAAAATAAGGTGTAAGGCTTTTATGTAAAAATAATATTCCATGTTCTAAGCTTGTACTTTTGCTTTAGACCATTCGTTAATTTGTTTTGCAAGAAACACTACCCAATCTTTATTAGTGTTTAAACAAGGAATAGTAGTAAAGTCTTTTCCGCCTACTTCGTGGAAAATTTCTTCGCCTTCCATTGCTATTTCTTCTAAAGTTTCTAAACAATCGCTTACAAAAGCAGGTGTTACAATAGCCATATTTTTAATGCCTTTTTTACCTAAACGCTCTATGGTTCTATCTGTATATGGTTGTAACCAAGGATCGAAACCTAAACGGGATTGAAAAGAAGTAGAATACGTATCTGGTTCCAATTCTAAATACTCACCAACTAGACGCGTAACTTCTTTACATTGATGTTTATAACAAAATTCGTGTGCTTTGCTTGGTGTTTTGCAACAGACACAATTTTCTTTATTGCTTGGTTTACAGTGCGATTTAGTGATATCGCTTTTACGTATATGTCGTTCTGGAATACCATGATATGAGAAGAGCAAATGCTCATATTCTTTATCTTTTAAGTCTTCTTTTATGCTGTTGGCTAGGACTGAAATATATTCTGGATTGTTATAAAAAGGTTTTAAAGACTCTATTTTAAGGTTTGGAAAATGTGCTTGTCTTATCTCTTCGGCTAAAACTAAAATAGTCTCTGTTGTTGCCATTGCAAATTGTGGATATAAAGGTACCAAAAACACCTCGTCACAACCTTTATCTACCAATTCTTGTAGTCCTTTTTTAATAGTCATACTTCCATAACGCATAGCAAGTGCAACAGGAAAAGCAACGTGTTCTTGAACTTTTTCCTGTAACTGCTCAGACAATACAATTAATGGCGAACCTTCTTCCCACCATATTTTTTTATAGGCTTTTGCAGAGGCTTTTGGTCTTGTATTTAAAATAATACCTTTTACTAGTAATGTTCTTGCCCAAAGTGGCACATCGATTACACGTTCGTCCATTAAAAATTCGCCTAAGTATTTTTTTACATCTTTAGGTTCTGGGCTGTCTGGTGATCCTAAGTTTACGAGTAGTGCTCCTTTCATTAATTATCTTTATTTTATTTCCGTTTTTTCCTGAAGTTGTTCCAGTAAAGATAGAAATCTGCTTTCTTTTTCTTTTTAGCAAAAATACAATACTAAATGGTATTTATCTATAGTTTAAAACGCTGGTTATGTTATAAACAAGTTAAATTTCTATATTTTACTTTAAGTTTAAACGAATTAAATATATTTACTATTCGCACAAAAACAAATCTATGCATAAAACGTTTCGATTGCTTTTTCTATTTATAGGGTTTATTAGTTTTTCTCAAGAACAGGAACAAAGTTTACTTTGGGAGATTTCTGGCAATGGTTTAAAACAATCCTCTTACATCTATGGTACTATGCATGTTAGTAAAAAGGTTGCCTTTAGATTAGACGATGTTTTTTTTGAAGCTCTTGAAAAAAGTGAAGCTATTGCATTAGAAAGCGATCCATCTACTTGGTTAGACCATAGTTATAAAACAGCAATTTTATCGCCTCAAAATTTTAGTAGTAACTATAAAGATGGGTTCTACACTTCTTTATTTAATTTAGAACATCCAGACGAACTTTTAATTAGGGGAGCCATTAGGCAAGATAATAGAATGCTTAATGGCTATTTATATAGAAAAAACTCGCAATTAGATAATTTTGAAGAAGAAACCTATCTTGATATGTTTATTTATCAAGCAGGAAAAAAGCAAAATAAATCTATAATAAGCCTAGAGTACTTAGAAGAGGCAGAGTACTTAACAGCTAAAGCGAGTACAAATGCTTACAAGAAAAAAATGGATCCTTGGCTTACAGAGGTTTATGAAAAAGAAAGCCCATATTTGTTACAAGAAAACACCTATCGCGAACGTAACTTAGCACTTTTAGACTCTATTGGTGAAGCCTCTAACACGCCATATTTTAGAGAGCATATGTTGTTTATTCGTAACGATAATATGGTTAAAGTTAGATAGTATAATACAGAATAAGTCTGTTTTTGCTGGTGTTGGTGCTGCGCATTTACCAGGAAAACGTGGTATGCTTAAATCGCTTCGAGATAAAGGTTATACTGTAAAAGCGTTGCTTTCTGAACAAACAAAAAATGGTCAAGAGCAAAAGCAAAAAATAGAAGACTTTATTGCTCCACCTAGTTTAAAAGAATACACTACAGCAGATGGTTTTATAACTATGAATAGTTTTAACGACCTTAAAGATTTTTTCTATAATGGTCAAAAATTCTCTGTTTCACCAGATATGACTAATGGTGCTTTTTTAACTATAAGCAGGTTTAATTTATTAGAGTTTTTACCAAGTGAAGATAACATTACGTTAGAGCGTTTAGAGAACTTTCTATTTGAAGATATTCCTGGCGATATTATTTCAAAAAAAATAATAACAAGTCCTTTTCCTGGCTTAAGCGTTTTAAACAAAACAAAGAAAGGCGATTACCAAAAGTATCATATTTACAAAACACCTTTAGAACTTATAATTATAAAATTTGGAGGTCCTAAACATTACGTTTTAGATTATGAAAAAGTGCTTTTCGAATCTATTCGGTTTAAAACACCTTCTAAAATTATAGAAACTTTTAAATCTCCATATGGTAAATACCAAGTGCGTTTACCTAAATTTAACACACAGGACAATCTTAATAATGCTGGAAATAAATTAATTCAAGCCAATATTGGCGAAAATTATTATTTTTTAAAAGAATCTGTAAACCATGATACTTATTACATAGAAGAAGACGAATTTGAAGCCAAATACATAGCAGAAAACTTTTTTAAGGAGTTAAAAATAGACGATAGTATGTCTGGCAAATATAATAACAGAACTTATAAAAGTTACGAGGCTATTGCTACATTCGATTCGGTTTCCAAAAGAAAAATCCATTTAAAAACTATTGTAAAAGACGGAAGTTATTATTTGTTAGGCTACTCTGGTTTCGAGAAAAATAAAGCTAAAGCCTTTTTTAGTTCCTTTAAGTTTAACAAAACAACTCATGATGGTTTTGAAACCAGAACCGATACTTCCTTGCATTTTACTGTATTAACCAATACAAAACCTGTAATATCAAGACGTAATAGCTACAACAATAATAAAAACAAAGACTACGAAGCTGAGACCAAACAAGCAAGCTACTACTCTAAGGCTAATGAGCAGATTTATGTAAGTAGAACTAAGTTTCATGACTTTCAAATGTACACAGATATTGATAGTTTGTGGCAAGAAATGGATGATGCAAAATTATCAAAATATAATGTAGACAATACTAAACCATTAAAAATTGGTCATACTAAAAAAACAAAAAAGGATAATATTTATACCTATAGTTACACACTTTCAGATACTCTTAGTGCAAAATCAATTAAAGTAAAGCATATTTTAAAAGAAGGTGTGTTATATACCATTAAATCACTAAACGATTCTATAACTAATCCGTCTCCATTTATTACAAATTTTTATGAAACGTTTAAACCAATAGACACCGTAATGGGAAAGTCTGTTTTTAAAGATAAAACAGGACTGTTTTTTGAAGCTCTAAAAAAAGACGACAGTATTGTTTTTAATGCATTCGATTTATTAAAATTCAATACATCGCATACGAATACTATTATAGACTTAGTTAAAAACTTTGAATTTCCAGAAAACAAAGAGAAAATTAAAATAAATTTAATAAATGAGCTTATAAAACTAGATGAGAAAAAAGCAGTTCCGTTTTTAAAAGATTTATATGCAGAGTCTTACTCTAATCCAAAAATTCAAACCGCCATATTAAAGGCCTTTCTTAATAAAAAAGACAGAACGCTAAATAAAGAAGTCTTAGCACTCATGCGTAAAGATTTACCACTCGAGCAATATGCTGTTAGCTCTTTGTTTTATACCTATAAAGACTCTTTAGCACTTAAAAAAGCTTTATTTCCAGAACTTTTAGAATACACAAGTATTCAAGAGTATAAAGAGCCAGTTTATAATTTATTAGCAAAACTAAAAGACAGTAGCATTGTAAAATCTAAAGACTACAAAAAGTATAAAAAAACAATAATTAACGATGGTAAAATAGAAATTAAACGCAGTATAAGTGAAGCCTCTGGTTATGGCTCTAGAAATAGCTCACTCTATAGCTACGTAAAGCTAATTTTCCCGTTTAGAAAAGAAGCTCAAGCTAAAGCTTTTTTCGAGAAATTAATTGATTGTGATAATGCAGAAGCTTTAACCACCTATTATGTTTTATTAGAAAAAGCGAAAGAGCCAATTCCTGCTAAGCTTAAAAACAAAACACTTTACGATTACAGAAATCAATCGCTATTGGTAGATAAGTTGTATGATTTAGGACTTAGAGAACCTTACTTATTGGAAGAGATATCTCAATTAAAGTATGCAAAATCATATCTTTTTAGCGATGTAAATATTGAAACTGGAAGAGATTCCATTTCTTTTTTAGCCCAAAAATTTTTTGAAACAGATAACAATAAAAAAGGCACCATTTACTTTTTTAAATTGGTTAAAAAGAAAGACTATAACGATTCGAGTAAGCTTTACTATGCTGCATTTTTAGAGACAAAAAAAAACAACAAATTAGTTACAAATATATATTTTGAGTCTAGTTACAGTGGAAAATACATAGATGAAAATGATAAAGAAGAAGAACTAATAGATGATGTTTTAGACTTAGTGAAGTATAAAACAAGAAAGCACATAAATAGGAGATAAAACTTCTTGAAAACCTATTTAAGTAGGTTATAAGTATTTGTGTTTTTTAATTTAGTATTCTGTCTCAAAAACTCTAACCAATAGACTGCACGTACTTCTTAGGCGTTGTCCCATACTTTTTCTTAAAAGCAGCAATAAAATGGCTAGATGTACTGTAACCTACTTTTAAACCAACTTCGTTTACATTATGTGTACCAGATTCAAGTAGTTTTCTAGCTACTTCCATTTTATAATCTAACAAAAAACTAAAAACAGAATCTCCATAAATTTGTTTAAACCCTTCTTTTAATTTCTTGAGTGTTAAACCAATTTCGTTTGCTAATTCCTGTAGCGTTGGTGGCTCTGCTAGTCTTGATATTACAATATCTTTAGCCTTTCTAATTTTTATAACATTAGACTCGTCAACTAAAAATGGGCATTGTTCTATATCTGCATCTTCACTTTTATTAAAATACAAACTTAAAACCTCGTAAGCTTTCGCTTTAAAATAAATGTTTCTTATGCTATGGTTAAGATTGTAGTTTACCAACTGATTTAGTGCAATGGCCATTGATGGTGATATTTTACCATCTTTATAATATTTTTTATCACGATTATCTTCACTCAAAAATGTAATATAATTGGCTTCTTGAGAAAATAAACCATGAAATTTTTTTATTGAAATAATAACAGATACCAACCAAGAATGAGGTTTAACTTCTAGGTGAATAGGCAGATCACGTTGTGGATTATATAATAATAAAGAAGTTTCTTCAGCAAGATTTATGGTATAATTACCATTATTAAATAAAAATTGAGCATTACCTTTAACACAAAAATGAAATTGAATATAACGACTATCAATTTCTCGTTCTATAACCTTAACATCCTGTGTCTCATTTTGATGAGTTAAAATAAAAACACCATCGTCTGCAAGTGTTTCTACAAAAAAACCTCTAGCGATACTTTTGTTACTTATCTTTTCTAAATTTGTCACAATACTATTTAGATTTATTCTAAATTATAAAACAAAAAAAGCTTGTTTCCATAACAAATATAGTCCTTAAAAAGAAAATAATTAAAAAACAACGCAAAAAAACCAGAATCGATATTAATAGTTCTTTTATCGTTGTTTTTAAGATTTTTTAGCTATTACTTTTGCTGTAGTTAGATTTATGAAACAATACAACATCTCAAAAAGCACAACATTTTATGCCATTGGCTTAAGCTACAAAAAAGCCGATGCTGAAATTCGTGGTAATTTTAGCCTAAGTGAAGAGGCTAAACAAATGCTGTTAGAGCAAGCAAAAGCTAATAATATCGAGAGTTTAATAGTAACTTCTACCTGTAACCGAACAGAGATTTTTGGTTTTGCAGAACATCCTTTTCAACTTATAAAATTACTTTGCGATAACACAAAGGGCACAGTAGAAGAATTTCAAAAAGTGGCTTATGTGTACAAAAATAAAGAAGCTGTTTCTCACATGTTTCGGGTTGGTTCTGGTTTAGACAGCCAGATTCTTGGTGATTTCGAAATAATAAGTCAGTTAAAAACAGCTGCAAGAGCTTCAAAAAAACAAGGTTTACTTAATCACTTTATAGAGCGCTTGGTAAATGCAGTTATTCAAGCTAGTAAGCGAATAAAAACAGAAACCAATATATCTTCAGGTGCAACTTCTGTTTCTTTTGCTTCTGTGCAATATATAATGAAACATGTAGAGCATATTTCAGAAAAAAACATTTTACTCTTCGGAACAGGAAAAATAGGAAGAAATACCTGCGAAAACCTGGTAAAGCATACCAAAAACGAACAAATTACCTTAATTAATAGAACAAAAGGAAAAGCAGAGGCTATAGCAGGAAAATTTAACTTAGTTGTAAAAGATTATGCAAATCTGCAAGAAGAAATTAATGCTTCAGATATTTTAATTGTTGCCACTGGAGCACAAAACCCAACAATAGATAAACATATTATTCAATCTAAAAAAGAATTACTCATTTTAGATTTATCAATTCCAAAAAACGTTAACAGTAACGTTAAGGAACTAAATAATGTTAATCTGTTTCATTTAGACGATTTATCGCAAATTACCGATGAAACATTACAAAAGAGGAAACTACAAATCCCATTAGCCGAAAGTATTATTGAAGACGTAAAAACAGAATTCAATAGTTGGTTAGAAACAAGAAAATTTGCGCCCACAATTAAAGCTTTAAAAATTAAATTACAAGACTTTAAAAAAACAGAATTAGAGACACAACGTAAAAAAAATGCCGACTTTAACGAAGCGCAAGCAGAGTTAATTAGTAATAAACTCATTCAAAAAATAACAAATCACTTCGCGCATCATTTAAAAGAAGACGCCATTTCTACAAACGAAAGCCTGGAACTTATTCAAAAAGTATTTCAGTTAGAACCACTAAAAAATGTCTAGAACAATTAGAATAGGAACTCGCGACAGTGAGTTAGCATTATATCAAGCCAACGCAGTAAGAAATCAATTAGAAAACCTAGGGCATAAAACAATTCTAGTACCTGTAAAGTCTACTGGTGACATTGTTTTAGATAAACCACTTTACGAACTTGGTATTACTGGAATATTTACCAGAACTCTAGATATTGCTATGCTAAATGGAGAAATAGACATTGCTGTGCATTCCCTAAAAGATGTACCAACTATTTTACCAAAAGGTATTGTTCAAGGCGCAGTAATGAAACGTGGTAATGTTCGCGATACCATCGTTTTTAAAGGAACTGAAGAATTTTTAGGTGGACGAGAAGCTGTTATTGCAACTAGTAGTTTACGTAGAAAAGCACAATGGCTCAACCGTTATCCAACACATACCATAGAAGATATTCGTGGTAATGTGGCGACACGTTTAGAAAAATTAAATAATACAAAACATTGGAATGCTGCCATATTTGCTGCAGCTGGTCTTGGTCGTTTAGACGTGCGCCCAGAAACAGCAGATAATTTAGAATGGATGGTTCCTGCTCCTGGTCAAGGTGCAATTATGACAACTGCTTTAGAAAAAGATGATGAAATACTCGATATTTTAGCAGAAATAAATGACAAAGAGACTGAAATTTGCACAACCATAGAACGTGAGTTTTTAAACCGATTAGAAGGTGGATGTACTGCTCCTATTGGTGCTCTATGTTATATAAAAGACGAAGAAGTTTATTTTGAGGGTGTTTTATTAAGTCCTAATGGTACTAAAAAAATTACTGTAGAACGTGTAAAAGCGCTAGGCGAACATACCGATTTAGCTCAGTGGTGTGCCAATTACGTTATAGATAAAGGAGGTAAGCGATTAATGGATGCTATTAAACAATCTAGTAAGCCAACAAATATCTATTCAACAAAATCTTTTACAGAAGATCAACGTTTATTGTTTAATGAGAAAGTAAATGCTAAAAGTAGCGATTTTATTAAAATTAGCTTAAATAGAATTGCACCAAGATTCTTAAAAAATGAGATTGAGAATGTTGTCATTACAAGTAAAAATGCTGTAGAAGCTTTACTAACAAACTTTTCTGCAATCGAACTGCAATTTAAAAACATATACTGTGTTGGCCGTCGAACAAAACGTTTAGTAGAAAACAGAATAGGAAAAGTAAAACACAGCGAAAACAATGCTAAAAAATTAGCAGAACATTTAGTTGAATTCATGGAAGGTAGCGAAGTGTCTTATTTCTGTAGTGATTTAAGACTAGACGATTTACCTAATATTCTCGAAGAAAACAATATAAAAGTAAACGAAATTGAGGCCTATCAAACAAAATTTGATGGCATAAAAATAGATAGTAACGTAGAAGGCGTCATGTTTTATAGTCCATCTACGGTTAAAAGCTATAAACAGGAAAATACAGTAGAAGATAATACCATTGCGTTTTGTATTGGCGATTCTACAGCAAAAGAGGCTAGTAAACATTTTAAAGATGTTAGAGTTGCTAAGCTTCCTACTGTTGAAAGTGTAATTGAATTGGTTAACGAACACTATGTATAGCTTTTTTGGCTTAAAACTAGAATGAAAATAAAATATAAAAAGAGAGTTGACAGAGCGGCCGATCGTGCTACCTTGGAAAGGTAGTGTACCTGCAAAGGTACCAAGGGTTCGAATCCCTTACTCTCTGCAATAACTAACGTAATAACCAATTAAGGTTAGAGTAGATTATGATTAAAAACGATTTATTTTTAAGAGCATTAAAAGGAGAAACCGTTGAGCGTCCACCAGTTTGGATGATGAGACAAGCAGGAAGGTATTTGCCAGAATTTATGGAGATAAAGGCTAAATACGATTTCTTTACACGTTGCCAAACACCAGAATTAGCAAGTGAAATAACTGTTCAACCTATTAGACGATATGGAATGGATGCCGCTATTTTATTCTGTGATATTTTAGTAATTCCACAGGCCATGAATATAGAAGTACAAATGAAACCAAACTTTGGTCCTTATTTGCCAAATCCTGTACGTACTCAAAAAGATGTCGACAATGTTATTGTACCAGACGTAAAAGAAAGCTTAGGCTATGTTTACGAAGCTATTAAAATGACTAAGGAAAAACTAAACAACGACATTCCATTAATTGGTTTTGCAGGTTCTCCATGGACCATTCTTTGTTATTGTGTTCAAGGTCAAGGCTCTAAAAACTTTGATAAAGCCAAAGAATTTTGTTTTACTAATCCAATCGCTGCACACCAATTATTACAAAAAATCACAGATACTACAATAGCCTATTTAAAAGAAAAAGTAAAAGCAGGTGTAAATGCTGTTCAAGTATTTGATTCTTGGGGAGGAATGCTTTCTCCAGTAGATTATCAAGAATTTTCTTGGCAATATATCCAACAAATAATAAATGCTTTAAAAGACGAAACACCAGTAATTGCTTTTGGAAAAGGTTGTTGGTTTGCTCTTGGTGAGATGTCTAAATCTGGAGCTTCTGCTTTAGGTATAGATTGGACTTGTTCTGCAAGAAACGCACGTTATTTAACTGGTGGAAATATAACTTTACAAGGAAATTTTGATCCTACAAGGTTGTTTTCACCACCTTCAGAGATAAAGAAAATGGTTCACCAAATGATTAACGAATTTGGTAAAGACAAATACATTGTAAATTTAGGTCATGGTATTTTACCAAATATTCCGTTAGAAAACGCTAAAGCATTTATAGACGCTGTTAAGGAATACAAGGCGTAAATATTAATGTAACTTATCAAACTTTATGCGTCTTTTATTTATGTTTAATTATACACTTATTTAATGATTAAAAACATACTAAAAGGTATTAAAGCTTACACAGGAACTTTAGCATTAATTTCAAAATTAAAACTTTGGAAATATTTTCTTATTCCAATTATAATAAGCATTATTACAGCTAGTATTATTGGTTTTTCTGCTTATGGATTATCAGATAATCTAGGCAATTTTTTTGCTAAAGTGTGGATTTGGGATTGGGGAAAAGAAACATTTACTTCTTTTTCTACAATTGTTGGTGCCATTATTATTGTAGTTATTGGGTTTATTTTATACAAACACATTGTTATGGCGCTTTCTGCACCATTTATGAGTCCGGTTTCAGAAAAAATTGAAACTCATTTAACAGAAAATAAAAATAATAAACACAGAAACACATCTTTTAAAGCACAACTTTGGAGAGGTATTAGAATAAATGGTAGAAACTTATTAAGAGAATTACTCTTTTCTGTGCCACTTTTAGTGCTAAAATTTATTCCTGTAGTCAATATTTTTTCGGCAATATTATTATTACTAATTCAAGCTTATTATACTGGTTTTGGTAATATAGACTACACACTAGAACGCCATTTTAAGTACAAAGAAAGTATTGCTTTTGTTAGAAAAAATAGAGGTTTAGCAATAGGAAACGGTATTGTTTTTATGCTGTTTTTGTTTATACCAATTATTGGAATAATAATCGTGCTGCCGCTTTCTGTAACAGCGGCAACAACACAAACTGTTCAGCTTTTAAAAGCAGAAAATAAATTAGTAAAAGAGTAAAACTGTAATAAAATGTTATTAACGTTTGATGGCTTTGAAATAAACCCAATTCACAAAGGTGATGCTTGGAAACTATGCGGTTTTATGGTTACAAATGCAGACCGTTTTAAGCGTTATTTTCCAGCGACTTTAAAGGAAAATTTAAATCCAACATTGTCGACGTTTTTTGTAGAACAAAAAACAAAACAGTTTAGTAAAAAGGAAGAATTTTTATTCACTTTAAAACACTCTGAAATACAAAAACTAATAGGAATTGTTTACATTAAAGAATTAGATTGGTCTTTAAAACAAGGAGAATTTGCATACTGCATCGATTATAACTTTAAAGGAAAAAATCTAATCTCGAAAGCTATAAAAGCACTCTCTGATTATGCTTTAAACACTTTAGAGTTAGAAACACTCCAAATAATTGCTCATAAAGACAATTTGTCAAGTATAAACGTAGCTTTAAATAATGGTTTTGTTTGGCAAAGAACCTTAGAAAAAGAATTTACTCCTATTGGAAAACAAGCTCTAGATATGGAATTATATGAATTATATAAACAATAATAAATGAAAGATAAATTCTTTAAATACATACACCAATTACAAGACACCATAACCTCAGCTCTTGAAGCTGCAGATGGCAAAGCTAAGTTTCAAGAAGACATCTGGAAACGTCCTGAAGGTGGTGGTGGACGAACACGTGTTATTGAAAATGGAAATGTTATAGAAAAAGGAGGTGTAAATATCTCTGGTGTACACGGTAAATTGCCAGATTCTATGCAACAGTATTTTGGTGTTAAAGATGCCGATTTTTTTGCCTGTGGACTAAGCTTGGTTATTCATCCTAAAAGCCCAATGGTACCAACGGTTCACGCAAATTGGCGTTATTTTGAAATGTACGATAAAGAGGGAAACATTGTAGACCAATGGTTTGGTGGTGGTCAAGATTTAACACCATATTATTTGTTTAATGAAGATGCAACACATTTTCACCGAGCCTGTAAAACCGCTTGCGACAAGCATAATCCAGAATTCTACTCAAAATACAAAGCACGTTGCGACGAGTATTTTTACAACTCGCATAGAAACGAAGGTCGAGGTGTTGGAGGTTTGTTTTTCGATTATTGCAAAGCTTCAGATGAAATGAGTATGGAAAACTGGTACAATTTTGTTACCGAAGTTGGCAACAGTTTTGTTTCTGCCTATCTTCCTATTATGGAAAAAAGAAAAGATTTAAATTATACCGAAGCACAACGTAAATGGCAAGAAATACGTCGAGGTCGTTATGTAGAATTTAACTTAGTGCACGATAAAGGCACGCTTTTCGGCTTAAAAACCAATGGTAGAATAGAAAGTATATTAATGAGTTTACCACCACATGTCCAATGGGTTTACGATCATCATCCAGAAGCTGGAAGTGAAGAAGAACGTTTAATCGAAGTATTAAAAAACCCAATAGATTGGATTTAAGATGAAATGCTACTGCGGAAATATTAAGAGCTACAATACATGTTGCGAAATTTTTCATTTAAATAATGGACAAACCGAAACTGCACAACAGTTAATGCGCTCTAGGTATAGTGCCTTTGTATTAGCAAATGGCAATTATTTAATGCAAACACACCATAAATCTACAAGACCAATAAAAGAAAAAAAGGCAATAGTAAAATGGGCAAAATCTGTAGAATGGATAAAACTAGAACTGCTTGAAACCTTAAATGGTTTAGAAAAGGACAAAGAAGGAACAGTAACATTTAATGCTTATTTTTATGAAAACGGAAACATTGATGTTATTCATGAAAAATCTGCCTTTATAAAAGAAAACGATAAATGGTATTACTTAGGTTATGCCAAAAACAAATAACTATGTATCCTATAAAAAGAAATAGAAGACTAAGAACCAACGAAGCCATTAGAAGCTTAGTTCGTGAAACCATAATTTCTCCAAACGACTTTCTAGTACCATTATTTGTAGTGGAAGGAAAAGGTATAAAAGAAGAAATAGCATCTATGCCAAATTACTATCGTTTTAGCTTAGATTTATTACAAGCTGAAGTGAAAGCACTTTGGGCACTAGGTTTAAAATCGGTTTTACTCTTTGTAAAAGTACCAGATAATCTAAAAGACAATAAAGGCACAGAGGCTCTAAACCCAAACGGATTAATGCAACGAGCTATCAAGACCGTTAAAAATGTATGTCCTGATATGCTAGTGATGACAGACGTTGCACTAGATCCATATTCCGCTTTTGGTCATGATGGCATTATAGAAAACGGAAAAATAGTAAACGATGCTACAGTAGATGTTTTGGCCGAAATGAGTTTGTCTCATGCACAAGCTGGAGCAAATTTTGTGGCACCAAGTGATATGATGGATGGACGTATTTTAGCAATTCGTGAAACATTAGAAGACGAAGGTTTTACAGATACAGGCATCATGAGCTATTCGGCTAAATACTCCTCAGCATTTTATGGCCCATTTCGCGATGCTTTAGACTCTGCACCAGTAGATGCTCAAGATATTCCAAAAAACAAAAAAACATATCAAATGGATTACGCTAATCGTTTTGAAGCCATTCGTGAAACCGAAATGGATATTGACGAAGGCGCAGACATTGTAATGGTAAAACCCGGTTTATGCTATTTAGATATTGTACGAGAAATTAAAAACGAAGTCGATGTTCCTGTTGCAGTATATCAAGTTTCTGGAGAATATGCTATGCTAAAAGCAGCAGCAGAAAAAGGTTGGTTAGACCATGATGCAGTTATGATAGAGCAAATTACAGCCATAAAACGTGCTGGCGCAGATGTTATTGCAAGCTATTTTGCTAAGGATGTAGTAAAATTAATATCGTAAATTAGCCAAAAACAAACTTAAAATCCATGGGATTATTAATATTTTACGGAGTTATCTCCATCTTTTTTTCATTTTTATGTTCCATTTTAGAAGCTGTACTTTTAAGTGTAACACCAACCTTTATTAATGTTAAAAAACAAGCAGGAAAAGAGTATGCAACAGCATTAGAAGCCTTAAAAAAGATGTCGATAGACCTCTTATTGCTATTCTAACATTAAATACAATTGCGCACACCGTTGGTGCCATTTTAGTAGGAAAAGAAGCCGAAGGGTTATATGGAAATGGTGATGGTTATGGCGTTTTTATAGTGTCTGCTGTCATGACTATTTTAATTTTAGTGGCTTCAGAGATTATACCAAAAACAATAGGTGCTACTTACTGGAAAAGCTTAGCTAATTTCACTACCAAAGCATTAAAAGTTTTAATTTCCCCATTAAAATGGACAGGTCTACTTTGGATAATGCAATTAACAACAAAGCTCATTGGTGGCAAAGGGCATGGTAGTGTACTAAGTAGAGAAGGCTTTTTAGTAATGGCAGATATGGCTCATGAAGAAGGTGTTTTTCAAGAAAGTGAAAGTAAGGTTATTAAAAACCTATTAACGTTTAAAGATATAATGGCTAAAAGTATAATGACTCCCAGAACAGTCATGAAAGCAGAAAGTGATGAGACTACTGTAGAGGATTTTTTTAATAAAAACTTGAACTTACGTTTTTCTAGAGTCCCTTTATATTCAGGTACAGAAGACAACATAAATGGCCTTGTTTTAAAAGATGAAATCTTTAAAGAAATGGCCTTAGGAAACGGAACTAAAAAATTATCAGAATTAAAACGAGATATTATTATTGTAAATAGAGATATGGCAATACCTATATTATTTGAACAATTAGTAGAAACCAGAAACCATATGGCACTTGTTATAGACGAATATGGAACTGTAAGTGGTTTAGTAACTATGGAAGATGTTATAGAAACATTGCTTGGTTTAGAAATTATGGATGAAAGCGATAATGTTAGCGACTTACAGCATCAAGCTAGAAAAAACTGGGAGGCACGTGCAAAAAAACTAGGTATCATAGAGAACATTCAAGACAACCAGTAATGGAAGAAACCTGCTATATCAACTCTCCTATAGGAATCACCAAAATTGTTGGTGATGAAGATGGTATTGCTTCTGTTTCTGTATTGAATTCAACCGAAAAAGTTTCAGATATTATTCCTGAGATGCTTGAGGACTGTGTGCTTCAACTTAACGAATATTTTGAAGGTTCTCGAAAACAATTCAGCTTAAAACTAAATCCTAAAGGTACTATTTTTCAAGAACGTGTTTGGGACGCTTTATTAAGTATACCATATGGTAAAACAATATCATACTTACAATTATCGAGACAATTAGGCGATGAAAAAGCGATAAGAGCAGTCGCAAATGCTAATGGTAAAAATCCGCTTTGGATAATTGTACCATGCCATCGTGTTATAGGTAGCGATGGTAGTTTAACAGGTTATGCTGGTGGTTTGCATAGAAAGAAATGGCTTATTGCGCATGAAAACCCATTAAAGCAACTTCAACTTTTCTAAAAGTAAATGGTAATTAAAGAAAATAAAACGGCAAAAATTATCTCGCTCATTTTTTTTAGTGGTATTACCATTTTTGCAATTTTAGAGCAACAAGTAAGCATATTTTATCTTATTTATTTGTTCTGGTTTGATGAGTTTATTAAAACTATTTCCGATTTTTTAACCTATAAATTTTATTACAAAGACAGAGCTATCAGCAAGATTATTAGTAGCAGGTTTTTTATGTTATCTGTATATTTTGTTTTTATTTTTGTAATGTTTGGTCTGGTAATAGATTGGAATTCAGATGCGATAGTTATTGGTAATTTTGAAGTCCTCCTATTTAAAAATTCATTTTTTAATTTTACTATATTTAGTTTTTTCTTACGTGAAACCGCTTTAATATATGTGCATAAAGAGCAAAGTCTTCAAGTAAGACACATTTTATCTAACGGCATTATAACACTTCATCTCTCTATAATATTTGGGATTTTTTTATGGGCTTTTTTAAGCGGTAAAATAATAGATATGCAGTTGAATATTGATTTTAATAAATCGCTTGCAGCCATTCTACCATTTTTAATTATTAAAGTATTTTTTGAAATTATGGAAATAAAAAAAACGCCTTGAGGATACCACAACGATTATAGAACTTTAAAAATTCTAATGGTCAAGCCTTTAATTTCCTTTCTTTAACTTATATTTAAGCACCAAATTAACAACTACATGAAATTTTTAAAAAAACCACTTAAAGCCTTTGTAATTCTTTGTGGATTACTCATCGCAATACTATACATTACAGACACAGATTACTTAATAAAAGCAGTAAGAACCATTTATGCACAAGGCTATACCACTGCTTTTTTAGACGATTATAAAAAATTTGATAACCAGACAATAGATATTAGTTCACCACAACCTTGGCCAAACCATAAGAATTACAACTCTGTAAAAGAAACTGAAAAATTAAATAAAGCCAATACAGATTATGGAACTGTAGCTTATGTTATTATAAAAAACGATAGTATTTGGTTTGAAAACTATTACGATGGTTACAACGAAAACTCAAAATCCAATTCGTTTTCTATGGCAAAAAGCTATGTTTCTGGATTATTAGGAAAAGCCATAATGGAAGGTTACATAAAAAGTGTAGACCAACCTGTTTGCGACTTTCTACCAGCATTTTGTGATGGTTTAGCAGCAAAAATGACAGTTGGAGACTTATCTACCATGAGTTCTGGTACCAATTGGGACGAAGCCTATTATTCGCCTTTATCAATCACAACACGTGCTTATTTTGATGACGATTTAGCCAAAGTAATGAATGGCCTTAAAGTAGTAAACGAGCCAGGAACAGCCTTTAAATATGCAAGTGGAGACACACAAATGTTAGCAATGGTGATTGAAAAAGCTACAGGCAAAAAATTACACAATTATTTTGAAGATAGCTTTTGGAAACCTCTAGGAAGCGAAAACCAAACCTTATGGCAAGTAGATAGTGAAGCACACGATTTAGTAAAAGCCTATTGTTGTATTGCTAGTAATGCAAAAGATTTTGCGCGTTTTGGGAAACTATACAAAGACCACGGAAAATGGAATGGTAAACAAATACTGGATTCTACATTTGTTGCTAAGTCTTTAACACCAAAATTCGATCCTGTTTATGGTTATGGTTGGTGGTTAAAAAAACACAATGGTAAAGATTTTAAAATGATGCGTGGACATCTTGGACAATATGTAATTGTGCAACCAGAAGACAATGTCATTATTGTACGTTTAGGTCACCAAAAATCTCCAGATGAAGGTATTGGTAGTTACACAAAAGACATCTCTATTTATATTGATGAAGCTTATAAGATGATGAATAACAATTAATAAAACACATAAATTATGAAACTTAAATTTACAATTCCTTCATTACTTGTTTTTCTCCTTTTTATGGGAATACATACGTCTCAAGCACAAAAAAATGCTTACGTAGATAGCTCGTTAATTTTATCACAAATGCAAGAAGTAAAGCAAGCCGAAGCCACATTAGAAACTCTACAGAAGAAACTTCAAAGTCAAGGACAAGCTAAGGTAGAAGCTTTTCAGAAAAGGCTTGAAAAGATTCAAGATGAAATTGCTCAGGGACTACTAACACCAAAACAACAGGAAGAAGAAAGCAATAAATTTGAATTAGAACAGAATGCTATTGCAAAATTTGAACAAGACATGGTTTCTAAGATAAAGAATAAAAGAAGTGAACTACTTGAACCAATTTACGCTAAAATAGATGCTGCAATAAGTCAAGTTGCTAAAGAAAACTCAATTGATATGGTTTTCGATAAAACAAATATATTGTTTGGTCTCGAGGCTTTAGATCTTACATCAAAAGTGAAGGCAAAATTAGGGCTGTAATTTGTCTATATGGTTTTAGTTATATGTATAAAAAGAAATACTATTTAATAACATGATCTCGAAACTCAACCTAGAAAACATCTTATTCTTAGACATTGAAACGGTTCCCGAAACACAGCATTTCTCTGAATTAGATACAACTAAACAAGACCTTTGGGAAGCAAAATCGCGCTACCAAAGAAAAGAAGAGTTCTCGGCAGAAGAATTTTACGATCGTGCAGGAATTTGGGCAGAATTTGGAAAGATTATTTGTATTTCGGTTGGGTATTTTACAAATCAAGGCAATACACGTTTGTTTCGTACCACTTCATTTTATGGAGAAGAACGTAACTTATTAAAAGATTTTAAAAACTTATTAATTTCTCATTTTAGCCAAGCAAAACATTTACTGTGCGCGCATAATGGTAAAGAATTCGATTTCCCGTACATAGCAAGGCGTATGATTATTCATAATATAGAATTGCCATACAAACTTAATCTGTTTGGCAAAAAACCTTGGGAAGTACCACATTTAGACACTTTAGATCTCTGGAAATTTGGCGACTACAAAACCTTCACATCTTTAAAGTTAATGACCAACGTTTTAGGTATACCATCTCCAAAAGATGATATTGATGGAAGCGAAGTCTATCGTGTTTATTATGAAGAAAACGATATCGATCGCATTATTACTTACTGCGAGAAAGATACAATTGCAGTAGCACAAATCTTTTTAAGGTTACGTGGTGACAGTATATTAACAGATGAAGAAATTTTGCATGTGTAATGTTAGAAAATAGACTTCTTACCATTAAAAATCTATCCATTTCATTTTTTTCAAACGGAATTGAAAAAGAAATTATACATAATATATCATATCATTTAAATACCAATGAAATATTAGGAATTGTTGGTGAATCTGGTTCAGGAAAATCAGTCTCTTCACTAGCTATACTTGGATTGCTCCCAAATAAAATTTCTAAAATAACATCTGGCAATATTGTTTTTGAAACACAAGATTTAGCTGTTTTATCTTCTAAAGCATTTCAAAAAATAAGAGGACAAAAAATAGCGATGATTTTTCAAGAACCTATGAGTTCTCTAAATCCATCGATGACTTGCGGTAAGCAAGTAGAAGAAATCTTATTTCAGCATACAAAACTCTCTAAAAAAGGAGTAAAGGCAGAAACATTGTTACTCTTTGAAAAAGTAAAATTACCAGAACCACAGCGTGTCTTTACTTCCTATCCTCATGAAATTTCTGGAGGACAGAAACAACGTGTTATGATTGCCATGGCTATTGCATCTAAACCACAAATATTAATTGCCGATGAGCCTACTACTGCTCTAGATGTTACTGTGCAAAATGATATAATTAAATTATTAAAAGAGTTACAGGCAGAAACTAAAATGAGTATTATTTTTATTACACACGACTTATCATTGATTTCTCAAATTGCAAATCGTGTGCTTGTTATGTATAAGGGAAATATTGTGGAGCAAAACACCGTAGAAGCTATTTTTAAAACTCCTAAACACAATTATACAAAAGCGCTAATAAATTCTAGACCGTCTTTAGAAACGCGATTAAAAAGGCTGCCAACAATTGAGGATGTTATGAATAACAGTGTTGGAGCAGAAGTAATTACTTCAGAATTGAGAGCGATACAACATAAAAAAATATATAGCAAACCACCTTTATTAGAAGTTATTAATCTTGAAAAAGAATATCTCTCTAAATCTGGATTGTTTTCTAAAGCAGAAAAATTTAAAGCTGTAAACAATGTAAGTTTTAAATTATACGAAGGTGAAACTCTAGGTTTAGTAGGAGAGTCTGGTTGTGGGAAATCTACTCTCGGAAACGCAATATTATTGTTAAACAGACCAACAGCTGGTACTGTTTTGTTTCATGGTGTGGACATTACAAAACTAAATACTTCTCAGGTAAAAGCGCTTAGAAAAGACATTCAAATAATATTTCAAGACCCATACTCTTCATTAAATCCTAGATTAACAGTTGGTGAGGCTATAATGGAGCCCATGAAAGTTCATAATCTATTTTCTAATGACTTTGAAAGACAAGAAAAAACTATTGAAATTTTAGAACGTGTTGGTTTAGAAGCGTCTCACTTTAATAGATATCCTCATGAATTTTCTGGTGGACAAAGACAGCGTATTGGTATTGCACGAACTGTTGCTTTACAACCTAAATTAATAGTTTGCGACGAGTCGGTTTCTGCACTTGACATCTCTGTACAAGCACAAGTTTTAAATTTATTAAATGAATTGAAAGAAAACTTTGGCTTTACTTATATCTTTATCTCTCATGATCTGGCTGTTGTAAAATACATGAGTGATCAATTATTGGTTATGAATAAAGGCAAAATTGAAGAACTCGCTGATGCTGATGAAATTTATAGTGCGCCTAAAAAGGAATATACACAAAAGTTGATTGATGCTATTCCTAAGGGATTATAACTTATACTAAAATCATTAAATATCCATTTCTGGAATTTCACCATCAATAATTAAAGTGCCTTCTGTGGCTTTTTGAATCTCCTCTACAGTAACTCCAGGTGCACGTTCTAACAATTTAAAACCTTTATCTGTAACTTCTAATACAGCTAAATTAGTAACTACTTTTTTTACACAACCAACACCAGTTAATGGTAAAGAACAGGTTTTAAGTAATTTTGATTCTCCTGCTCTATTGGTATGCATCATGGCAACAATAATATTTTCTGCACTTGCAACCAAATCCATTGCGCCACCCATTCCTTTTACCATTTTTCCTGGAATTTTCCAGTTGGCAATGTCACCATTTTCAGCTACTTCCATAGCTCCTAAAATGGTTAAGTCTACATGCTGTCCACGAATCATGGCGAAACTGGTTGCACTATCAAAAAAACTTGCGCCTGGTAAGGTAGTAATGGTTTGCTTTCCTGCGTTTATAATATCTGAATCTTCTTCGCCTTCAAAAGGAAATGGTCCCATACCAAGCACACCATTTTCACTTTGAAATTCTACTTCAATATCGTCACGAACATAATTTGCTACTAAGGTTGGAATACCAATTCCAAGGTTTACATAGTAACCATCTTGTACTTCTTTTGCTATGCGTTTTGCTATTCCTGTTTTATCTAACATAATTTTAGTTTTGTCATTTCTGCGAAAGCAGAAATCTATATTATTTCTTAATCTTTAGATTCCTGAAAACATAGGAAAGATTTTTACACTCTTGTTCTTACTGTCCTTTGTTCTATTCTTTTCTCATAGTTTTCACCTTGAAAAATACGCTGCACAAAAATACCTGGAATATGTATTTGGTTAGGATCTAATTCGCCAACTGGTACTAATTCTTCTACCTCAGCAACTGTAATTTTTGCAGCTCCACACATATTTGGATTAAAATTTCTTGCAGTTCCTTTAAAAATTAAGTTTCCAGCTGCATCGCCTTTCCAGGCTTTTACAAAAGCAAAATCTGCTTTAAAAGCGTGCTCTAAAACATACATTTTACCATCGAATTCTCGTGTTTCTTTACCTTCTACAACTTCGGTTCCATAACCAGCAGGTGTGTAAATGGCTGGAAAACCTGCTTGTGCTGCACGACAACGCTCTGCTAAAGTACCTTGTGGAATTAATTCTACATCTAATTCTCCAGATAGCATTTGGCGCTCAAATTCATCGTTTTCTCCAACGTAAGAGGATACCATTTTTTTGATTTGCTTTTGGTGTAATAATAAACCTAAGCCAAAATCGTCTACTCCTGCATTATTAGATATACAGGTTAAACCTTTTACTCCACTTTTAACTAAAGCTGTTATTGCGTTTTCAGGAATTCCAGACAAGCCAAAGCCCCCTAACATTAAAGTCATATTGTCTTTTATACCTTTTGTAGCTTCGTTAACCGAGTTTACTTTTTTGTTTATCATTTTTCTATTTTTAATCGTGGCTTAAATTTATGAAATAAAAAAGCCATTCTGTAATGAATGGCTTTTAAATTTTTTTAATAATGAAATTATTAATCTTTAATTAGTAATTCCGCTTTTAACAACATTTCCTTTACTGTTATACTATCTAATTTTATAGCATTATCATTTATCTTTTCTATTGAAAGCTTGTATTTAACAAACATTTCTGCATTTCTTAGATTTGGTTTATTATCAAAATCGTACAGTTTATAAACGTCGAATGGTGTATAATTTTTTACAATTACTTCTTGTGGATTAGGTATTGATATTGTTTTTAAACCTCCAATTATTGGTGTTTGTTCCCAAGTTATTTTATGATTATTATAATTTAAACTTTGAACTTCATTATTCGGAAATTGTAAACCTATAAAAACAGGTAAAAGAAAAATTAAATTATAAATACAGTGCACTATTATTGATTTTATTATATTAAAATTTAAAACAACCCAAACCAATAATAGTCCCAACGAAAATTGAACTAAAATTGGTAAAATTGTAATTACGCTTTCTAAATGCTCTAATTTATAGTGCATTGCGCCAAATAAAATTGCGCTATAAATAAATAAAAAATGCTCATTTATAAGAAGCTTTTTATTTATTATGTTGATAATTAACAAAACTAAATATGGAAGTGCTATTATTAAAATAAAATAATTTTTCATTAATAAAATGAAAAATGGTATTACTAAAATTGAAGCTATTTTTAATACTTTATGCATAGTAAAATAACCTCTAAAAGCTATTTCTTCAAAAAGTGGCGCAAAAATAAGTGCTAAAAAAACAAAAGGTAAAAAACCTAAATTAGAATCGTATCTGCTTGGTATTTCATTTATTTCCTCTTCATAGAAAAAACCGAAAAATAAAATTAAAAAAGTGCAGAATATTACAACTGCACTTATTAGTAAGTAATTATATTTATATTTTTTGAGGAAATTCATTTTAAAAATTTAAACATTATAATCTAAAAATTATTGAGACAATTCCTTAAGCTTTAGAACTATTTGAATTAATAACTCTTAGTATAATTACAATTCTAAACCATCCGGAATTTCCTCAAGTGGTGTATCTGTACCACCATCTGGATTTTCAGCTTGGTATTTAGAGCAATCGACTTCAATGGTTAAATCTTTAGGCCTTTCGAAGTTTTCATCTGAAATATCTAGTTTCTCGTCTTCATAGCAACTTTTCATATACATTCCCCAAATAGGTAATGCCATTGCTGCGCCTTGACCATAAGTAATGCTTTTAAAATGTGCCGCTCTGTCCTCTGCTCCAACCCAAACACCTGTTACTAAATTTGGTACCATTCCCATAAACCAACCGTCACTTTGGTTTTGTGTTGTTCCTGTTTTTCCTGCAATTGGATTTTTAAATTCGTAAGGATAACCTGTTATTATTTCTGGATAAACTCCTGTTTTTGGCATCCAAGTTCTACGTAATCGTGCACCAGAACCACTTTGTGTTACACCTTCCATTAACTTAACGGTTACATAAGCAGATTCTGCGCTTAATACATCTCTTGTTTCTGGTGTAAATTGGTATAAAACAGTTCCGTTTTTATCTTCAATACGCTCAATCATTACTGGCTTTGTATATACACCTTGGTTTGCAAATGCTGAATAAGCTCCAACCATTTCGTAAACGCTAATATCTGGTGTTCCTAATGCTATTGAAGGCACTTCTGGAATATTTGATGTTATACCTAATCGTCTTGCTAAATCTGCTACTGGTTGTGGTCCAACCTTATCCATTAATCTTGCAGTAATAGTATTTACAGAATTTGCCAAAGCATCTGTTAATGTTTTGTCTCCACCGTAATTTCCATCATCATTTTTGGGTGACCAAGCTTCTGGATTTCCATATTTATTAGCTTCTATTGTTATTTGTGATAGTGGTAATTTATCGCAAGGTGACATGTGTAATTGATCCATTGCTGTGGCATAAACAAAAGGTTTAAATGTGGAACCAACTTGTCGTTTTCCTTGTTTTACCATATCGTATTGAAAATGTCTATAATTCATGCCACCAACCCAAGCTTTTACATGTCCTGTTTGTGGATCCATACTCATCATTCCTGTTCGTAAAAATGATTTATAATAACGCATAGAATCTATAGGTTTCATGATAGTATCTACTTCACTAGCTTTACCATCTACCCATTTAAAAACAGTCATTTTTATTGGTTCTTCAAATGAAGCTTCAATCTCTTTGTTACTTTTTCCTTGTTTTTTTAATATCCTCCAACGTTCTCCACGACGCATGCCTTTTTTTAATAAATCTTCAACCTCGTCTTTAGTTAATTCTAAAAAAGGTGCAGTAGGATTTTTTTTGGGAGTATTTTGGTTATCAAACGCTGCTTGCAGTCTTGGCATGTGCCTGTTTACTGCAGTTTCAGCATACTTTTGCATACGAGAATCTATAGTTACAAACACTTTTAAACCATCGCTATTAATGTTGTATTTTTTACCGTCTGGTTTTCTATTGGCTTTATCGTTTGTCCAATCTTTCATCCAGCTTCTTAGATATTCTCTAAAATACGTTGCAGTACCATCACGATGTGATTGCGGAGAATACCTTAAATCTAATGCTGTTTTTTGAAGTGAATCTTTTACTTCTTCTGTAATATAACCGTATTTATGCATTTGTAACAACACCACATTTCTTCGGTTTTTAACACCTACAGGATTTGTTCTAGGGTTATATAAAGAAGAATTTTTAAACATCCCAACTAACATTGCAGACTCCTTAATACTTAAGTCTTTGGGTTCTTTATCGAAATAGATGTTTGATGCCGAACGAATACCATCACCATTGTTACCAAAATCGTAAATATTAAAGTATTGAGTAATTATTTCTTCTTTAGTATATTGACGTTCTAAACGTGTTGCAATAATCCACTCTTTGGCTTTTTGAAGGACACGCATGACAATATTTCTTGAGCCTTCTCCATGAAATAATTGCTTTGCAAGTTGTTGAGAAATTGTACTTGCTCCACCACTTCCTGGTTTCAATATAGCTCTTAAAGTTCCTCTTGCGTCTATTCCAGAATGTTCTAAATATCTTGTGTCTTCCGTGGCTATAAGAGCATTTACAAGGTTTTCTGTTAACTCGTCGTAACCTACAGGAGTTCTATTATCATCGAAGTAAAATTTCCCTAAAGTTTTGCCATCACTAGAGATAATTTCGGTTGCTAAATTTGTTTTAGGATTTTCTAAAACAGTATGATTTGGCATTTCTCCAAACACATCCCAAGATGCTAATAAAAATAATAATGCAATAGCTAGAATGCCTCCTATAAATAGTTTCCAAAACCAACGTACGTAATTTTCGAAGCTCTGGGGATCTTGTGTTTGTTTTGTTTTTGTCTTTGCCATTTATGTAATAATTCTTCTCAATACAACGATGCTAAAAGCAAAATCAATCGAATTGACATTTAATTTTATTCTGTTTTTTCTATTCGGAAACCAATATCTGTAATGCCTTCTAAATTAGCAATGCCATTAACTTCTCCGTTTTCACGCATGGCGTGTTTAATATTTACTACGTATTCTCCTGTTTCGTTAAACACGACACCTTCTTTATACCATAATTTATTCTCCTTAACACTAGACAAACCGGTTCCTAAAAACTCACCATTTGGTTTTGCCATTTTATATTCTAAGGTGTCTATAATGTTTTTTCCGTGTGGAAAATTCATTTCAACAATTAGAAATAAATTACTGTATTTATAATCTGGTGTGTTGCGTAAATTAACAAATAAGTTATAGGCTTTGGTAGAATCTGGCGGATTGACATTAAAGCTTATGGTTTTATCTTTATTCCATACTTTTGGAACGGTTTTGTAATCATCGAATACACTTTTAGTGTCGCATGACACTAAAATTAAAGCGAATAGTAAAAAAAAATAAAACAATTTACTTGGCATCCTTAGGTTTATTTTGAGACTTTGGTCTCGGTCTTGGTTTGTGTTTTGCCTTTGGCTTTGAGTTGTTTTCTTGTTTATTATGAAGCTTATTGTTTGAGCTATTAGAGTTATTACGATTACGACTCTTATTGTTTTTACGTTTTTTATTACCTTTTGGACTATCGAAACGTGTTAAACTA
Organism: Lacinutrix sp.; assembly: GCF_029238095.1. GTDB lineage: Bacteria > Bacteroidota > Bacteroidia > Flavobacteriales > Flavobacteriaceae > Lacinutrix. The sequence goes on along the minus strand of NZ_JAQWGS010000003.1, from coordinate 22,605 downwards.
TCTTGACCAACTACATTTTCGAATGTTACAGCTACTTCTTCTTCGAGTTCTGATGCGTATTCTTCTAAACTTGCAACCTTTTCCTTTTTCTTATTTAATTCAATAATTTCTCTAGCTTGATCTGTAGTTATTTTATGCCAATTCATCCACTCACCTTCGTAAGCATACCACATATGGCCTTTAAAAATATCTGTTTTTTGACAAACAGCAGTTCCTTTTTCTGTGTATAATTTAGTGTCTGTTTTTGGGAAAGCTTTTAAAGCATCTTGATAAGAATCTAACTCATAATTTAAACAACATTTTAACTTTCCACATTGTCCTGCTAGCTTTTGTGGATTTAACGAGAGTTGTTGGTAACGTGCTGCACTGGTGCTTACAGATCTAAAATCTGTTAACCACGTAGAACAACACAATTCACGACCACAAGAGCCAATACCACCAAGTCTTGATGCTTCTTGTCTAAAACCAACTTGTTTCATTTCTATTCGCGTTCTAAATTCGCGAGCAAAAACTTTAATAAGGTCTCTAAAATCTACACGTTCTTCTGCTGTGTAATAAAAAGTGGCTTTACTAGCATCGCCTTGAAACTCAATATCTGAAATCTTCATTTGAAGTTTTAAGTCTATTGCATATTGTCTTGCACGAACCTTCATTGGCTCTTCTCTATCACGTGCTTCACTCCAGATATCTATATCTTTTTGAGAGGCTTTTCTATATATTTTTAAAACTTCTTCTGGTTTCTCATTAATTTTTTTGCGTTTCATTTGTACGCGAACCAATTCACCAGTTAGAGTTACCATACCAATATCGTGACCTGATTGTGCTTGAGTAGCTACAATGTCTCCGATAGATAGTGATAAGTTTTCTGTGTTTTTATAGTAATGTTTTCTTCCGTTTTTAAAACGAACTTCGACAAAATCGAAAGGTTTTTCTCCATTAGGAACAGACATGTTTGCTAACCAATCGAAAACGGTTAGTTTATTACAACTATCTGTACCACACGTACCATTGTTTTTGCAGCCTTTAGGTTGGCCGTCTTTAGTTGAGCAACTTGCGCAAGCCATATATTAGTAGATATATTGATTCTGAATACTTTATACCATGCTAAATGTCTGGTTTAAGCATCAGAAGACGATTAATACTATTTTATTTTATACCGAAATATTAAGATTTCAGCTTACAATAAAATCTAACGGTAAAGATAAGATTATTATTATGACTTTAAAATATAAATAAACCTGAGAATGCTTTCTCAGGTTTATACTTAACAATTAAACTTATTACTCTTTTTTTAAAGTCTCAAAAATGTTTCTCAAATCTTTTTTATATGGTAAGTGGTCTGCTCTTCCTTTTTTAAAGATATCGTTACTATTACCTTGCCCTTTTCTTAGCTCTTTTTGTTCTTCAAAGGGCATTGCATGAATATCTTTACAAGTGGTTGAGCAACAGTTATTCATTTCTTCTTTACAAGTATCACATTGCAGAAAAAGAAGATGGCAGGCATCGTTTGCGCAATTGGTATGCACATCGAAAGGGTTGCCACATTGATGGCATTTTGCTATAACATGGTCGCTAATTTTTTCGGCTCGTCTATCGTCAAAAACAAAGTTTTTACCAATAAACTTATTCTCAATACCTTCTGCATTTACTTGTCTGGTATATTCTATAATTCCACCTTCAAGTTGGTATACATTTTTAAAACCTTTGTGTTTGTAATAGGCACTTGCTTTTTCACAACGAATGCCACCTGTACAATACATTAGTAGGTTTTTTTCTTCTTTATGTTCACGTAAATCGGCTTCAATAATATCTAAACTTTCACGAAATGTATCTACATCTGGAGTTACAGCTCCATCAAAATGCCCAATTTCACTTTCGTAGTGGTTTCGCATATCTACACAAACTGTGTTTGGATTAGATAACATCTCGTTAAAATCTTTAGCCGAAAGGTGAACACCTTTATTTGTAACATCAAAAGTGTCGTCGTTTAAACCATCTGCAACTATTTTGTCTCTTACTTTAACTTTTAGTTTAAGAAAAGACATATTATCTTGTTCTATAGCGATATTTAAACGGATTCCTTTTAAAAAAGGAATACTATCTAAATGGTTTTTAAAGGCTTCAAAATTATCTGCAGGAAGTGATAATTGCGCGTTAATACCTTCTTGGGCTACGTAAATACGTCCTAAAACGTCTAAACTATCCCATTTAATAAATAAATCGTCACGTAATTGTTGTGGATTGCCAATTTGAGCATAAGCGTAAAATGATAATGTTAAACGTTCTTTTCCAGCTTTTTCTATAAGCTCTGCTCTTTCTTTGGCGCTTAATTTGTTGTACAGTTGCATGCTATACTAATTTTTTAAGGTTAAAGAATTTCTAAGTAACTTCTCAAAAGGAAGCGTTTTAGGTTTAAAGCTACAAAGGTATTATTTTAAATGAAAGTAGCAAGTTTGAAAATATAAAGCACAAAAAAAGTCCGCTATTTGCGTAACGGACTTTTAATAGACTAACTCGTTATTAAATTCTTTTATCTCTAAAAAACAAACGAGCTAACCTCCATCGGCTTTGCAGCTACTATTAACTATAACAGAGACTGAAACACCTAATGCTTTTGATGTTAATACTTTTTTTAAATACCTCATGTCATTACACTTAATAGATTAAACATGAATTAAAAAATGAGGTTAATTTTTCTTTTTCATAGCTAAAACTTTCCCATCTTTATTAGTAGATGCAAAAAGTTTGAAAAGGTTGCGTGAGAAATTAAAAAAAAGATTAAAAAAGTAGTATTTTAGCACGAATAACAGTAAAAAAAAGATACTATGAGCAATGAAAAAGAAGCGAAACTAAAAGCATTAAAGCTAACATTAGATAAATTAGATAAAGCATACGGAAAAGGAACAGTTATGAAAATGAGCGACGCTGCAATTGTAGATGTCGAAGCCATTCCTTCTGGTTCTTTAGGTTTGGATATTGCTTTAGGCGTTGGTGGTTATCCACGAGGACGTGTTATAGAAATTTATGGTCCGGAATCTTCTGGTAAAACGACACTTACACTTCATGCTATTGCAGAAGCACAAAAAGCAGGTGGTATTGCAGCTTTTATTGATGCTGAACATGCTTTTGATCGTTTTTATGCCGAAAAACTTGGTGTAGATATCGATAATTTAATTATTTCTCAACCAGATAATGGAGAACAAGCATTAGAAATTGCAGATAATTTAATTCGTTCTGGTGCTATTGATATTGTTGTAATCGACTCGGTTGCTGCATTAACTCCAAAAAGTGAAATTGAAGGTGAAATGGGAGACAGTAAAATGGGATTACACGCTCGTTTAATGTCTCAGGCTTTAAGAAAATTAACCGCATCCATTAGTAAAACAAATTGTACTGTAATATTTATAAACCAATTACGTGAGAAAATTGGTGTTATGTTTGGAAACCCAGAAACAACAACTGGAGGTAACGCGCTTAAATTTTATGCTTCAGTGCGTTTAGATATAAGACGTTCTACACAAATTAAAAGTACAGATGGTGCTGTTTTAGGAAATAAAACTAGAGTTAAAGTAGTTAAAAACAAAGTTGCACCACCATTTAAATTAGCAGAGTTCGATATCATGTACGGAGAAGGTGTTAGTAAAGTTGGTGAGATTTTAGATGTGGCAGTAGAAAAAGAAATAATTAAAAAAAGTGGCTCTTGGTTTAGTTATGGAGACACAAAATTAGGACAAGGTCGAGATGCTGTAAAAGCAATAATAAAAGACAATCCTGAACTTTTTGATGAGCTTGAACAGAAAATAAAACAAGCTATTAAAGACGATATGTAAAACATTACATAATTACTAAATCCCGATTTTTTCGGGATTTTTTTGTTTTTAGACGCAACCTTTTAGACATTTTTGCATCTACAGATAAACACGTAAATTAGAATACAAATTTAAAAAATGAAAAAACTCCTTGTTTTATTAATTGGTTTAACTATTTTTTCTTGTAACTCAGCCGACGATTCACTTGACGACTATCAAGAAGCAATGCCTATAGAATCTGTTGCATTACCACAAGAATTTATTGTAAATGAAGAGTATGACATTACACTAACTTATTTAAGACCTACAACTTGCCATGCCTTCAATAATATATTATTACAAAAGCATGATAACGAAAGAAACTTTTATGTTATTGGTACTGTTTTTCAAAGTAATGGCAATTGTACAGAGCTAAACGCAGAGCTTGAAGCCTCATTTAATTTTAATCCAACTATAGCAGGCACTTATATCTTTAAATTTTGGCAAGGTGAAGATGATAATGGAGAAGATATTTACTTAACAGAAGAGATTACTGTGGTAGAATAATTAATAACTAATACGTGGATTTAATTTGAGTTTAAACCAACTCATAGAAAATTGTAAGATTAATGATACCAAAGCACAAAGCGAACTCTATAAGCTCTTTTCGAGCAAGTTGTTTTCAGTATGCTTGAAGTATTCAAGAAACTATGCAGAAGCAGAAGATAATTTGCAAGATGCATTTGTTACTATTTTTAAAAAAATAGGGCAATATAAAAGTAAAGGTTCTTTTGAAGGCTGGTTAAAACGAATTACCATAAATACTGCATTGCAGTGTTATAGAACACAAGGCGTTTTTGATATTGTAAATGACCATTTAATAGAAGATGTTGCAATTACAATAGAAGATGAAGATAATATTTCACTAGATTATCTCTTAAAAATCATTCAAGAACTACCAGATAGATACCGTTTGGTCTTTAACCTCTATGTAATGGATGGCTATTCGCATCAAGATATAGCCGAAATGTTAAAAATAACAACAGGAACATCAAAATCTAATTTAGCAAGAGCTAGACAGATTTTAAAAGATAAAATAACAGACTATAAAACGAGACTAAAATCTCAATCTTTATAATGAGTGAAAAAAAACATATAGATAGACTTTTTCAAGAAAAGTTTAAGGATTTTGAAGCTAAGCCAAGCAGTAATGTGTGGTCTGGCATTCAAAATAAAATGGAACAGCCACAACAAAAACCAAAAAAAGTATTACCGCTTTGGTTACGTTTTGCAAGTATTGCTGCAGCATTAGTTTTATTGTTTACCATTGGAAATTTAGCATTTAATAACAATGATAAAGAAAACAATAATACAAATGTTGTAGATACTAATCTAGAAAACACAACACCTAACACATCTAATACCAAGACCATAAATAGTGTTTCTAATAATACAATAAACACCTCAGAAAAGACTAATTCCAAAAGTAGTGAATATAATTTATTAGAAAATAAATCTGTTGTAATTGATGATAAGTCTAAAAGCAAGCATAACATACAAACCAACAAAGACAATGTTAATTCTTTAAATTCTAAAGCATTAAATACAGAAGGTGTTTCAAATCAAAATACTGCAAACACTATTAACTATGTTGCAAGTCCGAATAAAAAGAATTTCAATAATCTTGTTACAACTTCAATAAATAAAGTAGATTTAAATACCTCTAAGGATTCTCAATCTATTGCGCAACGTAATTCAAAAGATAAAAAAGATAGTTCAGTTTCTAATAACTTAAATCCTAATTCAGCTATCAATAATAATAGTGTAGTTACAAATAATAAAAATTCAACAAACAACAACACTAGACTAACAAACGAAAATAATTTAGAGAGTACTATTTCTAACAATAATGTTACAAAGAACATAAGTTCAAACAGTACCATTAATAATGACAATAACCTAAACAATAAAAATACTATAGATACAAATACTATAAATACCAATAATGCAATATCTAATACAGTAGTTGCGACAACTAATAGTGATAAAGAAAAAGAAAAAGAAGAAGAAAAAAAGATGGAACCAGACAGCGCAAACTCGTCTAACACCATCGAAGAGGCTCTTGCCAAGATAGAAGATCTTGATGAAAAAGAAGAAGAAAACGTAGACAGGTGGTCAGTAAATGCAAATGCTGCACCTGTTTACTATAATACTCTTGGCAAAGGATCTCACATTCACGATCAATTTATCGATAATACTAAAAACGGAGAGATTAACACAAGTTATGGTGTTAATGTTGGTTATGCTTTAAACAATAGGTTAAGAGTGCGTTCAGGAGTAAATAAACTTAATATAAGTTACGATACTGCTAATGTTATTGTTTACGAAAACGTTACAAATACTCCAAGTAGTACTCCATTAAGAAATATAGATTTTATTCCAACAAGTAATGGACAAAACATATCTGTGTTAAGCTCTAACAGTTTATCTATACAACAAATAGACAATTTTATAAACGACGATCTTAACGCAGCATTAAGCCAAAGAATAAGCTATTTCGAAGTGCCTTTAGAACTTGAATATGCAGTAGTTAATAAACGTTTGGGAGTTAACTTAATTGGAGGTTTTAGCACTTTTATTTTAAGTGATAATGAAGTTGTTACCGAAGTAGATAATAGAAAAACAAAAATTGGCGAAGCCAATAATATTAACAATTTAAGCTTTAGTGCAAATGCAGGAATAGGTTTAGATTATAAATTTAATAAAGCTTTTAAGTTTAATTTAGAGCCTACTTTCAAGTATCAAATTAATGCTTACAGCGAAACGTCTGGAAACTTTAGACCATACATCATTGGTGTTTATACTGGTTTTAGTTATAAATTTTAAGTTTTAGGTTATTTTAGTTGGTTAGACTACTACTTTATAACACCTATGATGATTTAAAAGCTGCTCTTCGCTAGAGCAGCTTTTTTAATTTATTTAGGATAAGAAAATTCAATTAATTGATTATAAATTAAAGCTTTAGACTGCTCTCGTATTATAGAAGTGTCTTTAATTGTTAAATCTTTTGTTTCTATAAATTTGTGAATTTTAGCTCTCATTCTTCCTGGACCACCACTAAAAAAAGTATAAGAAAAACGTGTTTTGTTATCTGCAAAAGTAATAGGTACTATTGGTATTTGGTGATTAATGGCTAGACGAAAAGCACCATCTTTAAAATCTGCAAGTAAAATGTCTTCGTCTGGCACTAAACCTTCAGGGAAAATACAAATACTTAAACCTTGTTTTAATCGTCTTTGTGCTCTTAAAAAAACAGCTTGTCTGCTTTTCGCACTACTTCTGTCTACCAAAATACAAGTACGCTTATAAAAAAAACCAAATAATGGAATCTTTGATAATTCAGCTTTACCAACAAAAACAAAAGGATTTTTTACCGTGACTAACATGAGCATAATATCTGCCATAGACGTATGGTTAGCTATAAACATGTAGCTTTTATCTTTACTAGGATTTTGTTCTCTAATAATTTTAGTATTAAAACCCATGCCAATTAAAATAACTCTGGCCCAAATACGCGCTAATTTAAAAAAATAAGGATACCAAGTCTCTTTTAAAATAGAGATTATTAGCAATGGAAACATAATAATAATAGGCAAAGCCACCATAATATAAAACCAAATGCGATACAAGACCCAAAAAATGTATTTAAATACAATCATAAGCGCCAAAAATACACAATTGTTTTGAGCTATTTTAATTGAAAAAAAATACCTTTGTTTCTCAAGAATTAAAATGAAGTTTAATTTAAACAGATTCCCATTTTCATGGGAAATGCCATGGCAAGAATACTTACAGGAATACAAAGCACAGGAACACCACATTTAGGAAACATATTAGGTGCATTAATGCCAGCAATAGAAATGTCTAAAGACGAAAAAAACAATTCGTTTTTATTTATTGCAGACATGCATTCGTTAACGCAAATTAAAGATGGTGCAACATTAAGACACAATACGTATTCTACAGCAGCAACATGGTTGGCTTTTGGATTAGATATAGAAAAAACAGTGTTTTACAGACAAAGCGACGTGCCTCAAGTAACAGAACTCTCTTGGTATTTAAGCTGCTTTTTTCCTTTTCAACGCCTAACATTAGCACATAGTTTTAAAGACAAAGCAGATAGGTTAGAAGATGTAAACTCTGGTTTGTTTACCTACCCAATATTAATGGCTGCAGATATTTTGTTGTATGATGCCGAAATTATCCCAGTTGGAAAAGACCAAGAACAGCATATAGAAATGACACGTGATGTTGCTTCACGTTTTCATGCAAAAATGGGAGAAACTTTTGTCCTTCCAAAAGCAGAAATACAAAAAGAAACCATGCTTATTCCAGGAACAGATGGTGCAAAAATGAGTAAAAGTAAAGGCAATATCATCAATATTTTTTTACCGGAAAAAAAACTACGTAAACAAATAATGAGTATTGAAACCGATAGTACTCCACTTGAAGACCCAAAAGACTGGACAACCTGTAATTGCTTTGCTATTTATAGTTTATTAGCTTCTGAAGCTGAAATAACAACCATGAAAGCCAATTACACAAATGGTAATTATGGTTATGGTCATGCTAAACAAGCCTTGTTTGAATTGATTTTAAAAACGTTTAAAACTCAACGTGAGCGTTATGATTTTTATATGAATAACCTTAATAAAATAGATGAAGCTTTAGCTAAAGGTGCAGAAAAAGCAAAGCTTATTGCAGACGTTGTTTTAGAGCGTGTGAGAGGTAAAGTTGGGTATTAATTCTTATATTCCTGTGAAAGCAGGATCCACGAACAAATAATTTTAGTAACATATTTAATTCTTTTACTACTAATTAATTATGAAACACTTTCTTTCAATACTTGTAATACTTCTAGTTTTTTCTTGTAATGCTCAAGAGAAAGAAATTGATATTACAGGTAATTGGTATTTGTCACCACATAAAGGTTTAGAAGGTTTTACATATAAAGAAATTTTTATCTCTGATAAAGTTATTAGTGTCTATCAAGATATTTATGGTTTTAATATTGAATATTTTTACACTCAAGAAAAAAATGTCCTTTATTTAATAATTAATGATGAAAACATCAAACATTCAAATATTCAATATATCAATGAAAATGTTATCTCTTTTGAATTAATAGATGGTAGTTTTATAATTTATAAAAGAATAATTGGAGATGAACTAACATTCGAGGATTACCTGTTTAAAGATCCATATAAAGAAGGAAAACATAAAAGCAAACTTGAAGGCGAATTTTTAAAAGCTTTTAATAGTAGAAAAAAGATTAATACTTCTCAGAAAAAATAAAATAGATTCCTGCCTTCGCAGGAATGACAGCCTAAATAACCTCAAACAATTTCCCAGGCAAAGGTCTCACCACACCTTTTAATTCCATATTTAACAACAAACCAGCAATTTTAAAAGTTGGCATATTGCAGTGTAAAGCAATAATGTCAAGCATTTGCTTATCGTTATCTTTTAGGTAATTGTAGATTACTTTTTCTTTTTCATCAAGTTCTACAAACAATTGTTTTTGTACAACAGGTTTTATAGTATCTTCTAATTGCCAATTGAGTAAGTATGGTACATCTAAAGGTGTGGAGAGTAAATGTGCTTTCTGTTGTTTTATTAAATTATTGCAGCCAACACTTTGCGAATCTGTAGTGCGACCAGGAACTGCAAACACCTCGCGATTATAAGAATTTGCAATATCTGCTGTTACTAAACTTCCTCCTTTTTCTGCACTTTCTATAACAATAGTTGCTTCACTTATACCAGCAATTATACGATTACGTTTTAAAAAATTATTGCGATCAAAAGCTGCTGTACTCCAAAAATCGGTATAAAAACCACCATTATTCTCCACCTCAGCCATATATTTTTTATGCGTTTTAGGGTAAATTTGGTTTAAACCATGAGCCAAACAACCTATGGTTTGTAAATTGTGTTTTATTGCTGCTTTTTGTGCTGTAATGTCTGTACCATAAGCAAAACCAGATACAATTACTGGGTTATAAATGGCGAGTTCTTCCACTAGTTTTTCGCAAAAGGCAATTCCAGAAGTGGTTATTTTTCGAGCACCAACAACACTAATTATGTGTTTTTTGTTAAGGTTAATATTTCCAGCTTCAAAAAGTAAAATAGGACTATCGATGCAATGTTTAAGTCTTTCAGGATAAGTTTCAGAATTAAAATAGTGTGCTTTTATGCTTTCTGATTTAATAAATTTAAGCTCAGCTTCTGCGGCTTCAAGGTGATTTCGGTTAAATAAATCTGAAATTGTTACACTACCAATACCGTCAATTTTTAACAAATTTTGCTTCTTTTCTTTAAGCACAGCTTCTGCTGAACCACAATGCGAAATGAGCTTTTTGGCAGTAACATCGCCTATTTTAGTGACGTTTTGTAACGCTAAAGTGTAAAGCAAATTATTTTCTGTCATTTTATTTCATTGATTTTGAGACTACAATAAAAGAATTTTCATGGTGTTAATAACTAATAGCGACTATATTTTATTAGGTAACAAAAAATATTAACTTTGTTTTTATGCAATTAGAAACTTACATAAGCGATTTATTATACCGTTACGAATGTGTTACTGTGCCTGAGTTTGGTGCTTTTTTATCACAACGTGTTTCGGCAACTGTTCATGAATCTACTAATGCATTTTATCCACCAAAAAAACAATTATTGTTTAACGAGCAAATTCAAAATAACGATGGCTTGTTAGCGCGTTATATTGCTGATGTGGAAAAAATTCAATACGAAACTGCCACAGAAAAAATTGCAAAACGTGTAAAAGTGTTAAAATCTAATTTAACACAAGGTGAAACCATTTCACTTGAAAATATTGGTGAGTTAAAACTTAATAACCATAGTAAAATAGAGTTTAACCCAAGTTACCACTTAAACTATTTAACGGATGCTTTTGGATTGTCTCAATTTGTTTCTCCAGCTGTTTCGCGTGAAGTTTACAAGGAAGAGGTTGAAGCTATTGAAAAAGTTATTCCTTTAACCATAACTCCAGAAAAACGTTCGGCTTCAAAAACCACCAAACCTTATCTTAAATATGCTGCTGTTGCTTTAATAGCGCTTACACTAGGAGGTTTAGTTTCTGGTAATTATTATGTAAACGAGATTAACGCTCAAAACGAAATTGCTCAAGAAGAAGCGAATGCACAGTTAGAAACTAAAATTCAAGAAGCTACTTTTATTATTAGTAATCCTTTACCAGCTGCTACTTTAAATGTAAGTAAGCAATCTGGAAACTACCATATTGTAGCTGGCGCCTTTAGAGTTGAAGCAAACTGCGATAAAAAAGTTTCTGAACTTAAAGCCTTAGGTTTTAAAGCTAGAAAAATTGGAACTAATAAATACGGCTTACACCAAGTAGTTTATTCTAGTTTTAGTGATAGAAACGAAGCATTACGTGAGTTAAAAAGTGTTAGACAAAGCGATAATGAAAACGCGTGGTTGTTAGTTAAAGCACTAGACTAAACTTTCTCTTAAATTTTCCTAAATCTTAAGGCTGAAATTCTAAATCGGTTTACCTTTGTGGTTAATATTTTTAGAAAACATTCTGAAGGTATTGCATATGGATTTTCGCCTAGGCGAAAATCAAAAATAATCATTTTCTATGGAAGCAAGAACAGCAAAACACTCAAGAACAATAATGACAGATATGGTTTTAACTGGTGAAACCAACCCAATTAATAATCTTTTTGGTGGCGAACTGCTTGCTAGAATGGATCGTGCTGCTGGAATTAGTGCGCGTCGTCATTCTAGACGTATTGTTGTAACCGCTTCTGTAAATCACGTGGCTTTTAATCGTGCTATTCCATTAGGAAGTGTTGTTACTGTAGATGCTAAAGTCTCTCGCGCTTTTAAAAGCTCGATGGAAATTTATATAGACGTTTGGATTGAAGACAGAGAATCTGGTGTAAAAGCGAAAGCCAACGAAGCTATTTATACTTTTGTAGCTGTAGATGAAACGGGAAGACCTGTTCCTGTTCCAGAATTAATTCCAGAAACTAAAATAGAAATTGAACGTTTTGAAGGTGCTTTAAGACGCAAACAATTAAGTTTAGTTTTAGCTGGCAAAATGAAACCTAACGACGCTACCGAATTGAAGGCATTGTTTCAATAAATTTAATAAGATTATTGCCTCTTAGGAATTTTACATTTTATAAATCCAGCTGGATGGGTTTTGCGTTTTATCATCCTTATCAATTCTAAATTTTAGAATAGTTTCTCCTGTAGTTGGGTTAGTAAACACCTCGCCAATTTCTTGTTTAGTAGTTACCTTATCTCCTGTTTTAACATAAATTTTACCTAAGTTTTGATAGGTGGTAATATAGTTACCATGTTTAATCATTACAATAGGATTGCTACGTCTAGGTTTTAAAATACTCATAACCTCACCATTAAAAACAGCACGTACTTTTTCGCCTTTAGCTGTAGAAATTCTCACACCATTACTGTTAATGGTTAAGTTTCTATCTAAAGGCGATGGTTGTTTGCCATAGCGCAGTTTTACCACACCTTTTTCTACAGGCCAAGGTAATTTACCTTTATTGCCTAAAAAGTCTGCTGCAAGCGCTTTAGCTTCTGCTGTTAAAGCAAAACTTTTAGATTTTGTAGTTGTTTTTACTCCAGCCTTTTTATTAGAGGCTGCAATAGCTTCACTAATTAATTTATCTATTTCTCTATCTATTAGACTAGCTTCTTTTTGTTTTGCTTTAATTTGAGCAGTATATTTATTTAAATCCTTTTTAATAGATTGCATAATCTCCTCGTGCTCTTTACGTTCTTTCTGAAGCGTTTGTTGCTCAATTTTATTTTCAGCAATAAGTTTACTTTTTGCTTCTTTTTGCTCTAGAAGATTAAGGTTAGCGTCTTGTAAATCCTTTGTTTTTACTTTAATCTTTTCTGCCTGTTCTTTTTGGTAATCTGCATATTGGTTTAAATACTGCACACGTTTATAAGCTTGTTTAAAAGTGTTTGAAGACAACAAAAACATAACACGACTTTGTTTGTTCTTATTCTTGTATGCTTTTTGTAACATGCTTGCATAGCTTTCTTTTAGCAATGTTAACTCTGCTCTATTTGCAGTAATTTGCTTCTGGTTATTATTAATTTCTCGAGTTAATAAATTGGCTTGTTGATTGGTAACTTTAATGAGGTTTTCTCTAACACTTAGTTTATGATTTAGATCTTCAATTTGAGAGATTTGAGACTTTTTTTTAGATTGGTTTGAAGATAATAATGAATTTATTTGTTGAATTTCTCTGGATAATTCTAAACGCCTAGCCTCTAACTCTTTTTGCTTTGCTCCTTGAGCAAATACAGAGATACTGCTAATAAGAAGTAGGCTAAAAACTAATATTGTATGTTTAAAGCTTTTCATTATTTAAGAGTAATTAGTTTATAACCTGAAGGAATAGAGAAAGGAAACCTAAGGTTTTTATTTAGTTCTACACCTTTAAATACTAAATCTATACTTAATTGATCGTCATTCTCAAGGGCAATAATTTTAATGCGCTCTGGTACTATTTCTTTTTCAACATTTTGATATGCTAAATAATTAATTTCAAGATGACGTTGCACTTTAGATTGGCTTATTTGCTGAGAATCCATTTTAAAGTGAGTTGGATTAAATAGCATAAACAATTCAAATACGTCATTTTGAGTTATAGGTTTAAGCATATACGATTTTTCGAAAACAGAAGCTTCATAATCTTTTGCATTGGGTTTAAAAACAGGCTCTCCTAAAAGTAATGCTTGTACTTTGTTAAAGTCTAACTCTGTGCCTAACAACTGACTTAAATAAGTGAAATCTCCATCAAAATATGTGCCATCTAATTTATTGTAAAAAGCTACTCTATTAGGAGTAATAAGTGCTTTAACAATTCCTAACTTACTCATCCAAATAGTTTTGTCCTTTTCCATTCTAAAAGATACAGAAGCAGACTGCGACTTTTCTCCATCGTTAGAATCTATTTTTAATCGTCCACTTAACGTATTTAGCTTAGTATTATTTTTAGTATTGTTTTTAATAATTTGTTTTGCAGAAAGGTTTGTATTTAAGGTGCCATTATCTGCTATTGTTTTAGCAGATTTACAACTTACAAAACCAATACAGATTAAAAGTATTAGCGAAAATATTTGTGGTCTAAAGGTCATTTAATTTGGGATTTCTAACTTTTTAGCTTTATCACTAAACGTTTTTGCTTTAGCTAAATTGTTTAAACCTTTGTAAGCTTTACTTAACTGCTTATAAAAATCGGCTTCCATTTTATTATCTTCTATAATGTAATCTAATCCTATTTCAAGACTTTGTATGGCTTGTTTGTGTTGAGATAATTGATTAAATGCTACACCATTTATTAAATAAAGTACAGGTTGAGATGGATACTTTTCTAGACCTAAAGTACTTTTTTGTTCTGCTTGTTCAAACTCATTTAAATCGATATGTAATAAAATAATATTTCTTAATATTCCAAAATTTTCAGGCTCTTGTGCTTGTGCTTTTGTATAATATTCTATTGCTTTTACTTTATTGTTTTTTTCTAAATAATATTCTGCTATTTCTACAAACGTTTTAGCATCTGCAGTATCCTCTGTAACTAAAGTTGTGATTTCTACTAAGTCTTTTTCGTATTCAGGGTTTTTACTTACAAAACTCACAAAGTCTTTTATTACTTTTAACTTAGCTTCTGGCTTTATTTGTTTGCTTGATAAAACAACTTTCATAGACTGTTTTGCCATAGTTACATTGTCTTCTTCAAGATAAAATTTATAAAGAGCGAGATGAACTAGTTGTGATTCTGGCTTAATTTCCAATAATTTTTTAGCGGTTTCAAAAGCTTTTTTATTCTCGTTATTTTCACTGTATCTAAAGATTAGTGCTAAATAGTTTTTTTCGGCATCTGGATTATTATCAACACGATCTTCGAGGTTTTTTATTTGTTGTTTTTTTTGACCTGTTGCATTGTAAATTTGATTTCGTAAACGGTCTCTAACATCTGTAACTCCTAACTCTTGATCTAAATCGTCTAATACTTTAAGTGCCTCTTTATAATTTTTTGTTTTAACGTATAATGCTGCTAAATCCTCTTTATAATCTGGATGGTATTTTACTAGCTGCTTAATTGTTTTTATTGCTTTACTATACTCTTTTTGCTGCGCATAGCTTTCGTATAATTCATCTAAATACCACTCGTTATCTGGAACAATGCTTATTGCTTTTTTAAGTGCATCTTCTGCTGATCCATAGTTTATAAGCTTATTGTAATTTTTACCTAATTCAAAATAAAGAATAGATTCAGAATCATCTATTGCAATACACTTTTGAAGTGCAACAATGGCTTTATCGTAATTTTCTATTGCTTTTTGCTGAAGCGCCTCGTAGAATAATTCTTGAAACTCATCTGTAACATTTCCAAGATCATCATCTGGTTTAGCTTTAGAATCTACTTGTGCAGATGTAGCCTGAGAGAAGAGTAGCAATCCGAAGATAAAAAGTAATATATAATGTATTTTGTTTTTCATTTTTATAAATGCTTCAACAAGCTCAGCGTAACATTCTACAATCAATAGTTATTCCAAAACTGAATAATCACCAATACTAATTTTGGTAAATTTACCATCGTACTTAACATGATTACCAATCATAGCTTGGTCTAAATTAGCGTTTTTTATTGTGGTATTATTTTGTATTAAGCTATTTTTAATTGTACTGTTTTCAATAACGCAATGGTTACCAATAGATACATTTGGTCCAATGGTTGTGTTTTTTAACACTACATTTTCACCTATATAACAAGGCTCAATAATGTTTGAGTTTTCGTTTTTTACAGAGGTTGCTATTAATTGTTCTTCACCATCTGCTTTTAAAAAACCTAACATACGTTGGTTAGTTTCTAAGGTAACAGCTTTATTACCACAATCCATCCATTCGCTAACTTCACCTGTTTTAAATACTTTTCCGTTAGACATCATGCCTTTAATACCATCGTTAATTTGGTATTCGCCTCCATTAATTATATTGTTATCTAACACTTTTTGAAGCTCAGCTTTTAATACTGAAACTTCTTTAAAATAGTAAATTCCAATAACTGCTAAATCGCTTACAAATTGTTCTGGCTTTTCAACCAATTCAACAATCTCTTTTTTATCGTTTAACTTAACAACACCATACGCTTCTGGTTTTTCTACTTGTTTTACCCAAATTACGGCATCTGCTTCTGGATCTAAGTTAAAACTGGCTCGAATAAGTGTATCTGCATAAGCAATAACTGCTGGTCCAGAAAGCGACTCTTTTGCACACATAATAGCATGACCTGTTCCTAAAGGTTGATCTTGTCTATAAATAGATGCCTTTGCGCCTAAATTTTTTGCTAGGTCTTTTAAGCTGGCTACTACATCGTCACCAAACCAAGCTGGATCGCCTAATACAAAAGCAATCTCTTCGATTGGTTGATTTAATACTTTTACTATGTCTTTAACTAAACGATGCACTATTGGTAGTCCTGCAACAGGAATTAACGGTTTTGGAACTGTTAAACTATGTGGACGCAGTCGAGAACCTCTTCCTGCCATTGGTACAATTATTTTCATATTATAAGGTTGGTTTATTTTTTATTTAGTTATTGATTTATTTTTTCTAGAAATTTACGATTAATGTTCCTAAATTATTTTACCCCTGTGCTTCCAAAGCCACCTGCTCCTCTCTTAGTTTCAGAAAGCGTTTTAACTTCTATCCATTCTGCCCTTTTATGCTTAGCAATAACTAATTGTGCTATGCGTTCTCCATTTTCGACTATAAATACTTCTGTAGATAAATTAACTAATATTACACCTACTTCACCTCTGTAATCTGCATCTATAGTTCCTGGAGCGTTAAGCACTGTAATGCCTTTTTTTGCTGCAAGACCACTTCTTGGTCTTACTTGTGCTTCTGTACCTAAAGGAAGTTCTAAAAACAAGCCTGTTGGCACTATGGCACGATCCATAGGTTTTAGTATTATGTTTTCTTGAATATTTGCTCGTAAATCCATTCCTGCTGAGGCAATGGTTTCGTAGTGTGGTAAAGCGTGAGCAGATTTGTTTATTATTTTTATTTGCATTAAAAATTTATTTGAGATTCTTAACTTTTATTCAGAATGAGATTTAGATTATTTGTTTAATAATTGTTTTAATTCCTTTTTTTCAAGCTGAAAAACGATGCCTAAAAATACAATTAATGCTCCAATTCCAATAATATAATCACCTCTAAAAATGTAAAAATACAACATAGAAAGTGTTGTTGACAGTCCAAAATAAAGTATAATCTTTTTTAAATTATATGGAACAGGATAGTATTTTCTTCCAAAGAAAAAAGACAAAAACATCATTAAAGCATAAGCTGAAAGTGTAGCGATAGCTGAGCCTTTAAAGCCAATTTTAGGAATTAACACATAATTTAATACCAATGTAATGATAGCTCCAAATATTGAAATATAAGCACCAAACTTTGTGCGATCTGTAATTTTGTACCAAACGGAAAGGTTATGATAAATACCTAAACAAAAGTTTGCTAATAGAATAAATGGTACTATCCACATGGCTTCGTAATAGGCTTCACTTCTAATTATATAAGGTTTTAAAACATCTGCAAAAACAACAACACCCAATAGAATTACAGAGCCTAATGCTACAAAGTACTCTAATATTTTTGCGTAATTTTTTTGCGGATTTTCTGTTTTAGAATGACTAAAAAAGTAAGGCTCAATTCCTAAACGGAAAGCGGTTGCAAATAAGGTCATGAACAACGCGAGTTTGTAACAGGCTGAGTACATTCCTATTTGTTCATCTGCTATATTTTCTGGTAATAGTTTTTCTAATAAAATACGATCGAACGTTTCGTTTATAGAAAATGCAATACCAGCAATTAAAACTGGCATAGCATAGCGCATCATTTTTTTCCAAAGCTCTGTGTCGAATCTAAATTTAATTTTAGTGTAAAATGAGAGTAATAGTATTAACGTAATTGCACTAGCAATTAAATTAGATATAAATATATAACTGATTTCGAAATCCTGAATGTAAATAATATTAAAAACAGAATGACTCTGAGCTAAGCCTTTTAAATACAATAACAAGAAAACATTGAGACCTAAATTTATTGCTACGTTTAATATTTTAATAATTGCATAGCGCATAGGTCTTGCTGTTGCTCGCAACCAAGCAAATGGAATAATAACCAAAGCATCTAAAAGTAAAATTATAAAAATTAAGTTTAGATATTTTAGTTCTATATTAATTAGTGTTGATATATGATTTCTAAGAAGAAAAGCTCCACCTAATAAAACAAATGAACTTATTATTAGTGAAATGGAAGATGTGCTAGTTACTTTTTCTTGATCTTCAACTTTATTAAAAAACCTAAAAAAGGCAGTTTCCATTCCATAAGCTAGAACCACATTAAAAAGCACGAAGTAGGCAAATATAAAAGAAACGCGTCCATACTCTGCTGTAGATAATACAGTTGGATTTGTATACAATGGCACCAAAATAAAGGTTAACATTCGTGGTAATACAGTTGCTAAACCGTAAATAAATGTTTGTTTAAAAAGAGATTTAAATCCGCTCAAATTGGTATATAATTATTAGCTTAAATGTATTGTTTTTGTGAGACCTATAAAAGTATTTAGATTAGATTTTGCCATTTGATAATGGGTTTAAATTTTAGTTTATGTACTCTTACACTAAAAAACTAATCTTTATTTTGTTTTGGAGGAGCAGAAGGATAATATTTTGCAGCTTTCTCAACAATATTATACACTTGAAAATATTTAGTTTCACCATTGTCCAGATAGCTAATCATGCATTCGTTATCTTTTAATTCGAAAGGAAAAGGTTCTGGCTTAGTTGGAACAGTATTGCCATATTCGGCTTTGTCCTCATTACTCATGATAAGACCAACTTTATTTGATTTTAGATTTGCAAAATGTGATGCTTTACCAGACTGCATTTCACCAATCATCCCTCTAAAATAGACCTTCTCTAGTTTGTAATTAGATTTATTAATTAAGGTAGGAAAATAAATATTTATTCCAGACCCTCCTTCTTCCTTTCCAGAAATAGAACGTTGAAAATAAGTGTCTCTTATAAAAAGAGGCATTTGTTTACCTCTAACTTGTGTTACTTGGTTTTCGTCTCCTTCATTTGTTTGTCCAATTTCGTCTGTTTGTTGAGAATGACTAGTAGATTGAGCTTTTTCCATAGTTGTAGATTCTTTAGAACACTTACATTGTGTTAAACTTGATAGCATTACTATTGATAAAGTAAAAAATACTACTGTTTTATATCGTTTCATGTTTTTAAATTTAATTCTAAATATAGTAAAACAATATTCATTCCGTTTTTTATTAAATTCAATATGTGGGTAAAACGAAAAAAACCTTGCTCTATTTGAACAAGGTTTTTTATACTAACTTTTTAATTTTCTATTTCTAAAAAAATAGAAATTAATTATTTAAAGCTTCTGCACCACCAACAATCTCTAATATCTCATTAGTAATAGATGCCTGACGTGCTTTATTGTATGTTAATTTTAATTGATCTCTAAGTTCGGTTGCATTATCTGTTGCTTTGTGCATCGCTGTCATACGTGCACCATGCTCACTTGCAAAACTATCTCTAATCCCTTTGTATAATTGTGTTTTTAAAGACTTAGGTATTAATTGCTCTACAATTTCAATTTTTGATGGCTCAAAAACATAATCTGAATTTACATTAGCCTCTCCTTCTACTGGTACTATTGGTAAAAATTGCTCTGTCATTACAATTTGAGTAGCCGCATTTTTAAATTTGTTGTAAACGATTTCTATTTTATCAAATTCGCCTGTTACAAACTTATCCATTAAAACCTCTGCTATTGTTGCAACATTATCGAAAGTTAAATCATCGTAAATACTACTATGATTTGCAACTACAATACCTTTTTTAGAAAAAGCATCATTAATTTTCTTTCCAATAGCTATTACAGATACCTTTTTTCCAGAATGTACATTATCAATTAAATGTTGTGTTTGCTTGATAATATTCGAGTTAAAAGCACCAGCTAAACCTCTATTTGAAGAAATTGAAACTATAAGTACATTTTTAATGTCTCTTTCTTCAGAATACTGACTTCCAGAATCTGCATCAAGAGTTGCACTTAAGCTCTGTAAAAGCTCGGTTAGCTTATCTGCATAAGGACGCATTGCAGTAATAGCATCTTGCGCTTTCTTTAACTTAGCAGCAGATACCATTTTCATGGCACTAGTAATCTGCATTGTCGAAGACACTGACGATATTCTATTACGTATTTCTTTTAAATTTGCCATATTTTAAAATATGAAATATAATATTCCTGCTTCTAAATGTTTAAAAGCAGTAATGTTAATTATGATCTATATTTAGCAGAAAGGTCTTTACAAACAGTTGTTAAAGTGTCTGTAACCTCATCTGTTAATTTCCCTGCTTTTAAAGTATCTAATACGTCTCTATGTTTTGCGTTTAAGAACTCTAAATAATCGCGTTCAAATTCTTTTACTTTTTCTACAGGTACGTCCTTTAGTAAATTTTTAGATCCAGCATAAATAATTGCTACTTGATCTTCTACTGTAAACGGATCGTTTTGACCTTGTTTTAAAATCTCAACATTACGCTTACCTTTATTAATTACGTTTAAAGTAACTGCATCTAAATCTGAACCAAACTTAGCAAACGCTTCTAATTCACGATACTGTGCTTGATCTAATTTTAATGTTCCAGATACTTTTTTCATGGATTTAATCTGAGCATTACCACCTACACGAGATACAGAAATACCTACATTAATTGCTGGACGTACACCAGAGTTAAATAAATCTCCATCTAAGAAAATTTGTCCATCTGTAATAGAAATTACGTTTGTTGGGATATAAGCTGATACATCACCTGCTTGTGTTTCAATAATTGGTAAAGCTGTTAGAGAACCACCACCTTTTACTAATGGTTTTAATGAATCTGGTAAATCATTCATCTCTTTAGCAATAGCATCATTATTAATAATTTTTGCTGAACGCTCTAATAATCTTGAGTGTAAGTAGAAAACATCTCCAGGATATGCCTCACGTCCTGGTGGACGTCTTAATAATAAAGATACCTCACGGTATGCAACGGCTTGTTTTGATAAATCATCAAAAACAATTAAAGCTGGTCTACCAGTATCTCTAAAATATTCTCCAATAGATGCTCCTGTCATTGGTGCATACACTTGCATTGCAGCAGGATCTGATGCGTTTGCAGCTACTATTGTCGTATATGCTAAAGCTCCTTTTTCTTCTAAAGTTTTAGCAATTAAAGCTACTGTTGAAGCCTTTTGACCTACAGCAACATATATACAATATACAGGCTCACCTGCATCGTAAAATTCTTTTTGATTTAAGATAGCATCAATACAAACTGCAGTTTTACCTGTCTGTCTATCTCCAATTACTAACTCACGTTGTCCTCTACCAACTGGAATCATGGCATCAATGGCTTTAATTCCTGTTTGTAATGGCTCTGTTACTGGTTCTCTGTAAATAACACCAGGTGCTTTACGCTCTAAAGGCATCTCGTAAGTTTCACCAGTAATAGGTCCTTTTCCATCAATAGGGTTTCCTAAAGTATCTACAACACGACCAACAATACCTTCACCTACTTTAATAGATGCAATACGTTCTGTACGCTTTACTGTAGAACCTTCTCTTACTCCTACTGAAGTTCCTAATAATACAATACCTACATTATCTTCTTCAAGGTTAAGTACGATACCTTCTAAACCGCCTTCGAATTCTACTAATTCTCCATATTGAGCGTTAGCTAATCCGTAAGCACGTACAATACCATCACCTACAGTTAATACTGTTCCAACTTCGTCTAATGAAGCGCTAGCTTCGAATCCTGAAAGTTGTTGTTTTAAGATTGCTGATACTTCAGCTGGTTTTACTTCTGCCATCTTATTATTTATTTAATTTTTAGGATAAACTCCTTGTATTCTAATTTGTAATTATTATTGTTGGTCTGTTTCCTGAAACATTTCTATCGTATTTCCTTGCAAACCGCTAAGCATTTTCTTGATTAACGCTTCCGTCTTTGTTAAAAACCTCAGACTTGTATAAAGCTTTAATTAATTTTTTTCTTGATAATTGAACTTCGCACTCTAAATCTATATCTAAAAACCTTAACTCTGCGTAATTTTCTTTTACCATTGATTGGTAAGGCGCTTTAGATTTTGGATTTCTAGGTGATGGAGATGGCTTATCGAAACTTTGGTATTGTAATACTATTACATCATCTTCATCTAAATTCATGATAGTACATGATGCAGAAAAAGTACCACAGTCGTCAAACTTTAAATATTCAACTTTATTTACATAGGCAATATCTTTCTTTATTTTAACTTTTTGTGCATTCGCAGAAAAAGCTAAAAGAAGGATCCCAATAAATAATGTTGTTTTAATAGTTTTCATAATTAGTTTAATATAAATTCTCTTTTTAATTTGCTTAGTTGATTTAAAATACTTGCGTCGTATTGTAAATCTCCAACTCTTAGAACAAAACCTCCTAAGATGTTTTCGTCTATAATATTTTCTACCGCAACTTCTTTTCCTGTAAGTTCTTTAACTTTTGCTAAAACTTTTACCTTTAAATCTTCTGTTAATGGCAGAGTTGTGGTTACTGTTGCAAGTTCTGTACCTGTTAATTTATCGAATAA
>NZ_JAQWGS010000002.1 GCF_029238095.1 Lacinutrix sp. | reverse complement strand
CAAGTTTCGTTTTTAATTTTAAAACGCGAATGGCAAAAGGTTTGGTTTAGAAATAGCTATTCTTAGTCTAAGATTGTCTTGTTATAATTTTCGATTTTTAGTATATTTGTGTAAATTGTTATTTAAATGTTTTCAAAAGCTCTGTAACCTGCACCTACAAAAAAAGACTGAATCCAGTACTTATCATCAAGAAAACTTGGGTTGTCGAAATTTCTACTCACATGATTTTGTTCAAATTCACCAGATAATTGAATTTCAGGAATTGGATTATATAGACTAATAATATTCGCTCCGAGAATAGTAGATTTCGCAATGTTTTTTTGACTAAAATAGGAACCATTTAAGCCTAAACCTAGAGAAAATTCAGGATTAAAATCGTAAATAGCACTTGGAGCAAGAGTGGCACTAAAAATATTGTTTCCTGTACTTAAACCTAATCCACCTCCAAAACGAACATGTTTCCAAAACTCATTTTCTTCGTTATTATTTTGAGCTAAAACAGAAGAAAAACAGAACAAAAATAGAAAGGATAATACAATAGTTTTTATTGCTTTTAGAGATTTTAAATGCATAGACTAAAAATTACGATGTTAATAAAGACATAAATATAAGAAAAGCATAGCTATTTTTGGAGAAAGTTGTATTTTTGATAAAATTTGTTGAAGCGAACACGTCTTATACTTAATAATGGATAAATATTCCTTTTTAAACGCAGCACATACAGCATACTTTGCTGATTTATACGAACAATACTTAAAAAATCCTGATTCTGTAGAACCAAGTTGGAGAGCCTTTTTTCAAGGTTACGACTTTGGTAGTGAAAACTACGGTATGGATGGTGAAATAGTTGAAGGTGTAACTACACAAATTCCAGAACATGTTCAAAAGGAATTTCAAGTATTAAAACTTATAGATGGTTACAGAACTAGAGGACACTTGTTTACAAAAACAAATCCTGTACGCGCAAGACGTAAATACGCACCAACTTTAGAAATAGAAAATTTTGGTTTATCCCAATCAGATTTAGACACTGTTTTTAATGCAGGAGAAATTTTAAGTATTGGAGCACAAACACTTCGTGAGATACGTAAGCATTTAGAAGCTATTTATTGCGACTCTATAGGTATTGAGTATATGTATATTAGAGATCCTGAACGTATACAATGGATTCAAAATAAGCTTAACCAAAACGATAACCAACCGCGTTTTTCTCCAGAAGAAAAAAAACAATTACTTAAAAAACTAAACGAGGCAGTTTCTTTCGAAAGTTTTTTACATACTAAATATGTTGGTCAGAAACGTTTTTCTTTAGAAGGAGGAGAATCTTTAATTCCAGCACTTGATGCTTTAATAGAAAAAGCTTCAGAATACGATGTCAAAGAATTTGTAATGGGAATGGCACATCGTGGTCGTTTAAGTACACTCGCAAACATTTTTGGTAAGTCGGCAAAAGATATCTTTAGCGAGTTTGATGGTAAAGATTATGAGCAAGAAGTTTTTGATGGTGATGTAAAATACCATTTAGGCTGGACAAGTGACCGTGTTACAGATGCAGGAAAAAAAATAAACTTAAATATTGCGCCAAATCCTTCACATTTAGAAACTGTAGGAGCAGTAGTAGAAGGTATTACTAAAGCAAAACAAGACGATAAATATCCAGAAAATCCATCTCAAGTTTTACCAATTGTAGTTCATGGAGATGCAGCAATTGCAGGACAAGGCCTAGTTTACGAAATTGTTCAAATGGCTCAATTAGATGGTTACAAAACTAATGGAACTATACATATAGTTGTAAATAACCAAATAGGCTTTACAACCAATTATTTAGATGCAAGATCTAGTACGTATTGTACAGATGTTGCCAAAGTAACACTATCACCAGTACTTCATGTCAATGCAGATGATGTAGAAGCAGTGGTTCATGCTGTTTTATTTGCACTTCATTTTAGAATGAGATATAAACGTGATGTTTTTATTGATTTATTAGGCTATAGAAAATATGGACATAATGAAGGCGATGAACCAAAATTTACACAACCTCTACTATATAAAGCCATTGCAAAACATAAAAATCCGAGAGATATTTATGCACAAAAGCTAATGGAAGAAGATGTTATAGATAGTTCTTATGTCTCAAAATTAGAAGAAGATTATAAAAATGCTTTAGAAGAAAAGTTAGTTGATTCTAGAAAAATAAAGAAAACAGAGATTACTCCTTTTATGAGTAATGAATGGGTAGATTACTCTACTACAGAAGAAGATGGAATGATGAAAGCTGTAGATACTTCTTATTCTAAAGAAGCATTAGCAAAAATCACAAAAGTATTATCTAGCCTTCCAAAGGATAAAAAATTCATTCGAAAAATATCTCGTCTTATAGAATCTAGACAAACCATGTTTAACGAAGATAGGCTAGATTGGGCAATGGCAGAACATTTAGCTTATGCCTCACTTTTAGAAGAAGGCTACGATGTTAGAATTTCTGGACAAGATGTAGAAAGAGGAACTTTCTCGCATAGACATGCAGTGGTGAAAGTAGAGGATAGCGAAGAAGAGATTGTTTTGCATAACAACCTAAGTGATAACCAAGGTAAATTCTTTATCTATAACTCTTTATTATCTGAATATGGCGTAGTAGGTTTCGATTATGGTTATGCTATGGCAAGCCCTAAAACATTAACCATTTGGGAAGCACAATTTGGAGACTTTAGCAATGGAGCACAAATTATGTTAGACCAATATATATCTGCCGCAGAAGATAAATGGAAACTGCAAAACGGTTTAGTTATGTTGTTGCCACATGGATATGAAGGTCAAGGAGCAGAACACTCATCGGCAAGAATGGAACGCTACCTACAACTGTGTGCAAAAGATAATATGTTTGTGGTAGATTGTACAACACCTGCAAATATGTACCATTTGTTACGTAAACAAATGAAAGCCAATTTTAGAAAGCCATTAATTGTCTTTACACCAAAGAGTTTATTACGTCATCCATTAGTAGTTTCTAGTGTAGATGAATTTGCAAACGGGAGTTTTAAAATGCTAATTGATGATGAAAAAGCAAAAGCAGATGAAATAAAGACATTGGTTTTTGTTACAGGTAAATTCTATTACGATTTACTAGAAGAACAAGAAAATCTAGGAAGAAAAGATGTAGCTTTAGTTAGAGTAGAACAATTATTTCCATTACCAATAGAAGATATTCGTAAAACAATAAGTAAATATAAAAACGCAAACGATGTGGTGTGGGCACAAGAAGAGCCAAGAAATATGGGAGCTTATAGCCATATGTTAATGCATTTAGACGAAGCTAAAACATTTAGAGCAGCAAGTAGAAGGCCTTATGGAGCACCAGCAGCAGGTAGTTCTGTAAGATCAAAAAAACGCCATCAAGAGGTTATTGATTTTGTGTTCGATAAAACAAAAAATAACCAGCGCTAAACCAATAATATTAAACAATTATGAAAAGAATAATTTTAGTAGCACTAGCGATTTTAAGTTTTTCAATAAGCTTTGCACAAACAGAGCTAGCTAATTATAAGGAAGTTGTTTCAAATTTTCAAAATAATTATAATAATGGAGACTTTGTTAGTATATATAATATGCTGAATGCAAATTTTCAAAAGACATTAACTTTAGAGAAGACTAAAGAGTTTTTTAAAACAAGTGTTAATGCCGAAGCTTTAGGTAAAATTAGAGCAGTAGAATTAAAAGAAATTATAAGAACAGGTCATAGTTATAAAATAAGTTTTGAAAACGGAGTTGGAGAAGCTTTTTTTCTATTAGATGACAATAATAAAATTAGTGGTTTACAAATGTATCCACCAAAACAATAAAACAACAGTCAAAACAAGACATTAAAACAAAATTATAGCACTATGATTTTAGAAATGAAAGTACCTTCACCAGGTGAATCTATCACAGAAGTTGAAATAGCAGAATGGTTAGTTCAAGATGGTGATTATGTTGAAAAAGATCAAGCAATCGCAGAAGTAGATAGTGATAAAGCCACTCTAGAATTACCTGCAGAAGCCAGCGGAACAATAACGTTAAAAGCAGAAGAAGGTGATGCAGTAGAAGTTGGTGCAGTGGTTTGTTTAATAGATACAAGTGCTACTAAACCAGAAGGGTCTCAAGAAGCACCAAAAGCAGAAACAAAAACGGAAGCACCAAAAGCAGTAGAAGCACCAAAAGCAACTGAAACTAAAACTTATGCCACTGGAACAGCAAGTCCAGCAGCAAAAAAGATTTTAGCAGAAAAAGGTATGGATTCTAGTACTATTTCTGGAACAGGAAAAGATGGTCGTGTTACTAAAGACGATGCAATTAATGCTGTACCTTCTATGGGAACACCAACTGGAGGAAATCGTGGGTCTTCAAACTCTAAAATGTCTATGTTACGTCGTAAAGTAGCAGAGCGTTTGGTTGAAGCCAAGAATACAACAGCAATGTTAACTACTTTTAATGAAGTAGATATGTCTCCAATTTTTGCTTTACGTAAAGAGTACAAAGAAACATTTAAAGCAAAACATGGTGTTGGCTTAGGTTTCATGTCGTTCTTTTCTCTAGCTGTAGTTAGAGCTTTAAAATTATATCCTGCTGTTAATTCTATGATTGATGGAAAAGAGATGAAGAGTTTCGATTTCGTAGATATAAGTATAGCAGTATCTGGACCAAAAGGATTAATGGTTCCTGTAATAAGAAATGCAGAAAATCTAACGTTTAGAGGAGTTGAAGCAGAAGTTAAGCGTTTAGCCATAAGAGCTAGAGATGGACAAATTACTGTAGATGAGATGACAGGAGGAACGTTTACAATCTCTAATGGAGGTGTTTTTGGTTCAATGTTATCTACACCAATTATTAATCCTCCGCAAAGTGGCATTTTAGGAATGCATAATATAGTAGAAAGACCAGTTGCTATAGACGGTAAAGTAGAAATAAGACCAATAATGTATGTAGCCTTATCTTACGACCATAGAATTATTGATGGTAAAGAAAGTGTAGGTTTTCTTGTTGCTGTAAAAGAAGCACTAGAAAATCCAGCAGAGTTATTAATGGATAATAATATTAAAAAAGCTTTAGAGCTATAATAATTAAAAGCATATTAAATAAAAAAGCACAGCCTATAATAGCTGTGCTTTTTTTATTATCATAGTTTAATTATGAATTAATGAAAACGGATAGAATATTAAGGAATATTACTATAACCGAAAAGATAATGACTCCAATTATAAGATTTTTGTTTTTTGTGTTATCTATTTCATCCATAATTATTTTTTGTTTTGAAATAAAAACTCTGGATTTTTTACAATACAGAGTTTTATAGTAATTCTTCCCCTAAAAAGAATTAATTAATAGCATTGTAAAGATACATAGAGTTAGTAATAAAAAAACACGTAGAAATACGTGTTTTTTTATTAGAGTAGATTTAAACAAGTTAAAATCTATAGTTTTAAATACAAATAATTCTTATTGTAGTCTATAATTGCTTTTCCTTTTTTTAAAATATCTGCACCAATAATACCATTCACTGGTTTTGCATTGTGCATAATTAATGCAGTATTAACGTGAGTTAAATTAAAAAGCACTAAAGTAATTTTTTGTTTTTTCCAGCGTCCAATTTTTATTGTGTTATTAGAAGCTGTTTGCGTAATCATATCTGTTGCTCCAGCTCCAGCAGCTTTAATATTTGATGCTTTTGCTTTAAGTTTAAACAGTTCAACATCTTCAAAACCAATACAACTACTTGATGCTCCTGTGTCTAAAATAAATAAACCTTTTACACCGTTTATAGTTGCTTTTACTTCAAAATGATTGGTTTTAGTAAGTTTTAATTTTACTTTTTTATACTCCTTTTTAAGTAGAAATTCCCAAAGTACGTTTTCCATTTTTTTGTTTAAATAACCAAAGCAAAAGTAGCATAATTACTAACCAAACTCCAATAATTGTCCATATATAATTGGTCTCTTTAACTTTGTCAAAATCACCATAAAGTTTAAACGCGCTCCAATAATATGGTGATTTTTTTATATTTTTTATATCCTTATTGTGGTACTCTGCTTTAAGTAGATTAAAGCAACGTAATATTGATGCTACAATAGTATTATTAAAGCAAATACCTGAAGATGCAGACGATTATAAAGTAGCGCAGAAGTTGTTGGATAAATTGGAGTAATGTTTATAAGATAATGTAACTTACTGTTCTCAGTTAGAGTAAAATTTTTTTTTTAAAATTTTGTTTCAAGTATATTAAAAAAATAGAATTAAAAAAAGTCATCATTAAACCGATGACTTTTTTATTTTTACAACATGATTATTACAGATACACATACGCATTTATATAGCGAAGCTTTCGATGACGATAGAGTAGAAATGATGCAACGCACATTAGACGCTAATGTTTCGAGACTATTTATTCCAGCAATAGATTCTACGTACACAGCATCTATGTTGCAACTAGAAAAAGACTATCCTAAAAACATCTTTTTAATGATGGGTTTACACCCAACACATGTAAAAGAGAACTATAAAGAAGAGTTAGCACACGTTGAGGAAATGTTAGATAAGCATAAATTTTACGCAGTTGGCGAAATAGGTATCGATTTGTACTGGGATAAAAGTACGTTGCCAATACAGCAAAATGCTTTTAGACACCAAATAAAACTAGCAAAACAATATAAATTGCCAATAGTGATACATTGTCGTGAAGCGTTCGATGAGATTTTTGATATTCTTGAAGAAGAGAAAAGCGATGACCTTTTCGGGATTTTTCACTGCTTTACTGGTACTTTGGAACAAGCGCATCAAGCGATTTCTTATAATATGAAATTAGGAATTGGTGGTGTAGCAACTTTTAAAAACGGTAAAATAGATCAGTTTTTAAACGAGATTGAATTAAAACATATTGTTCTAGAAACCGATTCTCCATATTTAGCACCAAAACCTTTCCGAGGAAAAAGAAACGAAAGTAGTTATATATTAAAGGTGGTAGAGAAGCTTTCTGAAATCTATAATACTTCCGAAGAAAAAATTGCCGATATTACAACAACGAATTCTAAAGCCGTTTTTGGTGTTTAAATAAAATAACCTCTCGACTGCGCTTGAGGAGACAAAAATCATGTTTAGTCGAGCACAGTCGAGACCTTAATAAAAATTATAATTTCAAATTGACCAAATCAATCCCAAACATACTCCTTATATATACTGGTGGAACCATTGGTATGATAAAAGATCCCGAAACAGGAGCTTTACGAGCTTTCGATTTCGATAATTTATTGGTTAGAATTCCAGAGCTTAAGCTTCTAGATTGTAATATAGAAGCCTATTCTTTTAAAACACCAATAGATTCAAGTAATATGGAACCTAGAGATTGGGTTACAATAGCTGAAGTTATAGAAAATAATTACGAGTCTTTCGATGGTTTTGTAGTGCTACATGGCAGCGATACCATGAGTTATACAGCTTCAGCATTAAGTTTTATGCTAGAGCACCTAGCAAAGCCAGTAGTGTTTACAGGTTCGCAATTGCCAATTGGAGATTTGCGTACAGATGCAAAAGAGAACTTAATAACCTCTATACAAGTGGCTTCTTTACAGCATTATGGTAAACCAATAATAAAAGAGGTATGTCTTTATTTTGAATATAAATTATATAGAGCTAACAGAACAACAAAAATAAATGCAGAACATTTTGAAGCTTTTGCAAGTTTAAACTATCCAGATTTAGCAGAATCTGGAGTACATTTAAAAATAAATAACGAGGCGCTATTTAAGCCTAATGCTAGAAAGAGCCTTGTAGTTCATAAAAATTTAGACAAAAATATTGCCTTGATAAAATTGTTTCCTGGTATTTCGGAACAATTATTGTTGTCTATATTCAACACACCAAATCTTAAGGGTGTTATAATTGAAACCTATGGTGCAGGAAACTGCTCTACAGAAGATTGGTTTATTTCTTTATTAAAAGAAACCATAAAAAAAGGAATACATATTATTAATATTACGCAATGTTCTGGAGGAAGTGTTATGATGGGACAATATGAAACCAGCGAAAAATTAAAAAAAATAGGTGTTATCTCAGGAAAAGATATCACAACCGAAGCCGCAGTCTCTAAATTAATGTATTTATTAGGACAAAATATTTCGCCTAACTTGTTTAAAACTATATATGAAACTGCTTTAAGAGGAGAAATGACTTAAAATTAATAGTTAAAAATTTGAGCCTTAAACTTTTTTTCATTTTATTTGAATAAACGAAAGTAATAGAATAGGTAACAGTTTAAAGAAAGAAATTTCTAAAAGCACAGTTATTATTTTATTTATTAATTCCATTTTTTATATCTTTAACACTTTAACTAATTAATAAAATTAAGAACAAAACAAATGAAAAGATTATTTTCTATCCTAGCCATAGTATTTTTAATGGCATTTGGCACAGCTAATGCAACTACAATCGCAGCAACAGTTGCTACTACAGTTGCTACAACTCAAGATGCAGCAACAACAGATGATGCAGCAGAAGAAGAACTTACATTTCACCAAGAGCTAAAAAAGCGTTTTATTGAAGGTGGACCAGGTTTTATGGGAATTGTATTATTATGTTTAATTCTTGGATTAGCAATTGCTATAGAGAGAATTATCTTTTTAAATTTATCTTCTACAAACACAAAAAAATTAACTCAAAATGTTGAAGATGCACTACAATCAGGTGGTATTGAAGCAGCAAAAGAAGTTTGTAGAAACACAAAAGGTCCTGTAGCATCTATTTTCTACCAAGGTTTAGATAGAGCAGACGATAGCTTAGAGTCTGCCGAGAAAGCAGTTGTAGCTTATGGAGGTGTACAAATGGGACAATTAGAGAAAAACGTATCTTGGATTTCATTATTTATCGCTTTAGCTCCAATGCTTGGGTTCATGGGAACAGTAATAGGTATGATTCAAGCCTTCGATAAAATTCAATCTGCAGGTGGAATGGATGCAACGTTAGTAGCAGGTGGTATTAAAGTTGCCTTATTAACTACTGTATTTGGTCTTATTGTTGCGATTATATTACAAGTTTTCTACAACTATATTGTAGCAAAAATTGATAGCATTGTAAATGATATGGAAGATTCTTCTATCACTTTAATGGATATGTTATCGAAGCATAAAAAATAAGCTATTAACTAATTTAAAAATACATTAAAAATTATGCATAAAGTATTAAAAATATTAGTAGCTGTTTTAAGCTTAATAGGAATTATTGGTCTGGTACGTATTATCATGACTGGTGAAGAAGAAGCTAAAGCTATAATAGGTTCTGGTGAAGGCATTTTATTTGAAACCATGTCTTCTATAGCATATATAATATTAATTCTAGCAATAGTGATAGTTGTTATATTTATATTCAAAAATCTATTTACAGGAGGCGGAAACATTAAAAACACTTTAATAGGTGTTGGTGCTTTTGTTGCAGTATTACTAATTGGATATTTAATGTCTGGTGGTGATACAAAAGAATATTTCTATAACGACATAATAGCAACAGATAGCGAATCTCAACTAGTGGGTGGAGGCTTAATAGCATTTTATATATTAAGTGTTGTTGCTATATTAGCAATGTTATTCTCAGGAGTTAAAAAAATAATTAAATAATTATGGCAAAAAGATCAGCACCAGAAGTTAATGCAGGCTCTATGGCTGACATTGCCTTCTTATTACTTATATTCTTTTTAGTAACAACAGATATTGCAACAGATTCTGGTTTAAGTAGAAAGTTACCACCTTGGGAACCTGATGCTGAACAAGAAAAAGTACAGATTAAGGAAAAAAATATTTTTGCCTTGACTTTAAATAGTAACAATCAAATACTTTTAACCTCTGCAGGAGATTCTGAAGTTATAGCCATTAAAGATTTAAGAGCACGTGCTTTCGAATTTTTAGATAATGGTGGTGGGCAAGGAGAAGATGCTTGTAAAAGATGTAAAGGAAATAGAGATCCTAAGTCATCTGATAATCTAAAAAAAGCTGTTATATCACTTGCTAACGATAGATTAACAGATTATAAAACCTACATAACGGTTCAAAACGAAATTATTGCAGCTTATAACGATATTAGAAATCGTGAGTTTAAAAAGGATTATCCTAAACTAGAGATGAATTTTGTTGAAGCTACAGAAATGTATCAAGATCCTGTTACAGATGTTAAGGTTAAAGAAAGCTTAAAAGAGAAATTAGAAGCAATTAAAGAAGTTGTTCCTCAACTTTTCTCTGAAGCTGAAGCAAAAAGAGATTAACAAGATAACATAAACACTATGTCTAAATTTAAAAAGAAAAAAGATGGAGGTTTACCTCCAATTTCAACAGCATCTTTACCAGATATTGTATTTATGCTTCTGTTTTTCTTTATGGTTGCTACAGTAATTAAAGAGGATAACTTAAAAATCCAGAACCAATTACCAAAAGCAAATCAAATTGAGAAATTAGATAAAAAGAAACCTATAAGCTATATCTATATTGGAAAGCCAAGTGCTAATTATATAGATACTTATGGTACAGAGGATAGAATACAATTAAACGATAAGTTGCAAAGCGTAGAGCAAGTTCAAGCATTTATTGCTGCCGAACGTGCTGCACTAGCAGAAGAGTTAGTACCAACACTTACAGTATCTCTTAAAGTAGATAGAGATGCTAAAATGGGTGTGCTAACAGATGTTAAACAAGAATTGCGTAAAACAAATGCACTTAAAATTAACTACACCACTAAAAAAGGTGATGCAGTTTCAAATTAATATTACATACTCTTAATTTTATAAAAGGCGTTTTGAAATTTCAAAACGCCTTTTATTTGTTTTAAAACTTATTATCTTGTAAGTATGAAAAATTGTATCGTATTTTTATGTCTCGTTTTTTTTAGCAACATGCTTTCAGCGCAAGAAGAATTGCTTTTAGAAACTAAACCTATTGATTCTATATATAAAGAAGATCAATTTTATTTTGGAATTACTTATAATCTTATTGGTAAAAAGCCAAGTAGCATGTCTCAAAGTGGTTTTTCTGGTGGTTTTCACTTTGGTTATACTAAAGATATGCCAATTAATAAAAGAAGGAATAAAGCCATTGGTATAGGTTTAGGCTTGTCTCTTAATTCTTTTAATCAAAACATTCAAATTGCTGAAGATTCTAGTGGCAATCAAAGCTTTCAATTAATAAATCAAGACGAAATCACATTTACAAAAAATAAGTTTTCAACCTATATAGTAGAACTACCAATAGAATATAGATGGCGAACGTCTACACCCGAAAATTATAAGTTTTGGCGAATTTATACAGGCTTTAAAATAGGTTATGTTTTTGCAAGCAATTCTAAATTTGAAGGCACTCCAGAAAATGTTAAAATAAAAACTATAGATGCTGTTAATAACTTACAATATGGTTTAACATTTGGAGCAGGATATAATACCTGGAATTTTTATTTGTATTATGCACTGAATCCAATTTTTAACGATTCGGCAAAAATAGGAGATACAGTAATTGAAGCTAATGCTATTAAAGTAGGCTCAATGTTTTACATACTATAACCAATACGGTAAAACCAGTAATTGCGGAAATAAACCAATACAAAACCCAAAAAGCAGCTCTACATTAGTATGTGCATTTAAGTGCAACCTAGACGTAGCAATGGCACCAGCTATTAAAGCAAATAGTGCTAAAGAACCATTTAAGTTTTTTCCAAAATGTAAAGAAATACCAATAGCAAACATAAAAACGCCAGCTATAGCGATCATGTGTATGCTTGCTTTAAATTTTAATAATGCAAGTATTAAGCAAACAACTGTAGAGATTAAGATACCAATAAAAAAATAATACAACTCCAATATTTGGTTATCTGGCAATACACGAACAATTATAAGTAAGCAAATAATTGTGTTTAGTGCCAAAGGAATTATACGTTCTTTAGTTGTTTTAAGGTATATAGACTCTGTTTTACCAATAGTTTTTAAAAGATAGTACAACAATATTGGTAGCACAATTGTAAGTATAGAAAGCGAAATAATTTTAGCTTCCATAACTTCTGGAGGAATAAACCTAGGAGATTTTGTAAAATAGAAAATAACACCTAATAATGGCATTATTATAGGATGAAAAACAAAGGATATACTTTTAAGTAGCCAATTCATTATTTATAGATATAAAGGATTGGATTTACAATTCCTTTCTTAAACGTGCCACAGAAATGTCTAACTGCTCTCGATATTTTGCAACAGTTCTTCTAGCAATTGGATAGCCTTTTTCTTTTAAAATTTTAGCTAAGGCTTCGTCTGTTAAAGGTTTCTTTTTGTTTTCTTCTTCAATAACTGTTTCAAGAATTTTTTTAATTTCTCTAGTCGAGACTTCTTCACCTTGATCGTTAGTCATAGACTCAGAAAAGAACTCTTTTATTAATTTTGTACCATAAGGCGTATCTACATACTTACTATTAGCAACACGAGACACAGTAGAGACATCCATTTCAATTTCGTCTGCAATGTCTTTTAAAATCATAGGTTTTAAATTACGCTCATCACCAGTTAAAAAGTATTCTTTCTGGTAATGCATTATAGAACTCATGGTAATAAATAAGGTTTGCTGTCGCTGCTTTATGGCTTCAATAAACCATTTTGCTGCATCAAGTTTCTGCTTGATAAACATAACAGCATCTTTTTGTGCTTTAGATTTTTCCTTAGATTCTTTATAGCCTTTAAGCATGTTATTATACTCACGAGAGACATGCAATTCTGGAGCATTTCTACCATTTAAAGTCAGTTCTAATTCGCCATCAACAATTTTAATTGCAAAATCGGGTACTACATGTTCAATCATTCTAGTATTTCCAGAATAACTTCCACCAGGTTTTGGGTTTAAACGTTCTATTTCATGTATAGCATCTTTAAGCTGAATTTCACTAATATTAAACTTAGCCATTAGTTTTTTGTAGTGCTTTTTAGTGAATTGCTCAAAAGCTTTATTAATAATATCTGAGGCCAAAGCAACATCTGGAGCTTGTTCTTTTCTGGCTAATTGAATACTTAAACACTCTTGAAGGTTTCTTGCGCCAACACCAGCAGGATCTAATTGGTGAACTATTTTAAGTACTTTCTCAATTTTATCTTCATCTGTATACACGTTTTGTGTAAAAGCCAAATCGTCCATGATATCACTTAATTCTCTACGTATGTATCCACTTTCGTCTACACTTCCTACTAGAAACTCAGCAATATCTCGCTCTTCATCACTTAAACGATAGGTGTTTAATTGTGTTTTTAAATGTTGCGTAAACGAAGTACCTGATGCATATGGTATGCTTTTCTCATCATCGTCTGCACTATAATTGTTAACATTAGTTCTATAATCTGGAATTTCGTCGTCGCTTAAATAGTCGTCAACATTAATTTCGGCTTCAATAGTTTCATTATCATTATATTCATCTTGAGAATTATCCATATCCTCGTACTCATCAACTTTTTCTTCTTTTCCAGTATCTAGTGCAGGATTTTCTTCAAGTTCTTGCTTTAAACGCTGCTCAAAAGCTTGTGTTGGCAACTGTATCAATTTCATTAATTGAATTTGTTGCGGAGACAATTTCTGCGATAATTTGAACTGTAAATATTGTTTAAGCATAATTTAATTTAAGATGATTACTAAAATAAAAAAAAACAATCTACAATATGGTTTTTAGTAGATTGTTTTATGACAATATTAATTGTATTACTTCTTATATTATAAATTAAGATGTCATTTTTGAAAGAGAGAACCGAACAGAAGAACCTTTATTAAGTTACTTGTTCTTGAAATGTTTTGTTTTACTCAGAATAACAACGATAAATAAGTTTTGATTAAAACTCAGCATTTTGAGGTGTTCTTGGATAAGGTATAACATCTCTTATATTACCCATTCCTGTTGTAAACATTACCAAACGTTCGAAACCTAAACCAAATCCAGAGTGCACTGCTGTACCATACTTACGTAGGTCTAAGTACCACCATAATTCTTCTTCAGGAATATCTAAAACAGCCATTTTTTCTTTTAGCACCTCTAAACGTTCTTCACGTTGGCTACCTCCAACCATTTCTCCAATACCTGGAAACAAAATATCCATTGCACGTACTGTTTTTCCGTCTTCGTTTAAGCGCATATAAAAGGCTTTAATATTTGCTGGATAATCGAATAATATTACTGGACATTTAAAGTGTTTTTCTACTAAAAAACGCTCATGTTCAGACTGTAAGTCGGCTCCCCATTCTTCAATAATATAATTGAATTTCTTCTTTTTGTTTGGCTTAGAGTTTTTAAGAATATCTATTGCTTCAGTATAGCTTAGGCGTTTAAAGTTGTTTTCGGTTACGAATTTTAACTTTTCAATTAAGCGCATTTCGCTACGCTCTGCTTGAGGTTTTGTTTTTTCTTCATCAAATAAACGTTGATCTAAAAACTCTAAATCCTCAGCATGATGATCTAAAACATAGGTAAGCACAGACTTTAAAAAGTCTTCAGCTAAATCCATATTTCCTGCTAAATCCATAAAGGCCACTTCTGGCTCAATCATCCAAAATTCTGATAAATGTCGAGACGTATTGGAGTTTTCTGCTCTAAATGTTGGTCCAAAAGTATATACTTTTCCTAAAGACATGGCATATGTTTCGGCCTCTAATTGTCCAGAAACGGTAAGGTTTGTATCTTTTCCAAAAAAGTTTTTAGAGTGGTCTATTGCGCCTTCGTCTGTTAATGGCGGATTTTTTTGATCTAAAGTACTTACTCTAAACATTTCACCAGCACCTTCTGCATCACTACCTGTAATTATTGGTGTATGCATATTAAAGAACCCATTGTCTGTAAAATATTTGTGCACAGCAAAAGATAATGCAGAACGTAAACGCATAACAGCACTAAAAGTGTTTGTTCTTGTACGTAAATGTGCATTTTCTCTTAAAAACTCGAACGAGTGTTTTTTTGGCTGAATAGGATATGTTTCTGGATCACTATCACCTAAAATTTCAATAGAAGAGACTACAATTTCAACGTTTTGTCCTTTACCTTGGCTTTCTATTAATTCTCCTTTTATGGATACAGCAGCACCAGTAGTAATACGCTTTAAGGTTTCTTCGGCTGTATTTTCGAAATCAACAACACATTGTATATTATTAAGAGTAGAACCATCATTTAGAGCAATAAATCTATTGGCTCTAAAGGTGCGAACCCAACCTTTAACTTCTACTTCCTGTAGTGTTGTTTCTTTTAATAATTTTGAAATTGTCATTTTTGTATTTATTAGATGGCAAATATAATTTTTTACTTCCTTTTTTTATTCTGATTCCTCTGAAATTTCATCTTCTTCATTTTCAATAGGAATAATATTAATTGAAGGTTTTTTAAGAATTTCTTTTCTAGCAATACTGCGTTCTAGAGAAAGTAATAATGAAGGCAATAGCAATAAGTTAGATAACATTGCAAATAATAATGTTACCGAAACCAAAGCACCAAGTGCGACTGTTCCTCCAAAACTAGAAATGGTAAATACCGAGAAACCAAAGAATAAAACAACAGAAGTGTAAAACATGCTTACGCCAGTTTCTCTTAAAGCTGCAAAAACCGATTTTTTAATTCTCCAGTTGTTTGCTATTAATTCTTGTCTATATTTTGCTAAAAAATGAATAGTATCATCTACAGATATTCCAAAGGCTATACTAAACACCAAAATAGTAGATGGTTTTATAGGTACACCAAGATATCCCATTAATCCTGCGGTTACTACCAATGGTAATAAATTAGGAATTAGAGAGACAATAATCATTCTAAAGGAACGAAACATGTAAGCCATAAATAATGAAATAAGTAAAATGGCAAGTGATAGTGATAAAGCTAAATTATTAACCAAATACTTTGTTCCTTTTTGAAATACTAAAGCTTTTCCTGTTATGGATACATTGTATTTTTCCTTTGGGAAAACTTTATTTATTTTGGAGATTAAATTCTCTTCAATACGTTCCATTTTATCGGTACCAATATCTTTCATGAACGTAGTAATGCGTGCATATTGTCCTGTGGAATCTACAAAGTTATTTAAAAGGTTTCCTTCTCCAGAGGTTGAGTTTTTTGCATAAGGTAATATAAAAGCTTCTTCTTGTTTTGTTGGAAGTTGGTAGTATTTAGGATTACCATTATAAAACGCCTGCTTAGAGTATTTAACCAAACTTACTACAGAGATTGGTCTTGATAGTTCTGGTGTTTCGATAATTAATTCTTCAAGCGTATTCATGCGCTTAAGTGTAGAAGATTTCATGACGCCTTTTTTGCGTTTGGTGTCTACCATAATTTCCATTGGCATGATACCATTAAATTCTTCTTCAAAAAACTTAATATCGCTAAAAAATTCTGCGCGCTTTGGCATGTCTTCTATTAAGCTTCCTGAAATTTTAATTTTATAAATTCCAATAATACACACAATTAATAAACCTATAGAAGTAATATAAATAGCAATACGCTTCTCTTTTACCATTCTTACAGTCCAATCTACAAAACCACCAATCCAACGTTTATTTAAGTGTTCTAAATGGCGATCTTTAGGATAAGGCAAAAAGGTGTATATAATTGGAATAATTAATAAACAGAGTATAAATATGGCTAGAATACTAAGCGATGCTACTACACCAAATTCTTTTAATAATTTGCTTTCTGTAATTATAAAAGTTGCAAAACCAGAGGCTGTTGTAACATTAGTCATCAATGTAGCATTACCAACTTTTGTAATAACACGCTGTAGTGATTTTACCTTATTGCCATGCAATTTAACTTCGTGTTGATACTTGTTGATTAAGAATATACAATTTGGAATTCCTATAACTATTATTAAAGGCGGAATTAAAGCCGTTAATACAGTAATTTCATATTTTAAAAGACCTAAAATACCTAAAGTCCACATTACACCAACACAAACTACTATTAGAGAAATAAAAGTGGCACGAAACGATCTGAAAAATAAAAAGAAAATTAGAGAAGTAATAAGTAATGCTGCACCTACAAATAGACCAATTTCATCTACAATATTTTGTGCGTTTAAGGTTCTTATGTATGGCATTCCAGATACACGTACATTTATGTTGTAGGTGTCTTCAAAAACTTTAACCTTCTTCATTAAAGTTTCAATTACAAAGTCTTTTCTTGCTGGTGTATTTACTAGTTCTTTTTTAAGATAAATGGCTGTTCTAACTGTTTTTGTTTCTTTATTAAAAAGAAAATTATCGTAAAAAGGAAATTGATTAAAAAGTTGATCTTGAAGTATTTTTATTTCTTCAGGAGATTTAACAGAGTCTTTTATAAAAGGTATGAGATCGAACTTTTGCTCTGTTTCATTTTTTACAAGTTTCTGTAAGTCTTTTATTGAAACTACAGATTCTACTTCGTTTGAAGCTCTAAAACTATTTGAGAGTGCATTCCAAGCGTTTAGTTTTTCAACTGTAAAGAGTGTTGTGTCTTTAACACCTAAAACAATTAAATTCCCTTCTTCACCAAAGATGTCAAGAAAGTTATTGTACTCAATATTGATCTCGTGATCATCTGGAAGTAAATTAGCTTCGGTATAGGTAAAACGCATGTATTTCCATTGCGTACTGAAGAGTATGGTAATAATTATAATGCCTAAAAGTATACCAATTTTATTGCGTAAAATTAGCCTAGCCACTATATCCCAAAACTTAGATTTTTTTTGTTTCGCCATGTTGCTTTAAAAGGAGCTTCAAAGGTATGGAAAACCTAAAGATTTTACGAAATAAAACAGCATTATAATGTAATGTTGAAAGTGAATTTAAGTGCAATATTGTCTTCTTCTCTTGGAAGGTGATAAGCGCCATAACGATACGTGAAACTCAAGCCAAAACCCAATAATAATTTATTGATTTCGAAACCAGATTCTGTATAACCATGTTTTAAGGTCTCAAAACTAACATTTTGATGTCTTGAGATATTATTCATATTACCATAGGCATAGCGCGACACCAATACTAACTGTGGATTAAAGTATTTAGAAATATGAAACGGTTTAACGTAATGTTTAACTACTAGTGTTGCAAATCTGTCTGAGAAGAACTCATTAAAATACATGGTTTCAAAACTATTAATTCCTGCTACACTAAAACGTTGTAAAATAGTTTCTTTAGTAATATTGTTTGGGTACGCATGGTATAAATGTGTTAATGGTGTGTCTCCATGTGCTAAACCAGCAGAAAAGGTACCAATAGTGTAGGATTCTTTATTATAATTAATTTTGTGTATGGTTCTAAAATCTAATTTAGAAAAGTTAAAATCTGCATTAAGGACATTTCTAAAACTCTTACTGTACTGTAATGTAAACTTTGGATAGCCATCTACGATGTTTTTGGTTTCTCCATCTACTATTTCATAGGTGCTAAATGGATTCCATTGTAAAGAAATTTTGGCTGTTGTGGTTTCAAAAGCACCATATGAAGTGTTGTCTAAAATATAATCGTAATCATAGGTTGGCCTAATATTACTTACAGCAATTTCTGTTTCTGTTATTAACTTTGGGTTTATTTCATGTTCTACTGAAATAGCAGACGTGATGTGTTTATGAAATAAATCGATATTTAATAATCGAGGCTCAAAAAAAGAGAAGAACCTACCATCTGTTAAAAAATTAGAACTTCCTGTTTCCATTAAATCGTCTACATGCGAGACATTAATCCAAGTATTTGTTTCAGGATTTAAACGAAAACCTCCACCAATTTTATATTTAAATCTATGGTCTTTAAAACCGTAAACACCATAAGAGTCTATTCTAAATGTTTTAGAAAAGCCATCGTTGGTAACACCACCTAAGCCAGTTCTAAACCCTTCATATTGATTGAATTTTACTAAGTAGCGTAAATCGAAGTTCCAAACTTTTGTAGGAAAGAAACCATTGCCAATTTGCTTTAAAAGGACACTTGACTCTAAAGAATCTTTAGGTTTTTCAATGTCTTTTTCTGGTGTTTGAGCTGTTATTACAGTAACACAAAAAAAGAATAGAATATATAACCAGTGTTTGTGCATAAATTATTTTAATAATGGCTTAATAGTATTAGAAAGTACAGTTTTAATATTGGTTCTGTAACCTATTTCTTTAAGTACTATTTCGCCTTTTTTATTAATTACAATACTTGTTGGGTAACTTTGTACACCATACATGTTTATAACATTATTTGCATTTGTAACTATGGTGTAGTTAAACTCTGTATCGTAAAGAAAATTTTCTACTACACCTTTTTTATTAAAGGTTAATGCTAAAAATACAACATCTTGGTCTTTATATTCTTTAACAAGTGCATTTAAGGTAGGTATTTCTTGAATACAAGGGCCACATTTTGTAAACCAAAAATTTAAAACAACAACTTTGCCTTTTAACTCAGATAGTTTAATGGTTTTACCATTTAGGTCTGTTACAATAAAGTCTAAAGCTTTTTCTCCAACAGTATAATGGGCTTCAGGATTTTTTTCAATTAAAACAGGATGATTACTCTTTTTTTTAAACACAACAGATTTAATTTGTCCTTTACTGTTTGCGTAAAATAAAGGTTGGTAATCTGGATTAGTCATGAGCTCCATTTGCGATACTGGTAGAATTTCACCTTGTTCGTTAAAAAGCATGATATCTGGAGTAATTATTATTTGCATAGTTTTTAATTGCTCGTTTGATATAACATGCTGATTTTCTGGAATAAATTTATAGGTGTTTTGCCCAAAAGTTATTAAGGAAAAACACATAGCAATATTAAAAAAAAGAGATTTCATAAATCGTGACATTTATAGAACGTGAAGTTAATTTTTAAATCATAAAAAAAGCGACTATTAAGTCGCTTTTAACTAATTATACAGTCATTATTTCTTTATCCTTATTTACTAGCAGCTCATCTATTCGTTTAACAGAATTATCTGTAAGTGTTTGAACATCTGCTTCAGCATTTTTCTGAAGATCTTCAGAGGCATCCTCTAATTTTTTAATGTCGTTATTAGCATCTTTTCTTGCATTTCTTACACCAATTTTAGCATCTTCTGCTTCTGCTTTAGCTTGTTTTGCAAGTTCACGTCTGCGTTCCTCTGTTAGTGGTGGAACGTTAATAATAAGTTGTTCTCCATTATTCATTGGGTTAAACCCTAAATTTGCAATTTGAATGGCTTTTTCAATAGGTTGAATCATTCCTTTTTCCCAAGGTTGAATAGTAATAGTTCTACCATCTGGAGTATTTACATTGGCTACTTGCGCTAATGGTGTTTGAGAACCATAATAGTCTACCATTACATTTCCTAACATTGCAGGACTAGCTTTACCAGCACGTATGTTTAGAAATTGTTTTTTTAAATGATCTATAGCACTGTCCATAGATTCTTTCGCGCTATCTATTATAAATTGAATGTCTTCGTTCATTGTTAAATTTTTTATTACTAATGGACTTAAAACAATAATTAAGCCAAATTGATTATTTGTTATTACACCATGATTTTTATTGCTTAATGCAGTTAAAGTATTGATGTCTATTTTTAATTAATACTAATGTAGTTAATTTTAGAAATTGCTACAAATTTTGATAAAATTCCTGTTTAATAGTAATTGGTTATAAACTTACTTGAGTTCCTATATTTTCTCCACAAACAACTTTCATTAGGTTTCCTCTTGTATTCATATCGAAAACAATAATTGGTAAATCGTTTTCCTGACTTAATGTAAAAGCTGTGGTGTCCATTACCTTTAGTCCTTTTCGTAATACATCATCAAAAGTAATATGGTCAAATTTTATTGCAGTACTGTCTTTTTCTGGATCTGTATTATAAATGCCATCTACACGAGTGCCTTTTAAAATTACATCAGCCTCTATTTCTATAGCTCTTAAAACTGCAGCAGAATCTGTAGTAAAATATGGGTTTCCAGTACCTCCTCCAAAAATAACAACACGTCCTTTGTTTAAGTGACTCATGGCTTTACGTCTAATAAAAGGCTCTGCAACTTCATTAATTTTAATAGCTGTTTGTAACCGTGTTTTTACACCTGCATCTTCAAGTGCTTGTTGTAATGCTAAACCATTAATTACTGTGGCTAGCATTCCCATATGGTCGCCTTGAACACGATCCATACCATTCATAGCTCCTGCAACACCTCTAAAAATATTACCACCACCAATTACTATGGCAACTTCTACACCTTTTTCTGTTACTGCTTTAATGTCTTGCGCATATTCTGCCAAACGTTCAGGATCAATACCATATTGACGTTTTCCCATTAAGGCTTCACCAGATAATTTTAGTAGGATTCTTTTGTATTTCATAAGAGTATGGTTGTGTTTAGATTTTCACTTGCATGAAAATAAAGGTTTAGCAAAGCTAAACGTTTTTAAGCATAAAAAAAACCACTAGCTCTAAAAATAGAGTAGTGGTTTTGATGTTTTACATTTTCTTATTGAGATTCTTCGCTTCGCTCTGAATGACAAAAGATTTGGTTATCCTAAAGACACACGTTTAAAAGCAGTAACTTCAATACCATTAGAGGCTACATAAGCTTCAACAGTTTGCTTATCGTCTTTAATAAACTTCTGGTCTAATAAACATTGTTCTTGATCTAAAGTGGTATTATCGCTAATAAAACGCTCCATTTTCCCTGGTAAAATTTTATCCCAAATTTGTTCTGGCTTACCTTCAGCAGCTAATTCAGCCTTTGCATCTGCTTCAGCTTGAGCCATAACTTCTGGAGTTAATTGTGC
The DNA here is from genome assembly GCF_029238095.1 of Lacinutrix sp. Lineage (GTDB taxonomy): Bacteria > Bacteroidota > Bacteroidia > Flavobacteriales > Flavobacteriaceae > Lacinutrix. The sequence continues at coordinate 88,000 of NZ_JAQWGS010000002.1, read as the reverse complement.
CATAGAAATGTATTTTGGTACATTTTTTAAGGTTTTTCCTAAACGTCCTAATTCGATATTATCTTTTTCAATAACTGCAATTCTTGCTTCAGTTTCACTGGCTACAAAAGCAGGATCAAAATCTTTGTAAGATAAAGACGTTGCTCCCATAGAAGCGACTTGCATTGCTACATCTTTACCAACAGTTTCGTTAGCTTCTGTTAAACCAACTAATGCTCCAATTTTGTTAATGTGAACATAAGAACCAACATAAGGTGCTTCTAATTTCTCGAAAGCATTGATTTCTAATTTTTCACCAACAACACCAGTTTGTTCAACTAATTTTTCGGCAACTGTCATGCCTCCAAAATCTGCAGCTAAAAATGCTTCTTTTGAGTTATAGTTGATTGCGATATCTGCAAATTGAGCAGCTAATGCTAAAAACGATTCGTTTTTACCTACGAAATCTGTTTCACATCCTAATACTATGGCAACACCAACAGTGTTAGCATCGTTTATTTTTATTGCAGCAGCACCTTCAGAAGAATCTCTGTCAGCTCTTTTTTCTGCTACTTTTTGACCTTTTTTACGTAATACATCGATTGCTGCATCAAAATCACCACCAGCTTCCACTAAGGCTTTTTTACAATCCATCATACCTGCACCAGTTGCTTTTCTTAATTTATTTACTTCTGCTGCTGAAATTTTTACTTCACTCATGATAAGTATATTTTAAAAAAGTCGCTTAATTATTTTCGGTTAAGAAAGCATTAAACGACTTTAATTTGTAATAATTTTATTGTTTTATTCTTCCTCTTCGTTTGCTGCTTTAGCTTTTTTAGCTGGAGCCGCTTTTTTCTCAGCTTTACCTTCTGCCTTATCAGCTTTTTCAGCTTTACGCTCGTTTAATCCACCTGTTATAGCTTCAGTAACATGCGTTAAAATTTTATCGATTGATTTAGAAGCATCATCGTTTGCTGGTATTACGTAATCTACTTGACGAGGATCAGAGTTAGTATCTACCATTGCAAAAATAGGAATGTTTAATTTCTGTGCTTCTTTAATCGCGATATGCTCACGTTTAATATCTACAACAAACAAAGCGCCTGGAAGACGTGTCATGTCCACAATAGAACCTAAATTCTTTTCTAACTTAGCTCTCAAACGATCTACTTGTAGACGTTCTTTTTTAGATAAAGTTAAAAATGTTCCATCTTTCTTCATTCTATCAATAGTAGCCATCTTTTTGATTGCTTTTCTAATAGTAACAAAGTTAGTTAACATTCCACCTGGCCATCTTTCTGTAATGTAAGGCATGTTAATACCTCCTGCTTTTTCAGCAACGATGTCTTTGGCTTGTTTTTTTGTAGCTACAAATAAGATTTTACGACCAGAGGCTGCGATTTTTGCTAACGCATCTCCAGCTTCTTCCATCTTAGCTGCTGTTTTGTATAAATTGATAATATGGATGCCGTTACGCTCCATATATACGTAAGGTGCCATGTTAGGATCCCACTTACGTGTTAGGTGACCGAAGTGTACACCTGCTTCAAGTAATTCTTTTACTTCTACTGCCATTTTGTAATAGTTTACGTTCTGTTGAATTAGCAATAATTAAGTGGTCATTTATAAAAAAATCGCCTTAAATATTTAGATGCTAGACTAAATCCTGTGCTTTTATTTTTAAAGCTACTAGGACAACAATAACTGTGTTAAATTTTGTTTTGTGTTGAAAATAAATTCAACAAGAATATTAACGTTTTGAGAATTGGAATTTTTTACGCGCTTTCTTCTGTCCGAATTTTTTACGCTCAACCATTCTTGGGTCTCTTGTTAATAATCCTTCAGGTTTAAGAATCCCTCTGTTTTCATCATTTAACTCGCACATAGCACGAGAAATTGCTAAACGGATAGCTTCTGCTTGACCTGTAATACCTCCTCCAAATACGTTAACGTTGATATCGAAAGTGTCTTCATTGTTAGTTAAAACTAACGGTTGGTTTACTTTGTACTGTAACGTTGCTGTATCGAAGTAGTCTTTAATGTCTTTTTTGTTAATCGTGATGTTTCCTTTACCTTCTTTTAGGTAAACACGAGCAACAGCCGTTTTTCGACGACCAATTTTGTGTAATACTTCCATTACTTGAATTCGTTTAAGTTAATTGTTTTAGGCTTTTGCGCTTCGTGAGCATGCTTAGTTCCTGTAACAACAGTTAAATTTCTGAAAAGTGCTGCTCCTAATTTGTTTTTAGGTAACATTCCTTTTACAGATTTCTCTACTAATCTTGACGGATCTTTTCCGAACAATTCAGTAGCAGTTAGACTTCTTTGACCACCTGGATAACCTGTGTGACGAATGTACGTTTTGTCATTCCACTTGTTTCCTGTTAAGTTGATTTTTTCTGCATTGATAACAATTACGTTATCGCCACAATCAACGTGTGGTGTGAAGCTTGGCTTGTGCTTTCCTCTTAAAAGTCTTGCGACTTGAGAGCACATACGCCCTAAAGTTTGACCATCAGCATCCACTAAAACCCACTGCTTATCTGCAGTAGCTTTATTTGCTGAAATGGTTTTGTAGCTTAGTGTATCCACAATTTTTAAATTTTATAATTAAACATTCCTCTCTCAAAAAGAGTTTGCAAATTTACGACAATCTTATTGATTACCAAATAGTATGCGGTATTTTATTTGATAACTTTGTTGATATGTTTCTACACTTTGTTAATTAACAGCTTAATTTCTAAAACACGCAGTTTATAAAGCCTGTTTTTTGTTCATTTCTGTTTAAAAAAATAATAAACAGTTAATTTAGGTGTGTTTTCTCATTGTAATCTGTGTAATTTGTAATGGTTATACTTTATTTTTTTAGGACAATTCACAAACAATACATTCTGTTTTATATTATAAATGGTACTATTTAAAAATATTATTAAAAATGAAATGCTAAAGCGATTATTACATACTGTATAAGAATCATTTTTTAACTATTTTTGCAACGCTATGAAACAACTACAACTTTCAGATTGGTTACCTACCACAAACAAAGAGGTTAAAATACGCGGTTGGGAAGCGTTAGACGTTATCCTATTTAGTGGAGATGCTTATGTAGATCATCCTTCGTTTGGTCCAGCAGTAATTGGTCGTATTTTAGAAAGTTATGGCTTGCGTGTAGCCATTGTACCACAACCCAATGTTAACGATAATCTTCAGGATTTTGTTAAAATGGGTAAACCAAAATTGTTTTTTGGTGTTACAGGTGGTTGTATGGATCCAATGCTTAGCAATTATAATGCGAACAAAAAGCGTCGTGATAAAGATGCTTATACACCAAATGGAGATATAGGTTTTAGACCAGATTACGCGACTACTGTTTACTCTAATATTTTAAAAGAAAAATGGCCAGATACTCCTATTTTAATAGGTGGTATTGAAGCTTCATTACGTCGTGTAACGCATTACGATTATTGGAGCGATAAACTTATGCCTACTATTTTAGAAACGTCTAAAGCAGATATGTTGGTGTATGGTATGGGAGAACAACCGCTTCGTGAAGTGGTGCGCTTATTACAAAAAGGTGTTCCTTTTTCTAGTATAACTACCGTTTTACAAACGGCTATTTTGGTAGATAAAAATGCACAGATTCCTAAAAATAGTAACTGGGAAGACGTGGAGATTGCATCGCATGAGGAATGTTTAAAGGATAAGAAAAAATACGCGTCTAACTTTAAGGTGATTGAACAAGAGTCTAATAAGTTAGCAGCAAGACGCCTTTTTCAGAAAGTTGGAGACAGGACTTTAATGATTAATCCGCCTTGTCCAACCATGACTGAAGCCGAAATTGATGCCTCTTTTGAGTTGCCTTATACTAGAATGCCACACCCAAAATATAATAAGCGTGGACCAATTCCTGCTTACGAAATGATTAAGTTTTCTATAAACATACATCGTGGTTGTTTTGGTGGTTGTAGTTTTTGTACCATTTCGGCACATCAAGGTAAATTTATTGCCTCTCGTAGTCAAGAATCTGTATTACGTGAAGTCGATACGGTTGCTAATATGCCAGATTTTAAAGGTTATTTAAGCGATATTGGAGGTCCAAGTGCTAACATGTATAAAATGAAAGGGAAGGTACAGTCTATATGCGATAAGTGTGTTGCTCCTTCTTGTATTTCGCCAGTAATCTGCAGTAATTTAGATACATCGCATAAACCGTTAACCGAATTATACCAAGCGGTTGATAGTCACCCAAAAGTAAAAAAATCGTTTATAGGTTCTGGTATACGTCATGATATGTTAGTACCAGAATTTAATAAAAATGCAGACCCAAAAGAGTTAGATGCTTATACAGAAGAAGTGATGACCAATCACGTGTCTGGACGACTAAAAGTAGCTCCAGAACATACTAGTGATCCTGTGTTAAAACTGATGCGTAAACCGTCTTTTACATACTTCCATAAGTTTAAAGAGCGTTTTGATAAAATTAATGTCGCTAAAAAATTAAAGCTTCAACTTATACCTTATTTTATCTCTAATCATCCAGCTTGCGAAGTCGAAGATATGGCAAATCTTGCTGCCGAAACTAAGGATATGGGTTTTCAGCTAGAGCAAGTACAAGGTTTTACACCAACACCAATGACTGTTGCGACTGTTATTTATTACAGTGGTTACCATCCTTACACACTCAAAAAAGTAAAGACACCAATTACTAGAAAGGAAAAAGACGAGCAACACCGTTTTTTCTTCTGGTATAAAGACGAGAATAAAGCGTGGATTAAAAAAACCTTAAACAAATTAGGTCGTCAAGATTTGCTAAAAGTGTTATTGCCAGAGAAAACCGAAAAATGGCGTAAAAACAAGCCAACAGGAGAAACTAAAAACACTTATGATGATGCCATACCTTTTAACCAAAGAAAGGATAAAGCTAAATTTAAGAGTAAGAAAAAGAGACGATAACTCTTTATAATAAAACACGAGTGGTCAACTTAATGCCTGATTGCTAGTTAGTACTATGTTATAGTAATTTTAACTTACGCCTTGCGCACGTCATTACTCTGCAATTCGTTTTAATTTTTAATTAACGATGATTGCAGATATAGCTATCCATAAACCAGAACCCTATTTTCCAGTACAACCTTTACCACAATTTAATCGCACGATAAATGTGAATCGTACCATTAAAGGTTTAGAAGCAGGTAAACCAATATTAATTACAACATTTTACAGTAATGGTTTAACGCTGTTAAGTGCGTTGCAGAAGCATCTTAAAAAAACAATGCCAAGCGAAACATTCCAGGAACAACGCAAGTTTCGTGCTGTTTACCAAAAGCTATCCAATCTTATTTATATAGAAGTTAAAGCACATGCATTAGCAGTAAAAAAAGCACCTACAATGTTCTCTTAATTTTAATTCGCCTGAAAGATATTCAGCTATAAAAGGTATTAATTTAATCTTGAAATTTGGGTATTGATGTGTGATAGGAGTTAGTCTATCTTTGATTTCAATTTTAATATTTAGTTCTTCTAAAATTTCTCTTTTTATACAATCAATTTCTGATTCTCCTGCTTCAATTTTACCACCTGCAAATTCCCATTTCAAAGGAAGTTTCATTGATTTACTTCTTTGTACTGCTAAAACCTTATTATTAAACTTAATGATAGCGCAAGTTACAGGAATGACTTTCATCTATAAATATTAATGTGCCTCTAACCAATTCAAACCAGTATCCAACTCCACATCCAAAGGCACCTCCATTTTAAAAGCATTTTCCATTTCGGTTTTAATTAAGGTTTTCATGTCTTCCAACTCTGGTTTGTACACATCAAACACCAATTCATCATGCACTTGTAGTAGCATTTTGGTTTTGTAGTTACCAGTTTCTAGTTTGTTATAAATATTAATCATGGCTATTTTAATAATATCTGCAGCACTTCCTTGTATTGGTGCATTTACAGCATTACGTTCTGCAGCACTGCGTACCACAGCATTTCTAGAATTAATATCTTTTAAATAACGCCTTCTGTCTAAAACGGTTTTTACATAACCATGATCGCGTGCAAAATCTACTTGCGCACTCATGTAAGCTTTTAGTTTTGGGTAGGTTTCGTAATAGGTGTCAATCAATTCTTTGGCTTCACCACGCGATAAATCGGTTTGGTTACTTAACCCAAAAGCAGAGACACCATAAATAATCCCAAAGTTTACGGTTTTGGCATTGCTACGTTGCTCACGTGTCACTTCTGTAATGGGTACGTTAAAGACTTTAGACGCTGTGGAAGCGTGAATATCTTCACCATTTTTAAAGGCTTCTATCATGGTTTCCTCTTGACTTAAAGCAGCAATAATGCGCAGTTCTATTTGGCTATAATCGGCAGCCAATAAAATGTACTCATCATTGCGAGGAATAAAGGCTTTACGTACTTGTCTGCCACGTTCTGTTCGTATAGGAATGTTTTGCAAATTAGGATTATTACTACTTAAACGTCCTGTTGCAGCAACGGTTTGCATATAATCTGTGTGCACACGTCCTGTGATTTCTTCCACTTGTAAAGGCAACGCATCCACATACGTACTTTTTAGTTTTGCGAGTCCTCGATATTCTAAAATATTTCTAATAATTTCGTGGTCTTTTGCTAGGTAAGATAAAATATCTTCGCTGGTTTTATATTGACCAGTTTTGGTTTTTTTAGGCTTATCAACTAGCTTCAGTTTTTCAAACAGAATAATTCCCATTTGCTTAGGCGAGGCAATATTAAATGTTTCGCCAGTAACCTCATAAATTTTAGCTTCTAAAGTTGCTATGTCTTTTTCTAAGGCTTCAGATAAACCATTCAAGAAGGTTCCGTCTAGATTAATACCTTCTAATTCCATAGCAGCTAAAACTCTAAGTAAAGGCACTTCGATATCATCGAATAATTTTTGAGTATTGGCTTCGCCTAATTCTTTTTCAAAATGTTCTTTTAATTGTAAGGTAATATCTGCATCTTCTACTGCATATTCTGTTTGTTTGTCTAACGGAACGTCTCGCATAGACAATTGGTTTTTTCCTTTTTTACCAATGAGTTCTGTAATAGAAACAGGTGTGTAATTTAAGTAGGTTTCTGCCAACACATCCATATTGTGACGCATATCTGGATTAATTAAATAATGCGCTAACATGGTATCAAACAACTTGCCTTTTACGCTGACATTGTATTTGGCTAAAACTTTAATGTCATACTTTAAATTCTGACCAATTTTCTCAATCGTTTCACTTCCAAAAAATGGTCTCAGTTCTTCGATAATAGCCTGTGCTTCTTGTCTATCTTCTGGAAATGGTAAGTAAAAGCCTTTGCCAACTTCCCAAGAAAAGGCAATACCAACAAGTTCTGCTGTTAACGGATTTAAGCCTGTGGTTTCCGTATCAAAACACACACTGGTTTGGTTCATTAGGTTTTTAACAAATAGCTTGGTTGCCATTCCAGGTGCAACACTTTGGTAAAAATGCGAGGTGGTTTCAAGAGTTTGTCTTGTGTATTCCGAAGTAGTCTCAGTAGTAGTAGGTTCTGCGCCACCAAATAGCGAAAATTGTCCAGCGCCTGCGCTTTCGGCTTCTTTAGGTGTTACTTTAGGTTGGTTTTCTGTAGTCTTTGTGTTAGACGATGGTTGCGATGTGGCCTCCTCACCAGACGTAAAGGTTTTTGTGAAATTATCTATAAGACGTCTAAACTCTAATTCCTGAAAAATTTCAGTGACTTTAGGAATATCTGGAGCATCTAATTCAAAATCTTTAGCATTAAACGTTACTGGAACATCTAGCATAATAGTCGCTAGTTTTTTTGACAGCATTCCAAGTGCTTTGGCGCCTTCTATTTTTTCTTTCATTTTACCTTTTAGCTCATGTGTATTGGCTAAAAGATTTTCCATACTACCATATTGAGCTAAGAACTTTTTTGCTGTTTTCTCGCCAACGCCTGGTAATCCAGGAATATTATCTGATGAGTCTCCCATCATCCCTAAAAAATCGATGACTTGCAAAGGATCTGTAACTTCAAATTTCTTTTGTACTTCTGGGATTCCCCAAGTTTCGTAACCACCACCAAACATTGGTCTGTACATAAAAATGTTTTCGCTTACCAATTGTGCAAAGTCTTTATCTGGAGTAACCATAAAGGTTTGGTAACCCTCTTTTTCGGCTTGTTTTGCTAAAGTTCCAATAACATCATCGGCTTCGTAACCTTCCTTTACCATGATAGGAATGTGCATGGCTTTTAAAATCTCTTGAATAATGGGTACAGCTATTTTTATGGCTTCGGGAGTTTCGTCTCTATTGGCTTTATAGGCTTCAAATAGTTCTACTCTGTCTGTGCTTCCGCCTTTATCAAAACAAACAGCTAAATGGTCTGGTCTTTCACGTTTTATAACATCTAAAAGCGAGTTCATAAAACCCATAATTGCAGAGGTATCAAGACCTTTAGAGTTAATTCTTGGATTTTTTATAAAGGCATAGTAGCCACGAAATATTAATGCGAAAGCATCTACTAAAAATACACGTTTGTTATTTGACATTGGTATGAGTTTGAAAGGACTCAAATCTACAAAAACTTATGCGTTTTATTTAAAATAATTGAATTGCAATTTGTAATTTTCGGCACTAAATATTTTTAAATGAAGAATTTTTCAATCGTAATACATGGTGGAGCAGGAACTTTAGTAAAAGGCATGATGACACCAGCACTAGAAACCCGATATAAAGCAGCGTTACAATTGGCTTTAGATGAAGGTTATAACGTATTAGAAACTGGAGGAACTGCAACTGAAGCAGTAGAGAAAGCAGTTATTGTTTTGGAAGATTCTCCATTATTTAATGCCGCGGAAAAACAGAAGAGGAACTTATTAAAATGCTAAATGATGGTATTAAAATGAAAGACCCAAATAAGAAAACAACCATTATTCCATCTGAAAAAGAAGCCATAAAATTTGCAGTAAAAAATGCAGTTAAATGCTCTTTAATTATACTTTGTAGTGACGTTATTCCTGATGCTTTAGATCTTGTAAAGAAATTTAAAGAACAAGAGGCAAGAGGTGAATTGAATTTTACGGATTAGAAATTAGAATAAATAAGTAGTTATAAAGAAAGCCGAAACTTACGTTTCGGCTTTTTTTAATGAATAGCTTATTAAGCTTTAACAATATATTTAGATTGAATATTTTCATTTTTTCCATCTTGATACTTGGTCATACTAAACCATTGATGAATACCAAAACTACCAGTTTCACCTTGTTTATTAACAGCTACATAGCCAACTTGAAAGTTTTTATAATCGCTATTTGGTTTGTTTACTATACGTCCAATTGCTTCTTCGCATGCTTCTTGTGGCGATTTCCCTTGTCGCATTAATTCCACGACTAAAAAACTCCCAACGGTTTTAACTACTTCTTCACCTAATCCAGTAGCCACACAGCCACCAACTTCATTATCTACAAAAAGTCCTGAACCTATAATTGGAGAATCGCCAACGCGGCCACCCATTTTGTAAGCCAATCCGCTCGTAGTGCAAGCACCAGAAATATCACCATTTTTATCAATAGCAATCATACCAATAGTATCGTGGTTTTCTATATTAATTATGGGCTTGTATTTGGCTTCCACTTTCCATTTTTCCCAAGCTTTTTTTGAGGCTTCAGTTAATAAATTTTCTTTTTTAAAACCAAGCTCATAAGCATATTGTTCCGCACCTTTTCCTGCTAACATAACATGTGGTGTGTTTTCCATTACGTTTCTAGCTACAGAAATAGCATGTGTTACATTTTGTAGATACACAACAGAACCACAGTTCCCGTTTTTATCCATAATACAAGCGTCTAAAGTGACGTTTCCATCGCGATCTGGCAAACCACCTTTTCCTACAGATTGTCCTTTTTCGTTGGCTTCTTCAATTTTACAACCTGCTTCTACTGCATCTAATGCATTTCCACCATTTTCTAAAACCTTGTAGGCTGTTTCGGTAGCCAATTTAACATCCCAAGTTGCAATAACTATAGGTAATGTTGCTGCTGTTTTGTTTGTAATAATTGGTTTATTGGTTTTAGGGTCTTCTGCACAAGCAATTAATGTACTTCCAACTGCTAAGCCAGCAGTAGACAGGGTAGCATTTTTTAGAAATTGTCTTCTTTTCATAGAAAATGTCTTTTTAATTTCCGCTTTTAGGAAATATTATTATTATAATTTAATACTCTACACCTTGTTTGTCTAAAACAGATTTAGCTCTAAAGGCATAAAACAATAAGTAAGCAAAGCATAAAACAGCCATCCAATAGGATGATTGGATATTAAATACATCGGCTAGTTTTCCTTGTAATGGTGGAATAATGGCACCACCAAGAATCATCATAATTAAAAAAGCAGAACCTTGAGACGTATACTTTCCTAAACCTGCAATACTTAATGTAAAAATACAAGGCCACATAATTGAACAAAATAATCCACCAGATAAAAAAGCAAATAAAGCTATATTTCCAGTTGTAAATAAACCAATTAGCATTGCTAAAACACCCAAAAATGCAAATATTTTTAAACTTTTTACAGGATTATCTTTGGCTACAAAGAAGCCAATAATTTGTATTGCAATGCAAAAAGAGAAAAACAGTATTTGATTTGTAGAATAATTAACCTTATTAACTAAAAGAATAACGGCAAAAGCAACATAAGGCACTATAATTAGTAGCGCCTTTTTAACGCCTTTACTTGGGTTAAAAACAGTAATTGCGCCAACCCAACGACCAATCATTAATCCTCCCCAATACAATGATATAAATGGTGCAATTTCAGCATCATTAAGTACTTTTAAACCTAAAGGATTTAAGTTTGCTGCTTTATCTGTAACTTGTTTTAAAAGTTCTCCTAAATTACTTCCAATAGTTACCTCTACACCAACATAAGTGAAGATAGCAAGCATCCCTAAAACCAATTGTGGATATTTCATGGCTCCCCAACCTTCAGCTTTTTTAGAAGCACTAGTGTTGGCAACAGTAACAGTTGCTATAACTGCAAATAATGCTACAAATAGTATGATTAATCGTGTTTTTTCTAAACCTTCTGTTGCTATTACTTCACCAGAATAAGTGCTAAAAATATAACCAAAACAGGCCACAATTATAACGGTTAGAACTATCAATAAGTTACGTGCTTTATTTGCTGGTTCAAAAGCCGTTTCAGCTTTTAAAGCTGGTAGTTTTTTAGAAAAATGAAACAATGCTGCTGCTAATAAGAATAAAACACCTACTCCAATATATAAAGCTTGAATTGTAGTTAGTTTAATCTCGTTATTTTGAATCATGGCTGTTAATTGCTCACCATCAACTGCTGCCCCAAATAGAATGAATGAAACTACAATTGGACCAATTGTAGTTCCAAAGGAGTTAATACCTCCAGCCAGATTTAATCGATGCGATCCAGTTTCTGGATTGCCAAGTGCAATAGCAAAAGGATTGGCTGTTGTTTGTTGCAACGAAAAACCTAAGCCTACAATAAAAAAGGCGATAAGAATATAATAAAAGACCTGTGTTTGACCTTGTTCTGCACCAAAAGTAGCAGGAAACATTAAAAAAGCACCTATGGCTGATAAAAGCAGTCCGTAAATTATTCCTTTTTTGTAGCCCCAAGAATTAATAATATCTTTTTTTATTGAGCTAGAAATAATAAATAGTAAAAGCGCTCCAATAAAATAGGCACCATAAAAGGCGAAATCTACAAGTTGTGATTGAAATTGGTCAATTTCAAAATACGTTTTACAGAATGGAATAAATACACTGTTTGATGCAGCAATAAATCCCCAAAAAAAGAAGACTGTTACTAGTGTTGTAAGAGCAGATTTGTTGTTTTGATTAGGCATAATTTGTTGTTAGTTTAGCTAAATGTAATTAAATAATGTATTGCTAAGAAATATTGTTTAAAATGAATTGTTATTTTACTATAATTTCATCAACAAATAACCAGCTTCTTCCATCGTGTTTATAGCCTAAATGCCATTCTGGAAGTTCGCCTAGTTTTTTTGCAGCTATTTTTATGTAACGATATTGTCTAGCAACTTGTTTAAAATAAGCCGTTTTAATTTCTGTGTTTTCAGATGCTAGAGAGTTATTCATTTTTCTAATTCCATCAATTAACGAGAAATTTATACCATCATTAGAACCCAAACAGGAAACTTCAGTAGGTAGAAAAATCCAAGAGCGTTGGTCTTGTAAAAAATTAACTTTAATTGTATTTACAGGTTTACTACTTCCTAAATCTACTGTTGCAATTAAATCTGAGTCAAAGTAGCCTTGCCAAGTTCCTGTTCTAAAATCTGGAGTACCTAAAATACCATCAATAAGCGCATTGTTTCCTCCAGCATTGTATTGATTTGCAAATTCTGTATCCAATGTTATAGATAAGTTAGGATCAATTTTAAAGAAGTTTGTAGTTATTATTTTGCTTTTTATTCCGTTCAATTCTGAATATACTTCTAACGATTGCGCTTCAGAAATTATAAAAGGCTTTTCGTATTTTTTGTAGTCAGTATTGTTTTTAGAATAATATATTGAAGCGTCTTTTGTGTTGTTTTGTAATTCAACCTCTGTCTCTCCTTTAAATGCGGTTTTTCCTTTCGAAATAAATGGAGGTGTAACTATAAGATGATTTTCAATTTTAGTTTGTGGTACATCAATATCTCGTGTTGCCCAATCTGATGCAGAGCCTTTCATTATAAAATGTAATGTACCACCTTTCATAATATCTTGATGAGAAATAAAAGATTGGTATAATGGTTCTCCATTTAATCTGGCAGATTCAATATAGAGGTTTGTGTTGCTTAAATTTTCTGCTTCAACTGTAAATTGTTTTCCATTTTCTAGGTTAAAAGTCGCTTTTTTAAATAAAGGCGTTCCTATAATGTATTGGTTACTTCCTGGAGTCACAGGATAGAAGCCAAGTGAGCTAAAAATGTACCAAGCACTCATTTGTCCGCAATCCTCATTTCCAGAAATTCCATCTGGAGTATTGGTATATAATTCGGTTAAAATTTGGTGTACTTTCTCTTGAGTTTTGTGTGGTTTATTAACGAAATTATATAAGTAAGCCATATGATGACTCGGTTCGTTTCCATGCGCATATTGCCCAATTAAACCAGTAATATCAGCTTGATTTCTGCCAGAAGTTTCAGCTTCTGCAACAAACAATTTATCGAGATTGGCTTCCAGTTTATCTTTTCCGCTTAATAAATTTATAAAGCCAGAAATGTCTTGAGGTACGTAAAAGCTGTATTGCCACGAATTGGCTTCAGTGTAATTAAAATTAACTTCGTATGGATCAAAAGGAGCAAACCAAGTATTACGAAAACGACCACGCATGAATTGAGTTTCTGGATCAAACACGTTCTTATAATTTTGTGCTCTTTGGGTATAATCTTTATAAATCTCTTTTTTATTCATGGCTTTTGCCATTTCAGCAATGGTCCAATCATCATAAGCATATTCTAAAGTTTTAGAAACAGATTCGCTTTCTTCCTCCACAGGAATAAACCCAAGATCTTTATAGCTTTTTAAGCCTAGTTTATCTCGAGTGGCACTGTGCATCATAGCTTCTAGAGCTTTTTCAGAATCATAACCACGAATTCCTTTTAAGTAAGCATCAGATATTACAGGAACGGCATGATAACCAATCATACAGCCTGTATAATTTGCGCTTAAATCCCAAATAGGCATAATACCACCTTCGTCGTATTTTGCTAAAAAGGTGTTTATAAAATCGTTTGTTTTGTCCTGTTCTATAATTGTATATAAAGGATGTGCTGCACGATAGGTATCCCAAAGTGAAAACACAGTGTAATAGTCGAAATCTTTGGCTTCATGGATTTTTAAATCCATACCACGATAACGTCCATCGACATCTTGATATAAATTTGGAGCTAAAGCCACATGATACATCGACGAATAGAAATTGGTTTTATAATCTTTATTATCGCTTTCAATAACTATTTTTTCTAATTGTTTTTCCCAAAAATCTTGAGCGTTTTTTTTTACCTGTTCAAAAGTTTGATTTCCTATTTCGCCTTCTAGATTTTTTCTAGCACCTTCAATGTCTACAGCACTAATGCCAACTTTAATGTAAACAGGTTCGTTATTTGGGTTTTTAAAATTTAAAGCAATTTTTTGAGCTCCTGGTTCTCCAAATTTTGGTGGAGATTGCAACACATCGTTAAAGGCATGAGATGTTTTAATAACGAAGAATAAACGTTGGTCTTTTGCCCAAGCATCAGAAAAGCGATAACCAACAATTTCAGTTTCAGAGATTTTTTCAATTTCAGCATCTAGAACCTTGTCTCTATGAACTAAATCTACAATGGCAAATTGATTTTCAGCAGAAGGAAATTGATATTTGTGAATTCCGCTACGCTTAGAAACAGTCAGTTCAACACTTATATCTGTATCGTCTAAATGTACTTTGTAAAATCCTGGTTCGGCAACTTCATTGTCGTGTGAGAATTTAGATTTGTATCCTTGTTCTCCATCTGCTCCATTATTAAAAACTTGTGCGTTGGTTGGCATTATTAAAATGTCTCCATAATCACTAACACCAGTTCCACTTAGGTGAGTGTGTGAAAAACCATAAATTTCATTGTCGCTATAATGGTAACCAGAGCAACCATCCCAACCGTCTAAACGTGTATCTGGACTTAGTTGCATCATGCCAAAAGGCATTGTTGCTCCAGGATAAGTATGGCCATGTCCACCTGTACCAATAAACGGATTAACATAGTTAATTAAAGATTGGTCTTTTACTGCTGGATTTTGTTCCTGTTTCTCTTTACAGCTTGAAATTATTAGGAATGTACAAAAAAGGCTTACAATTAAGTTTCTCATTAAAGAATAGATTACTAAATTTAAGCATCTAATATACTAAAATGAAATTCACAAAACTGCTACCTTTTTTTCTTTTACTATTTATTACTACTGCTTGTACTAAAAATTTTGAAAAAGCGATTGCACCACAAATTATTCCTAAGCCTTTAAATCAAGAAATTCTAGAAGGCGAGTTTAAACTATCTAATGAAACACAAATAATAACAAATCAAAACTTTAAAGTATCTTCTAAATTTCTAATAGAATATCTATCAGATTTTAATTTGAAAGTCTCTGAAACTAATATTGCTTCAAATAGTATTCAATTTATACGTGATGAAACAATAACTAATATTGAAGGTTACAAACTAGATATTTCTCCTGAAACAATTATAATATCTGCTAAAACAGATCAAGGTGCTTTTTACGCGGTACAATCTTTAAGACAATTATTACCAGAAGCTTTAGAGAACAGAACATTCACTAAAAAGCAAATCACAATTCAATGTTTAAAAATTGAAGACGAACCACAATTTAAATATCGTGGTATGCATTTAGATGTTGGTAGACATTTATTTTCTATAGATTTTATTAAAAAATATATAGATGCACTTGCTATGCTAAAAATGAATACGTTTCACTGGCATTTAACCGAAGATCAAGGTTGGCGTTTAGAAATTAAAAAATATCCAAAACTAACAGAAGTTGCTTCATTTAGAGACGAAACTTTAATTGGGCATTATAATACACAACCACAAGAGTTTGATGGTAAAAGATATGGAGGTTTTTATACACAAGAACAAATTAAAGATATAGTAAAATATGCTAACAATCGTAATATTACAATTATTCCAGAGATTGAATTACCAGGACATTCACAAGCAGCCATTGCTGCGTATCCAGAATTAGGATGTACAGGTCAACAAGTTAAAGTCGCAAATAAATGGGGCGTTTTTGAAGAGATTTATTGTTCCAAAGACGAGACTTTCACTTTTATTGAAAACGTTCTTGATGAGGTTTTAGAGTTATTTCCTAGTAAGTATATTCATATTGGAGGCGACGAAGCACCAAAAACAAGATGGACAAACTGTAGTAATTGTCAACAACGTATTAAAGACGAAGGTTTAAAAGATGAGCACGAATTGCAGAGCTACTTTATTACACGTGTAGAAAAATATTTAAACAGTAAAGGCAGACAAATTATTGGTTGGGACGAAATTCTAGAAGGCGGTTTAGCGCCAAATGCCACTGTCATGTCTTGGCGAGGATTTAATGGTGCAATAGAAGCTGCAAAACAAAAGCATCATGTTATTTTAACACCAGGTTCTCATTGTTATTTTGACCACTATCAATCTGAAAACGAAGAAGAGCCATTGGCCATTGGTGGTTTTTTACCATTAGAAAAAGTGTATAATTTCAGTCCTATTCCAGAAGAATTAACATTTGAAGAAGCTAATTATGTACTTGGCGCTCAAGGCAATGTTTGGACAGAATACATGCCAACATCACAACAAGTGGAGTATATGGTTTTTCCGAGAATTTTGGCACTAAGTGAAGTGGTATGGTCTAGTGCTAAAGGAAGGAATTATGAAGAATTTGTTCCAAGAGTAGAACATTTTCATAAGAGACTAGAGGCTTTAGATATTAATTATGCTAATCATTTATTTGAAATTGAAGGTAAAGTTATAACAAAAGAGGATGCCATTTTCTATCAAATGAAAACAGCTTCAAAAGGAAAAGATATTAGGTTTACTTTAGACGAATCTGAGCCAAATATAGAGTCAAAAATTTATACTAATCCAATTTTGGTAACCAAAAAAGTTACAATTAAAGCAAGTGTTTTTAATTCTAAAGAAAAATTAGGAAAAACATTTGCTCAAAAAATTAATCTACATAAAGCCACAGGAAAAAAAATTACAATAAACACAAAACTTAATACATCTTATCCAGGAAGTGGTGCATCAGGATTAATAAATGGTATAAAAGGGAGTAATACACGTTATGGAGATAAAGAATGGTTAGGGTTTTCTGGTGAGGATTTAGAAATCACAATCGATTTAGGTGAAGAAATGAATATTGAGTCAATAAGTGGAAGGTTTTTTCATTCGCCAGGTCAGTGGATTTATGCACCAAAATTTATAGAAATATTGACTTTAGCAGAGTCAAATGAATATTACGAAGATAATATTTACAGAATGATTCCAATTTCTCAATCAGAAAATAAGCTTATGAGAATTTTTAAAGAAAGTTTTAATTGGGAAAATAAGGCAGAAATGAAATACAGATACATAAAGATGAAAATCCCTAATTATGGAATAATTCCAGAAGGCAAACAAGGAGCAGGACATAAAGCTTGGACGTTTATAGACGAGATAATTGTAAAATGATTATGAAACTAGAAATCTGTACCAACAGTTACCAATCTGCAAAAAATGCGCAAGATGCAGGAGCACATCGTATTGAATTGTGTAGTGAATTAGCCGTTGGTGGCATCACTCCAAATTACGGTTTATTGAAACAAGTTTCAGAAAATTTATCTATTGAAACCTTTGTGCTAATTCGACCACGAAGTGGAAACTTTACCTATTCAAATACTGAGTTTGAAATTATGAAAAGCAATATTAAGCTCTGTAAAGATTTAGGTTTTTCTGGTGTAGTTTCAGGTGTTTTAAATGCAGATAATACAATAGACATAAAAAGAACAAAAGTATTAGTAGAACTTGCTAAACCATTGCAATTTACCTTTCATCGTGCTTTCGATTGGACACCAAATCCTGAAGAAGCTTTACATGAATTAATAGACCTAGGAGTGCAAAGAATATTAACTTCAGGACAAAGTGTTTCAGCAGAAAAAGGAATTGAAATTTTAAAAAGCCTAAAAATTAAAGCTGAAAATAAAATTGTTATTCTTCCAGGAGGAGGTGTTTCGGTTGAAAATGCTATACTATTTAGAGATGAAGGATTTACAGAGATTCATGCGTCTTTAACAAAACTAGAAAAATTAAACGAATCACCAATTATTTCAATGAACAGTAAAAAGCACTTTAAAGAAACACATTTGGCAGTTTCAAATTCAGAAAAAATAAAAGAACTTTTATGCAATCTAAAAAATGAATAAAATTATAGTTTTCTTCTTAATAATTATTTGCTTTTCATGTAAAAACGAAAGTGTCCCAACCACAATAGAACTCTCTCAAAACTGGGTTTTTAAAAATGTAAATGAGACAACTTGGTTAGTCGCCGAAGTTCCAGGAGAAGTGCATATGGATTTATTTAAAAACAAGAAAATTAAAGATCCATTTGTTGCAAATAATGAAGAAGATTTGCAATGGATTTCTGAAGCAGATTGGGAGTATAAAACCAATTTTAGTGTACATGAAAATACACGCGATAGAAATCACTTAGAGCTCAATTTTAATGGATTAGACACCTATGCTCAAGTCTATTTAAACGATAGTTTAATTTTAAAGAGCAACAATGCGTTTAGAACTTATAAAGTAGACGTAAAACCCATTTTAAAAGCTGAAAACGAATTAAAAATCATTTTCGAAAACACAAATAAAGTAGAAGAGAAAGCAAAAGCTAAACTATCGTATCAATTACCAGAAGGTAATCGTATTTTTACGAGGAAAGCACAATTTACTTATGGTTGGGATTGGGCACCAAATTTTATAACATCAGGAATTTCGAAACCTATTGAGCTGGTGGCTTGGGATGATTTTAAAATTGAAAATATAAAGATTAAACAGCTAGCATTAAGCGATTCAAATGCGGAGTTATTGGTTGAGATTAGCAAAATTTCTAATGTTAAATTAGATAAAAATTTAACTTACGAAGTTTATATAAATGAGAATCGAAATAAACAGTCCAATGAAATTTATAAAGGATATACATGGCTAACAAAAATTAAAATTAAAAACCCAAAAAAATGGTGGCCACATAATCTAGGTAAGCCTTATTTATACGATATTAAAGTTGTTGTTAAAGATGGTAAAACCGTTTTAGATAGTGTTTCAGTAAAAAAAGGGTTGCGTACAATAGAGTTAGTTTCTGAAAAAGATAGCATTGGCAAATCTTTTTATTTTAAAGTAAACGACGTGCCAGTTTACACAAAAGGTGCTAACTATATTCCGCAAAACAGTTTTCAAAATCAAGTAAAAGAAGAGGATTACAAAAAGTTATTAAACGATGTTGTTGATGCTAATATGAATATGCTTCGTGTTTGGGGTGGAGGCATTTATGAAAACGACATTTTCTACAATTTATGTGACGAAAAAGGCATTTTAGTTTGGCAAGATTTTATGTTCGCTTGTGCCATGTATCCTGGAGATGAGGCCTTTTTAGAAAACGTAAAAATTGAAGCAGAGCAACAGGTAAAACGCCTACAAAATCACCCAAGTATCGCCTTGTGGTGTGGCAATAATGAAAGTAGCGAAGGATGGCATCTTTGGGGCTGGCAAAGTGGTAGAAGTGAAGATGAGAAAAAAGAAATCTGGAATAATTATTTAAAAGTATTCGATACTATTTTACCAAAAATTGTAGCTCAAAATTCTGATACAGACTATTGGCAATCGTCACCAAGTTATGGTCGTGGCAATCCAAAATACAAGACAGAAGGTGATGCACACGATTGGTGGATTTGGCATGACGAGTATCCTTTTGAGCATCTGCAGGAAAACGTACCACGTTTTATGAGTGAGTTTGGATTCCAGTCGTTTCCTAGTTACGAAGCTATAAAATATATAAACGGAAATGATAGTATTTCAATTACTTCAAAGGCATTTTCAACGCATCAAAAACACGCACGAGGTTTTTCAATAATTAAAAATTACATGGAACGTGATTTTCCTATTCCAGATAACGACGAAGATTATGTTTACGTAAGCCAGTTATTGCAAGCACATGGTATCACTATGGGAATAGAAGCACAACGTCGAGCAAAACCATATAATATGGGAACTTTATATTGGCAATTAAACGATTGCTGGCCAGTAACCTCTTGGTCTAGTATTGATTATTTTGGTAACTGGAAAGCTTTACATTATAGTGTAAAACGTAGTTTTGAAGATGTTTTAGTGTCTAGTACGATTAAAGATAATATAGTTGAAGTTTTTGTAATTAACGACCTTTTAAAACCCATAAAAGGAAACTTAAAAGTAGAAATAAGAAAACTTAATGGCGATTCTATTTGGAGTATTAATAAAGATATTGAAGCGCCTAAACTATCAAGTAACAGAGATTATATAATAAATTATCGCAGTTTAGAATTTAATAAAAAGGATGCAGTTTTAATTACTAAATTTAATAACCAAACACGATTACATTATTTTGTTAGTCCTAAACACTTAGAACTTCCAAAAGGAGAGATAAAAAGTGAAATTATGAAAACAGATGATGGCTTTTTTATTACATTATCTTCAAAAGTGTTTCAAAAAGATGTGTTTTTGTATTCAAATAAAAAAGGACATTTTAGCGATAATTTTCTCGATTTACTACCAAATGAAACCAAAGTTATTCACTTTAAAACAGAATCAGTTCTACTTAACGATTTAAAAATTAAAACGTTTAACAAATTACTAAGATAAGTCGCTTTTACAATTAATATATTTGTAAAAAATTGCTTGTATGTTACGTTGGATAATAATTTCCATAATTATATTAATACTAGATTATTATGCCTTTCAAACGGTAAAAACAATTACCAAAAACTATTGGTTTTATGCTATTTATTGGTTTGTTAGTTTTTTTGTACTTGGAAATCTAATTTATCATTATTCTAGTTTTTCACGGTCAGATAGATTTACAATTAGTCATGGTTATGCTCTTGCATATTTATTTGGGATTTTTGTTCCTAAATTAATTTTATTACTCTTTATGTTTGGCGAAGACATACTAAGAGCTGTTTTGGTTTTAATTAATAAAGTTTCAAACTCTAATCCAGATAACATAGCATATTCAGCTAGTAGACGAGGTTTTGTATCTAAAATAGCTTTAGGTATTGCAGCCATTCCGTTTGCTTCTTTTATTTATGGTATTTACCAAGGGAAATATAATTTTAAAGTAATAAATCATGTTTTGCATTTTGAAGATTTACCAGACGCTTTCGATGGTTACAAGATTACCCAAATTAGCGATATACACTCCGGAAGCCTTGAGAGTAAAGAGAAAATCTCTTATGGTATAGATTTAATTAATGAACAAAAAAGTGATGCCATTTTATTTACAGGAGATATTGTAAATACTAAAGCTGAAGAGATGAATGAGTGGATTGATACTTTTAAAAAATTAGAAGCTAAAGACGGCAAGTTTGCTGTTATGGGAAACCATGATTATGGCTATTATGCTTATGGTAATGATAAAGCTTTAAATAATGAAAACCAACGTCAGTTAGAAGAAGTGCATAGTAAAATAGGTTTTGATTTGATTATGAACGATAACCGAAAAATAGAACGCAACGGACAAACTATTAATATCCTTGGTGTTGAAAATTGGGGAGCATCGCGGCATTTTCCTAAACGCGGAAGCTTAAAAGAAGCTACAAAATCTATTGGCGAAAACGATTTTAATATATTAATGTCTCACGATCCATCGCATTTTGATTATGATAAAATGGAGCTTAACACGAATGATAGAAATAACCATGATTTAATTACCAACGAAACCAATATTATTGATTTTGAAAAACACATTCATTTAACTTTAGCTGGACATACACATGGTATGCAGTTTGGTATAGAAGTACCATCTTTAGGTATAAAATGGAGTCCAGTAAAATACCGATATCCAAAGTGGGCTGGATTATACGAAGAAGCAGGTAAGTTTTTACATGTAAACAGAGGCTTTGGGTATTTAGCTTTTCCGGGTCGTATTGGTATTTGGCCAGAGGTTACAGTTATTACGCTTAAAAAAGGCACGAAAGTTGTTTAAATGTTTCTTAAATTAAATAAGATAAATCTATAAGTTGTTAAAAAATTGTAGATTTACATTAACCATTTTAAACTAATACTTTAAAAAATGTCAAAATTTGGAGAATTAATCGATGTAAACATTCCAGTATTACTAGATTTCTTTACAGAATGGAATGAACAATCAACAGCTATGCATCCTGTACTTCGTGATGTTGCCGCTGCTCTTGGTGATAAAGCTAGAGTAATAAAAATTGATGTTGATAAAAACAAAGAATTATCTGAAGCTTTGCGTGTAAAAAGTTTACCTACTTTAATTATTTATAAAGATGGTGAAATGAAATGGAGACAAAGTGGAGAACAAGATGCAAACACTTTAATTGCCATTATTAAAGATTTTGTTTAAGCATCAATAGCCTTAAAAGTGTAGCCTTTTTTGCTAAAATGAGCTAATACCTTTGGTAGTGCATACGTCATATTTCTAGATGCTTTTACACTATCATGAAAAATAATTATATTGTTTTTTTCTGAAGCTGCATTAATTACATTCTTCAAGCTTCTTTCTCTCGATATTTTATTATCCCAATCGAAAGCAACAACACTCCACATAATTACTTTATAGCCTCGTCTTGCTAACGCTTTTCCTTGTGTTTTTTTTATTTGTCCAAATGGTGGTCTAAATAAGCTAAGCTCATATTGACTATTAACTAACGCCTTATTTATAATAGTTTCTGCTTTAATAACGTTATCTATATATTTTTCTGTTGAAGTACTCCAGCCTTTTACATGATCTTGAGTATGGTTTCCTATACTATGTCCTTCTTTTAAAAGCAATTGAAAAATTTCTGGATGTTTTGCAACATTGTTACCAATACAAAAAAAGGTAGCCTTGGCATTATACTGCTTCAGCATATCTAAGGTCCATTCCGTTATTTCAGGAGTTGGACCATCATCAAAAGTAAGGTATATGGTTTTACCTTTAGACGAAAAATCCCAAACATAGTTTGGGAAAATTCGTTTTATAAATTGTGGTATTTTAGCAGGAAATAGACGCATGCTTAGTCTTCTGTTTCCACTTCAATAGGTTCTATGCTAATTGCACTGCTATCTCTATTAATATCGCTTTCTTCTCTTATGTCTGGTCTGTCGTCTGGGAAGAGCCTTTCAAAAGGTCTTTGAAATTCTGTAAAAGTTAAAAATTCTTTTTCAGCAAAATCTTCGTCATACTCAACAAGAACAATTATTAAAGCTCTGTAGCGTTCTAAATCTGTAACAATTTCTTGTCCGTTTTTAATTTGATTTTCTAGAGTTAGCTCACTATAATATGTTAAGTTTTCTTGATATTTAACAGCAACATCTTTAAACAATTGTCTCGCTTTATCTTTAGCGCCAACTTCGTAATAAGCACTAATATAAGGTTCAAGTAATGTGTAGTAGCCAAACTTATCTACAGGCATATTCTCCATAGCAATGTCTGCAATATGTTCTGCCTTGTCTAGTTTTTTCTCATTAATTAAGTTTTCTATTAATCGCGCTAAATTTCCTCTATAAGTAATAGAGTTTTTACGTGTTTCTGGGTCGTGGTAAATATCATCACTTCCGCTATTTCCCCAATCCCAAGCTTTAACTTTCTCGTACATAAAGTCTGTATCTACTCTTCCCATATCGAAAGGATTTGCTCGATCTGTAGGTGTTTTTATAGGAACTAACTTATAGCACATACCGTCAAGTTGTAAGAAATCTTTCATCCAGATATAATCGTCTTCACCAAAAGCACCACCTGTAAAGTAAATTGGTCGTTTCCAATCGTTATTGGCAACAATATCTAACATTAATAAACGCTGTTTGTAAATAGCGCTCTCTTTTATGTTAATATCAATATAAGGCACTATTAAGTCTGCATCCTTTTCTTTTACAATACCGTATTTTAAAGCATTTTCTTTGTTTACAGGAATACGAATATTTTCTACTGGAAAATAGTTTGTATTTAGTAATTGCGAAGGATATTGTTCTATATCTTCACCTTGTAACTGGATAATTCTCTTAAATTTTGTTTTTGGATTATCACTAGAAACAAAATCTAAAAAGTCTTTAATCAATAAAGTATCACGACTAAAAGTAGGTTTTGCATCTTCTGTCTTTGGATCTATATAATAAGTACGTTTCATTATATAATCTCGTGTTCCATATTTATATTGGTCGTGTGTTAATTGTGATGGCACAGGATCGCTTTCGTATGCTTTACGTTTCATTTGGTCTATATACCAATCGGTTTGAAACAAACTAGTATTTACTACACGAACATCTGTTCTATAATTTTCAATTTCTTGAGCATACCAGAGTGCAAATGTATCATTATCACCAATGGAAAAAAGAATAGCATTTTCGCCACAAGAATCTAGATATTTTTTGGCCATAGATAAGGCAGTGTATTTGTCAGACCTGTCATGGTCGTCCCAATTATTAACCGCTAAAATCAAAGGTGCAATTAATAAGCAAACTCCAGTAATTGCAAGAGGTAAAGCTGTGCTTTTTACTTTGTTTTTAAAGAATTCAAAAATTCCATAGACACTAAAGCCAATCCATATAGCAAATACATAAAACGAACCTACCACAGAATAATCACGCTCACGAGGCTCAAAAGGTCTAATGTTAGTGTATACTTGTATTGCAATTCCTGTAAATAAGAATAGCACGAATAATACCCAAAATGTTTTTTTATCTTTATTGAACAAGAAAAACAAACCAATAATTCCTAAAATTAATGGAAGGAAAAAGTATGTGTTTCTAGCTTTGTTATTTTTTACATCGCTTGGTAAATTATCTTGAGATTGTCCTAAATGCCAAGAATCTATTGCATTGATACCGCTAATCCAATTACCATGATTGTTGTACTCGCCTTGTATGTCGTCTTGTCGGCCAGTAAAATTCCACATAAAATAACGCCAATACATATAGCCTAATTGGTATTGAAATAAATACACAGTATTGTCTATAAACGATGGTTTTTCAATGTCTAAATACTCTTGGCCATATTCTTTTAAGAATCTATGGTAGCCTTCGTAATCTACTTTTCCTTCTGCGACTTTACTTTTAAACTGATTAATAAACGCAACATCTTTTTGTATTCTTGGTCTTAAAGCAATATTTAATTTATCGCCATAAACAGCCATAAATTCATCGTATTCTCTTTCTGTTAGTTGATTTTGTTGGTATTTTTCAATAAAATCCGCAATTTTTTTCTGAGTAAAGACATCGACATTAAATTTCTCCTTTAGCGTGTAATCTAAAAATCCAGAGAACAGCATGTAGTTTTCAGCATGCTCACCACTCCACATTCTTGGTAAAACAGAAGCATGATCGTAATTATAATTCTGTACTGCATCTTTATAGTCATTAACAATAACGTATTTGCCGAGCTTTAAATCTTTTTCGTATTTAGGTTTATCATCTCTGTAAGCATCTTCTTTGTCAGGATTTAATGCAGCATATTGGTCTGTAAATAATGGTCCGTAAAACAAATGCGTTTTTGGATATTGTTCCAAATTATAGTATGCAAGGAGCTCTCTTGCGCTTGAAGGATTGTTTTCATTAATTACCACATCGGCATTTGCACGAATAGGTAACATAAGCCATGACGAAAAACCAATAACAACAAAAGTAACACATAAAATTGCTGTGTTAAGATGTTTGTAACCTTTGTTTTTAGTGTGTTTTAAGCCAAAATATATGGCAGCAATTAATAAGAGACCTGCGATTATTGACCCAGAATTAAAAGGTAACCCAATAACATTAACAAAGAAAATTTCTAATAAACTAAAGAACCTAATGATATTTGGTGCTAGTAATTTAAAAATGAATAATAAAATAGCCACAGAAACTACATTTGCAACTATAAAGTTTGTTATAGTAACAGTTTTGTAATTTTTAAAATAGTAAATGAGACCTATTGCAGGAATGGTTAGTAATCCCATAAAGTGCACACCAAAAGATAAACCAATTATAAAAGCAATAAGAATAAGCCAACGGTTACCTCTAGGATTATGCATGTCGTTTTCCCAACGTAAGGCACAATAAAATAAAAGCGACATAATAAGTGTTGCCATAGCATACACTTCGGTTTCAACGGCATTAAACCAAAAAGAATCTGTAAAAGCAAAGGTTATGCTTCCAACTAAAGCACTACCTAAAATAGCATAAGATTTAGAAGTCGTACTTTCTTCGGTTTTAATCATTTTTTGAAGCAATAATGAAATACTCCAAAACATAAACAGTATTGTAAATGCACTAGAAACAGCACTTACCATATTAAGCATGAGACCAATATTTTCTGGGGAAATTGCAAACGTTGAGAAAAACGCACCCAACATTTGAAATAAGGGAGCTCCTGGTGGATGACCAACTTGAAGTTTTGCAGAGGTTAAAATATATTCACCAGCATCCCAATAGCTAACAGTTGGCTCGACTGTTAAACTGTAAGTTATTAAAGCAATTAAAAAAGCGAACCATCCTAAGATGTTATTCCATTTTTTAAAGTTTGAAGACGTCATATACCTAGTATGTTTATATTAATGGCGAATTTACTAATAAATTTGAAACAAGAATGATAAAGTTTTCATAACAGAGTTTATTTAAAACGGCTTGTTTTTATACAGCTAACACGCTTTTTAAAAAAAACGATGAAAAATAAATATTATTTTATAGCAAAATGTTTGCGCAAATAAAACTTTGTTTTAAATTTGCAGCCTGTTACAATTATTGGCCTATGGTGTAACTGGTAACACGTTGGTTTTTGGTACCAAAGAGTCTAGGTTCGAAACCTAGTGGGCCAACAAAAAAGTCTTCCAAATTTTGGAAGACTTTTTTATTTATAAAAATTTAATTTATTAAATTTTAAAAGTAATTACTGGTCTTTTAGCGTGGTTAACTAAGTCTTCACTTAAACTGCCATTTAAAAAGTGAGCAATACCTTGTCTTCCATGCGTGCTAATACCTATAAGATCTGCATTAATAATATGCGAAAAATTTAAAATACCTTTTTCTACAGTTTCATCATTATATATGTTTGTGGTGTAGTTTGTAAAGTTTGTACCTTCAATAAATTCTTGAATTTTAACTTTTGCTGATGCAGTGGTTGTAAAATTTGAAACTGTATTTACCATCAACAAGTGAATTTTAGCGTTAAAAGTTTCAGCTAATTTTACTGCTTGTTTGTATGTCTCACGACTATCGTTTTTAAAATCCGATGCAAAAACAAATTCTTCAATATCAAAATTTTCATGTTCGTTTTTAATAACTAAAACAGGTTTGTTAGAGGCGCGAACTATTTTTTCAGCGTTCGATCCAATAAACATTTCTTTTAACCCACTAGATCCATGAGAACCCATAACAATTAAATCTATATCCTCTTTCTTGCAAGTTTCTAATATACCAGTAGAAATATCATGTATGTCCACCATTTCTGTTACAGTAATATCACTTAAATACGGTTTAGACATCACATCTTCAAATTGTTTATGTGCAAGTTTCATAAAATATACAGCCTCAGGTAAATCTGCTGGAACACCTTCTGAAATATGAGTTAAAGGTAAGTCTAACATATTTAAAAGGATAAGCTCACAATTATGTTTTCTTGAAAGTTGAGCAGCTACTTTTATAGCATTTTCTGCTTCGTTTGAAAAATCGGTTGGTACAAGAATTTTTTTCATAGTATTTATGTTTAACAAGTATTTAAATCTAAGAAAAAAAAAGGACTTCTAAAAATGTATCGAGTATTCATTAATCTTGTTGTAAAAGATTTTAACTTTTTTGTTTTTAAAGGTATGTTTAAAGATTAAATCTTGCTTTTTTTTTAATAAAGCTAAAAGTCTGTAGGACATTATTATAAAAATATGTATATTTGCAGCGTTGTAAGATAAATGAATGTGAGCGGACTAGTCGTCCGCTCTTTTTATACTTAAAAATGTTTAATACTACAGTAAAAAACTTATTGGAGGAAGCCTTAGAGGAAAGATCAGATTTATTTTTAATAGATTTTACAATCTCTAATGATCAATCTATTAACATAATTATCGATGGCGATAATGGTGTTAGAGTTGAGGATTGCATGTTTATTAGTAGAGCTATCGAGCATAATATTGATAGAGAAGAGCATGATTTCTCTCTAGAAGTAGCATCAAATGGTGCAACTGCTCCATTGGTATTGCCAAGACAATTTGTTAAAAATATAGGAAGAACATTAGACGTTAGAACAAAAACCGAAAGTATAGAAGCAGCGTTAATTAATGCTTCCAATGAAGGCATTGAGTTATCTTGGAAAGCTAGAGAGCAAAAGCCTGTTGGTAAAGGCAAGGTAACTGTTCAAAAAAACGCAAAAATAGCTTACAACGATATTGTAGAAGCAAAAGTTATGATAAAATTTTAATTCAATAGAATAATGGAAAATATAGCGTTAATTGAATCATTTTCAGAGTTTAAAGACGATAAATTAATAGATCGTGTTACGCTTATGGCGATATTGGAAGATGTATTTAGAAATGCACTAAAGAAGAAGTTTGGAGATGATGATAACTTCGATATTATTATAAATCCAGACAAAGGAGATTTAGAGATTTGGAGAAATAGAGTAGTCGTTGCAGATGGTGAAGTTGAAGAGCCAAACCAAGAAATCTCTCTTAGTGCAGCTAGAAAAATAGAACCAGATTTTGAAGTCGGTGAAGACGTGTCTCAAGAAGTTAAGCTTATAGATCTTGGTCGTCGTGCAATCTTAGCGCTGCGTCAAAATTTAATTTCTAAAATTCACGAACACGATAACACCAATATATTCAAGCAATTTAAAGAACTTGAAGGCGAGTTATATACTGCAGAGGTACACCATATTCGCCATAGAGCAGTAATATTATTAGATGACGATGGTAATGAAATTATATTGCCAAAAGATAAACAAATACCTTCAGATTTCTTTCGTAAAGGAGATAATGTAAGAGGTATTATTGATAGTGTAGAGCTTAAAGGAAACAAGCCTGCTATTATTATGTCGCGTACATCGCCAAAGTTTTTAGAAAAATTATTTGAAGCTGAAATACCAGAAGTATTTGATGGTTTAATTACTATTAAAAATGTAGTAAGAATTCCTGGTGAAAAAGCAAAAGTGGCAGTAGATTCTTATGACGATAGAATAGATCCTGTAGGTGCTTGTGTAGGAATGAAAGGTTCAAGAATTCATGGTATTGTTCGCGAATTAGGAAACGAAAACATAGATGTAATCAATTACACTAATAACTTACAACTATATATTACAAGAGCATTAAGTCCAGCACGAGTAACGTCAATAAAAATTGATGAAGAAAACAAAAGAGCAGAGGCTATATTAAAACCAGAAGAAGTAAGTAAAGCAATAGGTCGTGGAGGTCACAATATTCGTTTAGCTGGACAACTTACTGGTTACGAGATTGATGTGTTTAGAGAAGGTGCAGAAGAAGATGTGGAATTAAGAGAATTCTCTGATGAAATAGAAGATTGGGTTATTAAAGAATTTAGCAAAGTAGGTTTAGACACAGCAAAAAGTGTCCTAGAGCAAGATGTTGAAGATTTAGTAAAAAGAACAGATTTAGAAGAAGAAACAATACTAGATGTTATTAGAATTCTTAAGGAAGAATTTGAAGATTAACATATTTTTGAGTAAAATTAAGGTAAAGGCAATTTATGGCTGAAACGATTAGATTAAATAAAGTACTACGTGAGCTTAACATCTCTTTAGATCGTGCTGTGGAATTTTTAGATTCCAAAGGTGTCGAGATAGAGAAGCGTCCAACAACGAAAATTTCTGAAACAACATACAAAATTCTTTCAGATGAATTCGAAACAGATGCAAATAAGAAGATCAAGTCTCAAGCAGTTAGTGAAGCTAAGCTCAAAGAAAAGGAAGATTTGCGTATTAAACGCGAACAAGAACTAGAAGCTAAGCAAAAAGAAGAAGAAGCAAAAGCTACAGCCAAAGCCAAGGCAGAAGAAGTTGTAAAAGCAACTAAAGTGCTTTCTGGACCTAAAAAAGTTGGTAAAATAGATTTAGACTCAAAAAAGAAAGAATCTAAGCTAGACAAAGAACAGGAAGTGAAAGAGGCAAAAGCTGAAGCTCCAAAAAAGGAAGTTAAAGCAGAAGCTAAAACACAAGAAAAAAATGAGCTAAAAAAAGAACCTGCACTAAAGAAAGCAGAGTCTACAAAAGCCAAAGAAGAATCGGTTAAAGCAGAAGAGCCTAATGAGCCAGAAACTGTAGAAACTCAATACAAAAAGCTTACTGGACCAAAAATTGCTGGTGAAAAAATAGATTTATCACAATTTAATAAGCCTAAGAAAAAGAAAGAAGTTGCTAAAAAAGCAGATGATGCTAATAAGAAAAAACGTCGTCGCATCTCTAAACCAGGAGATAACAAACCTGGCTCTGGAGGAGCTGGATCAAACAACAGAGGAGGTAACGATAGGTTTAAAGGTAAAAAACCAGGACAAGGTAGAAGAAATATTGTAAAAGCAGAACCAAGTGAAGAGGATGTAAAAAAACAAGTAAGAGAAACACTTGAAAAATTACAAGGAAAATCTAGCAAAGGTAAAGGAGCAAAATATAGAAGAGACAAAAGAGATCAACATAGAGAACAGTCTGAAATCGATGAGCAAATCGAAGCAGCAGAAAGCAAAATACTTAAAGTAACAGAGTTTGTTACAGCAAGTGAAGTTGCAACCATGATGGATGTTCAAGTAACTCAAATTATCTCTGCATGTATGTCTCTTGGAATGATGGTAACAATGAATCAGCGTTTAGATGCTGAAACATTAACTATTGTAGCAGAAGAGTTTGGTTACAAAGTAGAATTTGTAACAGCAGATATCGAAGAGTCTATTGTAGAAGTCGTTGATAAGCCTGAAGATTTAATAGAACGAGCACCTATTGTTACAGTAATGGGACACGTAGATCACGGTAAAACATCACTTTTGGATTATATTCGTAAAGAAAACGTAATTGCTGGAGAATCAGGCGGAATTACACAACATATTGGTGCATATGGAGTACAATTAGAAAGTGGTCAAAAAATAGCATTTCTAGATACTCCTGGTCACGAGGCCTTTACAGCCATGCGTGCACGTGGTGCTCAAGTTACAGATATTGCTATTATTGTAGCAGCAGCAGACGATGATATTATGCCACAAACAAAAGAAGCAATTTCTCATGCACAAGCCGCAGGAGTGCCTATTGTTTTTGCCATAAACAAAATAGATAAACCAGACGCCAATCCAGAAAAGATTAAAGAAGGTTTAGCACAAATGAATCTTTTAGTAGAAGATTGGGGAGGTAAAATTCAGTCTCACAATATTTCAGCTAAAGTTGGAACTGGTGTAAAAGAATTATTAGAAAAAGTATTACTTGAGGCTGAATTATTAGAGCTCAAAGCAAATCCAAATAAGCCAGCAATTGGTACTGTTGTAGAAGCATTCTTAGACAAAGGGCGTGGATATGTATCGACAATATTAGTACAAGCAGGAACACTTAAAATTGGAGACTATGTATTAGCAGGAAAAAATAGTGGAAAGATTAAAGCAATGCAAGATGAACGAGGTAATGATGTTCAAGCAGCAGGACCTTCTACTCCAGTATCTATATTAGGTCTAGATGGAGCACCACAAGCAGGTGATAAATTCAATGTTTTTGCAGATGAGCGTGAAGCGAAGCAAATTGCCACAAAACGTATGCAGTTACAACGTGAACAAGACGTACGTACAACAAAAACATTAACACTTGCAGAGATTGGTCGTCGTATCGCTCTAGGTACATTTAAAGAATTAAATATTATTCTTAAAGGAGATGTTGATGGTTCAGTTGAGGCCTTAACAGATTCGTTTCAAAAACTCTCTACAGAAGAAATTCAAGTTAATATTCTTCATAAAGGTGTTGGAGCCATTACAGAAAGCGATGTATTGTTAGCAACTGCATCAGATGCTATTATTATTGGTTTTAATGTTCGTCCAGTAGGTAACGCAAGAGTTATTGCGGATAGAGAAGAAATTGATATTAGAACATACTCAATTATCTACGACGCCATTAATGATCTTAAAGACGCAATGGAAGGCATGTTGTCTCCAGAGCTTAAAGAAGAAATTACTGGTACTGCAGAAATTAGAGAAATATTTAAAGTTACTAAAGTTGGAAGTATTGCAGGATGTATGGTAATGAACGGTAAAATATTTAGAAACTCTCAAATACGTTTAATACGTGATGGTGTTGTTGTTTACACAGGAGAATTAACCTCTCTAAAACGATTTAAAGACGATGTTAAAGAAGTTGGTAAGGGTTACGACTGTGGTATGCAAATAAAAAATTATAACGACATTAAAGAAGGTGATGTTATTGAAGCATTCCATGAAGTAGAAGTAAAGAAAAAATTAAAATAATGTGATTCATCGTTAAGCGAAGAATCTATAAAACTAAAAGCCGTTTTCAATTAATTGAAAACGGCTTTTTTATTTCTAAAGAAAACTACTAATTACTTTTTTTCTTTGGCTTAAATATAAAAGCATTAGGAAATTTCTTCTTTATTTTTATTAAAGCTCTTTCGGCCTCTAGTCTTGTTCTAAAACTTCCAACCCATATTTTATAGTTAGGTGTTTCGTATTCTAATTTTGAAGACCAAGAATTAAATGTGCTATCAAAATTGTTCTCTACACTTTCAGCTTCTTGTCTAGACCCTGAATAAATTTGAATTTTATAACGATCGTTATCCTCTTCTTCAATATTAATCTCTTTTTTCAACTCTAATAAGGTTGAAATTTCAGGTTGTTGATTAATAACAACAGTACCTTGTTGTCCAAAAACAAAACTACTAGAAAGTAATAAAGCCAGAGAGAAACATAGAGTTTTTAATGTTTTTAAATTCATAGTTGTTAAATATATGATGCAAATGTAAAAGTTATAAACGAAAGAAAAGTGCTTTTTCTTATTTAGAATTTTTCTAAATTATAAATTAAGACTTATTTAAGATTTCAAAAATGGACTTTAAGTATTACTTTTGCGTAAGTTTTTTATAACTGTATTTTAGATATAGATGAAAAAATCATACCAAAGTTTAGAAGTAAATTCAATCAACAATATGAAAAAGGTGATTCACCGCAAATTAGGCATTAATATTCTTCATTTAGGCTTAGTTTTTTTGTTAACGTTTTCTACTGCTCTTTCTGCTCAAGAAGGTGACCCTGTAAATGGAAAAGCAATATTTAATGCTAATTGTGCAGCTTGTCATAAATTAGATAAGAAAATGACAGGTCCTGCTTTACGTAATGTAGAGCAGCGTTTAGCAGATAGTGAAGGTTTAGACAGAGAATGGCTTTATGCTTGGATAAAGAATAGCGCAGGAATGATTAAATCTGGTGATGCATATGCAAACAAGATTTACAATGAGTATGGTGGTACTGCTATGAATGCTTTTCCTCAATTATCTAATACAGATATTGATGATATTTTAGCATATACTGGTGCTGAGCCTCCAGCTCCTGTAAAAGAAGAAGTTGTTGATGATAGATCTAATCCAGAAAGCGATACTAGCTCAAACGGATTAATATTAGGTGCTTTAGCGCTTTTGTTTGCGCTATTAGCAGGTGCGTTATACCTAGTTAACAAAACATTGCGCAGTTTTGCAGAAGTAAAAGGTGTTGAATTAGTAGACCAACCTAAAAGAAAGCCGCTTTGGAAAGCATTTGTTGAAAACCAATTCTTAATTTTGGTAACTGCGATATTATTTTTATTGGCCTCTGCTTATTTCGTTTATGGTTACTTTATGCAAGTAGGTGTAAACCAAGGTTACGAGCCAGTTCAAGAAATTCATTATTCTCATAGAATTCATGCAGGAGATAATGGTATAGATTGTAAATACTGTCACTCATCTGCAAGAGTTTCTAAACATTCAGGGATACCTTCGTTAAACGTATGTATGAATTGTCATAAATCTATTTATGAAGTTGCTGAAGGAACACAAGCTGAAGGTTTAGCAGAATATGGTGTAGATTATAATGCAGAAATTAAAAAATTATACAAAGCTGTTGGATGGGATGATGTAGAGCAAAAATACACAGGTGAAACCTCTCCAGTAAAATGGACTAGAATTCACAATTTGCCTGACTTTGCCTACTTTAACCACTCTCAGCACGTTAGTGTTGCAGGTGTAGAGTGTCAAACTTGTCATGGTCCTGTTGAGGAAATGGAAGTAATGTATCAATATTCTCCATTAACAATGGGTTGGTGTATTAACTGTCACAGAGAAACTAATGTTAAGGTAAAAGATAATGAGTACTATACCAAAATTCACGAGGAACTCTCAAAAAAATATGGAGTTGAGCAATTAACTGCTGCGCAGATGGGTGGATTAGAATGTGGTAAGTGTCACTACTAGATATTAGTTTACAGTACTCCTTTGACATAGGAGTCTCTAAAGAGAAAGTTTTGTCACACTAGGCTTGTCTGAGTGTTTTAAGTGAAAAAGTTATAAATAAATTAAGAAGTAATTCAATTATATAATATGTCATCAAACAAGAAATACTGGAAAAGTGTTGAAGAGCTAAAAGAAAGCTCTATTGTTGAGACGCTAAAACAAAACGAATTTGTAAACGAAATTCCTACAGATGAATTTCTTGGAGACAAGGAAACATTAGAGGCTTCGTCTACTACGCGTCGTGATTTCTTAAAGTATGTTGGTTTTAGTACTGCTGCAGCTTCTTTAGCTGCCTGCGAAGGACCAGTAATTAAATCAATTCCTTATGTAGTGCAACCAGACTCTATTATTCCTGGTGTAGCTAACTATTATGCAACAACTATTGCAGATGGTTTTGATTTTGCAAGTGTTTTAGTAAAAACTCGAGAAGGTCGTCCAATCAAAATCGAAAACAATAACCTTGCTGCAACTAATGGTGGTGCAAATGCTAGAGTTAATGCATCGGTTTTAGGACTATACGATAGTTTAAGAGTGCAATCTCCTATGAAAGGTGAAAATCCTATTTCTTGGTCTACTTTTACTTCAGAAACGACTCAAAAATTAAATGCGACTAAAGAAGCTGGAAAGCAAATCGTGTTTTTAACACAAACGTATGCTAGTCCATCTACAAGTAAGTTAATTTCAGAATTTAAAGAAAAATATTTAAATGCTAAGCATGTGGTTTACGACGCTGTTTCAGAGTCTGCTGCACTAGATGCTTTTCAAACAAAATATAACGAAAGAGGATTAGCAGATTACGATTTTTCTATAGCTTCTACAATTGTAGCCTTTGGAGCAGATTTCTTAGGTGATTGGCAAGGTGGTGGTTTTGATTCCGGATATTCAAAAGGACGAATTCCTAAAAATGGTAAAATGTCCCGTCATATTCAATTCGAATCTAATATGTCTCTTGCAGGTGCAAATGCAGATAAGCGTGTGCCTTTAACACCAAGTCAGCAAAAATTAGCTTTAGCAAAATTACATAGCCTAATTGTTGGTGGTGCTTTTTCAGGTAGCTTGCCAGCGCACATAGAGAAAGAAGTACAAGCAACAGCTTCTGAGTTAGATAAAGCTGGAAGAAATGGTGTTGTGGTTACAGGTATTCAAGATGTAAATGCACAAACTGTTGTTTTAGAGATAAACGAAAAGCTTGAGAGTAAAGCGTTTAATCCAAAAAAACCAATAAGAACAAGACAAGGAAATGATAAGGCTGTAATGACTTTAATTGCTGATATGAAAGCAGGAAAAGTAGGAGCTCTTATCATGAGTGGAGTAAATCCACTATATACTTTACCAAATGCTTCAGATTTTGCTGAAGGATTAAAAAACACAGATTTATCTGTAGCTTTCTCTATGAAAGCAGACGAAACAGCCTTAGCTTCGCAATATATTGCAGCTGCACCTCACTACCTAGAAAGTTGGGGAGATGTAGAAATAAAGAAAGGCCATTTCGGATTAATTCAGCCTACCATTCGTCCTTTATTTGATACAAAACAATTTCAAGAAGTTTTATTGCTATGGAATGGAAATGATGTTAAGTATAGCGATTATGTTAAAACACTTTGGAATTCTGAAATTCTTGAGGGAGCATCATTTAACCAAGCGTTACATGATGGGTCTTTTATATCTCAATCTTCTAGTGATGTAGTTGATGATACTGTAGAAGCATCACAAGATAATGTTGAGACACCTTCTGGAAGTGCAGCTAGAGCTTTAGCGACTAGTGCAACTTCAAAAGGAATGGAGCTTACTTTATATACTAAAGTAGGAATGGGAGACGGACAACAAGCTAACAACCCATGGTTACAAGAATTTCCTGATCCAATTACAAGAACTTCTTGGGATAACTATTTAACAGTTTCTGCCGCAGATGCTAAACGCTTAGAATTAGTAAACGAGCATGAAGCAACAGGTGCTTTAAATGGTAGTTACGCTGAAATTACTGTTAACGGTAATAAATTAACAGTTCCCGTAATTATCCAACCAGGTCAAGCAACAGGTTCTGTAGGTTTGGCTCTTGGTTATGGAAGATCTGCAGGTTTAAAAGAAGAAATGCAAACAGGTGTTAATGCTTATAAATTATACCAAGGTTTTAACACTATACAAGATATTACAGTAACTAAGGCCGTAGGAATGCATGAGTTTGCTTGTGTACAGTTACAAAATACTTTAATGGGTCGTGGAGACATTATTAAAGAAACAACATTAGAGATTTTTAACACAAGTGACAGAACTGTATGGAATGCAATACCAACAGTATCTTTAAATCACGAGGAAGTAGAAGTAACATCTCCAGAGGTAGATTTATGGGATGAATTTGATCGTTCTATTGGTCATCACTTTAACTTGTCTATTGATTTAAATGCTTGTACAGGTTGTGGAGCATGTGTAATTGCATGTCATGCAGAAAACAATGTTCCTGTTGTAGGAAAAGAAGAAATACGTAGAAGTCGCGATATGCATTGGTTACGTATTGATAGATATTATTCTTCTGAAGAGTCTTTTGCAGCTGATGATGCTAAGAAAGAAGGTTTCGATGGTTTAGGTTTATTTAGTGAAAATGGTTCTTTAGGAGGATTTGGAGAATTAGAAATTGCTTCAGATAACCCACAAGTTGCTTTTCAACCAGTAATGTGTCAGCACTGTAATCATGCTCCTTGTGAGACTGTATGTCCAGTAGCTGCAACATCACATGGTCGTCAAGGCCAAAACCATATGGCTTACAATCGTTGTGTAGGTACAAGATATTGTGCAAACAACTGCCCTTATAAAGTGCGTCGTTTCAACTGGTTCCTTTATAATGGAAATGATGAGTTCGATTACTTTATGAATGACGACTTAGGTAGAATGGTAATTAATCCAGATGTAACAGTACGTTCTCGTGGTGTCATGGAAAAATGTTCTATGTGTATTCAAAAAACACAAAAAACAATTCTTGATGCAAAACGTGATGGACGTGTTATTAAAGATGGAGAATTCCAAACAGCTTGTTCTTCTGCTTGTAGCAATGGAGCGATGGTGTTTGGAGATATTAACGACAAAGAAAGCAAAGTTGCAAAACTTTTAGAAGACGATCGTATGTATCACTTACTAGAAAGTGTTGGTACTAAACCTAATGTTCAGTATCATACTAAAGTGAGAAACACGAAAGCATAAAAAGAATTAATTAACGAATACTTATAAAAGGATTATGGCGTCTCATTACGAAGCACCTATTAGAAGACCTTTAGTTACAGGCAACAAATCGTACCACGATGTAACTGTAGATATCGCAGCACCTGTAGAAGGAAAAGCAAACAAACAATGGTGGATTGTATTTTCAATCGCATTAGTTGCTTTTCTTTGGGGAGTTGGATGTATGGTTTATACAATATCTACTGGTATTGGAACTTGGGGATTAAACAAGACAGTTGGTTGGGCTTGGGATATTACTAACTTCGTTTGGTGGGTTGGTATTGGTCACGCAGGAACATTAATTTCTGCAGTACTATTATTATTCCGTCAAAAATGGAGAATGGCAATTAACCGTTCTGCAGAAGCAATGACGATTTTTTCAGTAGTTCAAGCGGGTTTATTTCCAATTATTCACATGGGCCGTCCATGGTTAGCATATTGGGTATTACCAATTCCTAATCAATTTGGATCGCTATGGGTTAACTTTAACTCTCCTTTACTTTGGGATGTATTTGCAATTTCAACATACTTATCAGTATCATTAGTCTTTTGGTGGACAGGTTTATTACCAGATTTTGCAATGCTTAGAGATAGAGCAATTAAACCTTTTCAAAAGAAGATTTATAGTTTATTAAGTTTTGGTTGGACTGGTAGAGCAAAAGATTGGCAACGTTTTGAAGAAGTATCTTTAGTACTTGCAGGTTTAGCAACTCCACTAGTACTTTCTGTACACACGATTGTATCTTTTGATTTCGCAACATCAGTAATACCTGGTTGGCATACAACTATATTCCCACCTTACTTTGTTGCAGGAGCAATTTTTTCTGGATTCGCTATGGTAAATACGCTTCTTATAATAATGAGAAAAGTGTGTAGCTTGGAAGATTATATTACAGTACAACACATAGAGTTAATGAACATTGTAATCATGATTACAGGTTCTATAGTAGGTGTAGCATATATTACAGAGTTGTTTGTTGCATGGTATTCAGGAGTGGAGTATGAGCAATACGCTTTCCTTAATAGAGCTACAGGACCATACTGGTGGGCTTATTGGGCAATGATGTCTTGTAACGTGTTTTCTCCACAGTTCATGTGGTTCAAAAAATTACGTACAAGTATTATGTTCTCTTTTGCTATATCAATAGTGGTAAACATAGGAATGTGGTTTGAGCGTTTTGTAATTATTGTAACATCGTTACATAGAGATTATTTGCCATCTTCTTGGACAATGTTCTCTCCTACATTTGTAGATATTGGAATATTTATAGGAACAATAGGATTCTTTTTCGTATTATTCTTACTGTATTCAAGAACATTCCCAGTTATTGCACAAGCAGAGGTTAAGACCATTTTAAAGTCTTCAGGAGACAGATATAAAACCATCAGAGATAGAGGAGACAGTT
Organism: Lacinutrix sp.; assembly: GCF_029238095.1. Lineage (GTDB taxonomy): Bacteria > Bacteroidota > Bacteroidia > Flavobacteriales > Flavobacteriaceae > Lacinutrix. The sequence continues at coordinate 49,164 of NZ_JAQWGS010000002.1, read as the reverse complement.
TAGTTGGTACAGGTGCAGATGTTAGAACATCTAATGTTGATATTAAAGAACAAAAAAATAATAAAGAGTAGCATATGGAAGCTTCAAAAGTAATTCACGCTATTTATAACGATGACGATGTGTTATTGGCTGCAGTAAAGAAGGTCAAAGCCGAAAGACATCACATTGAAGAAATATATACGCCATTTCCAGTCCATGGGCTAGACAAGGCTATGGGTTTAGCGCCGACAAGAATAGCAATCGCAGCATTTATGTACGGTTGTGTAGGTTTAGCAGTAGCGACATTAATGATGAATTTTATTATGATAGAAGATTGGCCACAAAATATAGGTGGTAAACCAAGCTTTAGCTATTTAGAGAATATGCCTGCATTTGTACCAATTATGTTCGAATTAACAGTATTCTTTGCAGCACACTTAATGGTAATAACATTTTATTTACGTAGTAGAATGTGGCCATTTAAAAAAGCAGAAAATCCAGACCCAAGAACAACTGATGATCATTTTTTAATGGAAATCCCTATTCATGGTAATGAAAAAGAATTACAAGATTTACTTTCACAAACTGGTGCTGTTGAAATTAACGTAGTAGATAACGCGCATTAATTATACAAAATGAAGAGTATTATTAAAATAACAATATTAGCTATAGTTTTAGTGTCTTTTGCTTCTTGTCAAAAGAATTCAAGACCTAATTACGAGTTCATGCCTAATATGTATGAATCAGTTGCTTACGAAACGTATCAAGAATCTGACGCATTTGCTAATGGTGTAGAAGCACAATTACCAGCAGAAGGAACAATACCAAGAGGTTATACGCCTTTCGATATTGATAATACTACCGAAGGTTACAATGAGGCTAAAGCAAATTTAAAAAGTGTTTTAGATTCTACACAAATTGACGAACCTAGAGGTAAAGAGTTATACAATATTTATTGTGGTATTTGCCATGGTAATAAAGGTGATGGTAAAGGGAAGTTAGTCCAAAGAGAAAAAATCCTTGGTATACCAAGTTACGATGACGCCGGAAGAGCTATAACAGAAGGTAGTGTTTATCATACTATTTATTACGGTAAAAATGCTATGGGCTCTTATTCAAATCAATTAAATAGAGAAGAGCGTTGGCAAGTAGTTTCATATGTTATGAAATTGAAAGCGGATTTAGAAAAATAAGATTTAGTTAAAGATTATATAATGGAATACAAAATTTCAAATAGACTAAGATTAACTGCAATCATTTTAATGGTCGTTGGAGCAATAGGTGTTAGTTATAGTTTCTACACTTCTCATGTAACATTTGAAGAAGTCGAAAACATGCTAGCAAATGAATCTCATCATGGTGGTTCTAATGGTCACGGTGAAACTGAAAATCATCAAGCAGATGAAACTAGTAGTCATGATACTCATGCAGCTGTTGATGCTCACGGAGAAGACAAACACGCAGTAGGTAATTCTCATGAGGTTGTAGATGAGCATACCAAGCATGTAAATCATGTCATGCACGCAATGCACAACAGACCTTGGTCTGCATTCTATATTGCTGCTTTCTTTTTTATGATGATATCTTTAGGCGTACTAGCATTCTATGCTATCCAATATGCCTCTCAAGCTGGTTGGTCACCTCTACTACTAAGAGTAATGGAAGGCATAACAGCTTATTTATTTCCAGGAGCTCTAATACTTTTAGCCATAGCAGTGGCATCTGGTACCATTGGTCATTATAATATTTTTGTTTGGATGGATCCAGACGTTGTCGCACATGATAAATTAATCCAAGGGAAAACAGGTTGGTTAAATATTTGGGGATTTGCAATTAGAGGTTTAATTTTTATTGGTGGTTGGTCATTATACAGATACTTTTCTAGAAAATTTTCAATTGCTCAAGATAAAGCAGACGATAACAAAAACTTTAAGAAAACATTCCGTATTTCGGCAGCATTTTTAGTATTCTTTATTTACACAGAATCTATGATGTCTTGGGATTGGATTATGAGTGTAGATCCACACTGGTTCTCTACATTATTTGGATGGTACGTGTTTGCTGGTATGATGGTTTGTGCTGTAACAACGATAGCATTTATAGCGTTATACTTGAAAACTAAAGGCTTATTACCAAAAGTAAATGATAGCCATTTCCATGATTTAGCAAAATTCATGTTTGCATTCAGTATTTTCTGGACGTATTTATGGTTCTCTCAATTTATGTTGATCTGGTATTCAAATATTCCAGAAGAAGTAACTTACTTTGTCACTAGAATTGAAGACTATAAATTACCTTTTTTTGGAATGTTGGCAATGAACTTTATCTTTCCATTATTATTATTAATGAATAGTGATTACAAACGTATTCCTTGGTTTATAGTGATGACAGGTATTGTAATATTAGCTGGTCATTATATTGATGTTTTCAATATGATAATGCCAGCAACAGTAGGAGACCAATGGTATATTGGTGTTCCAGAAATTTGTTCAATGTTATTCTTTGCAGGATTATTTATCTTTATTGTGTTTACAGCGCTGTCAAAAGCTCCTTTAACACCTACAAGAAATCCTTTTGTGAAGGAGAGTGAACATTTTCATTATTAATAAAATAATTCAATAAAGAAGAACGACAACAATGACGGCTTTATTATCAATTTTAGTTTTAGTATTTATTCTCGTTGCCATATGGCAAATGGTTAAGATATTCGATTTAACTCAAAGCGTTAACGCTAGAAGTGATGATCAAGTAGCTAACGACAAAGACAATAAAATAAATGGGTATTTAATGTTAGGCTTTTTAGCCTTTATATATGTTATCACTATCATTTGTTTTGTTAAATATGGAGATTTACCATTAATGTCTAACTCTGCATCAGAGCATGGTCCAGGTATTGATAATTTAATGATTATCTCTATGATCATTATTTTCTTCGTTCAAACAGTTACACAGTTCTTGCTTCATTATTTTGCTTTTAAATACAAAGGTGAAAAAGGGAAAAAAGCTCTATTCTATGCTGATAATAACAAGCTAGAAGCAATCTGGACTATTATTCCTGTAATTGTATTAGCAGTACTTATTATACAAGGTTTATTTACGTGGACAACAATAATGAATGTTAATGAAGACAATGATCCCTTAGTAGTAGAATTATATGCGCAACAGTTCAACTGGAAAGCACGTTATGGAGGAGCAGATAATACCTTAGGTAAAGCTAATGTCAGATTAATAGATATTAATCGTGCTAATATTTTAGGTGTAGACGAAGCAGATCCAAATGCTCAGGATGACGTAATAACTACAGAATTACATTTACCAGTAGGACGTCCTGTTTTATTTAAAATGCGTTCACAAGATGTATTGCACTCAGCATATATGCCACATTTTAGAGCACAAATGAATTGTGTTCCGGGTATGATAACTCAATTTGGTTTTACTCCAACAGTTACAACTGCAGATATGAGAGAAACACCTGAAATGCAAGATAAAGTTGCAAACATTAATAAAATTAGAGTTGAAAAAAGCAAAGATTTAGTAGCAAAAGGAGAACAAGCTTTAGATTTATATACATTCGATTACTTATTATTATGTAATAAAATTTGTGGTAAGTCTCACTACAATATGCAAATGAAAATAATAGTAGAAACACAAGAAGAATATGATGCTTGGATGAAATCTCAAAAAGCATTTAAAGATTCTTTGATAGACTAATTAATTAAAAGATTATAAAGATATATAGATTATGTCAGCACACGCAGATACTCACGACGCTCACGACGATCACCACCATAAAGAAACTTTCGTAACTAAATATATATTTAGTCAGGATCACAAAATGATTGCCAAGCAGTACCTTATTACTGGTACTATTATGGGAGTTATTGGTGTAATGATGTCTTTAATGATGCGTATGCAAATTGCATGGCCAGAAGAGCCAAATGTAATATTCCAAGCATTATTAGGAAAATGGGCACCAGAAGGTGTTATGGATGCAGATATTTATTTAGCATTAGTAACCATTCATGGAACCATTATGGTCTTCTTTGTACTTACAGCAGGATTAAGTGGTACATTTAGTAACTTATTAATTCCATTGCAAATAGGTGCTCGAGATATGGCATCAGGCTTTTTAAACATGGTATCTTATTGGTTATTCTTTATATCAAGTGTAATCATGGTTTTATCTTTCTTTGTTGAAGCAGGACCAGCAGCAGCAGGTTGGACAATTTATCCACCACTAAGTGCTTTACCAATGGCCCAAGGAGGCTCTGGAGCTGGTATGACTTTATGGTTAGTATCAATGGCTATTTTTATTGCATCTTCTTTATTAGGATCTTTAAATTACGTAGTAACAGTAATAAACTTACGTACAAAAGGAATGTCTATGACTCGACTACCTTTAACTATTTGGGCCTTTTTTGTTACTGCAATTATTGGTATTGTATCTTTCCCAGTATTATTATCTGCAGCATTATTACTAATTATGGACAGAAGTTTCGGAACATCGTTCTTCTTGTCAGACATATTTATACAAGGTGAAGTTTTACATTATCAAGGTGGTTCTCCAGTTTTATTTGAACACTTATTTTGGTTTCTGGGTCATCCTGAAGTATACATAGTATTATTACCAGCTTTAGGTATAACTTCTGAGATTATTGCAACAAACTCTCGTAAACCAATCTTTGGTTATCGTGCAATGGTAGCTTCAATTTTAGCAATTGCATTTTTATCTACAATTGTTTGGGGTCACCATATGTTTGTATCTGGTATGAATCCATTTTTAGGTTCAGTATTTACTTTTACTACATTATTAATTGCAATACCTTCAGCAGTAAAAGCTTTTAATTATATAACCACACTTTGGAAAGGAAATCTTCAAATGAATCCAGCCATGTTATTTTCTATTGGTTTAGTTTCAACTTTTATTACAGGAGGATTAACAGGTATAATTCTTGGAGATAGTGCATTAGATATCAATGTACACGATACGTATTTTGTAGTTGCCCACTTTCACTTAGTAATGGGAATATCTGCACTTTATGGTATGTTTGCAGGAATCTATCACTGGTTTCCAAAAATGTTTGGTCGTATGCTAAACAAGAATTTAGGTTACATTCACTTTTGGGTAACAGCAGTTTGTGCTTATGGAGTATTTTTCCCAATGCACTTTATAGGTATGGCAGGTTTACCAAGACGTTATTATACAAATAGTAATTTTCCATTATTTGACGACTTACAAGATGTAAACGTAATAATCACCGTTTTTGCTTTAATAGGTGGCGCTTTTCAAATTGTATTCTTATATAACTTCTTCATTAGCATGTTTTACGGAAAGAAATCTGTACAAAACCCATGGAGATCTAATACATTAGAATGGACAACTCCTGTTGAGCATATTCACGGTAATTGGCCAGGAGAAATACCTCATGTACACCGTTGGGCTTATGATTATTCTAAACCTGGTCACGATGAAGACTTTGTCTCTCAAATTGTACCGCTTAAAGAAGGTGAAGAAGAGTTACAACATTAATTTACTGTTATAAGTCTCACATTAGAGAAACTATAAACATATTTAAAAGCCTTTCCATAACGGAAAGGCTTTTTGTTTATATTTGTTATTGCAGTCCATTCTTTAATATTATGATGTGATTCTTGCTTTCAGTATTGTTTTCATAATTAAAAGATTAATTTTATTGCTGTAAAAGATATGAACGAAAACCTAGATCCAACCAACGAGAATTTTTCATCTGAAGAATTCGACATAGAAAAAACATTGAGACCCTTATCTTTTGAAGATTTTTCTGGTCAAGATCAGGTATTAGAAAATTTAAAAATATTTGTTCAAGCTGCCAACTTAAGAGATGAAGCTTTAGATCACACATTATTTCATGGACCACCAGGTTTAGGCAAAACAACATTAGCAAACATATTAGCAAACGAATTAAATGTTGGAATAAAAGTAACTTCTGGTCCTGTTTTAGACAAACCAGGAGACCTAGCAGGATTACTTACTAATCTTGATGATCGAGATGTTTTATTTATAGATGAAATACACAGATTAAGCCCAATTGTAGAAGAGTATTTATACTCTGCAATGGAGGACTATAAAATTGATATCATGATAGAGTCTGGACCAAATGCAAGAACGGTTCAAATTAATTTAAATCCTTTTACTTTAGTAGGTGCAACTACTCGATCAGGATTATTAACTGCTCCAATGAGAGCACGTTTTGGAATTCAAAGCAGGTTACAGTATTATTCAACCGAATTGCTAAGTACAATTATTCAACGTAGTGCCCAAATATTAAACGTTCCAATAACAATGGAGGCTGCTATAGAAATTGCAGGAAGAAGTCGTGGAACACCTAGAATAGCTAATGCTTTGTTGCGTCGTGTTCGAGATTTTGCTCAAATAAAAGGAAACGGAAGTATAGAAATAAAAATTGCTAAGTTTTCTTTAGAAGCCTTAAACGTTGATGCTTATGGTTTAGATGAAATGGATAACAAAATCTTGTCCACCATAATAGACAAATTTAAAGGAGGACCTGTTGGTGTTTCAACAATAGCAACAGCAGTAAGTGAAAGCTCAGAAACCATCGAGGAAGTTTATGAACCGTTTCTAATTCAGCAAGGTTTTATTATGCGAACTCCTAGAGGACGGGAAGTTACAGAATTAGCTTATAAGCATTTAGGAAAAATTAAAGGACCAATACAAGGAGGCTTATTTTAGGAATTTGTCATTCAGTGCGATACAAAGAATCTATCCAATTATGTTAAATAATAAAGCTAAGTATGCAGATTTAATTAAAACCGAAGCCAAACGCCTCGGTTTTTTGTCTAGTGGAATAAGCAAAGCCGAATTTTTAGAAACTGAGGCTCCTCGTTTAGAACACTGGCTAAATAATAATAGGCATGGTAGTATGCAATACATGGAAAACCACTTCGATAAACGCTTAGACCCAACAAAATTAGTAGAAGATTCAAAAAGTGTTATTTCACTGTTACTTAATTATTTTCCTCCACAAACACAAAAAGATACAGAAGCTCCAAAGTTGTCTAAATATGCTTATGGTAACGATTACCATCATGTAATAAAATCTAAACTTAAAGCATTAACTCATTTTATTCAAAATGAAATAGGAGAAGTAAACGGAAGAGCTTTCGTAGATTCTGCTCCAGTTTTAGATAAAGCTTGGGCTGCTAAATCTGGTTTAGGTTGGATTGGAAAGCACAGTAATTTATTAACACAACAAGTAGGTTCGTTTTATTTTATTGCAGAGTTAATAATCGATCTAGATTTAGAATACGATACAATAACAACAGACCACTGTGGAACATGCACAGCTTGCATAGATGCTTGTCCAACACAAGCTATAGTTCAACCTTATGTTGTAGATGGTAGTAGATGCATCAGTTATTTTACAATAGAATTAAAAGACCAATTACCTAATGAAATGAAAGGTAAATTCGACAATTGGATGTTTGGTTGCGATGTATGTCAAGATGTTTGCCCATGGAATAAATTCTCAAAACCTCATAGTCAACCTTTGTTTAATCCGCATCCAGAGTTGTTAGACATGACCAAAAAAGATTGGGAAGAAATAACAGAAGATGTCTTTAAAAAAGTGTTTCAAAAATCGGCAGTAAAGCGGACAAAATTTTCTGGATTACAAAGGAATATTAAGTTTCTTAAATTATAGTTTTAGTAGAGTTTCTTTTTACTAAAGCAGTTTCTAGTTCTATAGTTTTTAGTTTTACTTCTTTTCCTTTTTTTATAGCTTTAAGTTCTTTATATAATTGTTTAAATGCCATTTTACCCATTTCAAAACCAGGTTGATCTATTGTTGTTAAGGATGGCGTAATAGCAGATGACATAAACCAGTTACTAAAACCTACAACTGAAATTTCCTCAGGAATTTTAATACCACTTTTGTTTAATTCTTTTATTGCTCCTATCGCAACCAAATCGGTATTAATAAAAATGCCGTCAATATCTTTGTGTTCTATAAGTAGTTGTTTGGCAAATTTTTCTCCTTCTTGAAAAGTCATGTCATTACAGATATATACTAAAGAAGGATCGTAAAAAATATTGTTATCTATAAGTGCTTTTTTATAACCTAAAAAGCGATCTATAGAGTTTTGTGGCAAAAGAGGTCCGCGAAAGTGTGCAATTCTTTTACATCCAGTATCTATTAAGTGTTGTGTTGCATTGTATGCAGCTTTTCTGTCGTCTATAATTACCTTAGAACAGTTTACTATTTTTGCAATCTTATCAAACATAACCAAAGGTTTTTCTTGTGCGATGATATCGTTTAAGTGATTAAAATCTGCAGTGGCATTAGCTAAAGAAATTAAAATACCATCAACCTGTTTACTTAGCAATAGCTCAATCTGTTTTTTTTCTAGTTTATAAGATTCATTAGACTGAAGAATAATAACAAGATATCCTTTTTTTTCAGCTTGACTAATAATACCTTTAATCACACTTGAAAAAAAGTGGTGTACTATTTCAGGAATTATTAAACCAATAGTTTTAGACTCTCTAGTTCTTAAGTTTACAGCAAAAGCATTTGGTTTATAGTTTAATGTTTGCGCTAAGTCCTTAACTAAGGCTTTTGTTTTTTTACTAACATCAGGATAATCTTTTAATGCTTTAGATACTGTAGTAATAGAAATACCTAATGTTTCGGCAATTTGTTTTAAAGTTACAGGTTCCAATAGAAAATGTTTTACCGCAAAATACAATAAAAAATCAAATCGAAAACGTTTTCGTTCAAATCGAAAACGTTTTCGTTAATAATTTTGCAAATTTTATTGCCTTTAAAAGTAAATTTACTCAATATCAAGACAAAAAACTAATTAATTCTTAAAAACTAATGAAAAAAATTAACCAAATTAAAAAGATTTTTTCTGTGCTGTTTATGATGTTTACAACAATCATATTTGCACAATCTACAATCTCTGGTAAAGTTGCAGACCAATCAGGTTCTGGTTTACCAGGAGTAAATGTTGTCATTTCAGGTACAAACCAAGGTGCTAGTACTGATTTTGATGGAAATTATTCTATAAGTAATGTAGAAAATGGAACTTATAATGTAATAGCATCTTATGTTGGTTTTACAGAAAGTACAAAAAGCATAACAATTCAAGGTTCAAATGCTACAGTCAATTTTCAATTAGCTCAAGATGCTTCTTCTTTAGACGAAGTTGTAATTACAGGAGTTTTAAACCCTAAGTCTAGAATAGAATCTAGTGTTTCTATATCTTCAATAGGTGTAGAACAAATAGCACAATCTGCTCCTAGAACTTCTGGAGAGATTTTTAGAAATATTCCTGGTGTACGTGCAGAAACTTCTGGTGGAGATGGAAATGGTAACTATAATGTTCGTGGTGTGCCAGTTTCTTCTGGTGGTACTAGATACTTACAATTACAAGAAGATGGTTTACCAATAATGTTATTTGGAGATACTTCTTTTGGAAATCCAGATAATTATTTACGTATAGATTCTAATGTAGCAAGAATTGAAGCAATTAGAGGTGGTTCGGCTTCTACTTTAGCATCAAACGCTCCAGCAGGTATTATTAATGTTATTAGTAAAACAGGAGCTGTAGAAGGTGGTTCGATAGCGTCTTCTTTTGGTTTAGATTATCAATCATCAAGATTAGATTTTGAATATGGTACACCATTAGCAAATGGATTGTCTTACCATATTGGTGGTTTTATTAGAAATGGGGAAGGACCGAGAGCTATAGGCTACCAAGGAAATAAAGGCGGTCAATTTAAAGCAAATCTTACAAAACGTTTTGAAAAAGGTTACGTAAGAGTATATACTAAGTTTTTAAATGATAGATCGGCAATGTATATGCCAATGCCAATGCTTTTAGAAGGTGACGATGCTAATCCTACTTATGCAAATCTACCAGGTTTCGATATAACAACAGACACACCTCACTCTTCTAATTTACAACAAAGTGCAGGAACATCTGCTTTTGATGGACAGCCAGTATCTAATGATGTAAGAAATGGAAACAATCCAATTACAAAATCTCTTGGAGCAGAGTTTTCTTTTGATTTAGGAAACGAATGGTCTTTTGTAGGTAAAGCAAGATATTCTAATAATAGTGGTAAATGGATTGCACCATTTACAGCAAACGTTGGAGCTGTAGCTGACGTTGCAGCAACTGCAAGTGGAGCTTCTGGAGCTACAGGCGCATTAGTGTATTCAGATGGTGATAGAGAAGCGTTTAATCCAGCAAATGGATTAGCACAAATTTTGCATGTATTTGATGTGACTATTGACGATATGAGCAATTTCTTTGGTGATGTAAAGATTTCTAAAAAAATTGGCGATAATGTAAATGTAACAGCAGGTATGTTTACAGCTACACAAAACACGAAAACATCATGGCAATGGAGTTCTTTTCTTTCTGAAGTAAAAGGAGATGGAAATGCAAGAATGGTAGATTTCGACGGTTATTCAAGAAATGGTCAATATGCTTATGGGACTCCAGTTTGGGGAAACTGTTGCCAACGTAAATATAATACAGTGCATAGTGTAAATTCACCTTATGTTGGTGTTGATATAGATATTACTGAAAAAATAAATTTTGATGGTAGTGTTCGTTTTGAAAACGTTAATGTAAATGGAATTATAGCTAGTGGTCCAACTAGTCAAGGGAATTACGATTATAATGGCGATGGAGTAATACAAGGTATTGAGCAGAATGTACCAATTGTTTCAGGTGCAGATGGTCAAAATATAGACCAAGATTATAACTTTACTTCATTCTCAGCAGGACTTAATTATAAAATTAATAACGGTTCGGCAGTTTTTGCAAGATACAGTAAAGGCGCTTCAGGAAGAGCTTCAGATAGAAATGGTTATGATCAATTTGGGAAGTCTAGTACAAATTTCGATCAAGTAACTCAATTAGAACTTGGTTTCAAGAAACGTTTTGAAAATGCATCTGTGTACGTTACAGCTTTTAGCAGTAATACAGATGAAGATGCAGGAAGTGCTTTAAATTTAACAGTAGGAAATGAGTTTAAGGCTACAGGTTTAGAATTAGAAGGGTCTTACAATATAAACGACTTTAGTGTAGTAGGTTCTGTTACTTATACAGATGCTGAGATTATTGAGGATAGAGCTAGTGGAACTGGAGCTAATAAAGGAAAAACACCGCAAAGACAAGCAGATTTTGTATATAACCTTTCACCAAGATACGTGTTTGGAAATGATAAACAACATGTATTAGGTTTAGCAATACTAGGAACATCTAAATCGTTCGCATTTGATTCTAATGATTTAATACAACCTGGATTTGCTTATGTAAACCTTTTAGGATCTGTTGGTCTTACAGAAGGATTATCTTTATCTCTTAACATAAACAACCTTTTTGATACTGTTGGTATTACAGAAGTAAATGGTATAGATGGTGCAGCAATTAATGGAAGTGATCGTTATGTTAGAGCAAGATCTATAACGGGTCGTTCCTCTTCTTTAGCTCTTAGATATAAATTTTAAATTATTAAGTGTTAATAAAATAATTTAAGTAAGTAGATTGATTGATTGATTTGATTTAGTTTAGAGTCAATGTTTTAAAAGACATTGGCTCTTTCTATTAAAATCTATATTTTTAATAGTTTAAAATCTTGTTATGATAAAAAAACCAAAATTAAGTTTCTGGCAAATACTAAACATGAATGTTGGGTTCTTCGGTATTCAATACAGTTTTGGTTTACAACAAAGTGCAATAACACCAATCTACGATTTTTTAGGTGCAAGTCCAGACCAGATTCCTATTCTACACCTTGCTGGTCCAGTAACTGGATTGTTAGTTCAGCCTATTATTGGAGCATTAAGTGATAAAACATGGAGTCCAAAATTTGGAAGACGTAAGCCTTTTTTCTTGATAGGAGCCATATTATGTAGTATAACTTTACTGGCATTTCCTTTTAGTAGTAGTTTATGGATGGCTGCAGGTTTATTATGGATTCTAGATGCAGGAAATAATACAGCAATGGAGCCATATAGAGCCTTAATTGCAGATAAATTAGATAATGAGCAACAACCTTTAGGGTTTCAAATGCAAAGTTTTTTTACAGGCTTGGGACAGGTTTTAGCTAATTTATCACTATTCATTTTTCCTTTAATATTTATTGGTACTACAGGATCCTTACCAACTTGGGTATATGCGTCCTTTTTCTTAGGCGCTATTTGTTCTATAGGTTCAATTTTATGGAGTATTAGCAAAACAAAAGAAATTCCGCCAACTACAGAAGAATTAGAAAAATTAAAAGAAAAAAGAAGTGTTTTAGGCCCTTTAATAGAAATATTTTCAGCTATAAAAGACATGCCTAGAGTCATGTGGCAATTAGCGTTAGTATATCTTTTTCAATGGTACGCCTTGTTTTGTTATTGGCAAAACGCTTCAAAAAGTGTTGCGCTTTCCGTTTGGAATGCCACACCAGATAATGAAGAATTATACAGTGAAGCTGTAAGTTGGACAGGTTTAGTTAATGGTTGGTACAACGTAGTTACATTTTTAGTAGCTTTTGCATTGGTTGGATTCGCAAAAAAATATAGTGCAAAAAAAGTACATGCTTTTTGTTTAATTCTAGCAGCATTAGCCTTTTTAGCTTTTCCTCATATTGAAAATAAAAACTTATTACTCTTCGCAATTACAGGTTTTGGTATTGGTTGGGCAAGTATGATGGGTATTCCTTATTTAATGGTGGTTTCAGATATACCAAAAGAACGCTATGGTGTTTATATGGGAATAATAAATATGATGATTGTAATCCCAATGATTTTACAAACATTATCTTTTGGTTATATTTTAAAGCACTTTTTAAATAACGACCCTCGAAATGCAATAACTTTTGCAGGTGTATTGTTATTAATTGCGACAGTTTGTACACTGTTTATTAAAATTAAAAAACAAGACGAAGTAGTAAGTTAAATGAAAGCAGAACAATCCTATATAAAAGCCACAGAGTTATTAGCAAAAGCAAGATCCGACAAAGGGTTTTTAGCTAGCGCGAGTGATATTACAAACTACAAACGTGTTTGGGCTAGAGATGGTGTAATTTGTGGTTTAGCTGCTTTGTTAGATGGAGATGAAAGTCTGGTAGAAACGTTCAAAAACACACTAATTACCTTAGCAGATAACCAACATAAACATGGACATATTCCTTCTAATGTTTTTTTTAATGATGAAAATAAAGTCGAAGTAAGCTTTGGTGGATTAGCAGGAAGAGTAGATACAATATCATGGTTTATTATAGGCGTTTGTAATTATGCATCTTTAACAAAAAATATAAATTTTGCTGAAGAGTTAAAACCTAAAATGAATAAAGGCTTACAACTTTTAGAAGCTTGGGAGTTTAATAATAATCATCTTATTTATGTGCCAAGATCAGGAAATTGGGCAGATGAATATATTACTGAAGGACATATTTTCTACGATCAAGTGTTAAGACTTTGGGCTTTAAAATGTATAAATAGTTTATTTCCTAACGCAGAATATCAAGAAAAAATAAATCATATTACTGAAAAATTAGCAGGTAACTATCGTAAAACCGATTACAAAAACCCATTTCATCCAAAGGCATATAAAACCTTAGAAAAAAAGAGTTTTTGGATGGCTTCAATAAATCCGTCAGGATATCAAACAATGTTTGATGCCTTGGGTAATAGTATTGCGCTATTAATTGGATTAGGAGATACAGATTTTCAAGAAGAAATTATTAAGTATTCAGAAAAACTAAGAGCGTCTCTTCCTTTAAAACTATTACCAGCTTTCTGGGAACCAATTACAAAAGAACATGAAGATTGGAAGCTGTTAGAAAATAACTGTAAATACGAATTTAGAAATGTTCCTTTCGAGTTTCATAATGGTGGTACATGGCAGATGGTAAATGGATTTTATGGGATGAGTTTAGTTGAAAACCATATAGAAAAGGCTACTAATGTTTTGTCACATATTAAAAAACTTAATGCATTAAAAGAGTTTGGGTTTTACGAAAATTTTAATAGTAAAACAAGCCAACCAACAGGAGTAGAAAATTGCGCTTGGAGTGCAGCAGGAGAGATTGCTTTACAGCAATATGTTAACGGAAAAAGATTGTTAGTTTAGAAAATGAAAAAGGATATAGACATACTTTGTGTAGGTGAAGCTTTAGTCGATTTTATTGGACACCAAGAAGGTGTTGGTATAAATAAGACAAGAGATTACCATAGATATTTAGGTGGATCACCAACAAATGTTGCTATGAATACTGCACGCCTAGGATTAAATACAGCTTTAGTTGCAACTATTGGAGAAGACGGTTTTGGCGAATATATTATTGAAAGATTAAATGAAATAAATATAAATATCAATTATTTAAAAAAATCAAAAACAACTCCAACAAGTACAATTTTTGTTTCAAGATCTATTGATACACCAGATTTTGTTGCTTATCGAAAAGCAGATTTTATTATTGAAGAAAATCAAATACCATTAAAGTTACTAAAGCGATCTAAAATATTTCATACCACTTGTTTTGCGCTAAGTAAAAATCCTGCTAGAGACACTATTCTAGTAAAAGCAAAAGAAGCTTTTGAAGCTGGTTGTAAACTAAGTATAGATGTGAATTTTTCAGAAAAAATTTGGGAAGATAGAGCAAATGCTACTAAAATTATTAAATCTTATTGTGTTTATAATCCTTTGGTAAAGATAAGTGAAGATGATATGTTTAGGTTATTTAACAAAACACTATCACATCAAGAAATATTTAATTTTTTCCACAAAGCAGGTGTAGAAATAGTTTGCCTAACTTTAGGTAAAGAAGGAGTTGTTCTTTCAGAAAAAGGCAAAAAGGTATTAAGTCTTCCGGCAATAAAAATCACAAAAGTAATGGATGCAACTGGAGCTGGAGACGCTTTTTGGTCAGGTTTTTTATTTGCATATATAAATAAAAATTCTCTTGAAGAATGTTTGCTTATCGCGCTTAAACTTGCAGCATTAAAATTACAGAATGTAGGAAGATTGCCAAACAATATAAATGTACTTTCAGAATTATTAAAAATCTAATAGTAAAAATTTATAAACCTTTATATTTGCTTGTTGTTATTTAAGATAAAAAACATGAGTAAACAAAGCAAAAGAAGAGAAGCATTAGTTTATCACGCTAAACCAACTCCAGGTAAAATAAAAGTAGTTCCAACCAAGAAATATGCGAGTCAAAGAGATTTAGCATTAGCCTATTCTCCTGGTGTTGCTGAGCCTTGTTTAGAAATCCAAAAAGATGTAAATAACGTTTATAAATATACAGCAAAAGGAAACCTTGTTGCAGTAATCTCTAACGGAACAGCTGTTTTAGGATTAGGAAATATTGGTCCTGAAGCCTCAAAACCAGTAATGGAAGGTAAAGGGTTGCTGTTTAAAATATTTGCAGATATAGATGTGTTCGATATTGAAGTAGGAACTGAAAATATTGAAGAATTTATTGCTACTGTTAAAAATATAGCACCAACTTTTGGTGGTATAAACCTCGAAGATATAAAAGCGCCTGAAGCTTTTGAAATTGAAAAACGTCTAAAAGCAGAATTGGATATTCCAGTAATGCATGACGACCAACATGGAACAGCAATAATTTCGGCAGCAGCCTTATTAAATGCTTTAGAGCTTTCAAAGAAGAAAATTGAAGAAGTAAAAATCGTTGTTAGCGGAGCTGGAGCAGCTGCAATTTCCTGTACACGATTATATTTAGCCTTTGGAGCTAAACGCGAAAATGTAGTCATGTTAGATAGTAAAGGTGTTATTAGAGATGATAGAGCTAATTTAACCTCACAAAAAGCAGAATTTGCGACGCATAGAAAAATAGATACGCTTGATGAAGCCATGAAAGATGCCGATGTTTTTATTGGACTTTCAACTTCAGATATTGTCTCTCAAGATATGCTAAAATCAATGGCTAAAAATCCTATTGTTTTTGCAATGGCAAATCCAGATCCAGAAATAAAATACCAATTAGCAATAGACGCTAGAGACGATATTATTATGGCTACAGGACGTAGCGACCATCCTAATCAAGTAAATAATGTGCTTGGTTTTCCATTTATTTTTAGAGGCGCTTTAGATGTTCGCGCTACTAAAATTAATGAAGCTATGAAAATGGCTGCAGTTAAAGCCTTAGCTAATTTAGCTAAAGAACCTGTGCCAGAGCAAGTAAATATTGCCTACAACGAGACAAGACTCACATTTGGTAAAGATTATATTATACCTAAACCATTCGATCCTAGATTAATATCAGAAGTACCACCAGCAGTAGCAAAAGCAGCTATGGAAAGCGGTGTTGCAAAAGAGCCAATAGAAGATTGGGATAAGTATAAAGAGGAACTTATGCAACGTTTAGGGTCGGACAATAAGATTTTAAGATTGTTATATAATCGTGCAAAAACAGCTCCTAAACGTGTGGTTTATGCAGAAGCAGACCATATTGATGTTTTAAAAGCAGCACAAATTGTATACGACGATGGTATTGCAATCCCAATTCTATTAGGAAGAAAAGAGGAAATAGAACGCTTGAAAGAAGAAATCGAATTTGATGCAGATGTGTTGATAATCGATCCTAAAACAGATGAGCAAAACGCCCAAAAAAACAAGTATGCCGAAGTCTATTGGAAGCAACGTAAACGTAGAGGTGTTACTTTATTAGAGGCTCAAAAGTTAATGCGTGAACGTAATTATTTTGCTGCAATGATGATAAACGAAGGAGATGCAGACGCTCTAATTACAGGTTACTCACGTAGTTATCCTCAAGTAGTAAAGCCAATGCTAGAGTTAATAGGTCTTGCGCCAGGATCTACAAGAATTGCTACAACAAATGTAATGATGACAGAGCGAGGACCAATGTTTTTAAGTGATACATCAATAAATATTAATCCTTCAGCAAAAGACTTAATTAAAATTGCACAAATGACCTCTGGTGTTGTTAAAATGTTTGGTTTAAAACCAGTAATGGCAATGACTAGTTTTTCAAATTTTGGATCTTCAAAAGATCAAACAGCAACAAAAGTAAGAGAAGCAGTCTCTTATTTACACAGAAGACATCCAGATTTATTAGTCGATGGAGAATTGCAGACCGATTTTGCTCTTAATAGCAAAATGCTTCAGGATATCTTTCCATTTTCAAAATTATCTGGACATAAAGTAAATACACTAATTTTTCCAAATTTAGAATCTGCTAATATTACCTATAAATTACTTAAAGAATTAAATAAAGCAGAGTCAATAGGTCCAATAATGATGGGTTTACGTAAACCTGTACATATCCTTCAGTTAGATGCTAGTGTAGACGAAATAGTTAATATGACAGCCATTGCAGTAATAGATGCACAACAGAAAGGAAAACAAGCTTTAATGAGCCAAAAAACAGAATAGCGGTTAGTCCGAGATTTTTATTACATTTGGAAGCATAACCAGAAATCGTAGATGATTACACATATTAAAGGGAAATTGGTGGAAAAAAATCCAACAGATATTGTTATAGACTGCAATGGTGTTGGTTATTTATTAAATATATCTTTAAATACTTTTTCTCAAATTCCTGAACAGGAAAACATACAGTTATACACACACCTTCATGTAAAAGAAGACGCTCACAGTCTTTATGGTTTTGTAACCAAAGGCGAAAGAGAAGTTTTTAGATTATTAATTTCAGTAAGTGGAATTGGTACCAATACAGCAAGAACCATGCTTTCTTCTTTAACACCAAAACAAATACGTGAAGGAATTGCAACTGAAGATGTAGCACTTATTCAGTCTGTAAAAGGCATTGGTGTAAAAACAGCTCAGCGTGTAATTATTGATTTAAAGGATAAAATCATTAAAATTTACGATATTGACGAAGTTTCTGTAAATAGAAACAATACCAACAAAGATGAAGCGTTATCTGCATTAGAAGTGCTTGGTTTTGCAAAAAAACAAGCAGAACGTGTGGTGGACAAAATAGTACTTGCCGAACCAGAGGCTACCGTTGAAGCCCTTATTAAACAAGCTTTAAAAAAATTATAGTAAATTTTGAATACAACTAACCTTTACTTTTATAAATCAATTAAACACTGTGCATTATTCGTGTTAGCATTTTTATTATGCTTTAGTGCTTTTGCTCAAGTTGAACCTGATCCTACTGTAGAAACAGATACAACAAAAACAGGGTTTAGTTTTGGCGATATTTTAATGCCAAACCCAAATAGTATTACTTCAAAATATACATACGATCCCATTACAGATAGATATGTTTACACAGAAACAGTAGGAAGTTTTAATATTAATTATCCTATAATTTTAACACCAAAAGAATATCAAGACTTGGTGTTTAAAGAAAATTTAAAAGGCTATTATCAAGATAAAATAAATGCCATTGATGGTAAAAAAGACGCTTCAGAAGAACAGAAAAAGAATTTGTTGCCAGAATTTACTATAGACTCTGGCCTTTTTGAAACCATTTTTGGTGGTAATACCATAGAAGTGGTGCCTCAAGGAAATTTAGAAATGGATTTGGGGGTGTTGTATACAAAACAAGATAATCCTTCCTTTTCTCCGCAAAACAGGAGTAATTTCACTTTTGATTTTGACCAAAGAATTAGTTTAAGTTTATTAGGTAAGGTTGGAAAAAGACTACAAGTTACTGCCAATTACGATACAGAAGCAAGTTTCGACTTTCAACAAATAGTAAAATTAGAATACGATCCAACTTTAGGAGGTGGAGAAGACTCTATTCTTCAAAAAATAGAAGTAGGTAACGTAAATATGCCATTAAACAGTTCTCTAATTTCGGGCGCACAAACTTTATTTGGAGTAAAAACTAAGTTGCAGTTTGGAAAAACCACAGTTACAGCAGTGTTTTCTGAACAAAGATCTGACTCAAGATCAGTAGTTGCTCAAGGTGGAGGAACATTAGACGAATTCGATTTCTTTATTCGTGATTATGATGAGAACAGGCATTTTTTCTTAGCACAATATTTTCGTGAAAACTATGATAAAGCCCTTGAAAACTATCCGTTCATTAATACAAATGTTCAAATTACAAGAGCAGAAGTTTGGGTGACTAATAGAAGTAATAGAACAGAAAACGTTCGAAACATAGTTGCATTACAAGATATTGGAGAATCTACAGTTATTGGAAATCCAGGTGTAGTTGTTACTGCAGGACCTGGTGCTTTTCCAGACAACGGAAACAACCGTTTAGACCCTACAAATATTGGTGGACCAGGTTCACAATTAACTCAAGCTGTTAGAGATGTTGCTACAGTTCAAGCAGGAATTTTAGTGCCTGGATTTAATGAAGGTTTTGATTATGCTAAACTAGAAAACACAAGAAAATTACAAGAAGGACAAGAGTATTCATTAAATACACAGTTAGGTTATATCTCACTAAACCAAAGATTAACTAATGACGAAGTAGTCGCTGTCGCGTTTCAGTATACAGTTGGAGGTCAGGTATTTCAAGTTGGTGAATTTGCCAACGATGGTATAGATGCAACTGCTGTAGAAACAAATGGAACAGGAGAAGTGACTAACGTTACTAATAACAACTTAATTCTAAAATTATTAAAAAGTAGTATAACATCTGTCTCTCAACCTATTTGGGATTTAATGATGAAAAATATCTACGATACAGGTGCATATCAACTTAGTCAAGAAGATTTTAAATTAAACATTTTTTATAACGAATCTGCAGCCTTAAACTATATAACTGCTGTAGAGGGTTCTCCTTTTGGTGTTGATTTTGAAGGTGAACCAATTGAACAAACAACCTTATTGCGTTTATTTAATTTCGATAGATTAAACTTTAATAACGATCCTCAAGCTAAAGGAGATGGTTTTTTCGATTTTGTAAATGGTTTAACAGTTTTACCTGAAAATGGAAAAATTGTCTTTACAAAAGTTGAACCTTTTGGACGATATTTATTTGATGTTTTAGATAATGATGGCAATACTGGAAACAATGCTTTTGATTACGAATCTGATACTTATTCAAATCCAAATCAAGAAAAATATGTTTACGACATATTATATAAAGCAACAAAAACAGCTGCATTAGATGAAGCTCAAAAGAATAAGTTTCAAATAAAAGGACGCTATAAATCTTCAGGAGGAAATGGAATTCCTATTGGAGGATTTAATGTACCTAGAGGTTCTGTGAAAGTAACCGCTGGAGGACGTGTTCTAGTAGAAGGGCAAGATTACACTGTAAATTATCAATTAGGACGTGTTTTTATAGTTGATGAAGCTTTAAAAGCATCAAACACACCAATTCAAGTTACTACAGAAAATAATTCGGTTTTTGGGCAACAAACCAAGCGTTATACAGGGTTAAATATAGAGCATCAGTTTAACGAGAATTTCTTACTTGGTGCTACGTACATTAATTTAAACGAAAGACCAATCACCCAAAAAGCAAACTATAATAACGAACCTATTAATAATACTATTTTAGGTTTTAATGGTAACTATTCTACAGAAGTTCCATTTTTTACAAGACTAGCAAATAAATTACCTAACATAGATACTGATGCGCCATCAAACTTATCTGTTCGTGGTGAATTTGCTTATTTGTTACCAGGAGCACCAAAAGGAACCGATTTTAATGGAGAAGCAACAGCTTATATAGATGATTTCGAGGGTAGTCAAAACGGTATCGATTTAAAATCTCCTCAATCTTGGTTTTTGTCAAGTAGACCATTGGCGCTAAATGGAACAACGGCTTTCGATGCCTTTAGTGGATTAAGAAGTGGTTACGATAGAGCCTTGTTAAACTGGTATACAATAGATCCTATTTTTTACAGTGGGCAAAGACCAAATGGTATAGATGACGACGACATTTCAAATATATATACTTCTCGTGTTTTTGTTAATGAATTATTCCCAGAACAGGACATAGCACAAGGACAAACAGCAGTATTAAACACATTAGATCTAACATATTATCCAACAGAAAGAGGACCTTATAATTTTAGCGATACTAATTTAACTCCAGATGGTTCCACACTAGTAAACCCTAATGATGGTTGGGCAGGAATTACAAGACAGATAACATCTACAGATTTTGAGCAAGCTAATGTTGAATATATTGAGTTTTGGATGCAAGATCCTTTTCAAGAAAATCCAACAAATCCAGGTGGAAAATTAGTTTTTAATTTAGGAAGTATTTCTGAAGATGTCTTAAAAGATGGAAAAAAGCAATATGAAAACGGCTTACCAAAAGATGGTAATGTTTCGTTATTGCAAAATGATGTTACACCATGGGCAATACCACAAAATCAAGCCTTAATTTATGCATTTGATTCAGTAGGAGAAGAGCGTACAAATCAAGATGTTGGCTACGATGGTTACGACGATTTGGAAGAAATGAGTATTGCAGATCCAACAATAAATCCTGGAAACCCACAACCTATACCAGCATCAATTGCTGCATTACCTGATCCATCTGCCGATAATTACCAATATTATCTTGCAGCCGAAGGAGATATTTTAGAGCGTTATAAGCGCTATAATAATGTACAAGGAAATTCACCAGATGCTTTTAGCGATACCAATAGAGGATCAACTACACAACCAGATGTAGAAGATATTAATAGAGATAACACGATGAACACTATCGATAGTTATTTTGAATATGAACTAGAAGTAACCAGACAAAATTTACCTTTAAATAACTTAGGAGAGATAGCACCTACTAACCCAATAGGAGAATTTATTAGAGATGTAAAAATCCGCCCAAGAGTCTTACCAAACGGTGATACAGAGCAAATACGCTGGTATCAATTTAGAATACCAGTACAAGGAGAGCATGTAGTTGCAAGAAATGGGATAACAGATTTAAGATCTATCCGTTTTGCGAGAATGTTTCTTAATGATTTTTCTGAGCAAACAACATTCCGTTTTGGTACATTAGATTTGGTACGTAGTGATTGGAGACGCTATCAATTAGCATTAGATGGAGGTCCAACACCAGCAGATTTTAACGATACAGATTTTACTGTAGGCGTTGTTAGTACTCAAGAAAATGATGGTAGTTACGAGTCTCCACCAGGAGTAGTGCCAGAGCGTTTAAATAACAATAACACCATAATAGACCAAAACGAGCAATCTTTAGTAGTTAATGTATGCGATTTACAGCAAAAAGACTCTAGAGCAGTATTCAAGAATATTAGTGTAGACATGAGACAATACAAACGTATTAGAATGTTTATGCATGCAGAAGATGGTGATTTACCTGGTCTTCAAGATGATGAATTGGTAGGTTTTATAAGAATGGGTAACGATTTAACACAAAATTATTACCAAATAGAAGTGCCTTTAAAAGTATCTGTTGGAACATCAAGTGCAGCATTATGGCCTACAGCAAACGAAATTGATTTGCCTTTAGACATTTTGGAAAAAATGAAATCTTTAGGTATTGCAAATAATACACTCGCTAATGGTAATCCAACATTTTACGACATTTTTGGAGAAGAATTAGTTCCTGTAACAAATGAGTTTGCTGGTTATAATACTCCAGGAAGAGATAAACATCGTGTTGCAATTAAAGGAAATCCAAATTTTGGAGCAGTAAGAACTTTAATGGTTGGTGTTAAAAACGGAACAACAAATCCGCAATGTGGTGAGGTTTGGTTTAACGAGTTACGACTGTCAGATATGGATAATGAAGGCGGTTGGGCAGCTGTAATGAGCGTGGATACTAATTTTGCAGACTTTGCCAATGTAAGCGCAACAGGTAGAATGAGCACAGCTGGTTTTGGCTCAGTAGATCAAGGACCACAAGAACGAAGCAGAGAAGAAATAAAACAATACGATATTGTAACTAATGTAAATATTGGGCAACTATTACCAAAAAAATGGGGCATTCAATTGCCTTTTAATTATGGAGTGGGCGAAGAATTAATTACACCAGAATATGACCAGCAGTATCAAGATTTAAAACTTCAAAATAGAATAGATGCTGCTGAGACTGCAGAACAAAAGAAAACCATTAGAGAGCAATCTGAAGAATATACAAGACGAAGAAGCATTAATTTTATTGGTGTTAGAAAAGTTAGAACAGGAGATTCCAAACCTCGCTTTTACGATGTTGAAAATTTAACATTTAATCACTCTTATAATAAAGTAGAACATCGCGATTTTGAAATTGAACGTTCTATAGACAAACAAACAAGAACAGGTGCAAGTTATGCTTATAATTTTGAACCAAAAGTAATAGAGCCTTTTAAAAAAAACGATTCTCTTTTTACTGGAAAATATTGGAAACTTTTAAAAGATTTTAATCTTAATTTAATGCCTGCAAGTTTTGCTATAAATACAGATATTAATAGACAGTTTAATAGACAACGCTTTAGAGAAGTAGAGTTAGGAGGCAATAATATAGGACTTGAAGAATTATTTAGAAGAAACTATAATTTCGATTTCCAATCGACTTTAAATTGGAATTTAACCAAATCATTATCATTAAACTTTGCGGTTGCCAATAATAATATAGTGAGAAATTATTTTCAAGATAATATTATAAATGGAGAACAAGATCCAAGCCTAGACGTTTGGGATGGTTATTTTGATATTGGAGATGCTAATAGACGTTCTCAAACATTAGGTATAAATTATGAGGTGCCATTCAATAAATTTCCTGCGTTAGATTTTATTAAAGCAACCTATGCTTATCAAGGGTTGTACCAATGGCAAAAAGGATCAGATTTATTTGGAGAATTAGTAGCAGACGATGGCTTAACCTACGATTTAGGAAACTCTATCTCAAATGGTAACACGCATAATATTAATTCTTCTTTAGATATGCGTAAGTTTTATAAGTATTTAGGGATTAAAAAGAAACGTGTAATTAATAATAACAATAAAATAAGTAGAACAGGAAGAGGCAATACTCCCAAAGGAGGACTTAAAAAAGAGGACACAAATAACTTAAAAGACACAAAGGATGGAATAGTTGCAAAGGATGGAAAAAATGCAAATGCTCCACAAACAAAGAAAAAAGGTAGTTTAGGAACAGATATAACCAATTTCGGGATAGGTATTTTAACATCTGTTAAACGTGTTCAAATTAATTATTCTGAAAATAACGGAACCTTTCTTCCAGGTTTTCTAGATACACCAGGTTTTATAAGCGCTTCTAAACCAACATTTGGATATACTTTAGGAAGCCAAAGCGACATTAGAGATTTAGCTGCAAGAAATGGATGGTTAACGGTTTTTCCTGATTTCAATCAGCAATACACTAAAAATCACACAGAGCAGTTAGATATATCAGCCAATTTAGAACCATTTAACGATTTGAAAATAGACCTAATTGGCTCAAGAACCTATGCAGAAAACTATACCGAAAATTATAGAGTTGAAAATAACGAATACCGTTCTTTAACACCAAACGTTTTTGGAAACTTCAATATATCAACATTTACATTGCCAACAGCATTTGGTAAAAGTGATGAAATTAGTTCTGAAGCTTTTGATGCCTTTAGAGAAAACAGATTAATTATTGCAAGAAGACTTGCTGCCGAAAAAGGAGCTAATGTTAACGATGTAGACGCAGAAGGCTATCCTTTAGGTTTTGGAAAAACCAGTCAAGCAGTGTTATTACCAGCCTTTTTAAGTGCTTACACTGGACAAAACGCTAGTAAAACAAAACTAGGTGCTTTTAGAAATATTCCTATTCCTAATTGGGATATAAAGTACACAGGTTTAATGAATTTTAAATGGTTTAAAAAACGCTTCAAACGTTTTTCATTATCACATGGTTACCGTTCAAGTTATACTATTAATCAATTTAGAACTAATTTAGATTTTAATGGAATAGATTATAGCGAGCCATACGCATCACAACCATCAGATGATATAGACCAAGCAGGAAATTTTAAAAATGCAGAATTATACAGTAATATCAATTTAACAGAATTATTTAGTCCATTAATTAGAATAGATATGGAGATGAAAAATTCTGTAAAGATTCTTGCTGAAGTAAGAAAAGATAGATTATTATCTCTAAGTTTTGATAATAATTTAATGACCGAAATTCAAGGTAACGAATTTACTTTAGGCTTAGGTTATAGGTTTAAAGATGTTAGAATAAAATCTAAATTAGCAGGACCTAAAAAAGCTATAGTTAGCGATTTAGTAATGGAAGCAAACCTTTCTATTAGAGATAATAAAACCATTATTAGATATTTAGATTTAGAAAATAACCAAATTACAAATGGTCAAACAATTTATGGTTTAAAGTATAACGCTAACTATTCATTCAGTAAAAACTTAACTGGTATTTTCTATTTCGATTATACATTTTCAGAATATGCAATATCAACTGCATTTCCACAAACAACAATACGCTCTGGACTTACCTTGAGATATAATTTTGGTAACTAATTAAATTAAATACTATTCGAAAAACCAAAGCATTTAAATACATTTGCGTAAATAAATAAAATAAGACAATGAATATTCCATCAGAATTAAAATATACTAAAGATCACGAGTGGGTTAAAGTAG
Organism: Lacinutrix sp.; assembly: GCF_029238095.1. Taxonomy (GTDB): domain Bacteria; phylum Bacteroidota; class Bacteroidia; order Flavobacteriales; family Flavobacteriaceae; genus Lacinutrix. The sequence continues at coordinate 23,640 of NZ_JAQWGS010000002.1, read as the reverse complement.
ATAACGACATCATTACTATTGGTATTACAGATTTCGCTCAAAGCGAATTAGGTGATATTGTATATGTAGAAGTAGAAACGTTAGATGAAACGCTAGACGCTGAAGATGTTTTTGGTACAGTAGAAGCTGTTAAAACAGTTTCAGATTTATTTATTCCTGTATCAGGAGAGGTTATAGAATTTAATGAATCTTTAGAAGACGAACCTGAAAAAGTAAATACAGATCCTTATGGTGAAGGATGGATGGTTAAGGTTAAAGTTAACGACACTTCAGATTTAGAAGGTTTATTATCTGCCGAAGACTACAAAGCACTTATAAGTGCTTAAAAGTCTCAGTTTTTTAATAAGCATTCTTTATACTATAACATTAACAGCTTTAAGTTTGTTTAAGATTGATAATGTTGTAGTAAAAATACCATCATTTAATGATAAAGCAGGACATGCAGCTGCACATTTTATTTTTGTGTTTTTATGGTTTGTTGTATTTTACTATAAATTCAGTTTTAAATACAATAAGGCTCTAGGTTTTGCAGCTTTGTTTTCTTTGGGCTATGGTATACTAATAGAACTCCTTCAGGGTTGGATTACAATAAGTAGACAAAGCGACTTTAATGATGTGTTAGCAAATGCTTTAGGAATGGTTTTTGCAGTATTACTTTTGTTAAGTATAAAAAAACGCGTGTTAAAAAATAATAATAGCTTGCTATTTTGATAAATAAATAGTTATTTTAGCAAAGCATAAACAAATTTATTTTATGGAAACAAAGAAAAATCCTAAAGCAAACGTAGGCAGAAATAGTGGTCTGTATTTTGCTGTTGGTATGTTGTTAATGTTAGGTTTAACATATACAGCTATCAATTACAAAACTTACGATGAGCGTGTAGTAGATAATAGATCTATAGATGTTGATGATGAGTTGGACGAAGAAATACCAATTACAAATCAAGCTCCACCACCACCACCACCACCACCACCACCACCACCAACTCCAGAAGTTATAGACGTTGTTGAAGATGAAGAAGAGATTGTAGAAACAGTTATGGAAACTACAGAAACAACTCAAGATGAAGTTATAGCTGAAGTCGAAGAAATTGAAGTGGAAGAAATTGAAGAAGATGTAGAAGTGTCTTTTGCAGTTATAGAAAGTGTGCCAATTTTTCCTGGTTGTGAAAAAGGAAATAACGACCAGAAAAGAAAATGCATGTCTGATGCTATCAACAAGTTAGTTCGTAAAAAGTTTGATTTAGACTTAGGTCAACAATTAGAATTAGAAGGAAAACAAAGAATTTATGCTCGTTTTACAATTGATAAAACTGGAAATATAACAAATGTAAAAGTTCGTGGACCTCACAAAGAATTAGAAAAAGAAGCGCGAAGAGTAGTAGGTTTAATACCAAATATGAAGCCTGGTAAACAAAGAGGGAAACCTGTAAAAGTAACTTTCGATCTACCAATTACTTTTAATGTGCAATAATATTTAGTTAGTTTTAAAGCTAATAAATTAAAAAACCCGATGCAATATTGTATCGGGTTTTTTGTTTTTGGTATGCTTATTGTGTTTTCCTCATAATATTAACATGTAAACTTTAATTATTATGAACAATTCAAACAAAAGTCACGATTTCGTTCGTCAAAACGAAAAAAACGTGAAAAAATCACAAAAGCATGATGCAAATTTACAAAAAAACTCAACGCTGTACTTTCAAGTTGGATTAATTTTGTGCTTATTAGCAAGTTATGGAGCGCTAGAGTTGTCTTTTACTACTTCAAAAGATTATGTTTATTCTACTCCAGAAATTGAGGACAAAACTATTTATGAGGTAGATCCTAAAATCTATAAAATTATTAAGGAAGTAACAGAAGAACCAAAAAAAGAAATAGTAAAACCAAAACCTAAAAATCCTGATTTTAAAATTGCAGATGATAAAAAAGAAATTGAAAAGTTAGAAAAAAAATTAATTAGTGTAAACTTACCAGTTGATAAAAAAGTTGTACTTAAACCAACTGATCCAGTATTTGATATTACACCAATAGAACCACCTTTAAATATTATGGCTGTTCAAAGAGTTCCAGTATTTCCAGGTTGCGAAAGCGAAACTAATAACGATGGTAGAAGAAAATGCTTAGCAGATAAACTAACCAAGCTAGTACAAAGAAAGTTTGATGTAGATGTAGCTTCTGTTCTAGGTTTATCAGGTAAACAAAAAATTTATGTCTCTTTTAAAATCAACAAACAAGGTGAGGTAGAGATTGTAGAAACTAAGGCTAATCATATAGATTTAGAAAAAGAAGCCAATAGAGTAATAAAAAAAATACCAACTATGGAGCCTGGTAAAAACAATAATAAACCAGTAGAAGTGTCTTATATGCTTCCAATACAATTCAATATTCTATAAAAAATAGTATTATAATTTTATATAACCGTTATTACCTTTGGTAGTAGCGGTTTTTTATTTTTATAGTGATACCTTCTACAGAAAAATATTATCTTTCGAGTAAATTAAATGTACACTACTCCATGAAGTATTTTGCATTCATTTTAATAATTTGTTTTCAGTCTTTCGCGATAGCTCAAGAAAATAATGAAATGCCTCCAGTTTTAGATTCTTGTAAAGAAGAACCATTATCTAATTTGCAAAAATGTTTTGATACCGAAGTTTTTAATCTGCTATTTAAAAACTATAAAGTTCCACAAAAAGTTACAGAAGCTAATTATAAAGGCGAAGTTGTTATTTTATTTGAAGTTGACAAAAAAGGTGGTTTTAGAACCATGTATGTAGACGCAATCTATCCAGAGTTAAAAGCCGAAGCTATTCTTGTAATAAAAACTTTTCCTAAAGTTAAACCAGCAACTTATAATAGTGAGCCAACATACAAACAGTATTCTATTACATTAAAAATTCCTCTAGAAGACCAAACCATCTCTATTGAAGATTTAGCGCTAAACAAAAAAGAAAAACAAGAATTGAATGCTCTTGAAACAGCAGCCAAAAAAGAACTTGATAAAGTAAATGCAACCTATACAACATATGATAATAGAGCGTATAGAAGTCAGTTAAATATTCCTTTTTCACATGAGAATTATTCCAGATTCGAACGTGCAACAAATTTAATAGGCACTAATAGTCATACAGCATCAAAACCTTTTATTTACGAAGATATTTCAGCATATTACGATTTTGAAGCAGAAAATGAAGCTCTAAAAAAAGAAACTCAATCTTGGGTAGGAAAAAAACTTTGGAATGAACATTTAGTGCAGCTACAAGGTGAAGATTATTGGTTTACAGTAGATCCTATTTTCGATTTGCAAGCAGGTAAAGACACAGATGCAGACTTTAGCAATACGTTTAACAACACAAGAGGTATTTATATTCAAGGAGGATTAGGTAATAAATTTAGCTTTTCTGCTTCGGTTTATGAAAATCAAGGGCGTTTTGCTCAATATTTTAATGCGTATGCCGAGAGCATAGCACCTTCTGATGGTCCTGCTATAGTACCAGGTCGTGGCATTGCAAAACGTTTTAAAGACGACGCCTTCGATTATCCGGTTGCAGAAGCGTATTTGTCTTACACACCATCAAAATTTATAAATGTTCAGTTTGGACATGGTAAGAATTTTATTGGAGATGGTTACCGTTCCTTATTACAAAGTGATGTGGCAAGTCCTTATCCATATTTAAAATTAAACACCAAATTCTGGAAAATAAAATACACAAACACTTACACATGGTTAAAAGATGTTAGACCAGAAGTTACAGAAGATGGTGCGTTTTTAACCAAATATATTGCAAACCATTATTTGAGCTGGAATGTAAACAAGCGATTAAATTTAGGGATTTTTGAATCTGTAATTTGGGCAAATACAAACAATAGAGGTTTTGATATTAATTACCTAAACCCTATCATTTTTTATCGCGCAATAGAGTTTGAAACTGGGCAAGATGCAGGAAATGCAATAGTTGGAGCATCTGCAAAATATAAGCTTAACGATAACTTTAATGTGTACTCACAATTTGTTTTAGACGAGTTTTCTCTAAATGATGTAAAAGGAGGAAACGGAAGTTGGAAAAATAAATTTGGTTTACAATTAGGAGCAAAGTATTACAACGCCTTTAAAGTAAAAGATTTAATGTTACAAGCCGAATACAATGCAGTAAGACCTTACACCTATTCTCATAATTCAATTATATTAAACTACGCTCATAACAACCAGCCAATGGCGCATCTTTGGGGAGCAAACTTTAGAGAACTGGTTTTAATAGGACGCTATAGAAAAGACAGAGTATTTGGCGAAGCGAAATTAATAGCAGGAATTAGAGGTTTCGATATCAATAATAGCACAGACAATTTTAATTATGGAGGCAATATTTACAGAGATGAAGTCGATAGACCTTTTGATTCTGGAGTAAAAATAGGACAAGGCATAAAAACTAATACCATTAATGCGAGTGTTCAAGCTGGTTATTTAATAAATCCAGCCTCAAACTTAAAAGTTTTTGCCAATATTAGTTACCGTAATTTTAATCCTGAAGCAGAAACCATGTCTGTTTTAAACAATAGTATAGTTTGGTTTAATTTTGGAATTAGAACCGACTTATTTAATTGGTATTTTGATTTGTAGAATAGACTTTACAACGTATCTTTGCATCAAATTTTTAAGTGCTTTAAAAAGCCTCAAAAGCAAAGCAATACATTGAGTACAACAACTATAATAGTAAAAGCTTCAATAATTTCAGATTTTAAAGAAATCACTAAAATGCGTTTAGCATTAAGTGTGGTGTTTTCTTCGGTTGCAGGTTATTTACTTGGTGTAGATTCTGTAAATTTCACAACACTTTTTTTATTGGCTTTAGGAGGTTATTTTATGGTTGGCGCATCAAACGCGTATAACCAGATTATAGAAAAAAACCTAGACGCTTTAATGGACAGAACTAAAAATCGTCCTATTCCTGCTGGTCGTATGACTGTGCGAACTGCATTTATTATTGCAACTTTATTTACTATTCTTGGTATTAGTATTTTATACTATATTAACGCTCAAACAGCACTATTTGGAGCGATATCAATTTTTTTATATACCTGTGCTTATACACCTTTAAAAACAAAAACACCTTTGGCTGTTTTTGTTGGTGCTATTCCAGGTGCTATACCTTTTATGTTGGGATGGGTTGCTGCTACAGATGATTTTGGTATAGAACCAGGCACACTTTTCGCTTTACAATTTTTCTGGCAATTCCCGCATTTTTGGGCTATTGGCTGGTTTTTATACAACGATTATAAAAAAGGAGGCTTCTTTATGCTGCCTACAGGAAAACAGGATAAAGGCACAGCAGTGCAAACCATAATGTACACTGTTTGGACCATACTTATTTCTATAGTTCCAGTTTTTGGTGTAACAGGCAGATTAGAATTATCTTATGTTGCGGCATCACTAGTATTTGCACTAGGCCTTTTTATGTTATATTACGCGATACAATTGTTTAAAAAAATGACAGAGAAAGCAGCCAAACAGCTCATGTTTGCTAGTGTCTCTTACATAACATTAATACAAATTATTTACGTTGTAGATAAATTTATTAGATAACTATGGATTTAACCCAAGGAACCTTTAAAGAAAAGAACGAACGCTCAAAAAAGATGATGCTTTGGTTTGGACTTATTGCTTTGTTTATGTCTTTTGCAGGATTAACAAGTGCAGTTATTATTAGTCGTACACGACCAGATTGGTCTAAAGAGTTAGAGCTGCCACAAGTGTTTTTAATAAGTGTTTTTGTAATATTAGCAAGTAGTATTACATACATTTTAGCGCAACGCGCTTTAAAAAATGGAAATAGAGAAACTACAACCATTTTTTTATTCATAAGTTTTTTATTAGGGATTGTTTTTATGTTTTTACAGTTTCAAGGCTTTAAGGCATTAATAGATTCTGGATATTATTTTACAGGAGAAACTAGTAATCCTAAAGCATCGTTTATATTTTTAATTGCTTTTTTTCATTTGTTACATGTAGCTGTTGGTTTAATTTGTTTGTTGGTTGTAATTTATAATCATTTTAAACAAAAGTATACAGCAGATAATATGTTAGGTATCGAACTCGCTGGAACATTCTGGCATTTTATTGATATACTTTGGATATTCTTATATTTACTAATGTATTTTGTGGGTTAGAAAAGCTTAAAAAACAGTATAATATAAAACAGAATTTAATAATCAGATAAAACAAGGCTCAAAAATCACACTTTAACATTTCTTTAGAAGAAGAAAATGATTATTTTTGTGCAATATTTAAAATTAACGAACTCAACTATATGAATACTACAGTTGCAACTACTGGAACAGAAGGTAAAACTTGGGGAGGAGGAAGCCAACCTCTTAAAGCGAGTTATGGTAAAATGATGATGTGGTTTTTTATCGTTTCAGATGCCTTAACATTCTCAGCATTTTTGGCTGCTTACGGTTTTTCAAGATTTAAATTTATAGATTCTTGGCCAATAGCAGATGAGGTTTTTACACACGTACCTTTCTTTCATGGCAATTACCCAATGATCTATGTAGCTTTCATGACATTTATACTAATCATGTCATCTGTAACAATGGTTCTAGCTGTTGATGCAGGTCATCACATGAAACAAAAAGCAGTAACATGGTACATGTTTTTAACTGTAATTGGAGGATTAATATTTGTAGGCTCTCAAGCTTGGGAGTGGAATACTTTTATTAAAGGAGAATATGGAGCTGTACAAACTAAAGGTGGTAACATTTTACAATTTGGTGAGTATGTAGATGTAGATGGAGAACAAAAATTTAAGCGTGTAGCTGTTGCAGATTTTGTAAAAGGGGGTCATGGAGAAAGAACACAGCACCAAAGTAAAAACGGAATATGGTATGTAAGCGAAGGGATACTTCCAGAATATACTGTTGAAGAAGTATACAATGGTTTAGCAGCACATGAAAATGTATTGGTAAGAAATCAAATCTTAAATGAAGAAGGAGAGAAAACAGTATTGTCTCGCGAAGAATCACTAAAGCAAATAAAAGATAATGGTACATTAGTAGTTCATGGTGCTAACTTAAAAGTTAACGAATACGGTTCACCATTGTTTGCAGATTTCTTTTTCTTTATTACAGGTTTTCACGGTTTCCACGTATTTTCAGGAGTTGTAATTAATATCATTATCTTTTTTAATGTTATTTTAGGAACTTACGAAAAACGCAAAAACTACGAAATGGTAGAGAAAGTAGGATTATACTGGCACTTTGTAGATTTAGTTTGGGTATTTGTATTTACTTTCTTCTACTTAGTTTAATAAAATAAAAGTCATTTCCCTAAAGAAGGAAATCTAAAAAATAAAGCATTTTAAAAGATGGCACACGAACACAAATTAGAAATATTTAGAGGATTATGGAAATTTAAGTCTAACACTCAAAAAATTTGGGGTGTTTTAGTTTTCTTAACTTTTGTAACAGCAATTGAAGTTGTTTTAGGTATTTACAAACCAGAAGTTTTAATGGGACAAGTACTAGGTATGAAAGGCCTTAACTGGATTTTTATTTTTCTAACCATAGTAAAAGCATATTATATTACTTGGGACTTTATGCACATGAGAGACGAAACCAAAGCGTTAAGACGTATGGTAGTATGGACAGGTGTATTTTTAATTTGCTATTTAGTATTTATTCTTTTACAAGAAGGTGGATATATTGAAAGTGTTTATAGTGACGGATTTATTAAGCACGATTTTTAATTATAATTTAGTTAAAATATATTAAAAGATAGTAAAAGGTGGTTTTTTTAAACCACCTTTTTTTATTTTTGTAATTCAAAAAAATAAAAAAACTTATGAGCAAAAAGCCAATAAAAAAATACTTTATTTTAGGAGTGTTATTTTTTCTTCCTGTTGTTTTTTTACTCATGCTTTATCCTTCTACAAACAATTATAATGTATTAGATGTTGTTAAAGAAGACGTGTTAGATATTTCAAATTTAACATCAGTAACAAATTCAGATATTGCTTTAAAAGATCACATTACAGTTTTAGGTTTTTTAGGTAGTGATCCAGAATCAAAAATTGTAGAAGCTTCAAACCTTAAAGAACTAGTTTATAATAAATTTAAAGGCTTTAAAAAGTTTCAAATAGTTATGTTAGTGACTTTAGATGCTCAAGATAAAACCAGTCGATTAATTCAAGAATTAAATAAATATAGTGAGCATAAATATTGGCATTTTGTTTATGCTAGCGATAGCGATATTAATAAACTCTTTAATAGCTTAAGATCAAGTTTGCAGTTAGATGCAAACTTATCTACTAGTGGTGTTTTTGTTATTGATAAAGACTTAAACCAACGAGGTCGATTAGATGATAGAACAAAAAAAGAAGTAGAAAAAGAAACTCAAGTTTATCCACTTACAGCATACGATTGTTCTGAAGTCTCTATAATAAAAAATAAAATGGCTGCCGAAGATATGCGTGTGCTACTAGAAGAATACAGAAAATCTGGAAGAAATAAAGTAGATTCTTCAAATCGAAGAGCTAAAGATCTCAATCCTAATAAAGAAACAGATGAATAAAACTAACTACTCTTACATAGGTATCGCTTTTATTATTTTATTATTTGGAATTATTTTTATACCAAAAATTATAGATAGAGTAAAGAACAATGATGTTACACGTAACAAAAGAATAAGTGTTGGGCAAGACAATAATTTTGAAAACAAAGGTGACTTAGCTTTTATAGAAATTAATGGAAAACCCAAAAAAGTTCCAGCATTTAGCTTCATAAATCAAGATGGTAAAACAATAACCCAAGACGATTATAAAGGAAAAGTTTATGTGGTAGAGTTCTTTTTTACAACCTGTCCTACAATTTGTCCAAGAATGAATAGAAACTTGGTAAATATCCAAAATGTTTTTAGTAATACTAAAGATTTTGGTGTCGCTTCGTTTTCTATAACACCAGAAATAGACACTCCAGAAGTATTAAAAGAATATGCTAATAAATATGGTATTACGAATCCAAATTGGAACTTAATGACAGGAGATGAGACCGAGATTTATAAATTAGCTAATGTTGGTTTTAATATTTTTGTTGGTAAAGTTGAAAATGATGAGATTGGTTTTGAACATTCTGGAGATTTTGCTCTAATAGATAAAAACGGATTTATCCGTTCGCGTTTAGACGCCTTTGGCAATCCAAAAATTTTCTATAAAGGTATTATTAGTGAGCAAGAGAAAATGGATGAAGATGGTAACGAAGAAGAAATTACCATGTTAAAGGAAGATATAAAAAAACTACTAAACGAATAAAAGTAATAAATACTTAAATGGTCGAGTTGTCACTATAAATGATTTCGAGGCACGAGAATTTTTAAATCAGCGAAGCTAAATTGTATCGAGAAGAAATGAACACAGAAAACATTCAAAACGAAAAGAAATATAACAAGTGGATTGTTGCACTTTCTATTGTAATACCATTAGCAGTTGCCGCTTTATTTGGTATAAAGTTAAAAGACTTTGGTATTGATATCGAGCCTTTAACTTTTTTACCTCCAATATATGCAACAATAAACGGACTAACAGCTATTATCCTTTTGTTGGCCGTTTCAGCAATCAAAAAAGGGAATAGAAAATTACACGAACGTTTAATGAAATTTGCCATTTCTTTATCTGTAGTATTCTTATTATTATACATCGCTTACCACATGACTAGCGATTCTACCAAATATGGTGGAGAAGGAGTTATTGCTTACGCTTATTACTTTATTTTAATAACCCATATTTTATTATCTATTGCTGTAATACCTTTTGTTTTAATTACTTACGTAAGAGCAATAACAAATAATATAGAAAGGCACAAAAAAATAGCACGTATTACATTTCCGTTATGGCTTTATGTAGCAGTAACAGGAGTTATAGTCTATTTAATGATTTCACCTTATTATATATAATCTGTCATTCAGAACACTGTTGTCATTATAAACACAGTAAAAAAGTTAAATAATAAATCCTATTGTCATTTCGAGTGATTTTCTGAGGTACGAGAATTTTCAAATCAGCGAAGCTAAATTTTATAGAGAAGTAATACTATTAAACATGAAAACTAAAGTTCTCTTTTTTATTTTTTCCTTATTCTTTTTTCTTAGAACAAATGCACAATGTGCTATGTGTAGAGCAGTTTTAGAAAATGAAGAAGGCCAAGGTGCCGCAAAAAGTATAAACGATGGTATTATTTATTTAATGGCAATACCATACATCTTAGTTTTTGGTGTTGGCTTTACTATTTATTGGAAATATTTTAGAAAGAAGAAGCCAACCAATAATTAGAGTTTTAACATATATTTCACATAATTCCTGTAACAAATAATGTCCTTTTTAGTCTAATGGATATGATGTAGTAAACATCAATCAAAAAAAAATTAACCATTATGCTCAAAATAAGTAAACTACACAAGTCTTATCCCATTGGCGATTCTAGTCTTCATGTTTTAAAAGGAATTGATCTTTCTGTAGAAGCTGGTGAAATGGTAGCAATCATGGGATCTTCTGGTTCTGGAAAATCAACATTACTTAATATTATAGGAATGTTGGACGAAGCAGATGAAGGCGAATATATTTTAGATAATGTGCCTATTAAAAATCTTACAGAGAAAAAAGCAGCTATTTATCGTAATAAGTTCTTGGGCTTCATTTTTCAATCTTTTAACTTAATAAATTACAAAAGCGCATTAGATAATGTGGCATTGCCACTGTACTATCAAGGTCTTAAAAGAAAAGAGCGTATTGAAAAAGCACTCTTTCATTTAGAAAAAGTAGGCTTGAGAGACTGGGCAACTCACTTACCAAACGAATTGTCTGGTGGACAGAAACAACGTGTGGCTATTGCTAGAGCTTTAGCTGCCAATCCAAAATTATTACTTGCAGATGAGCCAACAGGAGCACTTGACACTACAACATCTTACGAGATTATGGATTTTATTCAGTCTTTAAACGATGAAGGCAAAACCATATTAATGGTAACACACGAAGAGGATATTGCAAATATGTGTAAACGTATAGTAAGACTTAAAGATGGTGTTATAATGGAAGATGTATTTGTAAACCAAGTAAGAGCCTCGCAATATGTTTGATAGAGATCTCTGGAGAGAAATTTTCCAAAGTATTAATATGAATAAAACCAGAAGTTTACTCTCAGGTTTTACAGTAGCCTTTGCTATTTCTTTATTTGCTATTTTATTTGGAATAGTAAATGGTCTTGTTAATACTTTTGATACCGCTTTTGTAGACGATGCTTCAAACTCAATTTTTATTAATTCTGGTACAACATCAAAAGCTAGTAATGGTTTACAAGCTGGACGACGTATTCAATTTAGAAATGAAGATCAGGATTGGGTTAAAGAAGAGTTTGATGATAAGGTGCAATACATTACTTCTAGAAAATATTTAAATGTTACAGCTTCTTTTAGAAATGAAAAAAATAATTATACCGTTAGAGCTGTAAATCCAGATCATCAATATTTAGAAAACACAAATGTTAACTACGGACGCTATGTAAACGAGTCTGATATTAAAAATAAAACCAAAGTAGTTGTCATTGGTCGTTTAGTAGAAGAAGATTTGTTCTTAAAAACCACTGCAGTAGGAAAATATATTAACCTTAATGGCATTCAATACAAAGTAGTAGGTGTTTTTAGCGATGATGGAGGAGATAACGAAGAACGTTTAATTTATATGCCAATATCTACAGCACAACAGATTTATGGTAATAACGACTATGTAGACCAAATTAATTTAACCTATAATCCAGAGTTAGATTTTGATGCAGCTATTGGGTTTGGCAATATGTTAACCAAAAAATTAAAAGAGCGCTTTATGGTCTCTCAAAACGATCAGCGCGCTATTAGAGTTAGAAACTTAGCAAGCGAAACACAGATTGTTAATCAAATGACAGGAGGATTGGGTGTTATGGTTTTAGTTATAGGCTTTGGAACTTTAATTGCAGGTATAGTAGGTATTAGTAATATGATGATTTTTATAGTAAAAGAACGTACCAAAGAAATAGGAATTAGAAAAGCATTAGGTGCTTCACCAAAATCTATTGTATCTATTATTTTATTAGAATCTATTTTAATAACGATAATTGCTGGATTTTTAGGCTTACTTCTAGGAATGGGAATCTTAGAATTAGCAAAACCCACCTTAGAAGACTTTTTTATTACTAATCCCTCAGTAAGTTGGACTATAGTTAACAGTGCACTATTTACCCTAATATTAGCAGGAGCAATTGCTGGATATCTTCCAGCAAAAAAAGCATCAAGAATTAAACCTATTGTAGCACTAAGAGACGATTAATTATGCGATTTTTATTTGAAAGAGATACTTGGCAAGAAGTCTACGATAGTTTAACTAAAAACAAACTACGTTCTGCACTAACTATGGTTGGTGTTTGGTGGGGAATTTTATTGCTTATTGGACTTTTAGGCTCTGCAAAAGGTTTAGAAAATTCATTTAACCGTTTGTTTGGTAGTTTTGCAACCAATAGTGTTTTTGTGTGGGCTCAAAGTACTAGCAAACCATTTAGAGGATTTCAAGAAGGTCGACTAGTTCAACTTAAAATAAGCGATGCTAAAAAAATAGAAGAAAATGTAGATGGTATTGAGTTTGTTGTACCTAGAAATAGAAATCAAGCTTTAGTAGTTCATGATTTTTTATCAGGAAACTTTAGAGTTGCTGGAGACTATCCATTATTAGATAAAGTTTCAAAAAAGAAAATGATTCGTGGACGCTTTATCAATCAAACAGATATAGATGAAAAAAGAAAAGTAGTTGTTATTTCTGAAGAAATTTATAAACAACTTTTTGAAAAGGATGCCGAAATGATAGATAAATACATACAACTTAACAGTATGAATTTTAAAGTTGTTGGGATGTTTGAAACTGGAAATCAAAATATGGGTCCAACAGACGATATGCATATTCCGTTTACCACCTTTCAGCAAATATATAATTTAGGCGAAAATATTGGTTTTATGATGATTACAGGTAAGCCAGAATACGATATTGTTCAAATCGAATCTGATGCTAAACTAATATTAAGAAATTTAAATAATGTGCATCCAGAAGACAATAGAGCCTTTGGTAGTTTTAACTTAGGTAAAGAGTTTGCTAAACTTACTAGTTTTTTAACAGGCATGCAATTTTTAACTTGGTTTGTAGGTATTGCCACACTAATAGCAGGCGTTTTTGCCATTGGAAATATATTATTAATTACAGTAAAAGAAAGAACAAAAGAAATAGGAGTGCGCCGTGCTTTAGGTGCAACACCTTTTGAAATAAAAAGACAAATTGTTGTAGAAGCTGTATTCATTACAATATTAGCAGGTTTATTTGGTATTATAAGTGGAGGCTGGATTTTAATTGCTTTAGATAATGCTTTTGGCCAAGGAACAGATGCAGTATTAGTAAATGCATCTGTATCCATAACTGTAGTCTTTATTGCGCTCCTTATATTAGTGTTTTTAGGAACATTAATTGGTTTAATACCAGCCTTTAAAGCAACAAGTATAAAACCAATAGACGCCTTAAGAGAAGAGTAAATCAATTAAAAAAAAACAAATCAAACCAAAGTAGAAAATTATAATTAAAATGAAAAAAGCATTAAAAATTATCGTAGGATTAGGATTGCTTGTAGCATTAATATTTGTGCTAAAGTACTTTAAAGATTCTAACTCTAAATCTGTTGAAGATTTTAAAACAGCAGAACCATTTTACACTTCTATTAATACAAAAACAGTAGCAACAGGAAAACTTAATCCTGAAGAAGAGGTAGAATTAAAGCCTCAAATTTCTGGAATTATAGATAAAATTCTTGTAGAAGAAGGAGATATTGTACAAAAAGGAGATGTTATTGCAAAAATTAGAGTGGTCCCAAACGAGCAAAGTTTAGTTGGTGCAAATGGACAAATATCTACAGCTAAATTGGCCTATAACAACTCTAAAACAATATATGATAGAAACAAAGCCTTGTTCGATAAAGGAGTAATTTCTAGACAAGATTTCGAGAATAGTGAGTTAGCATTAAACCAAGCCAACGAAACGTTACGTCAAGCACAAAATAATTATCAAATTATAAAAAGAGGTTCGCTTTCAGGAGGAGGTTCTGCAAATACTAATATTGTTGCGCTTATACCAGGAACCATTTTAGAGATTCCTGTGCGAGAAGGCGACCAAGTTATTGAGAGTAATAACTTTAATGCAGGAACTACCATTGCTACTATTGCAGACATGAGTAAAATGATTTTTGAAGGAAAAGTAGACGAAGCCGAAGTAGGAAAACTAGAAGAAGGTAAAGCTATTAAAGTTATTTTAGGAGCCATTGGTGAAAAAGAATTTCCAGCAATATTAACCTTTGTAGCACCTAAAGGAATGGAAGAAAATGGAGCAGTACAGTTTACTATTAAAGCAGATGTAGAGGTTGAACAATCTACTAAAATTAGAGCAGGTTATAGCGCAAATGCAGAAATTGAAATGGAGTCTAAAGATAGCGTTATGGTAATAAAAGAGTCTTTGCTTCAATTTAATAGAATTACAGAAAAACCTTTTGTCGAAGTTCAAATAGGTGATGGTCAATTTGAAAAGAAAAATGTTGAATTAGGACTTTCTGATGGTATAAACGTTGAAATTACTGAAGGTGTAAAAGAAGGCGATAAAATAAAGGTTTGGAACAAAGCCTCTAAAGAAGACAATGATGATGAAGATAAATAAAATTAAAATACTTGCTTTAGGTTTATTACTTAGTGTATCAACTTATAGTTTTAGTCAAGAGAAGCTATGGACACTACAAGAGTGTGTAACACACGCACTAGAAAATAATATTTCTGTAATTCAAGCTCAAAACACATTATTATTAAACGAACAAGATATAAAAGCGGCAAAAGGTCAGTTTTTACCTTCAGCAAGCGCAAATTTAAACCATTCTTTATCTATTGGTAACCGAGAACTTTTTCCAGGTCAGTTTGTAGATAGAACAGATAATAGTACAAGCGCTAGTATAAGTGCAAATCAAACTGTTTTTAATGGATTTAGATTAACAAATTTATATAAGCAATCGCAGTTAAATCTAGAAACAAATGCGCTAGAATTAGAGCGTATTAAAGACGATATTTCTCTTAATGTGGTTAATTCTTATTTAAATATTTTATTTAATAAAGAGAATTTAGAGACTGCAAAAGTGCAATACGAGTTTTCTAAGAAGCAGTTAAATCAAGTGCAAGAATTGGTTGATGCTGGTGTGCAATCTGAGGCAAATATATACGATGCTCAAGCAACTTTAAGTAGAGATTTACAAAGCGTAACAGTTGCAGAAAATAACTATGAGTTGTCTTTGTTAACCTTATCTCAATTACTTCAAGTACCTTTTCAAGGTTTCGATGTAAAAGTTATAGAAATAGATAATCCGTCGGCAGAATTAATGTATAATGATGTTACTCCAATATTAAATTACGCATTTGAGAATAGAAATGAAATTAAAGTAGCCGAAAAAAATATTGAAAATTCTAAGATAGGAACAGAAATATCAAAAAGTGGCTTTTACCCAACGGTTTCTGCTGGATACACTCTTGGGTCTAATGTATTCTTTACAAATTTAATTACTACCGAAGAATCATTCTTTAATCAGTTGAATCAGCAAAAAGGACATCGTTTTAATGTTAATGTTAGTATACCAATATTTTCAAGATTTCAAAATAAAACAGCTGTTGCTAGAGCTAAAATTCAAGAAGAGAATGCCTTGTTAGGTTTAGAACAATCTAAGTTAGCATTAGAGTCTAATATACAACGTGCTTTTACAGATGCAAAGTCAGCATTTAGAGCCTACGAAGCAGCAAAAGTATCCTTAGAGTCTCAAAAATTAGCATTTGGTAATGCAGAAGAACGTTATAATATAGGTATGATGAATGCTTTCGATTTAGAACAATCTAGATTAAGATTAGTAAATGCAGAGGCGTCTTTAATTAATGCTAAATACGATTTTGTTTTTAAAACAAAAGTGTTAGATTTCTACCTTGGAAAACCAATAACACAATAAATTTTGGCTTTAATACTTAGTATAGAAACCGCAACAACAAATTGCTCTGTCTCACTCTCTAAAAATGGTGAGACTTTGCTTTTAAAAGAAGATAATAGTAATAATTATTCTCATGCAGAGCGATTACATGTTTTTATAGATGAAACGCTTCGCGAAGCCAACATTGAGAGATCAGAATTAGAGGCTATTGCAGTAAGTAAAGGTCCTGGCTCTTATACAGGTTTACGTATTGGAGTTTCGGCAGCAAAAGGATTATGTTATGCACTAGATATTCCTTTAATATCTGTCTCAACATTAGAAGCTTTAGCCTATCAAGTTAATGTTGATAATGGAGTAATAGTCCCAATGCTAGATGCAAGACGTATGGAGGTGTTTTCGGCTATTTATTCATCAAACTTAAAACAAGTTCGAGACATAGAAGCTCAAATTTTAGACGAATCCTCTTTTACTCAAGAGCTATCTAAAGGTAAAGTTTACTTTATTGGAAATGGAGTAGAGAAAACTAAGGCACTTTTAAAACATGAAAACGCTTTTTTTATTGAAGGCAAACTACCTTCAGCAAATCAAATGAGTGCACTTGCCTATTTAAAGTATAAAAAAAGCGACACCGAAGATGTCGCTTATTTTGAACCTTATTACCTTAAAGATTTTGTGGCTTTAAAACCAAAACCTAAAAAATAACTATTCTTTTTTCTGTATTTCTACTGCATGTGGATAAGGTATTTCTATTCCTGCAGCATCTAATGCTTCTTTTGTATTTTCTGTAGTTTCGAAGTAAACATCCCAGTAATGCTCTCCTTTGCACCAAGGTCTTACTGCAAAGTTTATAGAGCTATCTGCTAACTCAAGCACATTTACTGTTGGAGCAGGTTCTGTTAATACCTTTGGGTTGTCTTTTAATACTTTCATTAAAACAGCCTTCGCTTCTTTAATATCAGAATCGTAACCAACACCAAAAACTAAATCAACTCTACGTGTGCCTTCTGTAGTATAATTAATAATGTTTCCATTGGATAATGCACCATTAGGAATAATAATTTCACGATTAGATAAACCTGTAAGTTTTGTAGTGAAGATTTCGATTTCTTTAACCACACCAATTTCACCTTGAGCCTCAATTAAGTCGCCTAATTTAATGGGTTTAAAAATCATAATTAAAACACCACCAGCAAAATTTCCTAACGAACCTTGTAAAGCTAAACCAACAGCTAAACCAGCAGCAGCAATAATTGCAGCAAAAGATGCAGTTTGAATACCCATGGTGCCTAGAACAATTACTATTAATGCAATTTTTAAGAGCCAACTAATTAAATTTAGTAAGAATTTTTTAAGACTTGGATCGTAATTAGCTTTATCCATAGACTTGCTAATTCCTTTTCTAAGGTATTTAATTATAAAAGCACCAATTATCCATATTGTTAATGCTAGTAATATTTTTGGTGTGTATTCAAGAAGAAGTTCGTAGCCTTTATCTATCCATTTTTGTAATTCCATAATTTATTTTAAAGATTTAATTAAGTATACAAAATTAGAACTTTTCAAATGCTTTTATCTGCTTACAGAAGACAAATTTAATTTTATCTATTAAAGTCTTAATCTATCGATTAAAATAAGTGGAATTTTATGTTATATTGTTCTAATAAGTATTCTTATTAATATGAAGCATATAATAGCTGGTAGAGACTGTATAATAAATAGTTTTATTTTGCCTGTTGAATAAGCTCCATATATTCCCGCAACAATGATACATATCAAGAAAAATTGTAATGCAACAATGTGCTTTTCTATAAAAGAGAAAAATAATAATCCTGCAGCTAAAAAACCATTATACAAACCTTGATTTGCAGCTAGAACTTTTGTTTCCTTTGCAAAAGCTTCATCTTTAATACCAAAAGCTTTTCTTGTTTTAGGGCGAGTCCATAAAAACATTTCAAGAATTAAAAAGTAGAAATGTAATATGATGATAATAATAAGAAAGGTAACTACTAATATCTTGATCATCTGTGTTTATTTAATTGGTTTACAGCTTGGTGGACTTCTTTAACGGGTAAGTTACAGACTTTATTTACACAAACATAAATTAGTGTTTCATTTTCAACGTATCTGTTTTTTAATAAAGGTAATTTGCTTTCGCCTTTGCAGCCAACAACTATTTTATTAGGGATATAACTTGCATTTAATTGTTCTATGATGTTCTTGTAGTTCTCTCCAACAATTGCAACTTCGTAAAAAGGTTCTGTAAAGTTTAACATTAAATCTAGCCAATTAGAATAGCCAGAGGCATAAGTTTCAATTTCTGGTTTTACATTATTAAGCATTGTTGTAGCAGTTTTTAGATAATATGTATTGTCGTAATAATGAGATAATTTAAATAAGTTTTTAGCTAAAATAGAATTACTCGCAGGTATTACATTATCTCTATATTCCATGGTTTTAGAAACCAAATCATCATCATCATTAGAAGTAAAATAAAACATTTTATTGGTATCGTTAAAAAAGGCATCAAAACAATAGTCTGTTAATGCTTTGGCATTGTTGAGCCATTTTTCGTCTAAGGTAACTTCATAGAGTGTTATAAAGGCATCAATAGTTGTGGCATAGTCTTCAAGAAAGCCATTAATTGTAGATTTCCCATCTTTATAATTATGAAATAAACTCCCGTTTTCTTTTAATTGGTTGTTTAAAATAAAGTTTCCATTTTTTATTGCTATTTCAAGATACTTGTCGTCTTTTAAAACACGGTAAGCATCAACATAACCTCTCAACATAATAGCATTCCAAGAGGTTAGTACTTTGTCGTCTAAACGTGGTCGTTCTCTTTTTTCTCTTTCTTTTAACAAAAGCGATTGCCATTTTCTTTTCTTTTCTTTTAAAGTTTCTAACGAAATATTTTCTTTTTTAACGAAATTTTTATCGGTTTCATTTCTAATTAACACATAATTTTTGTGTTCCCAAAAGCCATAATTATTAATATTATAATAGGATGAAAACAAACTAAAATCTTCATTTAAAATTAATTTTAAAGACTCTTTTGTCCAGACGTAAAATGCACCTTCTTCAAGTGTTCCAGATTCGGTTAAACTATCTGCATCTAATGAAGAGTAAAAAGCACCATTACCATTAGTAAGTTCTCGTTCTATAAACTCCAGAGTCTCAATAACAACATCTTTATATAAATCGTTTTTGGTAATTAAGTAGGCATCTGCATATAAACTAACAAGTTGCCCATTGTCGTAAAGCATTTTTTCGAAGTGAGGTACATGCCATTTTTCGTCTACAGAATATCGAGAAAAACCTCCACCAACTTGATCGTAAACACCACCAAAAGCCATATTTGTAATTGTATTATTTGTAAACTCTATTATGTTTTCTTCTTTATTTTGATACCCATAACGCATTAAAAAATGATAGTTATTAGGCATCATAAATTTGGGAGCACGATTCATTCCTCCTCTTTTATTATCGAAATAATTAGTCCAATTGTCTAAAACATGAGCTATAAATTCTGTTTTAAACAAAGGATCTTCTTTGTTAATAGAAATCATATCAAGAGATTTTAAACCATGTTCTAATTTTGTAGCATACTCCTCTAATTTTTCAGGTTCCGTTTTGTATAATTCAGAAATTTGATTCAAAGCGTTCATCCATTGCTCCTTGGCAAAGTATGTTCCTCCCCAAACAGGTCTTCCATCTGGAAGCGCAATTACATTCATTGGCCAGCCACCTTGACCTGTCATTAATTGCACAGCATTCATGTAAACTTGATCTATATCAGGACGCTCTTCTCTGTCTACTTTTATATTAATAAAGTTGTTATTCATAACACTTGCAACTGTTACATCTTCAAAACTTTCGTGCTCCATAACATGGCACCAATGGCAAGCAGCATAACCAACGCTAATAATAATAAGGGTGTTAGATTTTTTTGCAAGCTCTAATGTTTTAGAATTCCAAGCCTCCCAATGAACAGGGTTATGTGCATGTTGAAGTAAATAAGGACTGGTTTCGTTAATTAGGTTATTAGTGTATTTGTGTGTCACAGTATCTTTATTTTGTGCATTACAATTAGTTAGTGAAAAAAGTAAAATTAAAGTGAATATTTTCAATATTAAAATGTTCAACAACTAATGTATAAAAATAATAATACATTTAATTTTAATGAGGTAGGAATTATGCAATTATGATTGTTATATGCATATAACAATCAATCTATTTTAGAAAACGTTATATTTACAAAAGCACAATATCAAGGTAACTAGGTCTTTTTGGTTACTTAGTTTTTGAGTAATTATTAGTATTATTGTACATTCCTAAATATGAAACAAAAACCAATTATAATGAAGCACTTTTCGCTAGTACTACTTTTGTTATTCTGTTCGTCTAACATTTTCGGACAGGATGTATTAATGCAAAACGGAACTGTTAACCAATGTTCGGGAACATTATATGATTCTGGTGGCGCAACAGGTTCTTATTCAGATAATGAAAATTTGGTTTTAACGATATGTCCAGATGGGCCAGATCAATTTATACAATTAGATTTTTCTTTATTTGGAACCCAAGGTATTCCTGGTAACCCAATAGATATATTAACTATATATGATGGAGACGACACAGCTTCACCAGTAATTGGAACCTATTCAGGTGGAGGTGCTCAAGTAGGTTTAAACATAGTGTCTGCCTCTACAACAAGTACGACAGGTTGTCTTACATTAGAATTTACTAGTGATGCTTCAGGTAATACGACAGGTTGGGTTGCAGAAATTTCATGTTTACAATCTTGCCAAACCATAACACCAACAATAGATTCTACAGTTCCTGCTGCAAATGGTCTTGGAAATGTACAAATAGCAGTTGGAGGCACTGTAGATTTTGAAGGTAGTGCAACATTTTCTGAAGATGCTACTGGTGCTACATCGAGTTGGAATTTTGGCGATGGAACAGGTACTGTAAATGGTGATATGGTTAGTCATCAATTTAACACCATTGGTACTTATACAACAACTTACACAGTTACAGATTCCAATCCAACTGGATGTTCGGAATCTGTTACAATAACCGTTGAGGTTTTAAGTCCTTATATAGATGTAGATCAGACTACTTATACTGTACCACAGTTAGTTGAAGATGTGTTAATCGATAGTCCTTGCGCTAGTGTTTCTAATATAAATTGGAGTACTGGTACTAATTTTGGACAAGAGAATGGAATTGGGTATTTTACAGCAATACCAGGTGCTTTTGCCTTTGAAGCAGGAATTGTATTAAATACCGGAAACGCATTAGAAGCAGAAGGTCCAGAAACTGGTACACAAAGTAGTGGAGGTTGGCCAGGAGATACAGACCTAGAAAATGCGATACCTGCACTAGGAATAGGCGATTCAAACGATGCTACTTTTATAGAGTTTGATTTTGTGCCAATTGCTAGTAGTATTAGTTTTGACTTTTTATTTGCATCT
The DNA here is from genome assembly GCF_029238095.1 of Lacinutrix sp. Lineage (GTDB taxonomy): Bacteria > Bacteroidota > Bacteroidia > Flavobacteriales > Flavobacteriaceae > Lacinutrix. The sequence goes on along the minus strand of NZ_JAQWGS010000002.1, from coordinate 2,104 downwards.
GAAGAATATGGTGGTTTTCAATGTGGTTTTACAGATGCTTTCGCCTTTTTGTTAACAGACTTAAATACAGGTACAGTAACTAATTTAGCTATTGTTCCCGGAACTACAGATATTGTTTCTGTTTTTACAGTAAGAGATAATGCTTTTAATGGAGGTTGCCCTTCTGTTAACCCACAATTTTTTGATTCTTTTTATGGTGCTGGAGGTGAACCTTTAGTTAACTCTCCTATAGATTTTAGAGGTTACACCACGTCAATGACAGCTTTTTCTAATGTTATTCCTAATAATAATTATAATATAAAATTAGTAATAGCAGATGATGGAGATACGCTTTTTAACGCAGCAGTATTTTTAGGTGCAGGGACATTTAATTTAGGCGGCGATTTAGGAGATGATATTACAATTGATGCAGGAACTGCAGATTGTCAGGGTACAGCCATAACATTAGATACAGGTTTGCCTACAGCAACACATACATGGTCTTATGAAGGGACAGTAATTCCTGGTGAAACAGGTTCTACAATAGATGTTTTTCAGGAAGGTAATTATTCTGTTGATATTGTTTTTTCTGCAACTTGTCAAGCTTCTGATACTATTTTAATTGAGTTTATTCCAGGACCAGAAATTCAATCGATTTCAGACTTAACAGAATGTAATAATGGAGGTGGAGCTGTTCTCTTTGATTTAACCGAAAATGAAACTTCGGCTATTGGGACACAAGACCCAACAACGGTTTTAGTGACTTTTCATAATTCTCAAATGGATGCAGATTCAGGCATAAATCCAATACCTAATCCAGATGCTTACAGCGGAACAGATGGCGAAATTATTTATATTAGAATAGATGATGTTCAATCTGGAACTTGTGATGATACAGATATTTTTACACTTGAATATTTAAATATTGTTCTAAATCCAGCACCAGATATGGAAGTTTGTGATGATGTTACAAATGATGGTAATGCACCTTTTGATTTAACTTCTCAAAATGCAGTAATACTTGGTACTCAAGTTCCAGCAGATTTCAATGTTACCTATTATTTAAATTTTGCAGATGCAGATGCTGGAACAGGTGCACTTACTAGTCCATATATAAATACATTAAACAATCCTCAACCTATTTTTGTTAGAGTTGAAAGTATTCAAGACTCAGCATGCTATATTGCTTCTTCAAATGCAGTATTTAATTTAATTGTTAATCCAATAGCAAATGCAACACAGCCTTTAGACATAGAAACTTGTGATGATTCTTCCAATGATGGTGAAGAAGTTTTCGATTTAACTGCTCTAGAGCCTGTTATTTTGAACGGTCAAGATCCAACTAATTTTACTGTTTCATTTTATGAATTACAAACAGATGTTGCCACTTCTACAAATCCAATTCTTACTCCAGCTACATACACTAATACAAGCACTCCTCAAACTATTTTTGTTAGAGTTGATGATATCATGAATCCTACTTGTTATGGTGAAACTAGTTTTACAATTACTGTTAATGCATTCGATGATTCTACTTTCACTATGCAAGCAACATGTGATGGTGCAACAGTTGATTCTGTAGCATTACCAGGTGGAACATATGTTTTCAATCCTCTGCCAACCGATGGTGCAATATTAGATGCAAATACAGGAACCATAACTAATGGTGTATCAGGAACAAGTTATACAGTGGATTATACTACAAACGGTATTTGTCCATCAACGAGTCAGTTTACTTTTACAGTTTCTACTACAAACGACCCTTCTTTTACTATGATAGCAAATTGTGAAGGAGGAACAGTATCGACAGAAGCTACTCCAGGAGGTGTTTATACAATTAATCCTACACCTACTGATGGAGCAACAATTGATCCTGTAACTGGAACTGTAATGGGTGGAACTTCCTCTGCGACCTATACTATAGAATATGAGCTTGGAGGAACTTGTCCATCATCTTCTACATTTTCTCTTACTGTATTAACAACAGACAATCCAGCTTTCACCATGACACCAACCTGCGATGGAGCAACAGCAACTATAACAGGAGACACAGGTGGAACCTTTACTTTCAACACAGCACCTACAGATGGAGCAACAATAGATTCAGCAACAGGAACTATAACAG
>NZ_JAQWGS010000001.1 GCF_029238095.1 Lacinutrix sp. | reverse complement strand
TATTGAAGGAATGCGTGGTGAAACTACCATTGCAGAATTGTGTCGAAAAGAAAGCATCCATCAAGCTAATTACTACAAATGGTCCAAAGATTTCATGGAAGCAGGAAAGCGCAGGCTAAATGGAGATACGATGCGAGAAGCTAACACATCGGAGGTTTCTATTCTTTAGTTTATTGCTAAAACAAAAAGGCTTCCTAGTAGGAAGCCTTTTTGTTTATGTCTTATTTCGTATATGTTATTAATCAAAATAGAAAAAGGCACCTGAAAAATTAGAAGGTAATTTTAATTAACTGTAACATTTATCTCTTGATAATCATCTTCAGTGGTATCAAAATTTCCTGGAGCAGAATCAATATCTATTTCATTTCCTGTAATTATTTCTCCAGTTAAAGTTGAAGTTCCAATAGTATTAGCTGTTAATATTATTGTTAATGTTTGACTAGTACCTTCTGGGATATCGTCAATATTACTCCACAGTCCTGTAGTGACGTTGTAATTTCCAGACGCTACACTATGATTTGCATATGAAAAATCTGTATTATTATAAAGAAAATTTAAAGATACTCCTGTTGCTGAAACTCCAAAACTATTAGTTACTACAACACTCACAACAAAATTTGTTCCTTGCGCTGGACTAGTTGGAGAAGCAGTAATTTGAACGTCTAAATCAACATCATTAGGAAAATCATTCATATCATTTGGATCTGTTCCAGCGATTGCTTCAGTGCAATCATCAAAACCATCATCATCACTATCTGCATCGTTTGGATCTGTAATGTTTCCGTTTGGGTTACAATTTCCAAAACCATTATCAACTCCTGTTAGCTCTTCGCAATCTGTTAAACCGTCTTGGTCAGAATCTGTGTCGTTTACACCTAGTAAATAAATTTCACCAACTGCAGATTGGTTAGATATTGTGTTTGTGGCTAACACGTATACTTGTTGTAACATATTTGTATCGATATAGCTGCTTGGGTTTGCTATAGCATTTGTATTAGTATCTGCATCTGCTTCTGTTTCAAAATAACTAAAAGTGGTATTTGGGTAAGTTTGCCCATAAGTCTCTGTTAAATCATATTCTAAAGCAGATGTATAACAGTTACTCGCCCAAAACTCAATTACAAAATCGATTACATCTTGTGCATCTAAATAATCTGGAATACCGTCTCCATCGCTATCTTCGTTCATTGGGTTACCATCGTTATTGTAATCTTCATCTATTGTATTCACTCCATCTCCATCATCATCTTCATCTTGATAATCTGGTGTGCCATCACCATCTGTATCATCATCATTTAAATCATTATTTCCGTTTAGGTCTTCATTAATATCAATAACACCATCACTATCTGTATCTGATAAGTCTGTACAAGACATTTCTGTACCTAAATCTGTAGTTGGTGCTGTAAAATTACCATTAAAAACAGTTGTAGATTGACCATTAGTTAAGTCTACAGCTTGAGCAGAATATGCTGTATCTGAAGAACAATAGTCTATAACCTGAGCTATCTCTCCATCTGTAATTGGTATAATTTGTGAGTCGTTATTAAAAAATAGCTGTAAATAACCATTGGTTATCGCATTTCCATCGCAATCGTTAAATGTAGCGTTTAAGTTAGTCGTTAAAGCATTTGAAGATTGAACCGTTACTGTTATGTTTTGATTGTCTGTATATGGTCCTAAAGCTGTTGTAAAGCTGTTATTCTCACAACCAAAATTTGGCACTTCAAGAGTCATAGTTTCATTCGAAGGTACTAAACCACAAACCAATCCGTTCTCATCTGTATATCCTGTTGATATAGAAGACCAACCTGTTGCGTCTCTTTCTAAAAACACTAAAATATTAGGAATCGCATTATTGTTTTGGTCTACAATAGTGACACAAAAATCTAATGTTTCAAAAGGTGCATCGCAGTTCCAGAAACTAAAATGAGAAACTTCGCCTACATATCTATTGCCTTCTAGTGTAGCAAAACCTTCTTCTTTCCAGTAGCCATATTCCTCATCAAAATACCAAAGCGGAATTGTAGCTGGCGGATTTGCAACAGTACTTCCAACAGGAACGCGAATTATAGCTGGATCACCATTTGGATCGATATTTAATTCTTCTCCATTTTCTCCTCTTAGTTCTACAGCTATCATTCCATAAGACTCTAAAACTCTTAAATCGCCATCTGTGTTTTCTGCTGTTAAATTACCAGGCATCATTAAAGCAAAATTCTCATCATCTACATTTAATGTTTTAATAATAAGATCTACATTACCTTGGTATGGTCCTCCAAACTGATTTACAAAATTACCTGGTAAATCTACTTCTGTACCATCTGGTAAATCTATAGTTAATAACTGACCAGTATTAATTGTAGCAACAGGTTCTAAATCTAATAGCATTATTTTAACTTGGTTTACACCTTCTGTTGGAACAACAGCTCTCGAACCGTCAATAAAACCAGATTTAGTTGCCTTAATATTGGCAAATTTCTCATATACAGTCGCGCTTTGTGTTGAGAACACACCATTAGCGTCTGTAACAGCAAACTCTGAACCTACACTTATAGTTACACCAGCAATAGGATTATTTTGTTCGTTTATAACTGTACCTATAAAACGTGCTTGTATAGCACCACCAAAATTTTCTAAAAACGGATTAGATTCTCCATCTATAGCACTTTCATTTATAGGAATATTATTGTCGTTTTCGCAAGATGTTAGTACTAATAAAAACACAAATGCAATTAAATATTTTATTGATTTCATAATTTTCTATTTCTATATAAATATAACAACTGGCATGATAAATCTCCTAACTTAAAGCCTAAAATTTGAGCCTATTATTTGACACTTGTCTTTAAATTTTTTTTCAATAATTACTTTACTTTATTATTGATTAACACTAGTCATTTTCATCTACATAATCTTGTAAATAAGAAAATCTTGATGTTAACTTACCATTATTTGTTGTCATTCTTGCACGCTTTAGAATACCATTCTCATCATTATTAAAAAAAGCTGGAATTACATGTTGCAAAAACATCTCTCCAAAACCTTCACTTGCATCTTTAGGCAACTCACAAGGTAAATTGTCTACAGCCATTACAGTTATTGCACCTTTTGCATTATAAGCAACTTCTTTTTCAGTTTTTGCATCGTAACCATAAAACGGATCTGCAATAGTTGAAGGCCTTATTGTGATTGCTACAGGACCATTTATATCACAAGAAATATCTGCTACCAAGTTAATTTTAAACTCAGGATGCTTAGTATCTGCTCTGGTAAATAAATAAGGTGCTCCATCTCCATAAAAATGTCCTGCAATAAAGAAATCTGTAACTTTTGCATATGGCATAAAATTACTCTCATAGCCAGTCGCATCTTTATAAAAAGCAAACTTATCTCCAACTTTACCATCCTTACGTTTGTTATATTCCATAACATCTGCTATGCAATATACAGGCTCGGTAAAATCGCTTGTTAAGTATAAAGCGTCACTTACTTGCTTAATTTTTAAATGGTCTAATATTTCTTTAGCACCTTTTGCAACTTTACCAGTTCCTGTGAGTAAAATTTTAATATTTGGTAATTTTATTTTATCGAGTTCTGCTTTAACAGCATCCAAATCGCTTAATGTTTCTACTTTTGGTAAGTTAAATAATTTATCTCGTAAACCTAAAGCTCTAAAGCCATTGTATGCACCAACTAATCCTGCATAACGTCCAAAACCTATAAGTCTTGCACCACTTTGCTTTACAATAGTTTCATGATCGTACAACTCTATGTTTTTCTCTAAAATTGCTTTTAGTAGTTTTCTATTATAAGGTTGTTTTTTTATAGTATGACTGAAGAAAAAATACTTCTTATTAGGAATTAACGCATCAATTGGCACCTCTTTTACACCAAACATGACGTCTGCATCTGTTACGTCTTGAGTAACATTAAATCCTATGTTTTTATAGTCTGAATCACTAAATACTCTAATATCTGAAGACTCAACAAGAACTTCAGCATTAGGAAATTTTTCTATTAAAGTTTTTAAATCTGTAGGAGAAAAAACCACACGTCGATCTGGTGGATTTTTACGTTCTTTTATTATGGCGAATTTCATTTTATATTTTTCGGTATAAATTTTGCACTAAATTAAGTGATAATGCAAGGTTATACAAACTTTTTGGTAACTTTGCATTCTTTCAATAAAAGAAATGAATTAAAAATTTACTATTTATTTATTTGGGGTCGACTGGTTTTGACAGCGAGATTAATAGACTAGTAAGCACGTCGTGTAATGATTTTGAAACACGTTAAAGGCTAAGTCAACTTTTTAAACGGCGAGAATAACTACGCTTTAGCTGCCTAATCCGAATTATAGTAGGATTAAGCCTCGGCTCACAAGGTGAGCAAGCTTTATGTCTCCAGAAAGCCTTAGTTAATGGCGTTCTATTTGAGACATCGTAAAAATTAACTATGATTGTGTAGCGCTTTGATGCACTTTCGAGATAAAAAAGATAAGGTTAAAGTGGGTTGTTTCTAACCAGCTTAAACTCGAAAAACTAAGAAGAAAATAAACGTGTAGAAAGCTACTTTGTTACTTGTTTGGACGAGAGTTCGATTCTCTCCGACTCCACTAAAGGGGACAAACTCAAATTTTTTGAGATTTGTCCTTTTTTATTTTCGGGTAACTCCTTGTCTATCTGTAAGATATACCTCAACACATCATTGATTCTTGTAGTTCGACATTTTTTTCCGTCAAATTCTATTTTTTCTGGGAAAATCGAACTTATCAGCTTCTTTTTATGCGTAATTGCACTATTGGTATAGGTTTGCTTAAAATTTTCTAAATGTTGAAATGCATTTTCAATAAGACCCTTATATTCCGAATCTGAGGTATTGAGTCCATTCAAACTAGAAGTGATTTGATCGCGTTGCTTTGTATATCGACTTAATGTTTGCCCATAGACTTTTGGAG